>QCIZ01000003.1 GCA_003216375.1 Prochlorococcus sp. AG-402-O21 | reverse complement strand
TATTTTATATATTGGAGAAACAATTTCTGCAGAAAAGAGGTGGAAAGGAGTGCATGACTGTAAAAATTACCTTTCAAGTTATTCCGATACCCTACAAAAAGCGAATATGACACCCAAATTAAACATTCGTTTCTGGCTTGATGTTCCAATTAAAACTAAGGAAAGAAGAAAATTAGAACAAAAGCTTATTCAAACTTGGCTTCCACCTTTTAATAAAGAGACAAGGGGAATATGGGCCACACCATTTACTTCTCAAATCAGTTAGAAAAAATTGTTATCATTAGCATAAGTAAAAAAATTAAATGCAAATTTCAGCAGTCGCCAAAGAAATTAACGAATGGTCAGGATCAGTACTTATTTGTGGACTTTTAGAAGGAAGAATCGAAAGTCAAATAAATTCATTTAAAACAATTATAAAAGACACTTATTTGAGCCAAAGGTTTGATGACGCAAAGTTTGAAGGCCAAAAAAGTCAAAAATTATCAATTGAGCTTAATGAAGGCAAAATAAAAAAAATTATATTTGTAGGACTAGGTAAGGCTGAAAATCTTCGAGTTGAGGACTTGCGAAAAGCTGCTTCAATAGGAACACGTCAAGTTTTTGGTTATGAAAAAAAATTAGGAATATCTTTCCCTTGGGATGCATTTGATCCATCATCAGCTGCCTCCGCAGTTGGGGAAGCTGTTCGATTGTCTTCTATCAAAGATCTTAGATTTAAATCAGAACCAAAAGAATCAACTTCAATAGAGGAAGTTGAATTAATAGGATTAAATGTCAAAGCTACCGAACTAGCAATTGCCGAAATAAATCCTATTTGCGAAGGAGTTAAATTTGCTAGAGAACTTGTTTCAGCTCCTCCGAATTTTCTTACTCCATATCAAATGGCTAAAGAAGCTGAGAAATTAGCCTCTGATTATGATCTGGATTTAAAAATTCTTAATAAACAAGAGTGCGAAGATCAAGGCATGGGAGCTTACTTAGCAGTTGCTAAGGGATCAGATCTAGATCCCAAATTTATACATTTAAAATATTCTTCAAAAACCGCTAAAAACAAAATCGTATTAATTGGTAAAGGCTTAACTTTTGACTCTGGTGGATACAACTTAAAAGTAGGGGCCTCTCAAATTGAAAAAATGAAATACGACATGGGAGGTAGTGCTTCTGTTCTTGGAGCAGCAAGAGCCATTGCAGAACTAAAACCAAACAACATCGAAGTTCATTTTATTGTCGCTTCCTGCGAAAACATGATTAATGGTTCTGCACTGCATCCTGGAGATATTGTCAAAGCTTCCAATGGAAAGACTATTGAAGTGAACAATACCGATGCAGAGGGAAGATTAACTCTCGCTGATGCTCTGGTATACGCTTGCAAACTCGAACCTAACGCTATCGTAGATTTAGCGACTCTTACTGGCGCATGTGTCATTGCACTAGGAGATGAAATAGCAGGATTATGGACTGACGATGATAAGTTATCTAACCAATTAACTAAAGCAGCAGCCAAAGCCGGAGAAGGCATTTGGAGGATGCCCATGCAAGATTCATACAAATCTGGAATTAAATCATCTATTGCTGATTTGCAAAACACAGGCCCTAGGCCAGGGGGATCAATTACTGCTGCCTTATTCTTAAAAGAATTTGTGACCTCAAGTATTCCTTGGGCACACATTGACATAGCAGGTACATGTTGGACTGAAAAAGATAGAGATATCAACCCAAAAGGTGCTACAGGTTATGGAGTTAGAACGTTAGTTAATTGGATAAAAGACTTGAGTCAAAAACCCAATTAATAAATCCAAAATAATCAATATCTAAACATAAAAAGTAAATTTTTATAGATCTTTAAATAAAAGATTTGTATCACCCCAGACTTTTTTTAATCTATTATCTCTTCCACAACTATTTCTGTAAAAATTATATTTAAGTGGATTTTTAACTGCAAAATCTTGATGATACTTCTCTGCCATCCAAAAAGTCTTTGAATCAATAATATCAACCTTTAATTGATCCAAAGGTATATTTAACGCAACAGATATAGTTTCTTGACTCTCTTTTGCCTCACTCTCTTGTTCTTTATTAGATGTAAAAATAACAGGCTTATACGCATTACCTCTATCACAAAATTGTCCGTCATTATCAAAAGGATCTATATTAACCCAATACTGCTTAAGTAAATATTTATAATCAATAATGTCAGGATCAAAAACAACTTTAACAACCTCTTGATGACCACTATGATTTTCATATGTGGGATTAATCAGATCTCCTCCCGAGTATCCACTTTCAGCCGTAACGACTCCATCAAGTTTCTCTAGATCATGCTCTAGGCACCAAAAACAACCACCTGCAAAAATAGCTTCTTCTGATTCGGCAAATGCTTCCACTGGGAAAGTTATAAATAGTTGCATAAGCAAACACAATACTATTAGTCTTCTGAGGATTTTCTTCATAGGAATCATTGAAATAACATGTCCAGAATATCCTTTGAAGCTCTATCTGTAACTCCAGGCTTTCCTAATTTATCTTTCAATCTTTTATAACCAAGCATTATGTCTTCTTTTGACGAATTATCTTCAAGAATTCTTAATGCTGCATTAAAAATTTTTTCTGATTTAAAATCTTCTTGTACGAACTCAGGTATTAACATTTTATTTAAAAGAAGATTAACTGGAGAAATATATTTAACATTAAATCGCAATAGATATCTTGCAAAAAAAGCAGTAACCCTACTTACTTTATATCCAACGATTTGTGGAACTGAGTTTAAAGCTAATTCCATATTTATCGTCCCAGACTTAGCTAAAGCAAGTTGAGCAGCCGAAAATAAAAATGGCTTAATATTATCTACTTCATTCGACAAAATAATCCTTCCAGATACACCATATTCTTTTAATGAATTATTTAATAGTTTATCAAATTCTTTTAAACCAGATGGTATTAGAACAGTGATGGAAGGATTCTTTTCCTGAAGAAGCTTAGCGGCTTTTAGCAATGTAGGTAAAATATATTTAAGTTCTTGTTTTCGAGAAGCTGGAATGATAAGAAGAAGTTTTTCATCAGGAGTTAATCCTAATTTCCTCATTGAATCTTCTCTACTAGGAATATCTCTATAAAAATCCAACATTGGATGACCCACAAATTTTACATTCCCTCCCTTATTTGAATAGAATTTAGCTTCTTCTTCAAAGATAGCTAAGATTTTATCTGTAAAACTAATCAAATCAGTTGTACCCGAATCTCCTAATCTCCAGGCCCATTCCTGAGGCGCAATATAATAAATTATTGGAATATTAGGGAACTTTTTTTTTACTTTTAACCCTAGTCGAATATTTGGCCCCATATAATCAATTAAAATAACTGCATCAGGAGGGTAAGAACTTAAGTAATTATCAATTTTTGATTGTGAATTTAAAGTTGGAAGAATGTAAGGAAGAGCTTCCAAAAAACCAATTGCACCTATTGAAGAGGTATTAGAGATTAATTTAGCACCAGCCTCTCTCATTCTTTCACCACCTAAAGCAATTATCTCTAGTTCAATTTTTCTTTTTTCGGCATTAGTCTTTAAAGCTTTTATTAATAAACTTCCCTGCAAGTCTCCAGAGACTTCACCAGTACTGATTAATAGCTTCATTATTTATTTAGTTGGCATTAAATAAGGTATTGGGCCTCTTCTACCTTTCCCAATTGAGAGTTCTATAAATCCACATAACCTTGCGGAAGATTGCAATAAATTCTCTTGTTTTGCAATTTTCAAAGCATCAGAAATTACATATTCAGATTTAAATAATAAATTCCAGATTCTTTTCAATTGTAGATATTCTTCTTTATTATATTTATCTATACTTTTCCTTTTAATTCCAACTTTATTTAGTCCCCTCATTCTTCCAGGATGCCCTTCTGCTAAGCAATATGGAGGAACATCTCTGTCAACTCGCGTCATACCTCCAATCATCGCTAAATAACCAACATGTACAAATTGATGTATCCCCAAGCAACCTCCAATAACAGCTCTATCTTCGACAACAACATGACCCGCAATCTGCACACTATTAGCAATTACTACATTATTTCCAATTTCACAATTATGTCCTAAATGTGAATAAGCCATTAATAAATTTTGATTCCCAACTATCGTTTTCTCTCCTTCAAAAGTCGCCCTATTAATAGTTACACATTCCCTAAAAGTATTATTATCTCCAATTAAAACATTTGTAGGATATCCATTGTACTTCAAATCTTGGGGTTCTAATCCAATACATGCTCCTGGAAAAATCTTATTATTAGATCCTATTTTCACTTTTCCCTCGATGATTACATTTGGTCCTATCCAAGTATTGGGACCAACAATCACATCTGGACCAATTACAGCCCCTGGACCCACACATACACCTTTCCCAAGTTCAGCCTTAGGAGACACATCAGCAAAGTCATGAATATTAACTTTGTTATCTGCTATTAAGCTTTCAGAAGATTCCAGTTCACCCATCAGATCAATCCAAAAGAGAAAACATCAAATCTCCAGAACAAACCAATTGACCATCAACTTTTGCCTCGCCCCTAACTTTTCCAAATCTCTTCCTTTTGATGCTTATCAACTCACAAGAGATTAATAATTGATCTCCAGGGACCACTGGTCGCCTAAACCGAACTGAATCAATCCCAGCAAAAACAAACAGTCCTTTTGGAAGATCAGGCATTTGAGAAACAATCAAACCACCTACTTGAGCCATTGCTTCTACTATTAAGACTCCTGGCATCAAAGGCCTGTCAGGGAAATGGCCTTGAAATTGAGGCTCATTAAGAGTGACATTCTTTATTGCCACCGCTTTCTTTCCTGGGTCATGTTCAATCAATCTGTCAACAAGCGCAAAAGGATATCTATGAGGCAAAAGCCCCATTATTTGCTCGCTATTTAAAACAAGAGGTTGGGAAGAAGAGATGTCAGTCAAAATCAGATTTAATTAAGTTAATACCTTTTGAAGAGAAGCTGCAAATTCAGCATGAAGAGAGTGAGAACCCTTATACACAAATATTTGAGCCCTCGGCAATCCAACAAGAGCTAGATCTCCAATCAAGTCAAGCAATTTGTGACGTACTGGTTCATTTTCAAATCTCAAGGGTGGATTTACCCAAGAATCACCATTACAAACCAGGGCATTTTCAAGTGCTCCTCCTTTAATTAGTCCAGCTTTCTTTAATTCTTCTAACTGATCAAGAAAGCCAAAAGTACGAGCAGGTGCAATTTCTTTAACAAAATTATTTGGAGAAAGATTAATGGAGAACATTTGCTGTCCAATTGCCTTGTATGGGAAATCAATCAAACCTATTAATTTCAAATTTTTTGATGGTTTAGCAAAAATCACACTTTCTCCATGGCTTACAAAAATTGGAGATGTTATTTTTGGCCTTGGTCTGGGAGATGAAGTAGAACTAATCATTCCTACCTTCTCAATTTCCTCAATCCAACCAATCGCAGAACCATCAAGCAAAGGGATCTCACTTCCATCTATTTCTATATGTACATGAGTTAACCCTGCGCCAATTAATGAAGCTAGCAAGTGTTCAACCGTAGATACTTTTTTTCCATTCAGATCAAGTGTTGTGCATAAAGGAGTATTCCTTACATGCGAAATATCGATAGGAATAACTTTATTAGGTTCGTCAGCAAAAGAAATATAAAATCCAATTAAATCTGTTGGCTTAATAATTACCGTACATTTAAGACCTGTATGCAATCCAATACCATCTTTTTCAATCTCATTTTTAAGCGTCCAGCCTTGTTCATAATCATCGGGAAATGAGAACACTAGAATTTCCAGCCTATTCCGATGTTATATCGCCAATTACCACTAAAATCTTGACTGGCTGCCTCTATCCGAATTGGGCCAACAGGTGTATTGATGACTGCTCCAGGACCCACTGAAAAACCAGATCCAGGTTTTTCAAGAATTTTCCCAGGCTTCCCTGGAACATTCGATTGGGAACCAAAATCAGATCCTGCATCAACAAATAGCACCCCAGAGACTAATCGCCAAATAGGAAATCTGTATTCTGCTGTTGCCTCTCCATAATTTCTTGCAACGCCTAAATCACAAGAATTCCAACCTCTAACAGAGCTGGTTCCTCCCAAGCAAAATGCTTCATAAGGAGGTAGCTCTCCAATAATTGTTCCTATTTTTGCCTGAAAACCTAACGACTGGGAGCAATCTGCCTTTTTACCAGGCTTAGGACGACAACCCTTATGGAACTTCAACCAATCAACAGGATAAAAACGTGAATAACTAACCCTAGATCTATTAAAAGTCGGTGAATTCTCGCCTAAACTAATAAATTGTTCTGAACCAATATTGAAATAATCTCCGGAGGTTGGATTTCTTGAATCATTTAAATTGTTGTAAGTAACGGCACTTTTAAGACTAATCAATGTATTTTCTGAAGAGCAATTAAATGCAACACAAATAATTTCATTCTTAGGTACTTTACCTTCTTTAAAATTTGTGGATGCAACACCATAAGGTCTTTTATCTCCTGCATAGTTTATTGGTTTAACTTTCTGGAAATTTGCACCAATAAGAACACTCCAAGGTACTTTTTTTAAAGGCTTACCACCATTTAAAGGCCTTGCGAAAGAGAAGCCTCCTCCTGTTCGCTCTAAGACAATAGAGTCACCTTCATCATCAAACCAACTAAACTGAGGGGCCGACAACTTAGCCGAAGAAAGATTAGCAAATGGTCCAGTTTCAATTAAAATATTATTATTATTTAAATCTAAGTTGTGAGATTGATTAGTGTCATAACTTATCGATGAATTAGGTGCCTCATATCTATCTATAACTCCTCGAATACTTCCTCCATCTTGACTTCTTAGTTCTTGCGGAACTTCTCTACTTAAATACAACGAAGTTCTAAAAGATGTTCTGTGTTTATCATTTTTAATCCATGGATCATATAAGGAAATATTCAACAAGGCTCCATATTCACCATAAGTCAAATTCATATTTGATGACCATGATCTACCAATCAGATTGGACTCTTGTAATCCAATCTGTCCAAACACACCTTGAGCTCCGCTATAGCCAAGACCCCCTGTCAAAGAACCAGTTCTTTGCTCAGTTATACCTAATGAAATTATGATACTTCCTGGTTTAGACTTAACTGGTTTAAGAGTTACTTTTACATCATTAAAAAGTGATGTTGAATATAGTCTTTTTATATCTGATTCTAATTTATTTCTATTAAAAACATCTCCAACTTTTGTTATTAACTCTCTTTCAATTACCCATTTTTTTGTTTTTCCTTTTATGATTCTTCCTTTTTCATCTTCTGTATTACCATCTTCATCAATAAAACTAATCTCTATACCATCTATATATCCTTCTTGAATATTAAGTTCTACTATTCCATCCTTAGTTAAACGACTTGGGCCAGATATTCTTGCTAATGAATAACCATTAGAATTATACCAATCTTTAATTTCTTTAATTCTTATCTGAAGAGTATTGAGGTTTAAGGTTTTTCCATAATCATTATTAAATATCTTTTTCAATTTTGTATTTGATATTTTTCTTACAGGCGGTAAAATAGTAATTTTTTTCAATATAGGATTTGGATTAACTTTGATCAGAAGTTGAACTCCTAAAGCACTCTCTAAAGATTCAATTTTTGCTCCCGAAAACCAGCCAGTTGAATAAATCCGATCTAAATCCTTCTTAACTTCTTCACTTGTAACTTTACTACCTGGTCTAATTAAAATTGAATCATAAGCTAAGACCTCCAAACGCTCTTTTTCAGGATGATCTTCAAGTCCCTCAATAATTATCTCTGAAATTAATACTCTTTTTTCTTCAGTTACAGTATTTTCTTCTTTTTTATTTATTTTATCCGCAACTAAAAAACCATCAAACTTTAAATTAAATTTATTATTCTTGACTTGATTCGTAAATTCGAAACTTTGAATATATTCATTTTCAATAAATAATTTATTTTCACCTAAGATTATTTTAGAAGCCTTAGTTTCTCCAAAAAGACTAACAAAAGGAAATGCTAAAGCAATTGCATATGAACTATTCCTTTTTAATTTCTTATTAGAGCTGGTGTGTCTTTTGAACATAGATTTCAAAACAATTCAGTTAAATTACGTAATTCTTAGCCCAGAATAATTGGATTAAGTAGCATTAGAGGATTCTTTTTCTATACGTTTCAAAATCTCCTCATAGGCATCAATAACACCTCCAAGATCTTGCCGAAAGCGGTCTTTGTCAAGGATACGATCCTTGGGATCAGAGTTTTTTTTATCCCAAAACCTACAATTATCTGGACTTATCTCATCGGCCACAACAAGTTTCCCTAACGAATTAAGACCAAACTCTAATTTAAAGTCGACTAATAGTAAATCAAGTGAATCAAAATATTCTTTTAAAATCTTATTTACACTTCTAGTAATTTTCTCTACCTCTTCCATCTGAGAAGTACTTATCAAATCAAGCAACTTTAATCTACTTTCTGTAAGTATAGGGTCTCCCAATTCATCATCTTTATAATATAAATCAAGGAGTGGAGGGTTTAATATTGTTCCTTGAATAATGGGTGTTTCTCTACACAATGAACCTGTAGCAATATTGCGAATAACAATTTCCAAAGGAATTACACTAATTTTGTCTGCAATCATGAATGTTTCTGAATGAAGTTCTAAAAAGTGCGTAGGAATTCCATTCAATTCAAGTAATTTAAAAAGAGCCGCAGAAATTTTGCAATTCAAGCGACCTTTGCCCTCAATCTCTGATCGTTTTTTAGCGTTAAAAGCAGTAGCATCATTTTTGAACTCTATTAAAACCCTATCTGGATTTTCACATGCAAAAACTCGTTTCGCCTTCCCTTCATATACGAGTGGTCCTTGGATATGATTCATTAATACCTCTGATATCTAATTAGTATAAATAGCCAATGCTAAAAAAATCACCTCAACCAAAACAAAGTAATTTAAAGAACAAGCTCCAAACTACTAAACAACTTTTCTTCAAAGAATTTATTAAATAATAATCAAAAGCTAATCAAAGATCTACTAAAACTATTTTTTCATCCAAGCAAGAGAAAAACTATGGTAAGAATTCAAAAGACTGATGGCTTAAGCCAACTAAAAAAAAT
The DNA here is from genome assembly GCA_003216375.1 of Prochlorococcus sp. AG-402-O21. Taxonomy (GTDB): domain Bacteria; phylum Cyanobacteriota; class Cyanobacteriia; order PCC-6307; family Cyanobiaceae; genus Prochlorococcus_B. Next base: position 135,100 of record QCIZ01000003.1, on the reverse strand, counting down.
ATTAATAATTGGAAGCGGAGGTAGAGAAAATTCTATTGCCTGGGCTTTATCAAGAAACGAATCTATTCAACAAATATATGTTTGCCCTGGGAATGGTGGCACATCAAACTTTGAAAAATGTATTTGCCTAAAAACCAAATCTGAAGATGAAAAAACTATTATTAGTGAATGTCAACGACTTCAAATTAATTTAGTAATTATTGGTCCTGAAGTCCCTTTAGCGCTGGGATTAGCAGATAAAATGCGTGACGCAGGATTGACAGTATTTGGTCCCGGCAAAGAAGGCGCTCAATTAGAAGCAAGTAAAGACTGGGCTAAAGCTCTGATGATAGAAAACAATATCCCTACAGCCAAGTATTGGTCGGCAGGATCTAAAGAGGAAGCACTAAAAATTCTTCAAAATTTCAATCAACCTCTTGTTATAAAAGCAGATGGTCTTGCTGCAGGTAAAGGAGTAACTGTATGTGAAACCATTGAACAATCTAAGGATGCAATTTTAGAAGTATTTTCTGGAAAGTTTGGCTCTGCAGGGAATAAAATTATTCTCGAAGAAAAAATTGAAGGGCCAGAAGTTTCTATTTTTGCTCTTTGTGATGGAGAAAAATTAATTATTCTTCCTCCAGCACAGGATCACAAAAGATTACTTGACGGAGATAACGGTCCAAATACTGGAGGAATGGGAGCTTATGCGCCTGCACTTCTAATCAATCAACAAGATCTTAATGACTTAACAGAGCTTGTTCTTATCCCTACTTTAAAAGGTCTGAAAAAAAAGAAAATCAAATATATCGGAGTCATTTATGCAGGATTAATGCTCACTTCCTCTGGACCAAAAGTTATTGAATTCAATTGCCGCTTTGGCGACCCAGAATGTCAGGCCTTAATGCCATTAATGGGAAAAGAATTTGCATCTGTACTTTTTGCATGCGCCAAAGGAAAGTTAGAGAATGCTCCAAAACTTACATTCAAAACCAAGCGAAGTGCCTGCATTGTTGCAGCATCTAAGGGGTATCCTGAAAGCCCTCAAAAAGGTGACAAAATAGATATAAATATTGAATCGAATTCTTCTCTCCAAATTTTTCATGCAGGAACCACGGTGGATAAATCTAACAATATAATTACTTCAGGGGGAAGAGTTCTCTCGATAGTTGCACAGGGAGAAAGCTTCGATGAGGCTTTTGAATTAGCATACTCTAACCTAAAAAAAATTAAATTTGATGGTATGCATTTTCGCGAAGATATTGGTTACCAAGTTAGAAACATTTAATCTAACTAAATGCAAATGAATAATTCAGATTTTAGACAAAATAATTCTTTTTCATCGTCGAACGAAGATGGTTTTATGGATGATCTAAGTATCATAGAAAAAATAAATTTGTGGTGGTCAAGATTTAATTTGAGATCAAAATTACTAGCTTTTGGGACCCTAGTAGTGAGTTTTATAATGACACTTATTACCTTCTTTTCTCTGAGCAGTATTCAAAAAGATGCAGGTATGAATGATACAAGATATGCCAGAGATCTGGGATTATTATTATCTGGGAACGTTACGGAATTAGTCGCAAATAATCAAACAAGAGAGCTATTCAATGTAGCAGAGAAGTTTTGGCGTTCAAGCAGAAATTTAAGATATATTTTCTTTACTGATCCTGATGGCCTAGTGAAACTGGGTATTCCTGTAAGCGCAACAGCTACAGAATCTGAAGTGGAAGGCGCCTTACAACTAACTAGGAAACTTAAACTACCAAGCGAATTAAAAAAACAACCTCAATTTCCACTAGTTAGACAACATTCAACACCACAAGGTCAAGTAACTGATGTTTTTGTTCCCATGCTTTGGAAGGGTGAATATCTTGGCGCCCTAGCTCTTGGTGTAACACCCAATAAAAAAGCTCTTGCCACAGCTGCATTAACTAGAGAGATCACAGTCGCTGTATTTATTTCTATTTGGGTTTTAGTAATAATTGGCGCAGTATTTAATGCTCTAACAATCACTCGTCCCATTAAAGAATTAGTTATTGGAGTCAGAGAGATTGCCAAAGGTAATTTCAAATCAAGAGTAGATCTCCCTATGAGTGGAGAACTGGGCGAACTCTTAAATGGGTTTAATGCAATGGCATCACGATTAGAAGACTATGATGCAGCGAATATAGAAGAATTAAAAGCTGCGCAAGTCAAACAGCAATCTTTAATAGCCACAATGGCTGATGGAGCGCTTCTCATTGACGAACAAGGAAATATTGTTTTAGTCAATCCAACTGCTAGAAGACTTTTTCGCTGGGAAGGTAGAAATATTGAAGGTCAAAAATTATTAAATCAACTTCCTGACTCTCTAGTAAAAGAGCTCGAAACACCAATAACCTCCCTTTTGAACAACTTTGGAGACAGTGATGATTTGCGTTGCAATCTTGATGAACCACCAAGAACACTTCGTATAGTTTTAAAGTCGGTTAGAGACACAACAGGAGAGAATATCAAGGGTATTGCTGTTACCGTTCAAGATCTCACTAGGGAAGTCCAATTAAACGCAGCACAAAAAAGATTCATAAGCAATGTTTCGCACGAATTAAGAACTCCATTATTTAACATAAAAAGTTATGTTGAGACATTATATGACTTGGGGGAACAACTTACAAAAGAGGAGCAAAAAGAATTTCTGGGTGTTGCAAATTCAGAGACAGATAGACTTACTCGCTTAGTAAATGATGTTCTTGACTTATCCAAGTTGGAGTCTGGAAGAACAATTCAATTAGAATCACTAAATATAAAAGAAGCAATGGAACAAACCCTCAGAAACTATAAACTTAATGCTGAAGATAAAAATGTTAAATTAATACTTAATGTTGAAAGTAATTTAGCATTTGTTTTAGGAAATTGGGATATGATCCTCCAAGTTTTAGACAACCTTGTTGGTAACGCACTTAAATTTAGTAAAGAAGGAGGGATAATAAATTTAAAGGCCTATACATGGCCAGACATATGCGTTGCTTCGCCAGTTGATCAAGACAATAAAGCTCCACATTGTGAGATATTATCTCCGATGCCAAAAATCAGAGTTGAGGTATCTGATACGGGCTGTGGTATTTCTGAAATAGATCAACAAAGAATTTTTGAACGTTTTTATAGAGTTGAGGATTCAGTTCACACTGAAGTAGGAACTGGATTAGGGCTTTCAATTGTCAAGGGTATCGTCGACAAACACGGAAGTGAAATAAGAATGGCTAGTGAACCGAATACAGGAACGACTTTTTGGTTTGAACTTCCTTTAGAAGGTTCTGATTCTGATCAGTTATTACTAAAATCTGCAAGAAAAAATTGGGAACTTGAAAATGATAAGTCTTTAATAAAATAGAATTACTCTTCGCTTGTTTCAATACTTTTAAAAACCCCAGGCAGATTCTCTTCAGGATTAATACGATGAGGAGCTCCACTAAATATTTGTTCAAAATTAGAGAATGAATCCTTAATCTCAGGGCCTTTATTTGTAATAATATATTCACGTATCCTTTTGTCATGCCATGATCCTCTCATCTTGAATACATTTATTGCTCTTGCCATTTCACCTCTTATTTCTACGTACTGTAAAAGCAAAATAGTATCAGTTATTGTTGAAATATGAGAATCAGTAATTGAGTGGCTTCCCATAAACTCTTCCGCAGTATTAGTAAAGAATCCTGCTATTTCTTCTTGTTTTGCATAACCAGTTACTCCAATAACAAACTGTCTAAATGCATTCAAACTTACACCTCTAGCCAATGCAGACAAAGAATCAATTGCCATTCTGGAAGGTTTATATTCGCAAATCTCGGATTTAATAATTTGCAAATGGTCTTCCAAACCAGTTGATTCTGGATAAGCACAAATAATCTTCAATAGTCCATCAGCTTCCATCTTCTCAAAATCAATCCCCCAACTCGTGGCATTACGAAGAAGTTGTGCTCTTGATTCTTCATATGCAAAAAGTATTGTTCTTTCCTTATGTATGTAAGCATCTTCAACAAATTTAGAAACTAACATTGTTTTTCCAGTACCAGTTGCACCAGTCGCAAGAATAATTGAGTCTTGAAAATATCCTCCGCCACACATTTCATCCAAATCCGGGACACCAGAACTTATACGAATGTTTGATGACCTTTGAGTCAATCTCATTGCACCTAAAGGAAATGCAACTATTCCTTGAGAACCCATTGTAAAAGGGAATTCACCCTTCATATGTGTAGTTCCTCTTAATTTCAAAATTTCTACAGTTCTTCTTCTTTTTTCTGCTTCTAAAACATTCCTCAAAATGACAACATTATCAGAAACGAATTCTTCAACTCCATATCTAGCAATTGGACCATATTCATCTATTCTTTCAGTGGTCATAACAGTAGTTACCCCTATTTCTTTAAGTCTTGCTATTAGTCGAAAAATCTCTCTTCTAACAACATAAATAGCATCATATTGTTGAAAAACTGCTGTCATTGAGTCTATAGCTACTCTTTTCGCTTTGAACTTTCTAATGGCATAACTGATCCTTTCAATTAATCCTGACAAGTCGAAACTTCCAGCGACATCTTGTCCATCTGGGTCTGGAGATGCATCTAAAATAAAAAGTTTATTTTGATCAATCAACCCTTGCAAATCCCATCCAAAACTTGCAGCATTTCGAATAATGTCTAAAGGCGATTCCTCAAAAGTAACAAAAATCCCGGGTTCATCATAATTACATATTCCATGATGAAGGTATTGCAGTGAAAAAACTGTTTTACCAGTACCAGATGTTCCGCTGACAAGGGTGCTGCGCGCATTTGGCAAACCACCATGACAAATATCATCAAAGCCCTCAATTCCAGAGGGAAGTTTTTGAACCTGCATTTTTGATCTATTTTTTTTTAAGAACATTAAAAGCTCTTATGTACAAAACATAATGAACAAACACTAAGAATTGCTTAGTTATCGGTTGGGCTTAAGAATTCATTTACTTATTGTTTATATAGCTCAATTATTTATCAGAAGAGTAAAACATTTCTTGATCGGTTAATTCATCATATAAAAGATCCAATCCAATTAGCACCTTTTCTCTATCTGATAAGTCGCCAATTATTCTTCTCACAGGTGGGGGTAAAATCTTAGCTAAAGTTGGAGTTGCAAGTATTTTATCTTCTTCGGCTAATTGAGGGTTTTTTAAAACATCAATAACTTTAAGAGCATAGACACCTTTAAATTCACTTTCTAAGATTTCTCTCAAAGTGTTCAAAGCTCTCATCGAATTTGGTGTGTTCCCAGCAACATAAAGCTTGAGAATATATGTCTTTCTGGCATTCATTTAAAACCTCCGAAAAATCCACAGAACATTTGTCCTTCTTAGATCTTGACTAAATAACCAACAAAAAGCGAAAATGTTAGTTTGTTTTTCGATTACGATTAAGGCTTAATCGATTAAAGAAAGGAAATCCCCTTTTATTTTTTTCGAGCCTTAACGTGTCACCAATAATCATGGCTGATAAAAAATCATCTCCCAAGAAGGAAACACCACAAGATAAAACTTATGCGATAGTCGAGGCCTCAGGAAAACAATTTTGGCTTCAGCCAAATCGCTATTATGATTTAGACAGATGCCCTGCAGAAGTTAATGATGTTCTGACTATTGAAAAGGTTCTTCTTCTGAACGATGGTAAAGATTTAAAGCTTGGAAAACCATATGTAAAAGATGCGAAAGTAGAGATCAAAGTCTTAGAGCATAGAAGAGGTCCAAAAATAATTGTTTATAAAATGAGACCAAAGAAAAAGACAAGAAGAAAGAATGGACATCGTCAAGAACTTACAAGAGTACTAGTTCAATCAATATCACTAGGATCAAAAACCAAAAAATCAAAAGAGACAAAAGATGCCAAAACCACTGCTAGTAAAGTAGAATCTTGATAAATTCAAAAAAATTAAAAGATTAAATAAATCATGGCTCATAAGAAAGGTACTGGATCAACTAGAAATGGAAGAGATTCAAACTCAAAAAGACTTGGTGTAAAAGCTTATGGTGGAGAGAAAGTAACGGCTGGGTCTATTCTCATTCGTCAAAGAGGCACCTCTATCCTTCCAGGAATCAATGTAGGGAGAGGGAAAGATGATACTCTTTTCGCCTTAACCGATGGTTCTGTTAATTTTGAAAGTATTCGAAGAGGTTTGAGAAATAGAAAAAGAATTAACATTTCCACTGCGAAAGCTAGCTAATTTATTTTTTTAATGGTTTATAAGCTCTAGTAGTAATTAAAAAAGGATGGAAAACTTCTAAGTAATTTAATTGTAAGGTAGAAAAGAAATTCTCAATTAGAGCAGTATCGTCAAAGTGAAAAGGATATTCTCCATTCTCCCCTTTATAAAAATACCAATTCATTAGGGCTATTCCTTTAGGCGAAAGTTTTTCCAAAAATATTTTTAATTGTTTTGCTGGATCTGGAAGATGTTCAAGTACATCCAAGCAAACAATAGAATCAAAAATCACATCAGATGTATTTTCTAAGTCTCTCAAAACTGAAATCTTATTTTCTATACCCAATTTCTTAGATCTATATTCTACAAAACTTCGGTTTTGAGGGTTAAGATCTACAAACCAAACATGTTCAACATCTGGCAAAAATGAGGCAGCTAGAGCATGTGTACCAATACCACCACCAAAATCTAATACTTTCCCAGAAGCAAATTTATGTTGTAGACGAAGAGTATCAGCTATGTAATTAGAACTATTTAAATGCCAAGATGCTAGATCTATTAAATGGGCATCTCCAACTTTTTCTTCATAAAAATCTCCCGCATTGTTCTCAGAGAATGCACCTGGATGCAAAGCTGCCAATTCATCAACGCCATTAATTAATCTTTGATCTAATTGATCATTATTTATATGAAGGAAATCAATAAGGTGTTTTTTCAACTGAAATCCATCTTTAATGAAGCTAGAAATACTGAGATCTAAATTGGTCATATTATTTGGCTCACTGAACACACTGAGTTATAACTTTAAATGTTCAGGGTTAATTGAACAATCTTTTCATGTGAGCCTCAACCTACAATATTAATTTTGGAAAAACCTTTTGGATTTGTTGTCATTGATAAGCCTGCTGGGCTGACTTCTCATGATTGCGTCAATAGACTACGTAAAGTATTTGGTATCAAAAAAATTGGACATAGTGGAACTCTAGACCCCTCAGTTACTGGAGTACTTCCAATAGCAATAGGTAATGCGACAAGATTAATCTGTTATTTACAAGGCTCTAAAGCTTATAAAGGAACCATTCAGTTAGGTACCACTACAAATACTGATGATTTGGAAGGAGAAATAATAAAATCAAGAGCTTGGCCATTAATTAGCGAAAATGATATAAATAATCTTCTAGAAAGTTTTAGAGGTGAGATATTACAAACACCGCCCATTTTTTCTAGTGTTCACATCAAAGGAGAGAGAGCTTATAAGAAAGCAAGAAAAGGAGAAAAATTTGATTTGGTTCCTAAAAAAGTTAATATTAACAAATTAAATTTAATAAGCTGGTCTCAAAGCAAAGGTGAGTTATTAATTGAGATCGACTGTTCTACAGGAACATACATTAGATCTTTAGCTAGAGACATTGGAAAAAAAATTGGATGTGGTGGTTGCTTGAAAAAGTTACGCCGTACAAAAGCTTATAATTTCACCGAAGAACATTCCATATTGCTTCCTGAGAAATCAGAATTTTACCAGGAACCAAATAAACCTAAAGTTCTTAATCCTAATATTTTTTTTAAACACCTTTCTTCTATTGAACTAATTCATGAAGAAGAGATAACTAGTTGGCGATTAGGAAGGAAGATAAGTTTTCAGAATAATATTAAACGTTTAAAGATAGCAAAAAATAATAAGAATGAAGATAGTATTGCTAAAAATAAAAGTATATTAGTAATGGATAAAAATAAAAAAATCATAGGCATAGCTGATTTAGATGAAAGTTTTGAAATCAAGCCTAAGGTTGTTTTTAATGCAATTGGTTAAAAGAATAAATCTAAATCTTATAATAATAATATATATCTATTAAATAATTATTAATAGGACTTTATTTGTACTCCTGTATAATAATGTCTTAGGATTTTACGGAAATTTACTCCTCTTTCAGCCATAGCTTTAGCGCCCCATTGACTCATTCCCACCCCATGCCCAGCACCAGAACCTTTCACTAATAGAAAATAATCTTTTGGAATTGGAGGGAGAGTTTCATATGCGGAATTTCCAACTACCTTATTACCAGAATTTAATTTATTTTCGAGGTTAATATGATTAAATTTCAAATTAACATCAAATTTATTACTTAGTAATTTCAAATTTTTCCTTAAATTTTTACCAGAAATATTTTTAGTTCCATTGGGCCCATAAAGTTTAATCACTAAGACTCTATCACTATTACTTTTTTTTTTAATTTGAATACTATTTAGTCCACCTATATCGGAAAATATTTTATCTAATTCTGAGGAACTAATTTTTTTCGACCATCTATATTTTGTACTATTTTGATCATAATCAATAACACTCCTTAAGTAAGGCAATTGATACTTCCAAACTTGACCACTATTTTCAGTTCTACCTCCTGAACTACTATGGAAAACTGCCTCTATAAGTTTATTTTCATAAAACAAAGCAAGTGAACTTGTACTTCTGACTGCCCTATTTATTTTTGCTGTTTCAGCTTCAAGGCCTAAATAAACTTGACTAGCTTGAGTTGAATGAATATCAAAAAATTCATTCTTCCCTAAAAGTTTTAAAACATAAGTCCTAGCCGCTATTGCTTGAGCTTGAAGTGCTGCAAGTGGAAATTCTTTAGGCATTTCGCTACCTACCACACTTTTTAAATATTTTTCTAATTTTAAATAATTTATTATTTGCAACTTCTGATCATTTAATAAAACTCTTAATTCTCCTGCATATCTTCTATTTTTATACCAAATGCCACGATCATCATTATTTTTAATTATCAAATTAAAATTCTCAGGTAATTCAAACCATGAATTTAGGTTGTTATTTATAGAATAAGTAGCGGCACCGCTACCATAAACTATATTTATGGATTTAATAGGTCTTTGTTTAGAAGAAATCCCTTGAACAAAAATAGATTTGGAGCCATCTGCTCTAAATCTTGCCTTATTTTCTTCACCAATTAAGACACGTATTACTGGCTCTTTGCCAGCAATTACCTTTAATGGAGAGATGAAAAATATAGCTATAAAGATGATTGCCCATCCAGATTTTCTTGTAGGTGATGCGCTCACAATAAAATTGGATATAGGTACTAATTTTGCCTATAAGAAAGAAGATCCACCAGTGGTCAAAGCTATGAATGTCACCATGTCTTAAAAGGGGAAAACTTGCAAGTCACTTTTCTAGGAACAAGCTCAGGAGTTCCAACTCTTAATAGGAACGTATCAGCGATGGTACTAAAGCCTCCACAAAGATCTGATTTGTGGTTGTTTGATTGTGGCGAGGGTACCCAGCATCAGTTCATCAGAAGCAATCTTAAATTATCTCAAATAAAAAAAATATTTATTACTCATATGCATGGGGATCATATTTATGGTTTGCCTGGGCTTCTAGCAAGTATTGGATTAGCAGGGAGCAGTTCTGGAATTGAGTTATTCGGGCCAGCTCCTCTTAAAAACTTTATTGATTCTTGTTTATATAACAGTTCTAGCAGATTGGCTTACTCTCTAAAATTCCATAAGGTCGAAAATGCTGCTATTAATCAAGAAATTTTGTTTAAAGATTCCGATTTAGAAGTCAAAACTGCTCCGCTAAAGCATCGAATCCCATCTTTTGCATACAGAGTGAATCAGAAATCCAGACCTGGCAGATTCGACATAGACAAAGCAAAATCACAAAAAATACCTCCTGGCCCTGTATATGCTGCACTCCAAAGAGGAGAGGAAGTGCGCTTAGATGATGGACGAATTTTTTCTGGGAAAGAATTCTGCGGACCTCCTAGGCCTGGGGTAAGCATTGTTTACTGCACAGATACTGTTTATACAGAATCCGCAATTGAAATTTCAAGAGAAGCTGATCTATTAATTCATGAAGCTACATATGCATTTAAAGAAACCGAGATGGCTTATCAACGTGGTCATTCAACCGCCACAATGGCGGCTGAAATTGCTGCAAAAGCAAATGTCAATCAACTAATTCTGACTCATTTGAGCCCGAGATATACCCCTGGGAATCAAACATGTCCTAATGATTTGCTTAATGAAGCAAAAGCAATTTTTCCAAATACCCAGTTAGCAAAAGACTTTCTTCAGATTGATGTAAATAAGAGCCGCAACTGCAACAGTTCGTGATCCCTTTGCCTATGAAATGCCTCTACATGAAACAATAGTCGAGTTTGGTGCTTCTTTAATTGCTGGCGTTATTAATGGATTCTCTTATTTCTTCCCTTAAACGGTCTCTTACAAGACTATTTGTCTTGATACCTGTGCTTGTAAGTCTCATTATTAGTCCTCTTTCTGTAAGTGCCCTGTATCCCAGCGATCCTTCTTCAGTTGAGAGCTTAGATACAAGCTTGGCTGGTAAGGACTTACAAAATACAGAGTATGTAAAATACGACTTATCAGGAAAAGATCTTGGTGGGGCGAATTTCACTGGGGCTTATTTCAGTGTCTCAACTTTGAAGGACTCTGATCTAACGGGCGCAAACATGACCAATGTCATTGCCTATGCAACAAGGTTTGATAATGCGAACCTCACAAATGTAAAGCTAACTGGTGCAGAATTACTTAAGAGTGTTTTTGATGGTGTAACCATTGATGGCGCTGACTTTACTGATGCTGTATTAGATAGAAGTCAACAAAAGAATCTATGTAAAGTAGCTACTGGAAGCACAGCCGAAAGTCTTGGTTGTAGCACAACAGCTGCTGGATATGTACCTGCGACCAAAGGTCAAGGTTTCAACCCAGGTACTTAAATTCAACAAAAGATTTAATTAACCAATAAGAAAGGGGGGCCAATGCCCCCCTTTCTTATTGGTTAATTTCTGACCTATATCACTTTGTGATAAGAAAGAAAGCCGCTGCAGCTCCGCCAACAGCAAACATAGGCAACCCAACTAACAAATGTGAGGTGCCAAAGCCAAAGCCTTTTTGGCGCAATATAAAATAGCCAACCCCCGCAGCTCCAGCAGCCAACGGAATTGCAGCAGTAGCAGCAGAAGCAACAGCGTGATAGTCGAAGTTCATCCCTGTGTTGAAATTTAATTACTTACAATTATCCTTCAAATTTGAAAAATGGTATGAACTTATGCCTGAAATGCTTCATATCTTCATCACTTTAAATCCAAAATTAATTTTTAATTTTCTGAAATTCATGCAGCTTGAGGCGCAATATTTGAACTATCTCTAGAACGTGGATGTTTGCTATACCACCATTCCTGAATATTCGTGTCTAAACGACGAGAAAAAAACGTCAAAATTGTTTTTGTAGGTTTGACGCCTGGTTGGATAATCTCAACTGAATATGATGGGCATTTTTGTGCAGAAATATCAGCAACCAATCTTTTCCCAATTCTTCTCCAACTAGGTTCCTTACTTCGCCATGAGAGTCTGCAACAAGGCCAAGGTAATTCCTCACGGTCATAAAGGCGACAACATGGGCCTAAAACCCTAAAACTAAATTGACCTCCGATACTTGAGTGAATAGAACCATGATCTAAAAGATCTTGAACTTTGTCGGTTGGTAAAACTTCTGAGATCAATTAATCACTAAATAATTTTATTTGCGCCCATGAGCACATAAATAAGAGGTTGGCGAGGAAATAGATACTTGGCAAGCAAAACGATAAAAATCTGGCAAAAAAATTAATATCAATACATTTCGTCCTCAGCATTGGTTCTAATTGTGCAATCTGAAGTCGGATAAGCAACGCAAATTAAAACATAACCTTTTTTTATTTGATCATCGTCCAAAAAACTTTGATCCTGCTGGTCAACCTCTCCTTTTTCTAATTTAGCTACACAACTTGAACATGCTCCCGATCGACAGGAGTATGGAAGCTCAATATTTTGTTCACAGGCAGCATCAAGAATATATTTATCATCAGGTATATCGATAATTTCTTTAAGACCACTTAATTCATTAATAAAAGTGATCTTAAAAGCTTTCATGAAGGTTATTAATCTGAAAATTTTGAATTTATTTAATTTAAGGTAAATCTAGAGTCAATACCATTAAGGCCCATTGATCCTTTGTCTTGATTTCAAGAGCTTTCCAACCAAGTGAAGAAAATAGTTCTTGAAGTTCTTTTATTTGCTCAACTAATAAACCAGACAAAATAAGCTTACCCTTGTGACCAATAATTTTTTCAAACCTTGGACCTAAAGATTTTATGACAGGTGCAAGAATATTGCAGAGAATTAAATCAAATTTTTTTTTAGGCATATTCATCTCAAGTTCCTCAATAGAACCAAGAGACACATTTAAGAGGTTTTGAGGGAAATTATTTAAATCAGAATTCATTTTGGTAGCTGATATTGCCAGAGAATCTGTATCAACAGAGAAGGTACTCTGCGCTCCTAATTTCAATGCAACCAAAGAGAGTATTCCGCTACCACAGCCCAAGTCAGCGATTGTTTGACCTAAGGGAGGGTTCTTATCCAAGGCTTCAATGCATAATCGCGTGGTGGGGTGGCTACCAGTTCCAAAAGCACTTCCTGGATCTAAATTAATAATTTTTCGTTTTAAAAACTCCTCAGGGACACCTAACCATGCCGGTAAAATCAAGATTGATTTTCCTACGGGATCAGGTTTCCAGTTTTTTTTCCAACTTAAACTCCAATCTTCATCTTTTATTTCTATCCATTTGCATGCAGGCAAAGTCAAGTCAAAAGGTTTTGCTAACGAGATTAATGATTTGACTAAGATCTCCTGATCTCTAACTAACCACTCATTCAAAGGAAGCCATACAAATAGGGTTTTAGTGGAGTTGTTATCTGGATCATGCTCAAATGAAAATCTATGAATATCTAGTTTTTTCAACAGCCAATAAAAGGAATCTTCTAGCTCAACTGCAATTTCTTGCTCCAATCTCAACCAAGAAACATGACAATTATGCAAATCTATATTTTTCTCTACTAACAATTTATAAAGTTACAGAATGAGCTTCGTTAATTCCTTTCATTGAAAGAATTAAGCCCAACAACTCAGATGGGATAGGATCATCGATACTTAAGACCATAACTGCCTCACCTCTAACAATCCTTCTTCCTACTTGCATTGATGCAATATTTACATTGTGTTTTCCGAGAAGTGAACCTATCTGACCAATAATTCCAGGCATATCTCTATGCCTGGTAAAAAGCATATGTCTACTTGGCACAAAATTTATCGGATATTCATCAATACTTGTAATACCAAGATCACCATCACCAAAAATAGTCCCAGAGACACTATGTCCACCTTTGTCGCTAAAACTATCCAACTGCAAGGACCCTCGGGCAAACTCTGGGCTCAACTCATCCTTAATTTCGACAACATCAATACCACGTCCTTTCGCTTCCAATGAAGCGTTTACATAATTAATTTTGTCTCCCAATGCACTAGTGAGTAATCCCTTCAAAGTTGCAATAACTAGAGGTTGAGAAGGATGTTGAGCGAATTCTCCTTGCAAACGTACTTCTAATTTTTGAATCTGTCCCCCCGAAATTTGACTAACTAGTAATCCTAATGTCTCCGCAAGTTTTAAATGTGGTTTAAGACTATCCATTATCTCTGCGCTAAGACCTGGAATATTTACGGCACTGCGTGCAGGTAAACCTAAAAGAACATCTCTAATTTGTTCTGCAACATCTATAGCTACATTTTGTTGTGCCTCAACAGTTGAAGCACCTAGATGTGGAGTAAGTACTAAGCCTTTTTTTACAGCTCGTAAAGGGGACTTCTCATCTAAAGGTTCTTTTGCATATACATCGATAGCAGCACCTTGAATAACATTTTCTTCTAATGCATGAGCTAAATCATTTTCATTTATAATTCCACCTCTTGCACAATTGACCAATCTTGCAGTTGGTTTCATTTTTCTTAAAAGATCCATATCAACTAAATTCTCTGTCTCAGGTGTCCTTGGAAGATGAAGGGTTACATAATCGGATTTTTTGAACAACTCTTCAATATCACTTAATACAACCTGCATTTGCTGCGCTCTTTCAGTAGAAACGAAAGGATCAAATCCAATAACTTCCATACCCATTGCATTTGCAACTTTGGCCACATGAGATCCAATCTTGCCAAGTCCAACGACTCCTAAAGTTTTCTTATAAAGCTCATTTCCTACATATTTCTTGCGATCCCAGCCTCCAGAAAACATACTTGCATGTGCTTGAGGAATATTTCTAGATAATGCAAGAATCATTGCTAATGCATGCTCTGCTGCTGCAATCGTGTTTCCGCCTGGCGAATTAACAACTAATACACCCTTTCTTGTCGCAGTTGGTACATCAACATTATCAACGCCAACTCCAGCTCTACCAATGATTCTTAATTTCTTAGCCTCAGCGATCACATCTGAAGTGACTTGAGTTCCTGAACGAATCATTAATCCGTCATAATCGCAAATAATATTCTTTAACTGATCTATCGAAAGACCTACTTTTTGGTCAACCTGAGCAACCTGAGTAAGAATATCTATACCTGCTTGATCAATAGGATCAGAAACAAGAACTTTCGTCATTAAAGGCGATAAACGTGCCGATCTGAACTTTAGTGATCTATTTGCCGCTGACCAGAATTATGTTGAGCAGGATTGAATATCCAAACATTTCAAGGAGCTAATTAGTGTCCACATACGTCTTCATCCTAAAAGGAAAAAACCCAGCGAAAGAGTTGCTACTCAAGTTGAGAGAGGCTCAAACACCAATTCTTAATTGCGATCTTGTAGAACCATTAAAGAAGAAATCGGAGCATGAGAATTCAAATTTAGACACATCTGAAGAAGTATTTGCCAATCAATCAAGTTTTAATAATATAAAGCTTTTGAATCCAGCTCTTGCTCAAAAAGATCGCCAAAAAACTTTAGCGACATGGTTAATACCCTTTGGTTTTATTGCAGGCCTAAGCTTTTCTCAAATGACCGATCTGAAGACATTTGCAGATATGGGATTCCCAAATCAATTAGAGAAGCTTTTAGGTGGCCTAGTTGGAATGATTTCAGGAGCGCTGGGAAGTTTTTTTTCAGCTGGAGGGATTAGACAAGAAACAGCCGATGATTTGAGAGCTCTTCAAAAAAAAAGTGAAGAAGGTTTTTGGCTGTTAATTCTAGAATTACCAATAGAAATAGAACCACCTTGGGCAATCCTAAAAGAAGCAGACAGCCTAGAGGTAATAACCATAGGAAAAGGATAGAAAAACTAAGTTAAATAATATTTTAAAAAGCGAAAATAAATATTAATAATTCTGATTCAAGAATGTATATTATATTTCTCTAAATACAAAAGAAAAAAGAAGAAATGGTTTAGACTATTTAGCAATAAAACAAGAAAATTCCATCTCTTTTCATGCATCTGCCAAAAGAAAAGATTCTATTTAAAAGTCCTTTTCGTAATGATTTAGAGACTTTACTTCACTTCGCGGAAAAGGCTCTAAATGAGAGAGTAGCTGTATGGTCTCCTTTTGTATCAGCACAATTAGTAGAGGAAGTAAAAAATAAATTTAACAATTTAAATGATATAAATCTTCTTTTCGAGGGAGGATTCCCGCGTGCAGAGCGTAAAAGGATATGTTTCCTAAGATCAGAAGAAGAGATTAACTTTCCCTCTATCAATATTCCTTTAAAGGGTGTTTATATTAAAGGTAATTTCCTTTTTGACAGAGCCAACCAAAATGATTTTAGAGATATCTTATATGAACTTCATGCGCAAGCAGGTGAAATTGGAGACATTTGGCTAATAAGAGATAGAGGAGCTCAAGCTATATGCTCGGAAAAATGTGCTGATTCATTAGATCAAAGTAATGGAAAGCTAAGAGAAGTTGAAATATCAATCCAGGCATTAGATATAAGCGAGATGGAGATCCCTTTTAATAGGCCAGAGAAAGTAATCAATACGGTTGAGGCATCTACAAGGATTGATGCAATAGCTTCTGCAGGTTTTGGGTTATCAAGGTCAAAAATAACCACACAAATCAAGAAAGGATTTTTGCGACTTAACTGGGCTTTACAAAATCAGCCCAGCAAATCTGTAATTGTTGGAGACCTTATTCATTTAGAAAAAAAAGGTTCACTTAAAATTTTAAATATCGACAAAACGAAAAAAGAGCGTTGGAGAATCAAATTACTAAGGCAATGATTATTAGGTCCTATTGCCTGCTAACTTCATTGAGGAACTTAGTATTACAATTCTAAATTGACTTACAAGGGCGATTAGCTCAGAGGTAGAGCACTACCTTGACACGGTAGGAGTCACTGGTTCGATTCCAGTATCGCCCATTTACTAACATTCGATGACGTAGAAATTTTCATAACCAAAAGTGATAGAGAAAGTTTTTAAACTCTTTACTTATCAAACATTTGATGAAGTTTAATCCATGTAATTTCACTCTCGCTCTGATCTACCAAAACATTTAGAGAATAATCAACGTTCGTTGGCTCTTGAATTTCTTTTTGTTTGAGAATTTCAATACCCTCAATTTTTGCAGTCATTAAAAAGAAGAAAATTCATTTGCATCAAAACAACTTTTAAAGAATAAAGCCAGAGGTATTAAGATTTTTTTAATCTTATTAAAATCAATTTAAAAAAATTCAATTTCTTATCTTATTAAAAGAAGGTGGTCAAGCAATAACGAGTCATATATCTTTATTTAAAAATCAAAACAACCTAATATAGAAAATATTTATATTAGAGAGTCGTCAGAATTGCATACAATCAAATTTATCCTAAAGTAACAGCTAGCTAACAACGAGAGAAGCTACTTACATTAAAATCTAAATCCAATTGTCAAAACAAAAACAATCAAATCAAATACATATTGTCCTTGGACTAGGTAGCTCAGGGATAAGTGCAGCGAAACTACTTAAATCTGAGGGGAAAAACGTTTTAGTATTAGAGAATAATTCAAATGAAAAACTAATAAATATATCTAAAAAATTAAAATCAGAAGGAATCAACGTTATTTTACTTGGCGAACCCCTTCATATTAATAATTTCACTCCATGGATAGAAAATATTTGTTCTATTACTGTAAGTCCAGGAATAGATTGGGAGCATAAAGCTCTAAAAGAATTAAGATGTAAAAATATCAGTACCCAAGGAGAAGTTGAATTAGCCTGGGAAAGATTAAATCATATACAATCTATTGGCATAACAGGAACTAATGGTAAAACTACCGTGACTAACATGCTTAATCATGTCCTTGACTTGAATAATTTAATTACTGATATGGGAGGAAACATTGGGAAACCATTATCCAAGATTGCTTTAGAAAGCATGAAAGATAATTATCAAGAACTAAACTGGCTAGTCCTAGAGTTAAGTAGCTATCAAATTGAAAGTTCACCAAAAGTAACTCCTACCATAGGCATATGGACAACCTTTACACCTGATCATTTAGAAAGACATAATGATATAGAAACTTATTTCAAAATAAAGCGTAGTTTACTAGAAAAATCATCTATTCGAATTTATAATTCTGATGATCAATATTTATCCAGTAAAAGAAAAGAATTGCCCGAAGGTATATGGATTGGGACAAATCAAAATTCCTTCTACTCTCAATATACAAAATTTTGGATCAATGAAAAAGGTTATATATTTGAAGACCAAAAGCAACTATTTCACAGTTCTATACTTAAGATACCTGGTAAACATAATTTGCAAAACCTTTTGCTCGTAATAGCAGCAGCAAGAGAAATAGGTCTTGATCATTCATCAATAGCTAAATCTATAATTTCATTTGAATCAATTCCCCATAGATTGGAGTATTTAGGAAAAGTAAAAGATTTAAGTTTTTATAATGACAGCAAAGCCACTAATTTCGACTCTTCACTAACTGGTCTAAAATCAATTCCTAATCCAATAGTTTTACTAGCTGGTGGTATACAAAAGAAAGGAGATTATTTATCGTGGATGAAACAGATACAGCAATCTACTAATGGGATAGTTTTATTTGGACTTAGTGCAAACAACTTAAAGGAAGCATTATTAATGTCATCTTATACAGGAGAAATAATTGTCAAACAAAATCTAGAAGAAGCGACAATAGCATCTATTGACATAGCAAGAAAAACAAATTCAAAAACTATACTTTTATCTCCAGCCTGCGCAAGTTTTGATCAATACCAAAACTACGAAGAAAGAGGAGATCATTTCAAAAAACTAGTTAAAAAGTATGGCGTTATCAAATGATCTACTTTTAATAAACGTACTAGAATTGGTCGGGGATCCACCCTTGGATGAATTTTGACCAATGTTATTGTTTATATAATTATTGTAAATATAAGTTGAATAACAATCAATTTTCAAAAAATGCTATTAGTCACAGGGAATTAAATGACTTTTTGATCAAGGCCAAAAAAGATATATCTTCAATTAATACCTCTGAGAATAATCAAATCAAGGGAAATCAAGAATTCAATAATTTAATTAAAACCTGGTCAGAGACAAGTCAAAAAATATTACTAATGATGAATAGGGATCAGAAAATTTTATCTGAGAATAGAAATCCTAGATCTCTTATTGCCTATGGAGCTATGGGAGCACATATAAATATGGCTTTACAAGCACTCAAAGCAACAGAATCTGATCAATGAAAGTTAAATATTAGGAAGTTTATTACATAAGAAATTAAAAGAACTAAATCTACTTTTTAAAAAATATAATTAGGTATTAAGTCCTTTATAAAAAAGGGTTATACAACTGCCTTATTTTGTCCGAACAAAACCAAAACCCACTTGTTCTCATTCCAGAGTCAACAGCTAAATTGATGAAGTCAATATCAGGTAAAAGCAAAGGATCGTTTGATGATTTAATTTATTGTCACCTTTATGGAGTTGTAGGTGATTGGTACCTTTCGGAGATATCAGAAGACAGGGAAAAAGCTTTTGGATTTCAAATAATAAATTCTGAACCTGTTTGGGAAATGGATAATTGGTTAACCAATTCCAGCAAATGGGGAGAAATTCCGATTAAAGTACTTCAAGAGCTTGTTAATGAAAAATTTTTAAAAGAGAAAGATATTCGTTTTTTGATTACAAGAGATTTATTTTGGGAACCTATCAAGTTTTCAGAAATTAATATTGATCAAAATACTCTTTTCTATCCTGGAACAACTGATAGGAGTTTATCTTGAATATATGAAAGACTGAACCTCATCTACCTAAATAAATTCTAATTAAAATGAAAGAAATAGAACACGAAAGCGATCCTCTATATTTACTAACAAAAGCTGTTGAGGAAGGCGATCCTAAAGTTGCCAAAAAAGTCAAAGAACTCCTTGATAAGTCAGATAACCCATCAGAAATGAGATACTTGGAAGGATTGCTTATATTATTAGGTGAAAAGCCAGGAGAACTAGAGGATCCACCCGACG
The DNA here is from genome assembly GCA_003216375.1 of Prochlorococcus sp. AG-402-O21. Lineage (GTDB taxonomy): Bacteria > Cyanobacteriota > Cyanobacteriia > PCC-6307 > Cyanobiaceae > Prochlorococcus_B. Next base: position 115,545 of record QCIZ01000003.1, on the reverse strand, counting down.
TCGAAGATGATCCAGATGAATATTGGCAAGAAAATGATTACTTTGAGGTCTAAATCAAAGTAATAGCAACTCCAAAAAAAGATAAAAAAGAGTAAAAGATTGTTAATTTATTTATTTCATCTCCCTCTCTCTTTGCAATAAAAAGTGCAAAAACAGGAGAAAGGCTTAACAAAGTCCAACCAATACCAATAGGTAAAAATTTAAAAACTATCTGTTGAAATAATATTCCACAATTAGTACCAAGTAATGTTGATAGAACTAAACTTGAATGATATTGTTTAGTTATTGATCTATTTTTAAGAAGATCCAAAAAATCTTTTTTAAAGATTAAAAATAAAAATATTGATGCAGATAGAAGTCTAATTTCAGTAGTTTGTAAGGGGGTTAATGTAGAGCTGATTAAAATCACTCTTGACATTAATGCTGCAAAAACAGCACAAAAGACTGACCCCAATGCGCAGAAAATGCCAAGAATATTTGTTTCTCTAGAGTCCTCTTTTTTAAATGTATTTTGACGAACAATCATTAAAACAGAAAAAGAGACAATCAAAGATCCTATCCATACTTTTTGTGTATATATCTCATTGATACTCAATGTTCCTAAAGTAGTTGCAATTATTGGAGTTAATGCTTCAAATGAAAGAGTTTTTCTAGTCCCTATAATTTTTAATGAATTTATATATAAAGTATCCCCTATAGAAATACCGACTATTCCACTTACCATCAAAACAAATATAGAAAATACTTCAGAGAACCAGTTTATTGTTAAAACAACTGGTAAAAAGAAAATTGAAGCAAGAAGATTTTTATAAATATTGATTTGCCTCGGTAGCAATTTTTCAGATGCTTTTCGCCAAATAGAACAAGCAAAAGTCCAAGATAAAACTGCAGATATTGCCGCAAAAAAACCAATCATATTTTAAAATATTAAATAATAAATTTTAAAAGGATTAAATATTAATCAAAAGTTTAAGAAACAACTAACTCACATAATTTTTTGTCTGAGAATTAACTACTTTTTTTACATTCTGGCTTGTTTTTTTTACTGTTTCCATTGAGTTTGTCATCACTCCAAACTTCTAATACATCAGGGAAGTGCTTCTCCATACATAAATCGCAAATCCCATGACTAAAACGAATATCTGCAATTTTAGATAGGTATTTTTCTAGATGCTGCCACTCACCGTCAGAATCTCTTACCTCTTTGCAATATGAACATGTCGTTAAAATACCCTCCGTGTTATGCATATGGGTGAGAGCATCAAGAAGACGAATAGATCTTTTACGGAGTTCCAATAAAGTTACAACCTGTCTAGATAATGCCTCCATAATTTGATGCTGTTGGTCAGACAAATGTCCTGGCTTTCTATCAATCACACAGAGAGTACCTATTCGCTGATCATTTGGAGTTTGCAATGGAAATCCTGCATACAAACGTATTTTTGGTTCCTCTACCACCAATGGATTTGATTTAAATCTCTCATCCAACAAAGCATCCTCAACAATCAACGGTTCTGTACTAGCAATTGCATGAGCACAAAAAGAAACATCCCTTGATGTTTCTTTGGTCTCAAATCCACACATTGACTTAAACCATTGCTTATCTGTATCAACCAAACTCATTAAAGAGATAGGAGTTCCACAAGTTAAAGACGCAATTTTAGTTATGTCGTCATAGCATTGCTCAGGCTGAGTACCTAAAATCCTGTACTCAGCAAGAGCTCTTAAGCGCTCTTCTTCATTGCTTATTTTTGGGGCACCAAAACCCAAAATAATTCCTTATTTATATGATTTAAGGATAAATAATACTGAGCGATAAAAACGAATCTCTTCTCAATAATAAATAATTAAGTTTTCATAAGAAAAGCTTCAAGAATTTCAATTTAAATCAGATTCCAACAGATATTTCTAAAGTCATAAAAGACTAGACAATCTATTGGAACTAGTTTCTTGCCCGTTACTTTCTTCTCTTTTTAAACAAATTAAATAATTGCTCTTAGATATTTTTCGATCCAAAGGTCTTAGTAGTCCTAATTTTAAAACTACTTTTAGTTATCAAAGTATCATTACTAATATCTAGACCTTTGACACTAGAGATCTGCCCTTCGAGTCCCTCTAATTGAAGTTGATCTATCATCTGCTGAATAACCTGACTTTCTACTAATTTCTGATCAATCATTTCTGGAGTCATTTTCTCAAATAATTTACCTGCTTTAGAGGCAACTACATCTGATGCATTAGTAATTTTGAGAAGAATCATAATTAAAACTTAGGCAAATTGAAATCAAATTCAATCTATTTATAACTTAATATTATATAAATAGATTACCAGTCTAATATTAAAGAATTATGGAAATACAATTCAACTCAGAATCAATATAAAAATTTGAATTAAAGCAAAGCATATAAAAGTCCAAAGTAATATCATCCCTAGTTTATTATGGAAAGAACCCTTCTTGTAAAATGATGGGCCAGAGTCCCTATCCCTATTCATTATGAAAAATTAAATAATCTATAAATCAAGATAGCAATAGATTTGTTTTTTTTTATTGCTTCACAAAAAAAACATACAATTTAAAATCATATTTTTCAAAAATCCAAAAGATTTCCACAAAAACAACATATATATTCCATAATGATAAAACTCGAACTAATCTACACGGTACAAATTCCCAAGAGAAATTAATGTTTTACGCTTGTATTTATTAAATGAACTTTGAACAAACAAAAAATTTAATAGGCAGAATCCTAATTTCAGCTATATTTATTTATGCAATTCCAGGTAAAATAATAAATTTCGAGCGAACAGTTGAAGTCATATCAAATAAAAATATATCTCCTACATTAGCTCCTTTTTTATTATTTTCAGCTATAATTTGTTTGATTTTTGGTTCAATACTTTTCATCTCAGGATTCAAGCAAAGATTCGGTGCATATCTTCTGCTTTTATTCATAGTTCCAACAACTTTTATTTTTCATTTCTCTCCTTTTCAAATAAAAGCTGTATTAATGAATGCTGGTCTAATTGGAGGATTAATGCTTGGGCTAAACAATGTAAAAGGTAATTCACTCAAAGAACTTTTCAATAACCAGACAACTAAAAATAATTAAAATGTTAATTCAGTTTTAAAACGTTTGTTTAGTGCCACTTCAACTTAATATCAATTGAGCATTCAAGATTAAGCTTCACAGGACAATCCTCAGCTGTATTTTGAAGTATTTTATATTTTTTAGAATCCAAATCAGATGGCATGAAGATTTCTAATACTAGAGTCTTTATTTTCCGAGGTCCCCCTGATGTCATTGTCTTATAAACATCAATTTTAATATTACCAAGTTTCCACCCTCTACGTTTTGCCTCTATAGCCATAATTGTTATTACGCAACTCCCCAAAGAAGAGGCTAATAAATCAGTTGGAGCAAAATCTTTTCCTTCCCCGTCATGGTCTTGAGGTGCATCAGTATGAATTACACTCCCTGAAAGAGAATGTTTTGCCTCAGTGTGCAAATCTCCAAGATAGTTGCAACTAATCTTGGTAGAATTTAAATGAGTATTTTCCAATTTTTTGATTTGAAGGCCCTTGTCTATGATTTTATTTTAACGAATCTATACTCTTATCTAGTATTAAATAAGTTCCTTTAGCAGAGATAACCAATAATGATAAATATGATTTTTTAAAATATAAAATTTCCTTATACTCAATTAAATGACTTTTATTTCGTTTTTTCTAAGTTTACTTATTACTCTTAATCCTTCTTCAGATTTCAATTGCGATGGAGATAGATTAACTGCAGTCATAAGAAATAACTTAAATGGAGATTTTGCGATAACCGATAATCTTGAAAATATTGATAAAGGAGCTTTTATCGTTCTTCATTGGCGAGATATAAACCTCATGCTTCCAGTGTCTTTTAAAGTCGGTGATATATCTTTCACGGATAAGAAATGGTTATGGAGTTATCAAGATGAGAAAAATGGATTAAGAATGGATGAACCTAGATTCGCTCAACTTTTACCTAATGGAGAAATTCAAGAATTTTCTTGTCTAGCTATTAACAAGGAAGACATGGTTTCATAAAGAAACCCTTAAGCAGGAAATAATCAACACATGCTATGGCTAGGTATTAAGTAGTTGAAAAAACTTAAATGACTATCTCAAGATCAAGGAGATTTGTATTTGTAGATACGAAACCAAATTTAAGCAAAAAACAAGTTTTTATTTTTGGATCAATAATTGCAAGTAGTTGCTTAAGTGGGGCATTTTTAATCGCACTTTATATTGAATATCTTCATAATCCAGCTTTTCACAGCTTTGTTCAATCGAGAGGAATATTCCTTTGATTTTTGAGTTCATTGATATTAGATATACCTTGTAAAACTAAAAAGCTCTCAAGAAGAGAGCTTCTACGTTGTGTTTAAAAAATTCGAACGTTTTGATAGATGATATAAATTCAAAGATTCTTCTAACAAATTAAACCTAGTAAAAAAACAATTGCCGAACTTAGTTTAAAGAGTTCAGCAATTATGAGTAACTTTTTATTGGTTATACAAAACCAGGTATGATTTGGCCTGTGGTTGCATATGCTCCAACTAAAGCAATACAACCAAATAATGCTGCATAGCCGTTAAGCCTTTCTGCGGTTACCTTTTCAGGATCAATGTTTCTTGTATTGTTCTTTTGAGTAGACATTACACAACACCTGGAATTAGTTGGCCAGTTGTTAGGTAGATACCTGTTAAAAGTACGAAAGCCATCATTGCTGGCCTCCCGATACTTCTTTCAAGAATTGTTTTGTTAGAAGGTTGCATAATTAAAAAGTTTAGAAGATGCCAGGGATTATTTGTCCTGTTGTTGCATATGCGCCAAAGGCTGCAACGAAACCAAGCATTGCTGCCCAGCCGTTAAACTTTTCTGCTTCAGGTGTCATTTGAAAATAGATGAACTTATGTAAAGGAATGTAACGGAGTTATGCCCGCGGTTGATGGTGGGCAACCGAACATACTAGTAAAAATGATCAAACGCATTAGAAAAATCTATATAAAAAACGAAAGTTTTAATCAATACCTTTTCTTTGAAACACTTATTAAATTCTTATAATTAAAAAAATAAATGAGAAAAGAGTTTGTACGATCCCTCGATTGGACAAGAATCACTCACTACAGTTGATGTTGTAGGCGTTCTTGTTGGACATGTCCTTTTTGGCGTTACCGCCACACTTTTAATTGATTGGAGTTGGATTCCCTTAAGTCCTCAACAGAGAGAGAGTGGCAGATCACTTAAAGAAATCAAAAGAAGTTGGGGTTGGGATGAAGAAACTGATATAAAAGATGAGTCTCTAAGCTCAGAAAATAGAACATCCTCAATTGAAGAAAATAACTAGTCATCATTTAATCGCTAATAAAGTCAAATAATTTGCTGTGATAGGTGTCATATAATCTGACAATTTTCGGAAAATATATTAAAAATATCTGACAAGAGTTTTTCAACTTAGGTGAAACTTTTGCGTGATAGCCATTTCTTGCATGGTCTTGGCTATCACTATCAAAACTAACACCCTTAAAAAAATGCAATTAAATATTATTTCTTGGAAAGTAATTTATCTGTGTTTATTGCTTATAACGATCGCTATAGATAACTATAAATAATTGTGTTTCGTAAATATATTTTTAATAAGTTTATTAAAATCTTTAATTGACTAAAATAAGTCATAAACTGAGTTTTATGCTAACCAAGGGAATGAAAGGAACAGATTGTACTCATTTATTTAAGTCAGCCTATGAAAATCGCTACACGTGGGAATCAGATTTTTCAGGTTACGAAGGTAGATGTTCTTGGACAGATGGCGAAAGAGAAGTAGAAGGAAGCTTTTGCTTAGGACAAGATTTAAAAGCAACTGTTAAAGGAATAGATGACGAAAAAATACACAAAGCCATTTCTTCACAACTTTGGGAAGTTGCTATTCATAGAGTCAGAAGATCATTTGAGCAAACTCATGGTAAAAACACCTTTACTTTTGGAGATACAAATGAAATTGGCTCAGAAGTTATAGTTGGAGGAAAAAACGTAGGTGACAAATATAGGGTCAAGAACGATGTTGTTACGATGGTTTATAGGCATATTCATGGAAATCTAATAATCATCCTGACTAAGGATGTAACTCATACCGGTAATGGCTACTTAAGCAAGAGTTATTCCAGTCAATATCTTGATCCAATTTCAAAAAAAGATTTAAAGGGAAAAAGCTTTTACGAAGATGCTTTTATACCTTTATTTAAAGGTGGTCCTTGGGTTTTATCCTCTAGATCCATACATCAAGAAGCCTCAGAAGGTTCAATAATAAATAAACAAGTATTTTCTTTTTCGGAGTTAAAAAGTATTGATTCTAAGCAAGTTTAGTCTCCAAAACATTAGCTAGGCTCATGATTTTTGTAAGGATATCTGCTTAGGTGAAAACTGGGATTTATAAATTAACTATATTCGATTATGAATGATTTGTAGGAAAGGGGGTTTACAAATGCTTCTTCATTTTGTTCCTATTCATGTTTTTCGTGAAACACCACAAGTATCTTTTTTTGATGCAGGCGTAAATGAATCAAATGGTGCTGATGTTGTCATCCATCACAAAAATGCCATATCTCCTCCTAATGACGGCAATTTTGAGCAGTTTTACATCCATCATCATCAAGTTGATCACAATTTAGTGATTAAAGGAAGCCGAAAATTTACTCTTATTAACCCCCAATGGGATGAGCCGCATCATGTGATTTTTTTAAATAGAGCAATGGGCGCACTGCAAATACCAATTGGAACTTATCACCGATCAGAATCAGGGGAAGAAGGAAGTATTGTTTTGAATCAAGCAACTAGAGATGATATGTTTGATCAAAGAAAAGAATTCTCACCTGTTAGCCTAAGATCAAACAAACAATTAAGAAAGGCTAGACAGGCTTATCCCGTCTACTGGATTTGGGAAGAAGAAAGAATAAAAAAAGTAAAACTAGATTGTAAAGGGTTCTCTAAGAGCATTAAGTCAGAACCTTTAATACCAGCTCATAAATAGGTACAATAATTAAATATATACAATGTTAAAACAACTAGAGCATTATACTCAAAAAAATTAGATATAATGATAGAAGTTCACAACAAATTATAGACGTATAGATAAAAAATATTTAATAAATTATCCATGCATGCACTATAAACAGATGAAAATTAAAAGCATATTAAATTAAAGGTTATTTTAAAAAAAGCCAGGGATAATTTGTCCTGTTGTTGCATATGCGCCAATAAGAGAAGTTATACCAATCATTGCCCAGCGACCATTAGATATCTCAGCGGTCTCTGGGCTGAACTCATTAACTACATTGATGTAGTTTCCAGATTTGGAGGATGATTCTGAATTCAAAAGATACCTGGGATGATTTGTCCTGTTGTGACGTATGCACCTAAAAGGCTGATCATTCCAATCATTGCCCAACGTCCATTGGTTTTCTCAGCTTCCTTTGGATAGCTTGTATAGTTTTCCACTAATTGTGGAGGAGTTTCACGAGCAAATATATTTTGCTTGCCGTATTCAGTAATTACCTGAGAGGAAGATGTCATTTCACATTAACTATTGAAACTAAGTTATGTGATTTTTAAGAAATACAAAGATACGGTCGGGTTCGGCTTGCACGTCTTTCAAAAGTTGGCAAGGGATAAAGCTATGCCCAAACAGTAATGCCTGAATTGCAACCAAAGACTTTAGAGACAAACAAACTGGCAATGATCGCAATCGCTCACAGGACAAATAGCTTAGCGTGACACCAATGGGCCACACTTGAGAAGAACTCATAGCTAGTGGTTAGAGGTCATGAACCTTCTAAAATTGAGAATTGATAGCTATCCCTAGTGGAATAAGCCATCCCATCCCCATCATTATCAAAGCTAGAAATTAAAATTCGAATTCCTAGCAATGCAAGAAAACCTGAGACAAAAACTACTATTAATTGAGTATGCATTTACTTCAAAATCCAACATTAAAAGTATTTCCAACCATAAAAAGGTAGTGATTCACGCAAAGATATCATCAGATAACGTGATCAATGTTTCTCAAGCTCAACAAGCATTTATTGTTTAGCTGCTTTTTTGAGTGTTTTTGAAGTCCTATGAGTCTTTTTAGCCAGATCAGCCTTGTTTGGATTAGGGATACTGAACTGAGTAAGTAATTTCATGAAAATTATGAGAAATTAAAGAATACTGAAAACTTATAAATAACTAATCATTATCAACTTGAAACTCTTTCAATGAGTCTCCGTAATAACTCATAGCCAGCTGAAGCAAAACCCAGTTCACAGCTCTAGACATTGTGACCTCGAAATGAATCCAACTTAAAGATGTCTTATGTTTCAAAGCCTTGCCATGAGTAATTATTATTTTTAAAGGATTAAAAAAAAATCCGTTAATATTGAAAAATCAAATTAGTCATCAATCTTAATTTCAAGGAGAAGTAACTATAAGTAATTATTCATAGCATTTGTGCATTTTAAATATAAACTTTGCTCATAAAGCAACTGAAAGGTATTGCATGGTTTTTCTATCGAATCCTCAGGTGTGGCACTTGCCTGGAACTTGGTCTGAGCAACCTATTGATGGACCTTACTTAGGAATGACCTCAAGTCAATTAAGTTGGGTGGCTGCATCAATTTTGGTAACTCTATTAATAGCTTTTAGTGTTTATATTCTTGAGACGAACAACTCAAAGAGTAAAAGAAGTTCTTAGAATAGCTGGAATATTAATAATTGACTTACTTGATAAGTAATATTTTATGACATATTTTGTTCTATATTTTTTTGGAATAGCCTCAATTTGGTGGGTTTATCGAGTTGGTTGGAGTGAAGCCATCAAGACCATTATCAGTGTCTTAATTCCTTCTCTCTTAATTATTCTTTTTAATGTCAAAGCAGGACGACTCATATTCAAAAATCCTGCAGTTGGAATAATAAGTGTTCTTCCCACCGCCATTTTTATTTATCGAGGATCAAAGCCTCTTGTATTTGGTATTAATAATTGGATAGATAAGAAAAGAAACGAGTTTGTTGATTCAAAAGAAGTTGTTGATGCCGAAGTGGTTTCTAAAGAGGAAGCATAGATTTCCATTTCAAGAAAATAGTCATAGAGAGAGATTTGAAGGTCCTCTAACTCTCAAACCTTCAATATGGATCTCTTTCTCCTTTAAAAGATTTTGAATTTCGAAAAAATTAGGAGTTTCTTTATTCTTTTATTAGTTATATTTGTTGATAGCGTTGGATAATTGGCAATAATAAAGTGATTAATAATTCAACCATGACAGATAACGAGCCAAAGTGGGATTACACCACTAAAGAAGGAAATTTTGCTGCAGGTGCTGCGGTTGTTGGAGGAAATTTATTACTTCTTATCATTTACATTCTCTACAGAACGGTTCCCTCTGTTCACCATTTCATTGTTGGGAGATAACTTAAAAGTCATCTAAAGAAAGACCTTAATTATTGGCGAACAGAATTCTTAGTATCTTCGGTTGGTTGTTGATTGCGACCATATGAAAGCCAATAAAAAAGCCATTCCTATTAATGGAAGAAGAGTTTTAATTAAACCAATCAGAAGCAAAACTCCAACCCCGGTAGAGCTATAAATTGCCCATTTAGGGAAATATCGACCTGCTCTACTCCCTTTTTTACTTGATGGAGAAATCACTTCTGGATCAATAGCCATTATTAAATTAAAAATAATCTATTTCCATACACAATAAATTCATTCAAAAGAAAAACAAGCACTTTGTGGATACTGAAATTGTGAGAATTTGGTACTAGCTATATCCTCACATCAAAGGTTCCTAAAGCATCTATGTATTTTTAGTTTCTTCAAATAATCCAAAAAAAGTCCAAGCTATTAATGAAATAAGTCCTATTATCAAAGATATTATGGCAAAAATAAATTTCCCTAAAAAAAGAACTGCAATAGCTGTTGTTATTAAAATCAAAGAAAAGATCAAATAAATACTTGGGGGTATTTTTTTTAGAAACTCCATAATTCACATATAAAGAAATTTTTATTAAAAGGGAAACTCAGATTTAATCCATAAAGCAGAAATAACTTTCATAAGTAACCACATAACTAAAGCACCCTCAAGGAAGCCAAACCAATAAAGGGCATAGCTTGATATCCCCATTTCTTTTTGAGCACGTTCAATAAATGATTTATGCCATTTAATCAACTTCACAATTCATTTGCCTACATAAACTTATTATAGTTATAAGTTGCACATAACAAGTTTTTTAAAATATTAGAATTCTTGTAAGAAATTTGCTATGCCGCAGCACAAAAGCTAATGACCTAAAGAAGACCGTAATCTTTTACAGATTGTATTAATAACTACGAAAATAAGCCATTTAAAATTTTATAACCATATCACTCAACCAATTCACTAATTCAGCAATCTTTAATAGGCATAAAAATAATATAACCTTATTCTTAAAATATGAATTCATTGAGATGCATTAAATTATTAGAAGCAAGAAATTATCTTGAATAGTTGAATCTCTGAGGAGTGAGATTTATTTGAAACTTTGAAACAGAATTACAACACACAAAAGATCTTCTATTGAAATACATTTTGACAATGGTCCAATCTCCTTGAAAGCTCTCAAGCCCCTCTCCTTTAGATTGAGTCAAACGGCGGTCTACGAAGCAGTTAGGATAATTGAGTAGTGAGAACTACTTTCGAGAATATTTACACTCAAAAATATCAATGTTAATGATTTGGTATCTATCTGTTTTTCTACGTCACAAGAAGAATTACGTTGTTATTTGGCTGACTCAGACCACTCGCTTAGCTCAATCCATCTATCCTCATGTTCTTGAATAGATTCAATAAGCTCAGCTAATTGATGACTAATTTCACTAATGTCTACATCGCTATCAGTTATTTTTTTTTCTAAATATATTTTCTGTTTTTCTAACATAGGTAGTTTCAGATCAAGTTCTTTTAATTCTCTAGCTTCTTTAAAACTCAATTTTCTCATATTATTTTGAGGACTTGGTTTTATTTCTGATCCACGCTTGTTTTGCGATTTATTAACTATCTGATCCCGTCCTTTGGTTTCATTATTTCGCTCCTCTAATATTTTTTGTTCCAGAAATCGAGAGTAATTACCTTCATATCTTCGTAAGTGACCATTTTCAAAATTAAAAATTCGATCAATAGTTCGATCAAGAAAATATCTATCATGCGATACCACTACGACACAACCTTTGAAGTCCTCAAGAAAATCCTCTAGCACGCTTAGTGTTTGAATATCTAAATCATTTGTAGGCTCATCAAGCAACAATACATTGGGAGCTTGTATGAGCATTTTACAGAGAGCAAGTCTTCTTTTTTCTCCTCCTGAAAGTTTAAGTAGAGGACTATGTTGCTGACTGGGTGGAAATAGGAATTTTTCTAAGAGTTGTGATGCGGTAATTTGTTTTCCTCCATGATCAATTCGTAATGCAGCTTCTTCCACGAATTCGATAACTTTACGCTTTAGGCCACTCCCTTGATTTAAATCATTTGTATGTTGATCGAGATAGCCAATATGAACGGTTTCTCCAAGTTTTATTTTTCCACTAGTAGGCAATCTTTTACCTGCAATTAGATCTAAAAGAGTCGATTTACCACTTCCATTTGGGCCAATAATACCTACTCGATCCTCCGGACTAAAGCTATAAGTGAACTCATGTAAAAGATCCAAATTATTCTCTTTATTATTTAAAGAGAGTCCTACACCTTCAGCTTCAATTGCGATTTTTCCAATTCTTCTACTCAATGAATTCATTTCTAATTTAGCTTTGACGTGATTTTTAGGTTTCGCTTGCATTTCAGCAATCCTTTGAATACGTGCTTTTTGTTTTGTACTTCTTGCTTTGGGACCTTGTCTTAACCAAGCTAATTCCTTTCTTAAAACACCCTGAAATTTTTTCTTTGTAGATATCTCTGATTGTTCTTGCTCAACTTTTTGTTGAAGAAATTGGCGATAATTTCCTGAATACTTGCGAGCTTCTCCATTATTTATTTCGACCATCCGAGTAGTAATGCGATCAAGAACATATCTATCGTGAGTTATCAAGACAAGAGCGCCTTCATAATGGTCTAACCAATTTTGAAGCCATTCCACTGCAGATGCATCGAGGTGATTGGTAGGTTCATCAAGAAGTAAGACATCTGGTTTAGAAACAAGTGCAGCCGCAAGTCCCACTCTTTTGCGGTAACCACCAGAAAGATCTTTTACTGGCTTATCTAAATCTTTTATACCTAGTCTTCTTAGAACATCTTGGCATTGTTGTTCTAAATTCCATGCCCCAGCTGCATCCATACGTTCACTAGCTTGACCAAGTTTTTTCAAAAGGCTTTCATCTTCTGGACTTTGAGCAATTTTTCTACTTAGCTGACTGAAATTAAGTAATAATTTTCTTTTTTCTCCACACCCTTCAAGAACTTCTTCCAAAATAGTTTTTTCACTGTCGTAACTTGTTTCTTGCCCAACTAAAGATATCCGCAAAGATGATAAACATCTCCTTTCTCCTTCCATCAAAGGTTCTATTCCTGCAATGACTCTCAAAAGTGTTGATTTGCCAGATCCATTTGGACCAATTAAACCAAGTCTCTCTTTTTTATTTATATGAAGGTCTAAATTTTTGAAAAGGTTTTTTATTCCAAAGTCTGTTGAAGCATTAACAAGACTAATCAACACGGCTTACGTCCTCACGTCCATAACTAAAGCTAACTTATAAATATTAACCCTCTTAGTCCTCATGATCTTTTTCACCGCTTGAAGATGAAATTTAGAATTAACTTCTGTCATTGCTAAATAACCAATAGATTCTATGTCAACAGTTACATCAATTACGAAAAAAGTAATAGGGCTGCAAGAGCTGAAAGCATACTCAAGAAACTTAACGAAAGAAATTGCAGTACTGCTCTACTCTTGAGCTGACCCTACCAGAATCTTTCAATCCTAATAACCTTGCGGCATCACCCCCGTTAATTTCGACTGCATAGTATCGCCCACAAATATTCTTGGTTTCATAAATCCGATCATCAGAATTAACTACCATCGGAGACATAATAGAGAAAGATAGAGCCATGAGAAAGATACGGTTCATTATTTTATTTATGAGATAAAAACTTTAGAGCCTTTTGAGAGTAAGATCTTACATAATTATTTATACATATCAGAATAAGGATGAATTTTTTAGAGAGAGTTCTTTCAAATTACTTTCTGGCTTGGAGTCAGATTTTTAATTACAAAGATAAAACAAGTAGAATACCTTTTTGGCATTTTTTTATCCTAGATGGATTAATAGGAGCTGTAGTTTCAATACTTTCTAATAACAACTTTGCTAATGATCCAAATGATTTTTATACCATCGCTGAGCGATATGATTGGAGTTATTTGTATAGCATTCCATCTTTTTTAGTTTTTATAGCTTTATTAATCAGAAGGCTGAGAGATATAGGCAAGGAAAACTTAGTTTTATGGGCATTTTGTTCATTTATTCCTTTCTACAATCTTTATATATTTGCTCAGCCTTCCTCAGAAAAATAAATGAAGTATTTTAAAGTTATGCGCATTATTTAGTTTTTTCAATACTCATTTCCTACCCTTAAAAGTTCGAGGATAAGGGATATTAAGAGCATTAAACCTTTTCAATCTTTTACCACGCCAATAACGCTTATAAAACAAGTCGAAAAGTGTCGACACCCCAAACCAAGATAGAATACAGCTTATAAATATCCTGGCGCCTTCAGTTGAAGCAAGCCAATAGATAATAGGATCTACTATAAGATTAATACTAATTATAAAACCAATAAACAAAGAGAAAGCTAGACAAGCTATTACTAATAAAGCTCTGATTGTTTTTTTTGTATTAAAATTTTTCATACCCAAATGTTTGAAATCGTATTAGGAATCCATATTTTCCATTCTCAAGCAAGATAGATAGTAAAGGAATTTTAATGTAATAAAAGTTGATTCACCCTTAATATTGAATATATACAATTCACAGATCAAATAATAAAAATGTCAAAGGCAGATATTAAGATTTGGTTTAATTAAGGCTAAATTGAATTCAACTACTTTTCATAGATATATCTATTAAGCAGCGGTTAGATGCTTTCATAGCAATCAGGCAAAGAGCTTACGTTCATTCATCTAAATATTAAAATTACTTATAGCCAAATGCTTGGAAGTTTACAAACTTATCTCAGAAGGTAATTTAGATTAGCTACTTTTAGCCAATGGCATTTCATCAATCTGTCGAGGAAACAATGTCAGATCTCATATGTCATATGCTTAAAAGAACCGACTATCTGAATACTGGTGATCAATTAGCTATTGGTCAAGAATACAGAGAATGGATTAAATGTATAAAGAATAAAGACCTTGTTCCACAAAACATACTCTTTATAAATACATCTACTTTCGGAAAAAATATTCAATAAGAAGAATCTCTTTCTATATTTAGGAAAGTTGCTAAACTTTTTAATACACCATATTTACTCTCAAATCATTTGATAGGGATGAAATCAACTATTAGTGATGAGGAGTGAAGCTGATGCAGATTCGACAACAGCAATTAATCTCGTTGATTTCAGCTTATTCATTTAGATATAAAGACAAATACTCTATCTTTAGTAATAGATTTAAACGTATGAAATACGCTTAAAAGTTTTAGAGGGCTTTGTTTTTGAGATCACAACTTTCAATGAAGAAAAAGCAAAAGATTTTCTTTAATTGCCTAGGAAATGGAAAAATCTGGCGAAAATCTAATTTAATGATCAAAAAAAATTATGCGTCGATTAGTATCAGGAATAGTTGGTCTAGCAGCTCTTTTAGCTGGTTGTGCGACAACAAATCAAGACAATAGTTCCAGACTTAATCTAATAAAAAATCGCAATGAATTGATTTGTGGAGTAAGTGGAAAGATTCCTGGATTTAGTTTTATGAAAAGTGATGGTAGTTATCAAGGACTAGATGTCGATATATGTAAAGCATTTGCTGCTGCAATTATAGGAGATTCAGAAAAAATCCAATATAGGCCTCTAACTGCAGCAGAAAGATTCACAGCTATTAAGACTGGGGAAATTGACCTGTTATCAAGAAATACCACTTTCACTCTCAGTAGAGATTCCTCAGGAGGAAATGGATTAACTTTTGCACCAGTTGTTTTCCATGATGGTCAGGGATTGATGGTAAAGAAGGAAAGTAAAATTAGCAGTCTTAAAGATCTTTCAAATAAATCAATATGTGTAGGTTCTGGTACAACTACTGAGCAAAATATAAATGATGCGTTTGAGAGTGCCTCACTGCCTTATACACCAATCAAATATCAAGATCTTAATCAAGTAGTTGCTGGTTATTTACAGGGTCGTTGTTCAGCCATGACTTCTGATCGTTCACAATTAGCAGCAGCCAGATCTGGTTTTAAGAATCCAAAAGGACACATTATTCTTGAGGATGTATTAAGCAAGGAGCCACTTGCTCCAGCCTCCGATGGCCAAGATCAGAAACTAGCTGATGCCATGAGATGGGTTGTCTTTTCCCTTATATCCGCAGAAGAGCAAGGGATAACAAAGTCAAATATTGATGAAAAAGTAAGAATTGCAAAGAATAATCCTCAATTAAAACCTTTAAGAAGATTTCTAGGTATTGATGGCGGACTAGGAGAAAAAATTGGCCTTAGCAATGACTTCGTAGTTAAAGTAATTAGCTCAACTGGTAATTATGGAGAGATCTACGAAAGACATTTAGGACAAAATAGCGAAGTACCTATTCCAAGAGGACAAAATGAGTTGTATAACAATGGAGGTGTACATATTTCACCACCATTTAACTAAAAATAATTTATTGCGGGAATGAAAATAAATCAAAAAATCTTTTTGCAATTTGGAATATGTGTTATCTTTTTTGGTTTGATTGGTATACTAATTAATAATTTAACAATAAATTTAACAAGAACAGGTCTTGGTTTTAATTTTAGCTGGCTTTTCAAACCTGCAAGTTTTGCTTTAGCAGAGCACCCTTTACCTTACACCTCATCAGATAGCTATGCTTGGGCATTATTTATAGGTTGGCTCAATAGTCTTAAAGTTATTGCCTCATCATTAATATTAGCTACTTTCTTGGGAACACTAATAGGCTTCACTAGAGCAGGCAAGAACTCATTACTAGGTCTCATTTCGGCGGGTTACATAACAATAATCCGACAAACTCCTCTTTTACTTCAACTTATGTTTTGGTATTTTGTTGGGTTCTTGGGTTTAAAGGACAATATATTTAACATTTCAAATCAAGGAATAGAGTTTTCAGGATTAATTTTCTCCTCGGAGTTTCTAGCATTATTACTTGGTCTAAGTATATTCACTAGTGCTTACATAGCAGAGGTAATCCGTGGAGGTATTCTTTCTGTTCCCCGAGGGCAATGGGAAGCATTTAGGAGCTTAGGACTGTCAGAAAGAAAAGGACTTATCAGTATAATACTTCCACAGGCATTACCAGCGATCATCCCGGGATTAACAAGTCAATACCTTAACCTTGCTAAAAATAGTACATTAGCAATCGCAGTTGGATATTCAGATATTTACGCGATTAATGATACGATTATAAATCAAACAGGAAGAGCTATCGAATGTTTTATTATATTACTTGTTAGCTTCTTACTATTAAATCTTTTGATAACTAATACCATGGAATTTATAAATAGATTGATTTTAAAATCACGCAAATATAGTTAACTTATGTTCAAAATAAATATAAATTCAATAATATTTATCTTTAAGAACTTAAAGAAAACTTTTTTTTCGAATTTATTCAATACTATTATTACTTTGCTCATTATATTATTTATTAGTGCCGCTTGTTTTAATACTTTTGCATGGCTCATGTTTAAGGCTAATTGGAAAGTTGTACTATCAAATCTTCCTTTATATGCGTTTGGCAGTTTCCCGCCTAATGAACAATGGAGACCTGCTACTTGGATTATCACCCTTCTCATACTCAGTATCTTTACTCTTTGCGGTCCTGAATGGAAATGGCTACGTAAAAACCTACTAAAAGCATGGGTAGGAACAATACCGTTGGGTATATATTTACTTTATGGTGGGTTTGGCCTATCGCCTATAATGAGTAGACATTGGGGTGGATTAACTCTAACTATACTGTTAACTGTTTGTAGCTCATTGTTATCATTACCTTTTGGAATACTTTTGGCACTATGTCGACAGAGTTCATTACCATTAATTCAGAAGCTAAGTTCAATCTATATAGATGTTATGAGAGCGATTCCTCTTATTGCAGTACTATTCTTTGGGCAACTACTAATACCTTTATTTCTTCCACTTGGAATAGAAATTGATCGTGTTTGGAGAGCGGTCTTTGCGTTTACTCTATTTGTCTCTGCCTACATAGCAGAAGATATTCGTGGCGGACTACAGTCAATACCCAACACTCAAGTAGAGGCAGCAAATAGTCTTGGTCTAAATCAATACCAAGTCATTCAATTCATATTAATTCCTCAAGCTTTGCGTATTGCATTACCCGCTCTCACTAATCAATCTATTGGGCTTTTTCAAAATACATCTTTAATGGCTATTTTAGGACTAGTGGAGTTATTAGGAGTAGGAAGAAGTATCCTTGCTAATCCAGAATTTATTGGTCAATATATTGAAGTTTATGTTTGGCTGGCTTGTGTCTACTGGATTGTTTGTACAATCATGGCTGTTCTGGCAAGACATCTTGAACAAAGAATGACCATTAACAAAGCCAATTTCTGATGATTCATGGAACCTATTGTTATTGCGAAGAATCTCACTAAATCGTTCACAAAAGGATTACGAGCTCTTGATAATGTTTCTCTTACAGTTAATCAAGGGAAAGTTCTAGTAGTCATGGGTCCCTCAGGCTCAGGGAAAAGTACATTAATTCGAACTTTTAATGGTCTTGAGACTTTTGATAAAGGAGAACTAAATGTTTTAGGCATAAAAGTTGATTCAACTCACGATGAAAGAAAAATACAAAAAATCCGAAGAAGAGTAGGCATGGTATTTCAACAATTCAATTTATTCCCTCATCTATCAATTCTTGAAAATATCACTCTCGCGCCCGTACAAGTGCAAAAACGTCGTCAAATCGAGGCGGAAGAGTATGGTATGTATCTATTGAGTCAAATGGGAGTAGATTCTCATGCCAAAAAATATCCAAGTCAACTTAGCGGAGGAGAACAGCAACGAGTAGCCATAGCTAGAGCATTAGCATTAAAGCCTGAATTACTTTTATTCGATGAACCCACTAGTGCTCTAGATCCAGAGAGAATTAAAGAAGTACTTGATGCAATGAGAAGACTTGCTGAGCAAGGGATGACAATGATTGTAGTAACCCATGAAATTGGCTTTGCTAAAGATGTAAGTGATCAAGTTTTATTTATGGATTCAGGTAAAGTCATAGAAACATCTCCTCCAAATATTTTCTTTTCTAATGCTAAGAATGAGAGAAGTAGAAAATTTCTAAATCAGCTTGATAATCATTATTCAGAATCATGAATTAATCCATCGAAATAAAGCTTTATTAGGGTCGCTAATTTCCTCTATAGAGGTATAAAAATAATTTTGCCAATCAGAGGAAGGTAATCCTGAAAAAAGCATCAAGTTTAGTGGATAATCTTCTGAATCTGTACACCGGCGAAAATCATCCCGAAACAAAAAAGTTGGTTTACGCAATGCTATCGCGGCTCCAAGTTCAATCATGACTCCTTCATCTGGTGGTGTTCCATTCACTATTGCAAAAATACAATCAGATTTTTTCACATCTTCAAGATCAGCAACAGCCACCTTATGAGCCCAACCTCTCTTAGCTAAATTGATTTGACTATTTCTTTGGAAGGGTTCCCAAACTTCACAACCTAATCCTTCAAGAACAGAAATGAACTCAGGAAGAAGCTTCTGACGCCATTGAATAGAAAATCCATATGGTGAAGCTAAGTAAATAATTTTTTTAGTCATTAAAGTTTCTAGATAAATTCAGCGAACTGATTATCTTAAGTATTTCAAACCTCTATAAGTCAGAGTTATTGATGCCTTGTCTACAAGAGTGCAATAAACAAAAGCTTTTCCATTAAAAAACATATTTACCATGATGATGCAGTCTCCTTTTAAACGCTCAAGTCCCCGTCCTCTGGCTTGAGTCGAACTGCGGTCTACAAGTAGCAGATCGGACGATTAGGTAGCCATGGCTACTCTTTATTTATAGTATTTATACTTAAGAATGTCAAGAACTGGATACTGGGGAGATGCATCAACGACACTCACAATAACCTTCCTATGATAGGTTTTCAGATGCATCGGCAAAATCTCTAAGCATTAAAGCTATAAACTCCGGAGGGCATTGAAGCTCATTCATATGGGAAGCGCATTGTTGAGCTATTCCCTGCATAGCTGGAAGAATTATTTTATCAAAATCCTCCTCAGTAGGCTTCCAAGTCGCTTGGTACTTATCAGCCATTAATTAGTAATCATCGTATAAGTACTTCATTGGAACTAGTTAATTTCCTTGTTTATACATGACACTATTCCTCGCATTTAAGAGGGTCTTTGGTTGACATTTATTTAGGATCTAAAAAACTAGTTTTATGCTGCGAGATTTCCTCTCAAACCTCTATCCCTACTTCCTTTAAACCATACAGGTCTGGGAAGAAGTCTATTCTCTTGATATAAGTGACCTATATCTGAATAAGGATTCTTAA
The DNA here is from genome assembly GCA_003216375.1 of Prochlorococcus sp. AG-402-O21. GTDB lineage: Bacteria > Cyanobacteriota > Cyanobacteriia > PCC-6307 > Cyanobiaceae > Prochlorococcus_B. The sequence goes on along the minus strand of QCIZ01000003.1, from coordinate 95,748 downwards.
GGCTTGAAGCTTCTGCAAGAACAGCTTTATAGTCATTCATTGAAAGAACGCTTCGAGATGATTTAGAAGTCATAATTCTTGGCTGTTTTATAGATGATGAGCCAATAAACAGATAATGACGTTCAGAGCGAGCTTTTCTTAAAAGATATGTGGAAGTTCAGTTTTTTACAACGCTGGGGGTTTTTTGAGTTTTCTCTCAGTTGCGATCTGTTAGTTATTAGTAATAGAAACCTGATTGAAATAGAATAAAGAAATAGGGGGGTGAGAATGTTAAGCCATCCACACACCATCCATACATTGCAATATCGCTGGCATCCCATGTTATCAAAGGAGATTAACTATTGGCTAATGAAGAGTGAGCCCGATGCTTACAGCATTAAAGATTTACAAAACGAAGAAGAAACCCTCTGGGATGGAATTCGAAATTATCAGGCTAGAAACTTTATGAGGTCAATGCAAATTGGTGATCAAGCTTTTTTTTATCATTCAAATACTAAGCCCCCTGGAATAGTTGGTCTAATGGAGATTATTGAGACAAACTTAATCGACCCATTTCAATTTGATGAAAATTCAAAGTACTTTGACAAAAAATCAAAGAGAGATAACCCTCGTTGGGATTGTGTGAAGACTAAATATATTTGTGAATTTAAAAATATGATTACTTTAAAGGAGCTATCTGAAACTTATACGTCTGAAGAACTAACTCTAGTTCGTAAAGGAAACAGGCTATCAATTATGCCAATCAATAAAAGTATCGCTTTAGAGCTCCTCAAAAAGCTTAAGAAAAAATAATTTAAAAAGAATGAGATCCAAACATATTTCCAATATAAAGACGTGTTATCAATCTGGAACTGATACCGTTTTGAATTAAAAAACCTGCAAGAGCAGCTTGTAAAAGCCTGTATTGATCCCAATTGGGATGTTTCTCAATATAAGCCTTCATAGCTTGTTGAATATGCTCCGGTATTTCTGTTTGAAAACTAATTGTATCTTCAGACTCCATAACTTCCGAACTTTGACTCGAGCTTTTTTCTTCCATAAAATCAATATTTTTCATTTAAGAAGCTTTTAAAAGATTTAATTCACCCGCAAACTACTCTCAAAATCAAATCTATAAAAAACGCTTTCTCGGGCCGTCTCATTCTCAGATCAAGCACTCAACAAGCTTCCTGATAAATATATAAGAATTACTTATCATTAGCATTAGAGCTATTTAATAGCCAAATTCAAAATATCACATCCAGCTTTTTTCCACAGAAAACAGTAGGAAACTGATTACTTGGATTAATTCTGTGGAAAAGATGTGAGTTAAATCCAGATGGATTTGGGGAAAAAATCGAACAACTTTTAGTTAAGTTCTCTCACAAATAGTCTGAATCCCACATTGTTCTCATTGCATTAGCAACATGATTAGTCACATTCCTAGGCCAATAGACCTCTGCTCCTCGATTTAATAGCCCACTAGCACTCAAGATCAATCTAAGGTTCCACCCATATTGATCACCTTTTAAAATTGCCAACCAAGGGCTACGTTCTAATTCCAAAGTTATAGCTTCATCGCCCATTAGTTGTTCTTTAACTGATTTATATTGATCAGACAAATCTATGACCACCTTCACTAGATTTTCCCACTCAGATTTGTTCAACTCTATTGCCCAAGCATCTCCACCTATAAGTGTTGAAAAGTTATCTCTAGATGAATCTCTAATTATTCTCCAACCAGGACCTTCTTTTTTGAGCACCTAACCAGGTAATAGATCAGGCTGATCTTGTTCATCACTTAGTTCAATTATTGCTCTTTGTACTGGCTTCACTGTTGATTCTTCTAGAAGACCATCAAAATCATCAAATCTTCTTTGCTTTGCTCTAAAAGCAATCCGAACAGTAGTGAGGTAGCGGTTAGTGGAATGTCTGATGAGACTCTCGCCTCTTTTTGCTAAATCCTTAGAATTAACTCCTGAACCTGACTTAATCACACTTAAAACATTTATGTTGCTTTATTCTAGGTGAGAATCGTTCATTTCTATATTTTTTCCAAAATAATAACAGTGGTGTTAGTTTTTCTAGACCGACTTGTTATTGATTAATTCTTGTTGCACCTATTAAAAATTCACTAAGAAAGATGGAACAAAATAAAATCGATCAATTAGAAAACATCCATCGACCTGAAATTAATACAAATAATTTTGGAACATTAGCAATCGATTTAGGGAGTTCAACAACAGTAGTTGTTTTTCAAAAAGAGAATGGTCAACCTCCTGAACTTTTAGACCTACCTCCAATCAGTAGAGTGCCCGGAGAGATACCAAGCTTAATTTGGAAATCATCAGCAAAAGAAGAAAGCTATTTAATTGGACAAGAAATTATAGATTTAAATCTCTTTAATGAAAAAGAAAATAACTTAAGTCAAGATTTTAAAAGATGGATAGGGTCAAGCAAAATTGAACCTATATATGATTCAAAAATCTCCCCAGAGAAAGCAGGAGAGGTTTTAATTCACAATATTTGGGATAAAGTCTCCGAGAAGGTAAGTATCAAAAGACTAGTATTAACCGCTCCAGTAGATACATATCGTGAATATAGAACTTGGTTAATAAATGTATGTCATTCCTTAGAAGTAAAAGAAATTGCATTAGTTGACGAACCTACTGCTGCTGCAATGGGAGCTGGTATAGAACCTGGATCCACATTACTTGTTTTAGATTTTGGAGGAAGCACAATTGACATGTCAATTGTTGCTTTAGAGGGAGGAGAAGGACAAGCTTCACCAATTGCCCAACTTGTCAGATTTGATGGAAATAATTTAGAAGGGAAAAGCACACAAGTTCTTCGCACAGCGAAAGTTCTAGGAAAATCAGGGCTTCGACTAGGCGGCAAAGATATAGACAGATGGATATCTCATCATCTATTACCAGAAGAAAAACCAACCAATTCAATTTTGAGAAAGGCAGAGGAGCTCAAATGTGAATTAAGCAATATAAATATAAAAGAAACATTAGTTATCTCTAAACAAATAAAAAGCAATGAGAATGAAGAAAAGTTTTTAAAACTATCTAAAAAAGGACTTGAAGAATTACTTATAGAAAAAGGCCTGCTGAAAAGTATTGAAAAGCTTTTCAAACAAACAATTAATAGCGCAAAACGAAATTCATTTGAATTAAAAGATCTCGATAGTGTTGTCTTAGTTGGAGGAGGATCTCGAATACCTTTAATTAAAAAATTTTTAAGTAATCTTTGTAATTCTATCCCTTTTTTAACGCCTCCCCCTATTGAAGCAATTGCATTGGGAGCATTAAATCTTACACCAGGTGTTCAAGTCAAAGATGTACTTAATAAAGGGGTAAGTTTAAGATGCTGGAATAAAAAAAATGAAAAGCACATCTGGCATCCTCTTTTTCTAGCAGGGCAAACATGGCCAACAAATAAACCTTTAGAAATAATTTTATCAGCAAGTATAAATGATCAATTAAGCATAGATTTAATAATTGGAGAACCTCAGGAAGAAGGGTCAAATGAGATTATTTATATTAATGGGTTACCCACTTTGACAACAATAGAATCTAAGGATCAAATCAAAAAGATAACTAGTACTATTATTTCAATACCTCTGGATCCTCCTGGTAGAATTGATCAAGATTGTATTAAATTAATTTTTAATATTAATGACAATTGTCAACTTGAGGTTGAGGGCCTTGATTTACGAAATAATAATGAGATAACAAGTCAAAATCTTGGAAAAATTAGATAATTATCTTATATTTTTAAGACTAATCACTTATAAATCTTTTACATAAAAAAACACCCTCTTCTCCATCTACTTCTCTTAATCTAAGATCAATAGTCTCATCTTTGCTTGTAGGGACAGCACGTCCATAAAAATCTGGTTGAATTGGAACTTCTCTGTGGCCCCTATCTACCATTGCAAGAAGCGTAACTCTTTTTGCTCGGCCCCATGAATTCAAGGCTTCTAATGCTGCCTTGATTGTTCTTCCCGTGTATATGACATCATCAATTAAAACAACCTCTCTATCATCAACAGAAGATGGTAAATCAGACACTTGAGCTATTCGAGTACCAATCCTTGCAAGATCATCTCTATGAAAGGTTGGATCTAAACAACCATTCTCGATTGGATGGCCAGATAATTCCTCTAAATATTTAGCTAATATTTTAGATAAATAAACTCCCCTAGTAGGAATACCAATAAGCAATAGTGAATTAATATTTGGAATCTTTTCCAAAATTTGAGAAGCCAATCTTTTTATGGTTCTATCAAGTTCTTTTTTTGAGAGGATTTCTATCTCTTTTTTTACAGATTCATCAGGCATATTTGAAAGTCCTAAAATTTTATTTTTTCTTAGGAATAGCTGAAATACTTTTTTAATCTAATAGGGAAAAGCTAACCAAACGTCAAAGTATTAGCCTGTTTACCTATTAGGAAGTAATTTAATACAAAAGCAAAACATTATTAGGACCCAGTTTATTTGAATGTCAAGCAGTAACGCCGCTGTTTCAAAAAGCAAAGGGAAAGTAGCCCCAGTGGTATTGGCGATACTTGATGGTTGGGGGCATTCTGAAGAAATTAATCATAATTCTATTAAACAAGCATCTACCCCAGTAATGGATGCTTTATGGCATGCATATCCCCACACTCTTATTGAAGCGAGTGGAGCAGATGTTGGACTACCAGATAATCAAATGGGCAACTCTGAAGTTGGACATCTAACTATTGGAGCAGGGAGGATAATTCAGCAGGAATTAGTCCGAATATCTAATACAGTTAAAGAAAATAAATTAATTGAAAATACTGCTCTTAATGAATTTGCTAAAACTTTAAAAAAGACAGGAGGAACTCTTCATGTCATGGGACTTTGCTCTGATGGAGGTGTTCACAGCCATATCAATCATTTATGTGGATTAGTTGAATGGGCTTCCAAAAAGGAGCTAAAAAATGTTTCATTGCATTTATTTACTGATGGGAGAGATACTTCAGCAAAGAGTGCATCTAAATACATAAAAACTGTAGAAGCCAAAATCAAATCTGCAGGAGTAGGAGAAATTGCATCAATTTGCGGCAGATATTGGGCTATGGATCGAGATAATCGATGGGAAAGAACTGCAAAAGCCTACGAATTACTTACCAACCCTGACTTTGCAATAAGCAAGCTAACAGCAGAAGAAAGCATAAATAAAAGCTATCAAGATGGAATCACAGATGAATTTATTGAACCAGTTAGGCTTTCCTCCTCATTATTACAAGATGGAGATGGAGTGGTTTTTTTCAATTTCCGCCCTGATAGAGCTAGGCAATTAGTAAAGGCACTTAAATTAAAAGATTTTGATGGCTTTGAGAGGAAAAACAAATTAGATATTGATCTACTTACCTTCACACAATACGAATCAGGTCTTCCTGTCTCAGTTGCATTTCCACCTGAACCTTTAAATGATTTGTTAGGTCAAGTAGTTTCTGCTCATGGTTTAAATCAATATCGCACAGCTGAAACTGAAAAATATCCACACGTAACTTATTTTTTAAATGGAGGTATTGAAAAACCATTAAAAGGAGAAGTAAGACATCTTGTGCCTTCACCAAGAGTGGCAACATATGATCTACAGCCTGAGATGTCAGCAGACGAACTAACTGAAAGCTGTATCAAAGCAATTGATACTGGGATTTACTCATTAGTGGTAATCAATTTTGCTAATCCAGATATGGTTGGGCATTCGGGAATAATGTCAGCGGCAATAAAAGCCAATGAAAAAGTTGATTATTGTGTTGGGAAATTATTAAACTCGATTGGAAAGCTAGGAGGATCTCTTCTCATAACAGCTGATCATGGTAATTCTGAAATGATGATTGGTCCCGATGGCCAACCATGGACTGCACATACAACAAATCCTGTCCCAGTTATACTGATCGAAGGTGAAAAGCGTAAATTGAGTGGATATGGTAATGATATAAAGCTAAGAGAGTGCGGAGGTGGATTATCTGATCTAGCTCCTACCCTTTTGCACCTATTGAATCTGCCAAAGCCAAAGGCAATGACTGGATCAACTCTTATTGAACCAATCAACTTACCTAAGAAACCAAATCTTATCCCTCAACCCGCATATTAAAGAAAAACAATGATCATTCCTTTCTTATCTTGGATATGGGTAATTTCAGGGGTTTTTCTAATACTATTAGTTCTTCTTCATAGTCCAAAAGGTGATGGAATGGGTGGCCTAGCATCAAGCGGAAGCTCAATGTTCAGTAGTGCCAGCAGTGCCGAATCGACCTTAAATAGAGCAACTTGGGCATGTCTTATCCTGTTTTTATCCATTGCTGTTGTTCTTAGCGCAGGTTGGTTGAAATAAATTTTCAGATTTGATCTTTCAGTCTTTTGAAATCTTCATCAATATTATTCTTAAGCTAGCTTGATAAGTATTAGATTGTTTTTTTAACTAGACTAAATATATTTGTTTAATTAAGTGAAAATGATTAATCAGTAATCAAAGTTACTCTGAATAAGAAAAAAGGGACAAGGTATAACCCCTGTCCCACATTGAAATTAAAGTTTCTTTTGATTTAGAAGTTAATCAATAATCAAAATCACCACCCATTCCACCTCCAGCTGGGGAAGTATCTTTCTTTTCAGGCAAATCAGCAACTATGCATTCAGTAGTTAAAACCATTCCAGCTATTGAAGCAGCATTTTGCAAACCTGAGCGAGTTACCTTGGCTGGATCAACAATTCCAGCAGAAAGCATATCTACATATTCACCAGTTGCAGCGTTGTAGCCATCATTGACTGGTTTAGATTTAACGTTCTCGGCCACAACTGCTCCATTAGCACCAGCATTTTCAGCTATGCGCATTAGTGGAGAAGTAAGAGCAGCTTCAACAATATTTGCTCCGATCAATTCCTCACCGGAAAGATTGGATGAAGACCAATCACCCAATGAAGGAGCTAAATGAGCGAGTGTAGTTCCACCACCAGGAACAATTCCTTCTTCAACTGCAGCTTTAGTTGCATTAATTGCATCCTCTAGACGAAGTTTTTTGTCTTTCATCTCAGTCTCAGTTGCTGCTCCAACCTTCACTACTGCCACGCCGCCAGATAGCTTGGCTAATCTTTCTTGAAGCTTTTCTTTGTCATATGTTGAGTCAGTCTCATCCATCTGCTTCTTGATTTGTTCACATCTTGCTTTTACAGCTACTTCATTACCTTCAGCAACAATTGTTGATGTGTCCTTATTAATGGTAACTCTCCTTGAAGTTCCAAGCATATCAAGAGTTGCATTCTCAAGCTTTAAGCCTGCATCCTCAGTAATGAGTTGTCCATTAGTTAAAACAGCCATATCTTCAAGCATCGCCTTTCTTCTATCACCAAAACCAGGAGCCTTAACCGCTGCAACGTTTAAAACACCTCTAAGCCTATTGACTACCAATGTAGCCAAAGCTTCTTTTTCTATATCTTCAGCAATGATTAGAAGAGGTTTACCGGTTTTAGCAACTTGCTCTAAAACAGGAACAAGGTCCTGTACTAGACCAATTTTTTTATCAGTGAGCAATATGTAAGGCTCGTCTAAGACTGCCTCCATCCTCTCAGTATCAGTTGCAAAATAAGGAGAAATATATCCCTTATCAAAACGCATTCCTTCAGTGACCTCTAACTCTGTAGTCATTGACTTTCCTTCTTCTAAAGAGATGACACCTTCTTTGCCAACTTTATCCATAGCATCAGCAATCATCTTGCCAACTTCTTCATCATTGCCTGCAGCAATCGTGCCACATTGGGCAATTGCATTGCTGTCGCTAATGGGTTTGGAATGATCTTTTATTTTTTCAACCAAAAATTCAGTTGCCTTATCAATTCCTTTTTTCAAAGTAATTGCATTCGCTCCTGCAGCAACATTTTTCAAACCAGCTTTGACCATTGCATGTGCAAGAACCGTTGCAGTGGTTGTGCCATCTCCTGCAGCATCATTGGTTTTAGAAGCAGCTTGTCGAATCAGAGCGACTCCAGTGTTTTCAATGTGATCTTCGAGTTCAATTTCTTTAGCAATTGTTACACCATCATTGATTATTTGAGGTGCACCAAATTTTTTCTCGAGGACAACATTACGACCTTTCGGTCCTAAGGTTACTGCGACTGATTCAGCCAAAATGTCAATACCTCGCTCGAGTGCACGGCGGGCTTGCTCGTTGTAAATAATGCGCTTGGCCATAAGAGGCGATTTCCTTTAATTTCGAAAAGTTTTTTTGTTTGGACTTCAGCTAAGAAGCTGAGTTTTAATTGACGACAGCCAGAATGTCTTTCTCAGAAAGAAGAACGTACTCATCGCTGCCTAGTTTGATATCAGTACCTGCGTACTTGCTGTAGAGAACTTTGTCTCCAACACTCACTTCAGGAGATTGACGAGAACCATCTTCGTTGCGCTTTCCAGGACCAACCTGAGCAACTTCTCCTACTTGAGGTTTCTCCTTTGCAGTGTCAGGAAGCAATATCCCTCCCGCAGTTTTTTCTTCTGATTCAGAAACTTTTACAAATACACGATCTCCAAGTGGCTTGACAGTGGAGACGCTGAGAGATACAGCTGCCATAAATTAGTGCAGTAGCAAAAAAAACAAAAAAGCGCTTAGCGCTATTCGATAAAGAGTATTACTCATTACCAATGGTATTAATTTATGCATCTAAGTACGCTCAAGACCACATATATTCTGTGCGGTTGACCGAACACTGAAAAAAAACGCCTGTGAAGTGGTAGTCTAAGCCGCTGATAAGAGTATGCAAATCAGAGCATGCTCACAAAGTTTCTAGTTATCTTATGGCCGCTTCTGCTACCTCTACTGTTGGAACTAAGGGTATTGTTCGCCAAGTAATTGGTCCTGTTTTAGATGTTGAATTCCCAGCTGGAAAACTCCCTTCAATCCTTAATGCACTAAGAATTGAAGGAAAAAATCCTGCCGGGCAAGATGTTGCTCTAACTGCAGAAGTACAACAATTACTAGGTGACCATCGGGTTAGAGCCGTTGCCATGAGCGGAACTGATGGATTAGTAAGAGGCATGGAAGCAATAGACACTGGAGCTCCCATTTCTGTACCTGTTGGTGAGGCTACGCTTGGAAGAATTTTCAACGTCCTTGGGGAACCAGTAGATGAGCAGGGCGATCTTAAAAACGTATCAACTTCACCAATTCACCGTTCAGCTCCAAGCCTTACGGACTTAGAAACCAAACCAAAAGTATTTGAGACAGGTATTAAAGTTATTGATTTACTTGCTCCATACCGTCAAGGTGGGAAGGTTGGTTTATTTGGAGGTGCAGGAGTAGGAAAAACAGTTCTAATTCAAGAGCTAATCAACAATATTGCCAAAGAACATGGCGGAGTATCAGTTTTTGGTGGAGTTGGAGAAAGAACAAGAGAAGGTAACGATCTTTACGAAGAATTCAAAGAATCTGGAGTTATCAATTCTGAAGATCTAACAAAGTCAAAAGTAGCTTTGTGCTTCGGTCAAATGAATGAGCCTCCTGGAGCAAGGATGAGGGTTGGCCTATCTGCCTTAACGATGGCTGAGCATTTTCGTGATGTAAATAAGCAAGATGTTCTTTTGTTCATTGATAATATTTTTAGATTTGTTCAGGCTGGATCAGAAGTATCTGCGTTGTTAGGTCGTATGCCATCAGCTGTTGGATATCAACCGACATTAGGAACTGACGTAGGAGAACTTCAAGAAAGGATTACCTCGACTCTAGAGGGATCAATTACATCAATTCAGGCTGTTTATGTACCTGCTGATGATTTAACAGACCCTGCACCTGCTACGACTTTTGCTCATTTAGATGCAACTACTGTTCTAGCAAGAGCTCTTGCAGCTAAAGGTATTTATCCTGCTGTTGATCCACTTGACTCAACCAGCACAATGCTACAGCCATCGGTGGTAGGCGATGAGCATTACCGAACTGCAAGAGCAGTTCAATCAACACTTCAGAGATATAAGGAATTGCAAGATATCATTGCAATTTTGGGATTGGATGAATTGTCAGAAGAAGATAGAAAGACAGTTGATCGTGCCCGGAAAATTGAGAAATTCTTATCTCAGCCATTCTTTGTGGCTGAAATCTTTACAGGTATGTCCGGTAAATATGTCAAATTAGAAGACACAATTAAAGGCTTCAACATGATTCTCTCAGGCGAACTTGACCAGCTTCCTGAGCAAGCTTTCTATCTTGTTGGAAGCATTGATGAAGTGAAAGCTAAAGCAGAAAAAATAGCATCAGAATCAAAAGCTTAAATTAATTTCCAATTAATTTCCTTTGTTCAATTACCTTAACTCAACTTTTTTTTAAAATCCTCAAGAAATGACTCTAACTCTACGAGTTCTTGCTCCTGATCAGAGCGTATTTGACGATACTGCTGATGAAATAATACTTCCAAGCACCACAGGGCTTTTGGGTGTATTACCTGGTCACATTTCAATGGTTACTGCTATTGATTTTGGTGTATTGAGGGTTTTAAAAAATGGTAATTGGGACTCAATTGCCCTAACTGGAGGTTTCGCAGAAGTCGAATCTAATGAAGTTACAGTTTTAGTTAACAAAGCTGAAATGGGGAAAAATATTGATTCAGCTAAAGCTGAGGCTGAATTAGAACAAGCTAAAAATCAACTAAGTCAAACAAAGGATCAGAAAACTTCCCCTGAAAAAATTAAAGCTCAAGAAACATTGAATAAAGCAATAGCTTGGTTTCAAGCATCAAAATCAGACTAAGATTTTTAAATAATATTTTTTCCTTGAACAAAAATTTTGTTCAAGGATTTTTTATGCCGTACCGCAGAAAGTGACATCAGGGAATTTAACTTTGGCTTGTTCTAAGGTCTTTCCTTTGCCCTCCTCTTGCCAATAGTTAATAACCTCTGTCGCTTTGTTTAACACTTCCACTCTTTCATTATCAGTAATCCAACTTTTTTCTTCTAATTGAGATTTTAATGTTTCCCATGCGTCTTCCCTTGGCCAAAAGAAATAAGCCGTGAGTGGGCTAGGACCCCCTCCAACAATTTGGTCAACGGCTAAAGCCACATTATCTGGCAACCAAAGAATTTTCAGTAAAAATCTTCCCTCATCTGCCTTTGGCGTATGCCCTGAAGGTACACCATCTGCATCTATTGTTGCAGTTGCTAATGCTGCAGCACCACCAAGTGCACTTGGTCGACCTGATTTAGTCTCACCAGAATTTACTTTCTCTTGATTTTCAGATTGTGTGCTTGCCACAGTACTTGTTACATCTTCTTGAACAGTACTAGCCTCTTCAGAAACCATCATCTCTAAGTTTTCTACTAGCTAACAAAGTACTAACTTAACAGGAACCAGGTCCTATTTGAATTACTAGAGAGGTAATTCAAAAGGTTTTCTACTATTCGATAATGATGAATTATTGAAGAAGAAAAATATTCGGATAGATCTATTTGCTATGAAAAGCTTGAAACTGATCAGATTTCTTAGTGAATAACTAAGAGAACTTCAATTAATATTCCAAATCACTCAAATTCTTAGCTGCTTTACGACTCAATACTTCTACAGAATCTTGTGTAACTAAAACATCATCCTCGATACGAATTCCTATACCTTTCCATCTTTTATCTATCTCAGGCTGTCCCTTTGGAACTGCCAACCGATCACTGATGTAAATACCAGGTTCAACAGTTAAAACCATTCCAGGTTCAAGATTTACATGATAGTCACCAAGCCTATATGCACCTACATCATGGACATCAAGACCTAGCCAATGCCCTGTTCGATGCATGTACAAATGCGAGTAAGCTTGTTGTTCAATAATCGAATCCACATCGCCGACGAGTAAGCCAATATCAACTAAACCCTCAACAAGATGTTTTAAGGCAGTCATATGTACATTCTCAGCGTTATCAGAGGGTCGAACACACTCAATTGCAGCTTTTTGAGCAAATAGAACAATTTCATATAAAGCTTTTTGTTCTGCAGAAAACCTTCCATTTACTGGAAAGGTTCTTGTTATGTCGCCATTGTAATAATCATTTAAAGAGCAACCTGCATCTATCAAAACAAGATCTCCATTCCTTATAGGTGAATTGTTTTCGGTGTAATGGAGGACGCAAGCATTATCACCTGATGCAACTATTGAGCCATAAGCAGGTCCTCGCGCCCCATTTTCAAGAAAGTATTTTTCTATCTGAGCTTGTAAATCTCTCTCATTCATCCCTGGGCGAGCAAATTCTCTAACTAATTCATGAGCCTCTGCAGAAATTTGTGAGGCAATACGCATCCTCTCTATTTCAAAATCGTCCTTACGAAGTCTCATATTGTGAAGTATTGGACAAGGAGCAATCATGGATAATGGGGGTAAGCCACTTCTTGGAAGTTTTTGTAAATGCTCCGACCAGGTTTTTAGAACCAAGGCCTCAATATGAGAATGTTTTCCAACTCGAAAAGCAATTCCCTCTGCTCCCTCTAAATAATGAGCTAAAAGGCTGGGCAATTCATTCAGAGAGTGCGCTATGTCAACATCAAAATTATCTAAAACTCCTTTTGTTCCCCATCTAAAACCTGTCCAAACTTCAGCTGCAGACTCTTTAGGTAAGACGAATAGTACATATTGTTCTCCCTTAGGTTTATGAGGCAGAAACAAAGCTACTGCATTTGGCTCATCAAAACCAGTTAAGTACCAAAAGTCGCTATTTTGCCTAAATGGATACTCGCAATCTGCATGATGAGTAACTAATTCTGCTGCAGGAACAATAGCCGCATAAGAATCTAAATGTGACAAAAACAAGTCCCTACGGCGTTGAAAAACACTTGAATCAGCCACAAAAATACTCCTATTTACACTTAAGGATGGCAAGAGATCTAACTTAGTGGAAAAATAAAAGCAAAAGATCCTTACTCTTTAAAAAATCTTTAGAGAATGAGCCAAGACATTCTGCTTTTAACTGCACTTATTGCGGTTATTCTAATGGGTTCTGCAATGTGCTCAGGGATAGAAGCAGCCTTGTTAGCAGTCAACCCATTACGCGTACATGAGCTCGCAAGAAGAGAACCCAAAGTATTAGGAGCTAGAAGATTAGAAAAATTACGCCACAGGATTGGAAGGACTTTAACTGTAGTAACAATTGCAAATAACAGTTTCAATATTTTTGGAAGTTTGATGGTAGGTAGCTACGCAACTTACATATTTCAAGATCGAATCGGAAATGTAAAGCCAATATTTTTTATTGGCCTAACCATTCTTGTTTTACTTCTTGGAGAAATTGTTCCCAAAGCGCTCGGAACAAGGCTTGCATTACAAATAAGCCTAACTAGTGCTCCTGTTCTTGATTTCTTGAGTATCGTCATGAGGCCGTTGCTTATAGTTCTAGAACGTCTACTACCAATTATCACTGCAAAAAGCGAGCTAACAACAGATGAAGAGGAGATAAGACAGATGGCTAGGCTTGGATCTCAAATAGGTCAAATAGAGGACGATGAAGCTGCAATGATATCCAAAGTTTTCCAGTTAAATGATCTTACTGCTAAAGATCTAATGACTCCGCGTGTTGCGGCTCCAACACTTCCAGGAGGAGTTTCTTTGCAATCTGTCAAGTCAAACTTGTTAGAAAACAATTCAACATGGTGGGTAGTATTAGGTGAAGAAGTGGACAAGGTTGTAGGAGTTGCTAACCGTGAAAAGTTATTAGCCTCTTTACTTGAAGGAGACTCTCATTTAACTCCTTATGACCTAAGCGAGAATGTAGAGTTTGTACCCGAAATGATTCGAGTAGATAGATTACTTCTTGGTTTTAATCAAGACAAAAATGGAGTCAGAGTTGTGGTAGATGAATTTGGTGGATTTGTTGGTTTAATAGGAGCAGAAGCCGTTTTAGCAGTTTTAGCTGGTTGGTGGAGGAAATCAAATAAATGACTAACAAAAAAGAAATACCTACAAAATGCAAGTTATTACTTGATCAATGGAAAGAAAACTTAAATCTTACTAATTACGAAAAAACAAAATTTACAGACACTTTAAATCAACTTGATTTTCAAATAAATAAATTAGGAAAAAAGGAACTACAGATCTCAGTACATGGCCGAGTAGGAGTTGGCAAATCAAGCTTATTAAATGCATTAATTGAAAAGCAAGTTTTTCCAACGGACATAATTAACGGCAATACAAAAACCAGTAAATCTTATAAATGGTGCAAAAGTTTTAAAAGCTTAAACAAAGTTGAGCTAATAGACTCTCCTGGTATAGATGAAATAAATAATTCTAATAATGAAGAAATAAATTTCAATTATGTATTAGATACAGATTTAATTCTTTTTGTAATTGATAGTGACATAACACGAGTCGAATTGGATTCGATTCAAGAGCTATTAAGGAATAACAAACCAATATTAATAGTTTTAAATCGTTGTGACCAATGGAATACAAGAGAGACAAAACGAATACTTTCAAGTATTCATAGAAAATTATCATTTTGCAAACAAAAAATTAAAATTGCTTTAGCATCTTCATCTCCAAGGCAAGCGAAAATAAAGCCTGATGGAACTGTTAGGAGTGAACATAAAACTCCTAAAGTTGATATTCTTAAGAACGAACTTAAAGATATTATCGATCAAAGCGGCGAAGTACTTATCTGCATAAATAGTCTAAGAATTGCCGACCAATTCTATAAATTACTTAAGGAACATCGACTACTGAAAAAGAGAGAAGAAGCACAAAGTTTAATAGGGAAATATGCAACTTTAAAAGCCTCAGGAGTAGCAATAAATCCCTTTTTAATGATTGATCTTATTACCGGCCTGGCTTTTGATAGTGCTCTTATTATCCAACTAAGTAAATTATATGGTTTAGAAGTTGGTGGCCCTTCCGCCAGAGAATTAGTGAAAAAGCTTAGTTTCCAAAATTCATTACTAGGGGGTGCACAAATAGGAATACAAATTACTTTAAATATTTTCAAGCAAGTACTGATCCTTTTTGCACCTCTAACTGGCGGGTTAAGCCTTGCGCCTACTGCTCCCATAGCCATTATTCAAGCAGCTCTTGCTATTTATACGACAAAGCTTATAGGTCGTCTCGCAGCTTATAAATTTCTAATGGGAACAAATAAGAATGATGGCAGGCCTCAATTAATGTTGAACTATCTTCTCAAAAAAAATTTAGACTTCAGAATAATGCTTGGTGACTTTAAATTTCTTACATCAAGTACGGAAAAAAATAAAAGTTATTTATTGCCATGAAAGCCAAAATAAATTCAATAGCCTTATTTGGGACAAGCGCTGATCCACCCACTCTTGGTCACGAGGCCTTATTGAGTGAATTAACAAAGATCTTCCCAAAAGTTATAACGTGGGCAAGTGACAACCCTGATAAAAATCATCAAATTCCACTTGTAAAAAGAACTCAACTTTTAAGAATTCTGGTAAAAAAAATCTCACATCCTAAATTAGAGCTAGTTCAAGAGTTGAGTAGCCCTAGAACAATTCATACTCTAAAAAAAGCTTTTCAAATATGGCCTGAAGCAAGTTTTAGTTTTGTAATTGGCAGTGATTTAGCTATTCAAGTTCCAAAGTGGCTTAATGCCAAGTCTATTCTCAAGAAAGCAACAATAGCTATCGCGATGAGAGATGGATGGCCAATTAGCGATAATCAATTAAAAGAGATTAAAAACCTTGGTGGTGAAATTGAACTATTGCCCTTTAACATACCTGAATCATCAAGTTCAAAATTTAGAGAGAGACCTCAAGAAGTTCTTGTTCCTCAAGAGCTTCTTCCTTTACTACTTGAAGAGAATCTATACGGACTGGCCGATAACACATAATGAAATTAGCATTAGCCCAACTTAATCCAATCATTGGAGATCTCGATGGTAATGCCGAGAAAATATTTGAAGTGTGCAAAGAGATCAAAAACAAAGAGGTGGGTCTAGTAATAACACCAGAGCTTTCTTTGATCGGCTACCCTCCAAAAGACTTATTATTCAATCCACGACTTTATGATGAGGAAAAAGATGTCTTAAACATATTAAGTGAAAGATTAAATAATCAATGTCAAAACTTATCTGTATTAATTGGTATTGCAGAGCCAACTCCAGATATAGAAGTTCCTAAACTCTATAATTCAGTTGTTATTTTAGAACAAGGTACTTGGAGAATCATAGCGAGGAAGCAACTCCTTCCCACGTACGATGTATTTGATGAAAAACGTTATTTTCGTTCTGCAGAGAATAGTAGTATTTTAAATTTTAATTATCAAGAAAAACTTTGGAAGATAGGAATAACTATTTGTGAAGATATATGGGTTGAGCAAAACCTACAAAATAAAAAAATCCTAGGGAAAGACCCCATAAGATCCCTAGAAAAAGAAAAGTTAGACTTGCTTATCAATCTTTCAGCTTCACCATTTATTGAATCGAAAAGTTTATTACGCCAACGAATAGCAGCCAAAGCAGCTATTCGTCTTTCATGCCCGGTGATCTATGTCAATCAAGTAGGAGGGAATGATGAATTAATTTTTGATGGTTCTAGTTTTGCTCTTAATAAAAAAGGCAAGTTGCAAAAAGAGCTTCCTGCCTTTAAAGAGTCAGTTGGTCTTTATGATATATCTTCCATCAAACAACAAAATTCGATATCAAGTGAATATCCAGCATCACAAGAAGTCCTTTTCAGAGCTTTAGTTCTTGGAGTTAAAGATTATGCAAGAAAATGTAATTTCAATAGTGCCGTTATTGGATTAAGCGGGGGAATCGACTCAGCTCTAGTAGCAACTATTGCAGTTGCCGCTTTAGGCATCTCTAAAGTTCATGCGATTTTAATGCCATCTCCATGGAGTTCAGCAGGGTCTGTAAAAGATGCAATGACATTAGCTAATCGACTCAGAATACATAATCAAACGATCCCGATCTCAGATGTAATGAATAGTTTTAATGATGCTTTATCCAATTCAATATGGGGCATGCCAACCGGTATCACAGCTGAAAATCTACAATCTCGTATTAGAGGAACAATATTGATGGCTCTAGCAAATCAAAAAAAACATTTGCTTCTGTCTACAGGAAACAAGTCAGAACTGGCCGTAGGATATTGCACCCTTTACGGAGACATGAACGGAGGCTTATCTGTAATTGGAGATCTTTACAAGACAAGTGTATTTGATCTATGTAATTGGATAGATAGTGAGTCTTCATCCAGTTGCAGAAATGATTTTTTTCTCCCTGAGACAGGAGAAATTATAGGATCTGAAATAAGAAACAAACCTCCCAGTGCTGAATTACGACCGGAACAATTAGATAGCGACTCTTTGCCAGATTATTTCATTCTTGATCCAATCCTAAAAGGATTGATTGAGCAGCACCTGCCAACTGAAGTGTTAATAGAGAAAGGATTGGATAAAAAAATTGTTCATAAAGTAGCCAATTTATTAAAAAACGCCGAATTCAAACGTTATCAAGCACCTCCTCTATTAAAAATTAGTAATCAAGCTTTTGGCAGTGGATGGAAAAAGCCAATAGCCTCAAGATAAATCCTAAAATTTACTTTTATTCGTCATTCAATTCCTTTAAGCAATTAATCGGTCTTCGCAGAGACTTAATATTAATCCCGTGACGTAAAGCTGTTATTAGTCCTGCAGCCTCTAAATAATTTTCAGCGTACAAAATATTATTATTAGTGTCACCACTTAAGCAATCTAGCCTCATTTTTGTAGAGCTAACATTTAATACTCCTTGATTAGAAACTATTATCAAAGGAATATATCTTTCGATACAAGATAAAACTGCTTCGCCACCTAATGCACCCTGTGGAACAACAACGGCTCCTAAATCCGTATTACTTAATAAGGCATGTTCTTTGGTTTGTATGGCTGACTTACAGATCAGATCGGGTGCACGACTAAGACCAACTAAAACACTTTGCAAAAATGTATAGCCTATCTCCTCTCCCGAAGTTCGAGGATCTAAATCATAATCAATTGGTAAGGGAGCTAATCCAGGTGCATGTGCACATGGAATTAATAAATGTTTTACTAGAAAATGACTTATTACAGCTTCGACCCCCGCAATAGCATCTACACCATTACCTTGTCGATATAGTTTAGTCTCTAATCCATCACTATCATCAGGGAAGCGAGTTACAACAGCTATAGCTGTTGCACCAGCTTTCTTAAGTTTTTCAGCCGCTCTTAAAAGAATATCTGGTTCTTCAATATTCCCCCAACTCGAGCCACTTAAACCTTTTTTTAGATTAATTTGTATGGCTCTTTCAGTGGTAATTGCAGGGCCAATATTTAAACCCAAACTTGCGACACAACCATCAGCAACTTGTAAATGTCTTTTCTTTAAATCAGACTCCAAGCCAGCATCTAATAACAAACCTACTTTTTGCTGTCTTACTGGTTTAAGAAACACTTCTCCAGCGGCAAAAAGATTTAAACTGTAACCTTCTACATATTGGATACAAGTCTCTGACCAATATAAAGATCCACCATTCATCACATTGGGATGAGTTATTAAACATTCACTAGCAGAAGCCAGTAATCTTGCAGCAGGGATTGCATCCCCTGCGTATCCACCTAAACTGCACCCTATGCCAGTAGGAATAATCAATAATGTTGGCAAAGGATCAGTAATAATCATAAAGAAATCAACTCAATTCAGAATTGATACCTTTCCCCTTATCTTGATTAATAATCAACACAACTTCAAGAGATATTAACTGGATTTTTTTTTCAGAATGAGTAGTCACTGAAGTAATGGCCCACCTAAGTGGTTCACCATATTTCTTCAACTCAGACAAGATATAATCTTTCAGATCAAATATGCCTAATTTAGAAGGCCAGACAAGGTCTAATTCTATAAATTCAAGATTCACTTTATTAATTACTTATACTTTGAGAATTCGCAAAATTAAATCCAGATGTGAATCTACGCAGCAGCGCCACCCACAACTTCTAAAATTTCTTGCGTAATTGCTGCTTGTCTTGCTTTGTTATAATCAATAGTAAGATTTTTAGCCAATTCCTTCGCATTATCACTAGCGTTATTCATAGCAGTCATTCTACTCGCCAACTCTGATGCAGCAGATTCCTGTAATGCACGTAGTAATTGATTCTGTAAATACAGAGGTAAAAGAGCATTCAAAAGTTGATCAGGGCTTTGTTCAAAAACAATATCCGATGGTAATTTAGGCTCTTCATTAGAAGGAGCAGAATCTTTCTCAATAATTAATTGGCTATCTTTTGTAGTTAATCTAAAAATTTCATCCTCTGAATCTGCAATTCCTTGAGGATCTAAAGGTAAAAGAGTTTGTATTGTTGGATTACAACTAACCAGACTTACAAACTTAGTAAAAATGACCTCTACTCTGTCAGTACTTTCAGAAAGAAATTCTGCTAATACTTCACTGGTTATAGAGGCAGCATCCTCAGAAGTCGGAACTTGCTCTAGTTCTTTGAAAGTTGCTCTTATCTTGTAGATACTTGATCTATTTTCAAAATAACCTATTGATTTCTTACCAATCAATACGAGATCAGGGCTATATCCTTGACCCTTTAATTCGGCATAGCGTTTTTCTGTTCGTTTAATAATATTTGCATTGTATCCCCCACATAACCCTCTATCTCCAGTTACGGCTACGAGGGTAATTGTCTTAACCTCACGCCTATTGAGCAATGGAGAATCAGCCGCTTCAAATTGCATTCGTGATTGTATATTTTCCAAAACCCTTGCCAATCGATCAGCAAAAGGTCTACTCCGCAGAACTTGATCCTGTGCTCTCCGAACCTTCGCAGCAGCAACGAGTCTCATTGCTTCTGTGATCTTCCTTGTGTTTTTGACAGATACAATTCTGTCTCTTATGTCCTTAAGATTAGCCATAGGTAATTGTCTCTCTTAGATAGCCTTTGTATTTAAGCCGCAAGCATGGAGGATTTAACCTCGCTAATAGCATCTTTAAGTATTGATTCAGATGATTCACTTAAGACTTTTTCGGAGAGAACACTTTTAATGAAATCAGCCTTATTAGTTTTTAGATAATCACGCAATTCACGAGCAAACTTAGTCACATCCTCCTCAGGCACCTCATCAATCAACCCTTTGACGCCTGCGTAAACAATAGCTACTTGTTCAGCCAAATTCAGAGGATCAAATTGAGGTTGCTTAAGAAGTTCTCTTAGCCTTTTTCCTCTACCTAATTGCTTTTGCGTAGCCTCATCAAGATCTGATGCAAATTGAGAGAATGCAGCAAGTTCATCAAACTGAGCTAGTTCAAGTTTTAACGTACCTGCAATTTTTTTAATAGCTTTAGTTTGTGCAGCTCCTCCTACTCGACTAACTGATATACCAACATTAATTGCAGGTCTTAATCCAGAGTTGAATAAATCTGAGCTCAAGAAAATCTGACCATCAGTAATTGAAATAACATTGGTTGGTATATACGCAGAAACATCACCAGCCTGCGTTTCAATAATAGGCAAGGAGGTCATTGATCCTGCACCCATAGCATCAGAAAGTTTTGCAGCTCTCTCAAGTAAACGACTGTGGCAGTAAAAAACATCTCCTGGATATGCTTCACGACCTGGTGGACGACGTAAAAGTAATGACATTTGTCTGTAAGCCTGAGCTTGCTTGGTTAAGTCGTCATAGATAACTAGTGTCGCCTTACCTTGATACATAAAATGCTCAGCAATCGCTGCGCCTGTGTATGGAGCTAAATATTGCAAAGCTGCAGCTTCAGATGCTCCTG
Organism: Prochlorococcus sp. AG-402-O21; assembly: GCA_003216375.1. Lineage (GTDB taxonomy): Bacteria > Cyanobacteriota > Cyanobacteriia > PCC-6307 > Cyanobiaceae > Prochlorococcus_B. The sequence goes on along the minus strand of QCIZ01000003.1, from coordinate 75,014 downwards.
CATTCACAATAATCGTGTAATCCAAAGCTCCTTTTTCTTTAAGAACTTCAACTACATTTGCCACCGATGCTTGTTTTTGACCAACCGCTACATAAACACAAACAACATCTTGACCTTTTTGGTTGATAATTGTATCTATTGCTATTGCAGTTTTACCTGTTTGACGATCTCCAATGATCAACTCCCTTTGACCTCTCCCAATAGGGATCATCGCATCAATAGATGTGATACCAGTTTGCATAGGCTCATGTACTGACTTTCTCTTGATAATTCCAGGAGCTATTGACTCAATTAATCGTGAGTCAGTCGTAGCCATCTCTCCTTTCCCATCAATTTGCTGCCCAAGAGGATTAACAACCCTTCCAAGCATTGCCTCACCAACTGGGACTGAAGCAATCTTTCCAGTTGCTTTAACGGTGCTTCCCTCTTGTACTCCTAAAGCTTCACCCATCAAGACGACACCAACATTGTCATCCTCAAGGTTTAAGGCAATCCCTTCTGTTCCATCTTCAAATTCAACTAGTTCGCCTGCCATAACCTGCTCAAGGCCATAAACTCTTGCGATACCATCACCAATTTGTAAAACAGTACCTACATTGCTTACAGATACTGACTTATCGTAATCAGCAATCTGCTGTTTAAGGATTGAACTGATCTCGTCGGGACGTATAGAAACCATGGGATTAACTTAAGTTGGGGAAGATGAAAGGGAGGGAGAAGAATAGAAAGTCAGTAGAGAATCAGCTGACCTTGGCCAAAGCAAGACCAAGTCGCCTGACTTGCCCTGCAATGCTGGCATCAATGACCTTTGATCCAACATTGACCACAAAGCCACCAAGCAATTCGGAATCGACTTTGAGATCGATTTCCAAATTATCTGTACCAGCTATTGATTGTACTTTCTTAAGTAGCTCAGATTGTTGATCTTCATCTAGAGCTGAGGCTGAAGTAATTGTTGCTAGAGCAATATTTCTTTGTTCTCGATATATTTCCAATAATCTTTCAAGAACGGAATTCAACAATCCAATCCTCTGCCTATCTGCCAAAAGCTTTAGCAAGTTCAAGAAAGAGGGTGTGACCTGACTAGAAAAAAGCTTATCTAAAGCTGCTTTCTTTTGATTAACCTCTAAAACTGGAGATGACATCGCATCACTAAATTCAGGGCAAGTATTCCAAATCTCTAAAATAGATTTAGCTTGCGCAACCACTTCATCGACTTCGTTTCGGCTCTCAGCGACTTGAAGGAACGCTTCAGCATATGGAGTAGTAATAGTATTAAGTAGTGGCATCAGTTGTCTCCAATATTTTTAATTGATTGTTTGAGAAAATTATCTTGAGTATTGGAATCTAACTTTTTAGGAAGGATTGCTAATGCTTTTTCGATAGCAAGTTCTGCAGCCTCTTTTCTTAATTGAGAAGTTACTCTTGCAGCTTCAGCATTTAAGTCGGATGCAGCACCCTGCTTTATTCTTGCCATTTCCTCAACAGTCCTTTTTTCGCTATCTAGACGAATTGCTTCTGCTCTCGCTTTACAATCATTTCTGATTTTGTCTGCTTTTTCCTTCGCAGAGGCAAGTTCATCTTTTGCTTTTGAAAAAGAATCTTTTGCTTGGGCTAAACGCTCTTCTGCTTCTTTCAAGTCTGAAAGGATTGAGGTTCTTCGTCTTTCAAGAATTTTTCCTAAAAAACCAGGCAAGAACTTATAGAGACCAAAAACAACAACAGCTAAGTTGATAATGTTGGTCTCAAAAATATTTAAATTAAGGCCAAAGCCTTCGGAAGCGAAAATTAAAGAAGTCATTTTTTTGCCAAGAGTCTTTCAACAATCAAATCACCAAGATTATCAGCTTCGCTTTTGAGTTGATTAAGAGCTTCATCTCTTTGTGAATCAATCTCTCGCCTAGCTTTCTCTCTCGATGCATTTGCCTCTGAAGTAGCAAGAGCAAGAGCTTCTTTATAAAGATTCTCAGAATCTTGCTCTGCCTCAAGAATTACCTTTTGAGCTTCAAGACGAGCTTCTTTGAGCTGATCTTTAAGTTCAATCTCTAAGCGTTCAACCTCAGCGATTTTTTTCTTTGCTTCTGCCCGACTTGTATTTACATAATCCTCTCTTTCTTCAACTACCCGTCCGACAGGTTTGAAGAAAAGAGAATTAAGAATGAAAGTAAGTACTACAACCTGAACCGCCATTAGCGGAAGAGTTGCATCGAAATCAAACAGACCTCCCTCAGAGGCACCAAACAAAAACAAAGTTGGCATTAGCTAGGGGTGCAAGAATTTAAGCGAGCCGCAAAACGGCAATTGAAATTTGCTAAAGAATTTTCAAATATTGGGCTGAAAGTTAATCAAATTGATTGATTTACAAACATCAGCCCTGTTTTGAAATATTCAACCAGCAAAAGGGTTAGCGAAGAGAAGCACCAATGCAACCACAAGGCCATAAATGGTAAGTGATTCCATGAAAGCGAAAGAAAGAAGCAAAGTACCTCTAATTTTTCCCTCGGCTTCAGGTTGACGGGCTATACCCTCTACTGCGCCTTGTGCAGCACTACCCTGACCGATACCAGGGCCTATTGCGCCAAGGCCTACAGCTAAACCAGCTGCAACAACTGATGCGGCGGTGGTAATGGAATCCATAATTCTGCTAAAGATGTGTAGCGCTTTAAACGCTTATAGAGTTGTGAACGGGAGTTTATACCTGCGAGGGGTGCATCTCATAGTTCTTGAGATGATACTGAAAGAATTTCAGGCCTCAAAGCAAGTAATTTGCCATTGAAAAGTTAATTCAGTAGCAAAAAATTATGATTAATGATGCTCTTCAACTGCTTCCCCGATGTAATAAGCAGCAAGAGTTGCAAAAATCAGCGCCTGAATAGCACTAGTAAACAAGCCTAGAAACATAACTGGAACTGGAAGGACGAGAGGTACAAGAAAAACAAGTACAGCTACAACAAGTTCATCAGCCAGAATGTTTCCAAATAAACGGAATGAAAGTGAGAGAGGCTTTGTAAAGTCTTCAACAATTTTGAATGGGAGCATTATTGGCGTTGGGTGAACGTAATACTCGAAGTAACGCAAACCTTTATTGCTCAACCCCGCATAGAAATATGAGAGAGATACCAGTAGTGCTAAAGCAACAGTCGTGTTTATGTCAGCTGTAGGAGCCCCAAGTTCACCACTTGGTAGTTCAATCAGCTTCCATGGAACTAATGCTCCGCCCCAGTTGCTCACAAATATGAACAGAAAGAGGGTTCCGATGAAAGGCATCCAATCTCTATACACCTTTTCACCAATTTGTGTTCTAGCGAGATCACGTATGTAATCCCATAGAAATTCCAAAAGGTTTTGCACCCCTTTTGGATCACGTTCCATTTTTTTTGTTCCAATGACTACTAAGGCAAGCAAAGCGCCTATAAGGAGCCATGAAGTCATAAAAACCTGGCCGTGAATTCTAAAATTTCCAATTTGCCAATAGAGATGTTGACCCACCTCTAATTCAGCTAAAGGAAAAACAAATGGTAAAAAGCCCATTTATCTGGAAGTTAGGTTGCGTAGAAAAGAATGGCCAAACAAACAAAACTTAAAAATTTGATTTCTAATAAAGCACTTACGGCATTGATAGAAACTGAATAATTAACGCTGGTTTATAAAGCAAAAATCCTAATAAAGCCGGAATCAAATCAAGTTGAGGAAATCTAGAAGATACCAAAACCAAAAGAACCGGAACTAACAACTGGACTTTACCGACGATTTTTGATGAAGTACCTAATCTTCCAACTCCGCGAGCAAGCAAGCGAAAATAAAAAATTCCTGATAAAGCACCAATTAATAGGCTTGCACTAACATGGATTCCCCAAAAGAAACCAGCTATGCCAACAGAAAAAATAGTCAATAAGAATGCAAGACGGAATACTCGAAATTGAAGTTCAAGATATTCGTCTGATTTGACTCCGGAGGATGAGTCCGATGAATCAATATCCAGAAGAGGATCATGACTTGAGCAACTATCAACAGTCTCAGATGCCACAAAAATTCCTCCTTAGGGAGTTACTTAGTGATATTGAGAAGTTGTTTTGCAAACAAGACACCTAAGCTCTCTGCAAAGGCCCGGGGAATCTATCACGAGACTTGCATCAAAACAAAAAAAATTTTCTTGAAACAATTGAAAAATTTGTTAATTTAACAAATAGTGAAAAAAAATTAAGGACTGTTTTAGTTATCTAATCTAAATCAATCTATAGTTTATTTAAAGATTTAATACTGAGGATATAAAATTAAATAATTAATTATTGATCTATTTTTTTAATCTTAAAAATAAAACAAACAATCAAATTTAATACATGAAAACTTCTTAGATTTTGTGGGATTCAATAAAAAAGTAAATCAATTCAAGTTTAAAGACTTGGCAAAATAGGAATTTGGCGGCTCAATGGTATATAAGCAAAAGATCCTTTGAGTAATATTTCTAATAAAAAAATTCTATTTGAATCCAAAAAGGGAAATGCTCGCGAATCAAAAGATTATCTGACTAATTTAATAAACAAAAAGATTCTTCCATTGCCTTGGCCTTTTTGGCCAAAGGAGGGACGATTAATAATGGGATTAATCGCCTTTTGGAGCATTTCAGGAATTTTCATACTTGGATCCGCTAGTTGGTGGGTAGCCACTAGGGAGATGGGTGAAGGTTCTTATTACATAAAAAGACAAATAATCTGGCTGTTAGCTAGTTGGAGCATTTTTTATCTGGCAATCAATATCCAACTAAAAAACTGGCTTAGGCTCTCAGGTCCTTTGCTTTTGATAGGAATGCTGCTGATTGCCTCAACAAGTTTTTTCGGTAGTACTGTTAATGGATCTACTCGATGGTTAATCATCGGCCCAATCCAAGTTCAACCATCGGAATTAATTAAACCTTTTATTATTCTTCAAAGTGCAAAACTTTTTGGTCAATGGGAAAGGATAAATTCAGAAAAAAAACTTTTTTGGTTAACTATTTTTGCTTCCATTATTTTATTAATAATAAAACAGCCCAATTTAAGCACTGCAGCATTAACAGGAATATTACTTTGGATGATTGCCCTAGCCGCTGGTATTAATTTCCGACATCTTTTCAATACAGCTTTATCTGGGTTGACTATTGGTTCAATAAGTATTTTTTTTAATACTTATCAACAAAGTCGTATATTATCATTTATTAACCCTTGGAAAGACCCTCAAGAAAGTGGCTATCAATTAATTCAGAGTCTTTATGCTATTGGTTCGGGTGGGTTATTTGGAGAAGGATATGGCCTATCAATGCAAAAATTACAATATCTACCATACAGAAGTACTGATTTTATATTTGCTGTTTTTGCTGAGGAATTTGGATTTTTTGGATCTATTTTACTTTTATCATTTCTACTGGTAATTGCATATTTAACTCTTAAAATATCCCTTAATTGCAGGAATAATTATTCTAAACTAATCTCTATTGGATCAGGTACTATTCTTGTAGGCCAATCAATTATGCACATTGCTGTCTCTTCAGGTGCAATGCCTACGACTGGTCTACCGTTCCCTTTGATCAGTTATGGGGGAAACTCATTAATTTCAAGCTTACTAATAGCTGCCTTATTGGTCAGATGCTCTATTGAATCTTCAGATTTATTAGTTAAAAATTCCTCTAATTGACTTTTAAATAGATAATCTGGAGAAGGAACTTGTTGTGGCAAATCTTTTTTTGGGCATTTCTTCTATAAGTTTAATTTTCTCTGATTTGACTCGTCATGGCGAGCAGATAATTAATAATGGTCTAAATGATCCAACCCCTTTAACACTACTGATAGTCTTCACTGGAGGACTTTTGACTAGTTTAGGACCCTGCTCATTATCACTTTTACCAATAACAGTTGCATATTTAGCTGGATTTAAAAACAAGCAAAAACCTTTACAAAAAACTATTAGTTTCTGCGGAGGAATAGTTGTATCACTTGTGATATTGGGAAGTCTAAGCGGTTTTTTAGGAAAAATCTATGGCCAATTACCTGGTTTCTTTTCAATTTTTATTAGTCTTTTAGCAATAGTTATGGGTCTTAATCTTCTTGGGCTTTTAAAATTCTCACTTCCATCTGGTCCTGACCCTGACATTTGGACAAGCAAAGTCCCGCCTTCTTGCGCACCAGTTTCAGCTGGTTTAGCTTTTGGATTAGCCTCCTCGCCCTGCACTACTCCTGTCCTAGCTGTTCTTCTCGCCTGGGTTGCGAAAGAAGGAAACCCACTTAGTGGCACAATTTTTCTTGCTAGCTTTGCAATTGGGCAAATTGTTCCTTTATTTATTGCAGGTACTTTTGCAGCGAGTATTCCAAAATTATTATCATTAAGACCTATTGGGAAATGGGTTCCACCAATTAGTGGGGTGATTTTATTAAGCGTAGGTCTTATAAGCCTTCTTTCTATTTGGATATAAACTAGATGAAGAAAATTAGCCAAGTTTTAAACTGGCTCTCTAGCTTAAAGATTGCGATATTACTATTATTATTAATAGCAATTTCTTGTGCGGCGGGAACTTTAATACCTCAACAAGAATCAAATCAATTCTATTATGATAATTTCAATAAAAATCCTCTTTTTGGTGTGATCAACGGAAATATATTAATACTTTTTGAATTGAATCATATTTATACAAGTTTTTGGTTTTTGTTGCTACTTACCTGGCTTGGTTTAGCTCTTGCAGTTTGTAGTTTTAGACGACAATTACCTATACTTAAATCAGCATTAAGCTGGATCGATTATAAATCGCCTCGTCAAATAGCAAAGCTTTCCATAGCTCAAACAATTAAAACTAATAATCCTTCTAAAAGCTTAGAAAATTTTTCAATTAATTTAAAGAAGCAAGGTTGGAATGTCAAAGAGAAGGAAGGAAGAATAGCTGCCAGACAAGGCGTAATTGGTAGATTAGGACCTATATTAATTCATCTAGGTATGATCCTATTAATGATAGGAGCAACTTACGGATCATTAAATGGGAAAACCATAGAAAGATTCTTAGCCCCTGGAAGATCAATAGATTTATTAAACAATAATGAAGAGAAAGAATTAACTATTAAATTGCAAAAGTTTCAGATTGAAAGAGACCCTCAAGGAAGGGCTGAGCAGTATAGATCGATAGTAAAAGTTATTGAACCTAATGGCAATGATGAAGAACAGGAGATTAGTGTTAATTATCCATTAAGGTACAAAGGATTAACATTATATCAAGCCGACTGGTCATTATCTGCAATAACTATTGAAATTGATAGTAGTCCTAAATTACAAGTTCCAATAAAACCTATTCCTGAGTTAGGGGAACAAGTTTGGGGAACTATCATACCTACAAAGATTGGAGGAGAAAACCAAATTTTATTAACAGTCACGAGTGAATTAGGGCCAGTAACAATTTTTGATAATGATGGTACAAGACTTACAAGTTTGAGTATAAATAAGGAAGCAAAAGTAAAAAATATTTCTATTAAGATAATCAATATCATTCCAAGCAGTGGATTACTTTTAAAACGTGACCCAGGAGTACCGATGGTATATACCAGTTTCGCTATAATATTAATTGGTGGTTCACTAAGTATAATTTCTACTAAGAAGATTTGGGTATTACATGAAAAAGAAAAATCGCTTATTTATATAGGTTGCTTAAGCAATAGGAATCTTTCCGGTTTATCGAAAGAATTGCCTAAATTTATTACTTTACTAAATAGTTAGCTCTAAACTATTTCTTTTTCCATGACATACTCTAATAATAGTGTGAACATTTCCTCTAGGATTAAAATCAGCTTCTAATTGCATCCACTTAGGCTCAGAAACTTCAACAAAGTCATCTATTATTTTATTTGCAACTTCTTCATGGGATATTCTCTTTTCACGAAAGCTATTTAAATAAAGTTTAATTGCTTTTAATTCAATAACCTTCTTATTAGGTTGATATACAATTCTCAAAGTTGCGAAATCAGGATAACCCGAAAAAGGACACTTACATGTGAATTCAGGGAAATCTATTGAGATTTCATAGTCTCTTTCCCTACTTGGATTAGGGAAACAAATCAAGCTCCCAGCCTCTATTTCCCTTTCCCCATACATAATTTCCTCTTTGGTATCTTCTTCGTACATAGAAACATTTGAATAGCTTTGATAATTAACACACTAGTTAAAAACTTGTTTAAAAATGCAACCCTAAAATAAATTCTTCTAATCAAAAAGCATCAAAATGACGGGAAAAAGCCGATTTGTATCATCGCTTACAAAACTTATCCACGCTATCCCCCCTAATAGATGTATAAACAAAATTTTGTATGGACATCAGTCTTTCTGACAAGAAAAATGGAACTCAAATAGAACCGAAAACTGTTCATGGAATCCTTTGGCTACAAACTCATTTTGAATCACAGCATTGGGAATTAATCAGTAATGGGCTCGTAATAATTCCTACCAAGGATGCTCAAATGCTTTGTAAAGATGCAACAAATGCTGGACTAAATGTAAATTTCATCAATTCTCTAAGTCAAATAGACAAAATCTGATCAAAAATTATTTAAAATTACATAAGTTCTTTCTTAAGCCATATGAAAAAAATAGAAGCAATAATACGCCCTTTTAAACTTGAAGATGTAAAGATTGCCTTAGTGAATGCAGGTATAGTTGGCATGACAGTAAGTGAGGTAAGAGGATTTGGTCGACAAAAAGGTCAGGTTGAGAGATATCGAGGCTCCGAGTTTACCGTTGAGTTTCTTCAAAAACTAAAGATTGAAGTTGTTGTTCCAGACGAAAAAATTGATGTTGTTTTAAAAGCAATTGCCGATGCAGCAAAGACTGGAGAGATTGGAGACGGAAAGATTTTCGTAACACCAATTGATTCAGTTGTTCGCATTAGAACAGGTGATAAAAATGAAACCGCTCTATAAACTCAAGCAAAGTTCAACAACTGTTCGATATTATTTACCCCTCTAGATTTATCGTCCATCCAAAGTAAATATTCTTGATTACCTGCAGGTCCCTTTAAAGGTGATGGTATGACTCCTTTTAGGTACCAGCCATATTGTTTAGATTCATTCACGACTCCTTCTATAGCTTCAAGATGCAAAGACTGATCACGAACGACACCACCCTTGCCAACTTTGTCTTTACCAACCTCAAATTGAGGTTTCACTAATACAAGTAATTCAGACCTGACATTGCAAAGAAGAGCTTTAAAACTTGGCAAAACAATTTTTAGAGAGATAAAAGACAAGTCAGCCACTGCAAAGTCTGGGATTGGGTCACCATCATTAAATAATTTTTCAGGAGTTAAATGTCTAATATTAGTGCGTTCTAAAAGAACAACTCTTGGATCATTTCTAATGCTCCATGCAGTTTGGCCATAACCAACATCAATCCCATAAACCTTTTCTGCACCTAATTGCAAAAGACAATCTGTAAAACCACCAGTTGAAATCCCAGCATCTAAACAAACTCGATTTTTAATAACAATGGGAAATTGATTAAACGCTGCAGCCAACTTTTCACCTCCACGTGATACATACTTCAAAGGCTGCGTAACTTCTATCTCAAGATCTTTTAAAACTTCTTGCCCTGGCTTATCAAGGATTTGTCCATTGATCGTTTTAACCTTGCCAGCCCTAATGAGCTTCTGTGCTTCTTGACGAGATTTAACTAATCCTTTGGTCAGCAAGTGAAGATCTAATCGCGATTTTTTAGTCATTTGTTTACAAAAACAAACAGGAAACGGAACAAAAACCGCAGAAGTCGAAATAATTCTCATTTTCAATAGAGAATCTAATCAATTGATCAAAGGTTTTGTCTAAAAAGCTCAGGCATCCCACAAATGAAAATGAGCTATCTAGCCATGGACATTTTCATCTAACACCAAAACAGCAAAATGGAGAAGTGCTTCAACTTTTGCCTCCAGGAAGTTTTGCAAAATTTGCGAATCAACCTAACGATTTGCCGCCCTTCCAAGTAATTGATTGCAAAGGAGGAAGGTGCAGGGTAAGACAGCAGACTTGGGGAAGATATGTGCATTGGGAAGTTGAACACAATAGACTCAAGTCAGCTTGACCTTGACGACCTAAATTAAAGTAACCTTTAACTTTGTAGCACTTTGATTGAGCGTTACACAAACCCAGAGATGGGAAATATTTGGTCTGAAAAAGCCAAATACCAAACTTGGCTTGATGTTGAAATAGCCGCATGTGAGGCCAATTGCAAATTAGGGAAAATCCCTCTTAATGCAATGGAAACTATTCGATCACAGGCAAATTTCACACCTGAACGCATACTCGAAATAGAAGCCGAAGTTCGACATGACGTAATTGCTTTTCTAACAAATGTGAATGAATATGTTGGAGATGCTGGTCGATACATACATGTTGGCATGACAAGTAGCGATGTCCTCGATACAGGTCTTGCACTTCAATTAAAGTCATCAGTAAAACTTTTAAAAAAAGAGCTTTTATTGCTTGAAGAAGCTATTAGAGATCTAGCAAGACAGCATAAGAGCACCGTAATGATTGGTCGTTCTCATGCGATTCATGGAGAACCAATTACTTTTGGGTTCAAGCTTGCAGGATGGCTAGCCGAAACTCTCAGGAACAAAGACAGGCTAAACAGTCTCGAAAAAGATATAGCCGTTGGGCAAATTAGCGGTGCCATGGGGACATATGCGAACACCGATCCAGAAATAGAAAGAATAACTTGCGAACTTCTGGAGCTTGAGGTTGATACAGCTAGTACTCAAGTTATCTCAAGAGATAGGCATGCTAATTATGTTCAGATTCTTGCTTTAATTGGATCTTCATTAGATCGTTTTTCTACAGAAATTAGAAACCTTCAAAGAACAGATGTCCTTGAGGTAGAGGAAAACTTTGCCAAAGGTCAAAAAGGTAGCTCTGCCATGCCTCATAAAAGAAATCCTATACGCAGTGAAAGAGTAAGCGGTCTATCAAGAGTTTTAAGAAGTTATGTGATTGCAGCCCTCGAAAATGTAGCTCTATGGCATGAAAGAGATATTAGCCACAGTTCCAATGAAAGATTAATGCTCCCAGACACGTCTATTACTCTTCATTTTATGATCACTGAAATGACAGCGATAATTAAAGGGCTTGGCGTTTATCCGAATAATATGCTGAATAATTTAAATATTTATGGTGGAGTAGTCTTTAGTCAAAGAGTTCTTTTGGCTTTAGTTGAGAATGGGATGAGTCGCGAGGATTCTTATCGATTAGTACAAAAGCATGCTCATACAGCATGGAATCAACCTGAAGGCAATTTCCAAAAAAACCTTGAGAATGATCCAGAGGTAATGAATAGTCTCTCACCAGATCAACTTTCTGAATGCTTTTCAACTGAATTACATCAATCGAATTTGAAGGTAATTTGGGATAGACTTGGTTTATAACTACAGAAGCTGAATCAATTAATATTAGTCAGTAGAATATCAAAGGGTATAGCAATAGATTTAACTAAAATCCATAGCTATAATCATTATTCCCTAGGTAACTTTAAATTTTCAAACCAAGATCAATGTCTAATATGCAAAGGCTTGAGAAAGATAGTCTAGGTTCAATTTCTGTGCCAGAAGATGCTCTATGGGGAGCTCAAACCCAAAGATCAATATTAAATTTTGATATCGGTGATGAGGTCGTACCCCTTGAGATTATTCATGCAATTGCCCAAATAAAAGCCTCTGCAGCCCGAGTAAACAATCATTTAGGTCTAATAGATAAAGAAATCGCACAATTTATCACTGAAGCAAGTTCAGAAATTATTAAAGGTAAATATGATGATCAATTTCCTTTGAAAGTCTGGCAAACAGGCAGTGGAACCCAAACAAATATGAACGTAAATGAGGTAATAAGCAATATAGCTTCAAAGCGTTTAAATAATCCTTTAGGTAGTCATGACCCACTACATCCCAATGATCATGTCAATCGCTCTCAATCTACTAATGACGTTTTCCCAGCAGCTATACAGATAGCCACAATAATTAATTTGAAAAAGACCTTAATACCCGAATTAAAAAAGCTCATTGATTTATTTCATCAAAAAAGTCATGAATGGAAGGATCTTATAAAAATAGGACGAACACATCTTCAAGATGCAGTACCCCTTACTCTGGGACAAGAAGTCTCTGCTTGGTCAAGTCAGTTAGAAACTGCATTAGGACGCATTGAAATCAACCTCGAAGAACTTTATTCACTTCCACTGGGAGGAACCGCTATTGGAACAGGAATAAATGCTCCAAAAAATTTCGATAACCTCATTGCTCTTGATATCTCTAGAGAAACAAATTTACCCTTTCAAGCAGCAGCTAATAAATTTGCCATCATGGCTAGCCATGATGGTCTTGTAAATATAATGTCCCAACTAAAATTATTAGCCGTAACTTTTCTCAAAATTGTTAATGATCTTCGACTTTTATCTTGTGGGCCAAGAGCTGGATTATCAGAGCTACAGCTACCTGCCAATGAGCCTGGTAGCTCAATAATGCCTGGAAAAATCAATCCTACTCAATGCGAAGCCATGGCAATGGTATGTACACAAATAATTGGTATGGATGCCTCAGTATCAATGGCAGGAAGTGGTGGACATCTACAAATGAACGTTTATAAGCCACTAATTGGATACAACATTTTAAAAAGTATTAATCTTATTCAAACTGCATGTAAAAGTTGCAGAGTAAATATGATTGAGGGTATTCAACCCAATAAACCAAAAATTAAACAATATCTAGATCATTCTTTAATGCTTATTACTGCATTAACTCCATCAATCGGATACGAAAAAGCAAGTCAAATTGCTCAATTAGCACATGAAAAGAATCTCAGTCTAAGAGAAGCATCAAGTCAACTAAAATATATCGATCCAGAAGAATTTGATAATCTCACTAATCCAAAATTTATGATTGGGACTGATTGAAAAATAAATTTTTAATATCAATTATTTCTTTCAGTTGCCGGATTAATAATCTCATGCGTTTTTTCTTTTGATTGATTAATATCTTCAGCTTCACAAACTGGAAATCTATCCATTAATTTTATCGCTGCTTTAGCATTACTCCTAAGTTGCCTACTCACAGCCTCGCAATAAGGAATCTGTGAAAGCAAATCATTTGTTCTTCTTAGAATTCTAACAACATCTCCCTCATCTAAAGAAGTATTTGAAATTAAATCCGTCCAAGTACTTCCTCTTGCCCAGGCTTCTACTAAACCCATTAATTCTGAACTCCAAAGAATTGGGACTTCTATACCGAATCGTTCTTGTACTCTAAATAATTCCCTTCTTATATTTGATAAATCATTAAAGGCTTCGTCTGCAACTGCACTTGGAACAAATCCAGTCCATAAATCAGGACGATTAACTTCCGTCACAATTGACTGAATTACTCCCGCTAACTCTACCGGGGTCAATTCATCAAGATGTCCACTCATCAAAACCAAACCTAACCACAATTCATTTTCACCTCTTAAGGATCCAATACCTCTACCAATCTCAGTAGGGCTTAAATCATCCAAGCATCCAAAGTAGTTTAGTACTTTAATCAGTGATAAAAAAGTTTCCCAGTGACGATTAGAGCTGTCATAAAGTCTCTCCTCACGTTCATAAACTTCAATCTCAAGTTCATTCATTTTACGTCTATACTTCATTAATTTTTTCTTATCTCCCCATCGATGAGCTGGCTGAAGCAACAATTCATCATCTAGAGATTTAACTAATTGAGCTTGAGACAAAACTTCACTAGCAAGATCATATTGAGCAGTTCTCATATTATTTTTCTTAGCCAACTTTGAGATTAGTAAAGCTATTTCATTACTTATCAAATCTCCATGATGTATTTCACCCAATCTACTAATTTTAGGAGTCATAGCATTTGATACGTCTAGGCATGCGAGGTCAGCATAAAGACTAACGACGTCCTTGCAAGATATAAGTATCCAAATATTTTCATCTGTTAAGCATAGCAATTGAGATGGTCTATCTCCTTTTTGTATCTTTTCAATAATTACAGCAGGTATGACTTTACCCTTTAGCTGCGAAGTTTTTAGGCTTATAAGGGTCCCATTATTTGCAAATTCTAAAGCTAAATTCAATTCATTAGATAAAGTCTCAGCAGACTGTTTTTGGAGTATTTTTAATAGTCTTCTTTCTTCCTTCAAATGGCTCTTTATTTTTTCATATCTTTCAAAAGCTGACCATGGGATATCTTCTGAAAAGTTTTTATATTCTTTCAACTCCTCTTTTAATCTAGAAAGTTCGTCTTCCTCTTCAACTAAATCTAAGCTGGCTAAGTATCTACTAAAGCTTCTTTCTATCAATTCTTTTGATTTATCTAAGTCATAACGCTGTAATAAATTCAGAACCATGCCATAGCTGGGCGTGAATTGACTAATCAGTGGATCCGCTGGACTGAGTGCGAGTTGACCAGCTTCTCGCACTCCTTCAAATCGAGTTTGTACAGTAACCACATAGCCTCTAGAATCAAGACCTCTTCTTCCTGCTCGACCAGCCATTTGCAAAAACTCACTCCCCATTAATTGACGATGTCCATTGTCTGACCGCTTCGATAAAGTAGATATAATTGTACTTCTTGCAGGCATATTGATTCCTGCAGCTAATGTTTCAGTTGCAAAAACAACCTTGATCAATCCTTCTTGAAATAATTCCTCAATCAATTCCTTCCATGCAGGAAGAACTCCTGCATGATGAGAGGCGATTCCATTAAATAAAGCTCTGATGTGTAGATCATCTCTGAGTCCTTCTGAATTTAAAATTGAATATTTTTCAAATCGATCTTGAATTGAGTTTCTTTCTTCTTGATTAACCAAACAAGTACTCGCAATTGTTTTCACAGCCTTATCACAACCACGACGACTAAATATGAAATAAATAGCGGGCAACATATTTTTCTCAGCCAACTTCGATATCACAAAGCTCAGTGAAGGTGATTCAGGTTGAGTAGGCTTGGATAAGCGTCCTCTCTTCTTATGTGATTTTGTTGGACGCCAAATCTTGCAATTTGGATGTAATCCAGTTCCTTTATCGTTGAGTAATGGATGAAGTCCTTTAGCGCTACAAAAATTGAATTCCAGGGGAACTGGCCTTAAATCACTAAATATTAAATCTGTGGGTCCATGAACTCGCTCAATCCAATCAGTTAATTGGCCAGCATTTGCGACTGTTGCCGATAGACCAACGAATTGAACAGATTTAGGACAATGAATAATTGATTCCTCCCATACCGTCCCTCTATGAGCATCATTCATATAATGGCATTCATCAAGGACAACAGTTTCTATATCAAGTAGAGGATCATCATTTCTATCAGCTGCTGCGTAAAGCATATTTCTAAAAATTTCAGTAGTCATCACAAGGATCGAAGCCTCTCTATTCAGACTTAAATCACCTGTTAAAAGGCCAACATTGCTTGAACCAAATTGAACCCTAAAGTCTCTTAGCTTTTGATTAGATAAAGCTTTTAAGGGAGTTGTGTAAAACACCTTATTCCCATGAGAAATCGCTCTATAAATTGCATACTCTCCTATTAATGTTTTTCCTGATCCTGTAGGTGCAGTGACAACTACTGAATGCCCTTGATTCAGTGAATCAATTGCTTTAAGTTGAAACTCATCCAATGCAAAAGGAAAGATTTCCTTTGGATTTAAATTGTTTTGGAGGATTTCGTTCTCAGACGTATCTCTTTCTGATGAAGTCATTATTAAATCCTAGAGGAATATTCTATGACCACATGATTTTTGACGTGGATACATAATAAAATCAAGAAACTAAAGAAAAAATGTTAAGCCAGCATCCAAATCTTTAACCACAGAAGATAAAAAATATGCCTGAAATCCCTAACTCTAGAATTCGTAAACTCAGGACATGGATCCCAGGGGCAAGGTCATCAGAATTAATTGGTGTAGATGAAAATAAAAATCAAATTACCTTAACTGACCTTGCAAGTAATGACTATCTAGATCTTGCAAGACACCCATTATTAATTGAGGCCGCCAGGCAAACCTTAGACACTGATGGAGTTGGTTCAGGGGGATCAAGATTTATTACTGGTAGTAGAAATATTCATCAAAAACTTGAAACGAATCTCGCAGAATGGCTTGATCGTGAGATTGTCCTGCTTTACCCTAGTGGTTTCCAGGCAAATCTGGCTGCGGTTTTAGCACTTGCTGATCGTCACACTCCTGTTATTTGCGATCGTTTTATACATCATTCCCTGCTCGTTGGAGTCAAAGCGAGTGGAGCAAAGCTCATTAGATTCAAGCACAACAATCTATCTGAACTAGAAAGACTTTTAAAAAAATCTAGACAAAGAAATCCTCAAAAAAAACCTTTGGTAATTACTGAAAGCCTTTTTAGTATGGAGGGAACAACAGCCCCCATAAAAGAAATTTCAAAATTATGCATTAAGTATGATTCAAAGTTATTAATAGACGAAGCTCATGCTTTTGGCGTCATGGGTCCAGAAGGAAGAGGAGAATCTTTTGGACTCAAAGAGCCCGTATCAATTATCAGTGGGACCTTCGGTAAAGCATTTGGAAGTGGGGGAGCATTTCTAGCAACAGACAAGATAACAGGAGAAAATTTAATACAAAACTGTGGGGCATTTCGCTATACAACTGCTTTAGCTCCTCCACTTTGTGCAAGTGCTTTAGCAGCGTTAAATCTAATTCAAAGCAACCCTAGCTGGGGTAGCGAACTGAAAGAGAAAGCAATAGCTTTTAGAGACAGATTGTCTCAACTCGGGTGGCAACGGCCTGTTGGAGAAGGTCCAATAATCTCCATAATTCTAGGTTCAGACGAATTAGCCATAGATTGTCAGAAGAAACTTGAGGCACAAGGCCTTCTAGCTGTTGCGATCCGTCCACCAACTGTCCCTGAAGGCAAATCAAGACTCAGGTTAGTGATAAGGCGAAATACTCCCGATCAGGCCTTCGAAAGACTTATCGAAGTTCTTAAAAACAAATGAAAGAAATAATTGCTATGCATGGATGGGCTGGTGATAGTCATCAATGGACAAATTGGAAAACGATATTTAAAAGTTGTAATTGGGAGTGGCAAGCTTCTGAACGCGGATATAAAGATAAAAGTCCTCATATATCGAAATGGAATCACAACTCAAAGCATACCGAACTTAAAAGAGTTGCTATATGTCACTCCCTTGGTTCACATTTAATAGATAACGAAGTTTTATACTCAGCTACACATGTTGTATTAATCAATAGTTTTAGTCGCTTTATTCCAACTGGCAAAGAGAATCGCCCCATAAAACTGGCCCTCAATAGGATGATGCATGCAATTAATTCGCCTAATGAAGCAACTATGTTAAAAAAATTTCAGATAAAAGCTTATAAACCTAATTGCATAAATGTTAAGTCTTCAAAATCAAATCTCCTTCATATGTCAGATTCAGGAAGGTTGAGACTAAAAAATGATTTAAAACTTCTTATAAATTCTGATTCTCTACCAATTGGCTTAAACAATTCTGCCAAAGTACTTATTGTTAATAGTGAACAAGACTATATTTTGGCTAATCAAACGAAAGAAAAGCTAGCTGAAGATTTAATAAACCACCTAGAGGCCGCACCCAAAACAATCAACCTTCAAGACGAAGGGCATTTCATCACAAAAATTAAAAATATCAAAAAAGTCGAACACTGGTTAGAATTTGAACATGCATAAAACATGGTATAGCCAAGTTAATAAAAACTTTAACGAAGCTGCATTAAGTTATAACGAATCAGCATCAATTCAAAAAAGTACTGCTTTAAAACTTGCAAAAATATGTTCTCATCATGCAATAAAACATGGACTATGGGTTGACCTGGGTTCTGGCACTGGGCTCCTCGCTAAATCATTAGAAGATCTACATCCAAACCAATATGTAGTGAGATTGGATAATTCTAAAAAGATGATTGATCAACATTCAAAAAAGAGTGTTAAACAACTTTGGGATTTAAATAATGGCTTACCTCAGTGGTCTAAAAAACCAAATTTAATAGCTTCAAGTTTTGTTTTACATTGGCTTGATAATCCACAAATGAAACTTAAGGAATGGTTGAATTCTCTTAGTTTGGATGGGTGGATTGCTTTGGCAATCCCAATCAAGGGAAGTTTCCCAGAATGGCATGAAGCTGCTGAAAAGGCAAATTTGACATGCACGGCTCTTGATTTACCATCATACGACTCACTAATTAGAGTCGTTCCCAAGCAAAGTATTTTATATAATAAAATTGAAATTATCAAACAAACAGCAAAGAAAGCGACTGCTTTATTAAAACCAATGATCAAGGTCGGAGCACAAAGTAGTCAGAAGGAACAATTAAGTGTTTCAGATTGGCGACATTTATTATCTTTTTGGCCAACTTCCAACGAGTGTAAGCAAGTAAGCCTTAGTTGGTCAATTCTGTTTTTATTAATAAAACGATGAGTAGTTTCTCAAAAAAAATCATTATTTGTGGTACAGATACAGATGTAGGTAAAACGATAGTTAGTAGTTTTTTCGTCCAAGGTCTTAAAGGTATCTACTGGAAACCCATTCAAAGTGGAACAGAGGAAGGTACAGATACAAAAACTGTTTGCAATCTCTTAAATCTTGAACCAAACCGTTATCTTCCTGAAAGATATAAATTCAAGGCTCCTGTCTCTCCACATTGGGCTGCCGAAAAAGAATCTAGTTTTATTGAACCAAGCAATTTAAAATTACTTGACTTAGATAAATTAATAATCATCGAGACTGCAGGTGGTTTAATGGTTCCTTTAAATCGAAATTGGCTACAAATAGACCAATTAAAGGCTTGGGGAGCTCCAATAATTCTTGTAGCCAGGACCGGGCTTGGTACTCTCAATCACACCTTATTAAGTCTAGAAGCCTTGAAACATCGAAATTTAGATGTATTAGGAATAGTATTAAATGGCCCTCCACATAAAGATAATCCGAAGACTCTAGAGCAATTTGGAGATACTAAAATTCTTGCAAGTCTTCCTATCTTTGACGAAGTCAACGCAAAAGTACTTTTACAAGAATGGAATAAACAGCAATTAGATCAAAAGCTTAAAGAATTCATTCAAAATTAAAATTTTATTTTTTTCTTAATCAAAAGATTTTTTTGACTTCAATCAAGTTAAATGAAACAAGAGGGAAAACTAAATTTGATGAATGAGAAAGAAAATTCAAATCAAACTATTCAGAATCCTCATATATGGCCACCATTCACACAACTTAAATCCTCTAAGCCTCAATTATTAGTTGAAAAAGCCAAAGGTGCCCTTTTACTTCCTAAAGACAGAGCTCCAATAATCGATGGCATAAGTAGCTGGTGGGTCACTCTTCATGGTCATGCAAATGAATATATAGCTAAGGCTATCGCAACTCAAGCAGAACAATTAGAACAAATTATCTTTGCAGATTTCACTCATCCTCAAGCTGAGCTATTAGCTGATCGACTAAGTAAATTAACAGGTTTAGAAAAGTTATTCTTTTCAGACAATGGCTCCACAGCAGTAGAAGTAGCTTTAAAAATGGCTCGTCAATGGTGGAAAAATAAAGGTGATAATAGATCTCAAATCATTGCATTCGAAGGGGCCTATCATGGGGATACGTTTGGAGCAATGGCAGTAGGCGAACGAAATATATTTAGCGAACCTTTTGATCAAATGCTATTTCCTGTTAGCAGAGTCCCTTGGCCCGAGACATGGTGGGGCGATGAAGATTTTGAAAGGCGAGAAAAGGAGGTTTTAGAAACTCTTGATCACCTCCTAAAGAAACCAACCATTGCGGTAATTCTTGAGCCATTAGTGCAGGGAGCTGGTGGAATGAGAATGGTTCGTTCAGAATTTTTAGTAGAAGTCGAAAAAAGAATTCGCCAGGCTAATTCTTTACTGATTACAGATGAAGTCTTAACTGGCTTTGGAAGATGTGGAGAGCTATTCGCTTTTCAAAGAGCAGGATTAAAGCCAGACCTTATATCACTCTCAAAGGGGTTAACCGGTGGATTCCTTCCGATGGGAGTTACTATGTCCAGCAAAAGGATTTCCGAAGGTTTCCTTGGGGAAGATCCTAAGCAAACTTTCTGGCACGGTCATAGTTTCACAGCTAACCCCTTAGGCTGCGCAGCTGCCAATGCCAGCTTAGATCTTTTAGAAAACTCTCCCCAAAAATATTTGGATTTTGAGTCACGTCACCTTCCTCATCTACAAAAAATAGTTAAAGATCCAAGAATTGATTGCCCAAGAATTACAGGAACCATTGCTGCTTTTAATATTAAAGTGAAAGGTAAAAAAGGTTATTTAAATTCGGTTGGGAAAATCATGAAAGCAAGTGCATTGAGAGTTGGTGTTTTCATCAGGCCATTAGGAGATGTAGTTTATCTAATGCCACCACTGTGTATCACAGATGAGGAACTAGAAAAATGCTATTTTGGAATCCAAGAGGGCTTAAATTCTTTATCCTAGAATTTTTTCTTACTAAGATTCTTAGCATTTAGCTATATAATTATTTCTGATATTAAACTTACATCAACCAACTTGGAGTAAAATTCAAGTTTCCGCCTCTTAAAAAAGCAATAAACACTCCTAAAGCCAGACTCAAGAAAATAGAGGTAATTAAAAGAAGAAGTGAAAATAGTTCTCCTCCTGATAATGGTCGCCTTACTCCTATCGATTTAGAAAATTGTACAGGTTGTATATTCTTTAAATAAGGTTCTTTTTTCTGACTGATAAGATTATTCTCTTTTTCTATAAATAAGTCGTAGTTTGCCCTTAAGACAGGATCACTTAATAAATCATAAGCCTCACACACATTTTGAAATTGCCTTGTCGCTTCATCACTTGGCAAAGATGTCGTATCCGGATGAAGTTGCTTACTTAATTGACGAAAAGCTTTTCTAAGTTCTGCGTTATTGGCAGAGGTAGAAACACCAAGCAGTTCGTAACAATTAGAGGGAGGAGTCAACTAAAGAAAATATGATCTAATAATGTATAGATTTTATCTAAATATCTCAGGACTGACTATTTCAAAAAAAAATTAAAAATGTCTACTGACAAAAGCAACAAAAAAGCAAATCATCTCATGATATGGAATCAGCTCAAATGGGTGCCAAGTGAAAAACAATTAGCTCAATTTATCCATTTGCAAGAGTTACTTAAAGAATGGAATCAGAAGACCAACCTTACTCGTTTAGTTGATGGAGATGATTTCTGGACTGCACAAGTATGTGACAGCTTGTTGCCACTGTATGCAGAACTTCAACACCCTGAACTTTCTCAAAAATACATAGATATTGGTTCTGGCTGTGGGTTTCCTGGTATTGCTATAGCTATAGCAATGCCAAATTCAAATATTACTCTTTTAGATTCTTCAAGTAAAAAAACGATTTTTCTGAAAGAAGTTTCTAAAGAAATTGGATTAAATTCTCGTATAACAGTCGTAACTGAAAGAGCTGAGACAGCAGGAAGGGATCCAATCCTTCGAAGTAATTTTGACTATGCCATTGCAAGAGCAGTTGCTTCTGCGAATGTGGTAGCAGAATATCTCGTGCCTTTTTTAAATTCGAAAGGTCAAGCGCTCATATTTAAGGGAGGCTGGAGTGAAGCGGAGCATCAAATACTAAAAAAAGCTTTAACTGAGCTAAATGCAGAGATCGAACGAACACATAAATTCGTACTCCCTAATAATCGCGGTATTAGAAATATTATTAGGATTAATTCTATTAATAAATGTCCCAATCAATATCCAAGATCAATTGGCAAACCCAAAAAACAGCCTTTAGGTTACTAAATTCCCCATAATCTATCTCTTCTTTCTCCTCCTAATCTGTCTTTCAAATTTCTAAGTATAAAAGGTATTTCAGAACTCCACGGGCTATTAATCAAAACTTTTTTCAAGTCATTATCGCTCACTTCACAATCCAAGCAATCTGCGTTTGAGCCTGGGAACCAATGTCCTCCTCTACCTAAAAGGCCATAACGATCTTTCGCAAAGCTTTCCATATCCCAAGCCTCTAATAAATTATTTAACCATAGCAAAATAGGTATATTAATCTCTCCTGGAGTTTGATCCCAACTCGGTAAACCTATCTTCCAAGTAGTCAACCATGACTCTCCAAGAGATTCATTTAAGGCATTCATTAGTCGCTTATCTATGGTATCAATGAACTCATGCATGTTATCCATTTTAGAAATTGCACTTAAATGAATATCCAGATCTTCAGGTTTTGACGCTCCGACACTTAATGTATGAATTCTTTTATCACTCAAACAAAACAGATCATTAAATTCTATTGGATGCAAAGGGCTACATAAATCTAAAAGTGTCAATGACGGTGTATGTAAATGGCCTCCCTTATCAGTAGGACTAATAATAAAAACCCCCATATCCCTGGCATTCGCTGCTTGTAAAGCTCTTTCGTTTTCCTGACGAATAAAATACCAATGCAAATTCACATAATCAAAAAGTCCTGTTTCAATTGTTTTAATTATCAGGTCAACATTTGCATGAGTTGAGAATCCAACATGACCAACAAGACCATATTTTTGCCAACGACGAACAATCTCTAGGCATCCATTAGGACGAATAGTCATATCTAAGTGTTCAGGAAGGTTGATACCATGAATAGCTAATAAATCAATTTTCTTGGAACCTAATCTACTCATACTTAACTCAAGTTCTTGCTCAAAAATCGAAGGATCATTATTTGGTGGAATTTTCGTTTGCAATATTCTTTTTGGATCATCAATTTGATCGAAGGCCCAGCCTATCTGGCGTTCTGAAGTTCCGTAATGACGAGCAGTTTCAATATGATGCATACCTTTTTGAGACGCATGCTTAATAGTTTTTCGCAAGATGTCTTGTTGTTGATTATTAATCTCTTTAGGATCTAAATCCTTCCAGCTTTGTTGAAACCGCATCCCTCCAAGAGATAAGACTGGCATCTGAATCTCTGTTCGCCCAAATCTTCTGGTAGGAATTGAATTGTTTTTACTATCTTTAATTCTTTCCACTTCAAAATTTAAAAATCAAGTAACTGGTGGTAAACCTAAATTCCTAAAATGATGATTTTTTATAACTTCTTCTAATTTAACCAAGTCTTCGAAAGAAACCCAATCTATGCAATCAACAGGACAGGTATCTATAGCCTCTTGAATTAATTCCTCACTATCTCCATCTTGTCTAAATGCCCTAGCTCTGCCTTGCTCAGGCTCCATTGCAAAAGTGTTCGTAGCAACTGAGCTGCAATAAGTACAACCAATACATTTCCTCTCATCAACCCATACAGCCTTTTCTTTTAATTTCCCTCCTAAAACTGGATCTCTACCATTTAGCTTGAAATCTTCATTATTAGCTGCTTCATATGCAATACTTGGATCATAAATATCATTTGAAGGCTGATATTCTATAGACCTAGTTTCAAAAGCAGCTCTAGGATCGAATGTCAATTGTAGATAGTAGAGTTAGTAAATTTAGGAATCCCAACGAGTAACAACTAATTCGATTGATCCATCTAGATTTTCCTTTTGTTCAGAAATTTGAAATCCTTCTTGAGCAGTTGAATCAAGAACAGTATTTAAGGCATAACGTTGAGTGACTTGAGCTAAAAATCTCTCAATTGGTATTGATTGCTTCCAGAGATCAAGGTCCGTTACAAGTTCATATGATTTTGAGCCTTCATTCCAACGAAATCCTATGTCTGCTCCCTTACTCATCTCAATAGTCATTTGAGCTTTTACAGTTTGACCTCTATAACCTCTAACTAGATTTTCACCTTCGTTGGGGGCATAGCCTAAGTCTATTAGAGCCTGTTTAAGGAACTCTTTCTTACGAAGTTGAGTTTTAACTGTGCTGAAATGTGACATCAGTGGATTTCTGCAGGAATAGTCTGTTTTTGAATGTTTTCGCGAAGAAAGGTATCAGAGGTTGGTTCTCTCCTTTCAACGGTGCCTAGGGCATCCTCAAGCTTCTCAGTTAAATCAATACAAGCCTCACCAACAAGACCTTCAACGGTTTCTTCAACACGTCCATCTTGTCGGATTTTAAAGCGCAATGTGCGTTGTGGCATGAAATTGAAGCCCCTAAGTCACGCATGATATAGAAAAAAACTCTAGAAACGCGAATTATTAATTACAACGAATTGTTTTTGTACCAAAAATTAAACCAATTGACCATCATCAATTAATGATTTTAATTTTTTTTGTGCCTCTGGATTATCCAATTGCTCCAAAGCTGTCCTTGCTTCATACCTGACAGAAGGCTCTCTATCATTTAATAAAACATATATAAAAGTCTCTATTATTTGAATTTGGATTTCCGCACTCAAAAGCCCATAAAGGCGGCCAAGGGACCAAATACAGTTACTTCGAACTAATGATTCACCATCTACTTGCAAACTTTCTAGTAATTGATTCGCCGCTGGGGGAGAGCTCTCTGCTGAATTAAGTCCAACCTCTGCTAGAGAACTTGATGCCCACAATCTCACAGCAGCGACATCTTGTTTTAATGCATTAATCAGAGGCTCTAGAACTGGGGCGTCAGGGTAATTTCCGAGACTCCATGCAGTAGCTTTTCGCACATAAGCGTTACTATCAAACTTTAACAAATGCAATAGAAGATCTATAGCTTTTGGACAAGGATTTCTACCTAAAGCATAAACAGCACTCATCCTGACTACGGGAGAAGGTTCGTCAAGCAAAGGCAATAAGAATGGAAGAGCTCTAGGATCTCTATGTTCGCAAAAGACTCTTAAGCCCTGAAGTCTCTCATTATTTCCGGATTGAAGCCATTTCAACGCAAGATCACATTCTTTTGATGAATTCCCTAGATCTCCGTCAATTTTATCTACTTCAATTTCATCCAAAGGATCTCCTGCTAATTGAGCAGCCAATTCTCTAGCTAAAAGATCAGGGTCAATAGCTAAATCAGCCAACCCTTTTTCACTTATTTTTTCATTTTCATCATTCATAGCTCTGAAGGAAGAAGAGCAAACTAATTAATTGGTGCTGGTGCAAGCATATCCCCGGGAAGCCATATCCGAGCGCTGACAGCGAACAAAGCAACAGCAAAAAGAGCAACAATTAAAATAGGGAAAAGAGTTGTTCGTAAAAAACCCAAAGTTACAAACTAATTAGGACTCTATTTTGCTCTAAATTTTGACCATTTGGCTATCTAGGGTCAACTTTTTAAGTTATTTAGTTTTGTTTTCTTCATTAAAAACACACAACTCACAACAATTGTAAGCGCAATCCAAGCACTCCTTTCTTGATGTAATAAGAAAGCCCCAATACTTACTAAACCACCATAGAGAATTGCGGATCCTAATACAAAGCGAGATCCAAGCACTGAAAAACTGTCAACTGGATTGATATTCATACTTTTCCTTATTTTTTTCCAACCAGGGCCTGGGGGTTTTACCTGCATCACAAATTTATTGAGTGTCTCCTCAGACTCTGGCTCAGTAAAAAATAAAGTAAGCAACCAAATCACAGCTGTAAATGAAGTAGTAAATAAAAGTCGTTTGCCAAAATCTTCAATTGTAAAATAGGGAGAAACTGATGTGATTAAACCTATAAAAAAACCACTCAACATTGCGGAAAGTTCCGCTAGAGCATTAACTCGCCACCAAAACCACCGAAGCACAAGGACAGCGCCTGGTCCTGTACCTATTGCAATAACAAGTCTAAACATTGAACCGATACTGTTACTAAAAAGAGCCGTCGCGACTCCAATTAGCAGTAACAAAATACTTGCAACCTGGCCCATAAGAATCATTTCTCTAGGGCCAGCTGATGGCCTCACAAATCTTTTATAGAGATCATGGGCAAGATAACTTGCCCCCCAATTAATTGAGGTACTTACGGTACTCATAAATGCAGCAACCAATGAAACCACGACCAATCCAAGTCCAACAGGTGGCAAATATGTAACAGCGAGGTTTGGATAAGTTAATTCCCAGTCAGTTTGTTGAGGCAAGAGAACTAAACCAGCCAAACCAACTAAAATCCAAAGCCAACTGCGAATAAGATAATTAACAATTAAAAAAACTATTCCTGCCAAAGTTGCTTGTTTTTCATCTTTAGTAGCCAATATACGCTGAATAAATTCACCACCACCATCGCTACGTCTAAAACTCCACCATTGCAAAGATATAAAAGCGAAAAAAGTAGTAATACTTATTCCTGAACTATCCAACCAATTGAAACCATCTTTATTTAATGTCCATGGGAATAAAGAAAGGAGCTCAGGTCGATCTAATGCCTCTAAGTTTGTTAACAAATCCGTCATGCCACCTGAAGCATCAAGTGCTACAAAGCAAACAGCAAACGCACCTAAAAGAGCTAATACAAGTTGTACAAAATCATTAACCACTACTGCCCAAAGGCCACCTAGTACAGTGTAAACAAGCAAAAACAAAGCAACCAAAACCATTAAAAGGATCGTGTCAGTAAAAGGTCCAAACACAATATGTCCGTCCACGACACCTAATGATTCAGCCACTTTACGCATTGCCAAGAATGCATAACCAATCCCAATACAATTGATTGGGACAGAAAGCAAGAAAGCCTTGATACCTCTTAAATAAGCTGCTGGTTTGCCCCCATAACGTAATTCAGTAAAGGCAGCATCAGTCAATACTCCACTACGCCTCCAAAGCGGAGCGAATACAACTGTCATGGCAACATGTGCAAGTCCAAAACTCCACCACTCCCAATTCCCTGCTAAGCCTCTCGTCCCAATAATGCCGGCCACATACAGAGGTGTATCAATCGAGAACGTTGTTGCCGCCATGGACATACCTGCAAGCAAACCACTTAGGCTTCTACCAGCGACAAAATAATCAGATTCATTATGATTTTTTAGTGAAATATAAATTCCTAAGATCAAGGAAAATAATAAATAAAGAAATAAAATAAACCAATCAATAAATACCATAGAAGCTTAAAAGAAATTGATTTTTACTTGCTATTTGATTTTTATTTTATTAATTGTTTGCCTTCTTAATTGTCCACATGCCGCATCTTTATCTCTACCTCTACTTGCACGAACACTTACAGCAACTCCTTTTTTTTCTAATAGCTCTCTAAAACTATTAACTCTAGATTGGCTTGGTCGTTTAAAATTCTCTTCAGCGATGGGATTATAAGCTATCAAATTAATATGGCTCTGAAAGCCTCGCATCAGATCAGCTAACTGCTCTGCATGAATATCTTTATCATTCAATCCTCCTAGAAGAATATACTCAAAGCTTACTCTTCGCCCAGTGAGTTCTATATATGTTCTACAGTCTTTGAGTAATGAATTGATGGGATAAGAACTCGCGGAAGGAATAATTAATTCACGCAACGTCTGATTAGGCGCATGTAGACTTACGGCAAGGGTAAATTTAACTCTTCCCAATCGCTCATGGGCTATTTTTGCTAAATATTGAAGAGTATCCGGTATTCCAACAGTGCTGACAGTTATTTTCCTTTGACCAATACCAATATCATTCGTGAGACATTCAATAGAGTCTAAAACATTACTTATATTGAGAAGTGGCTCGCCCATCCCCATAAAGACGACATGAGTAGGCCTCCTATTCATTGTTTCTCTAACGCTAATTACCTGATCAACTATTTCATTCACATTAAGAGATCTATTGAGACCCCCCTTACCAGTCGCACAAAACTTACACCCCATAGGACATCCAATTTGACTTGAAACGCAAACAGTAAGTCGTTTTTCTGTTGGTATTCCTACTGTTTCTATAATCTCACCATCAAAAGTACCCATTAATAGTTTTAAAGTCTCATCATCTGCTACAACTCTACTAATTTCATCAAGTCTTCCAACCTTTATTCCTTTATTTTCCAATGAATCTCGCCATTTCTTTGGAAGAACAGTTATTGAATCTAGCTTTTTTGCCCCTCTTTGATAAATCCATTCATGAATTTGCCTACCACGAAAAGCTTTTTCACCTTCCTGACGAGCAAATTCTTCAAGATCTTCCGAACTTAAGCCAAGCAAGGATGAATTACTTGATAGTTGAGGAAGTTTTGTCACCAATTCATTAATCCATGTCCTAATTTAAATTCCAAAAGCACTAAAGCAATAAAACCAATCATTGCCCATCTACCATTAACACGCTCTGTATGTGTGTGAAATCCATAGCGGGGTAATTTACGCTTGGGAATAACAGGAGGATCAATCATCGATGGAATTTATTGGTTGAAGAACTAAATATTAGAAAATTTAAAAGAGTATTGCAGAAAAATTGATTTATTCATCTGAGAGTAAACCTTCTTCTTGCAAACCCTCCAAGGCAGCAGGATCTGGCATTTGGTCTTCAGGCAATTCATCGTCGCCTGTTGGACGAGCAAAAGCTGCAAAATTACTCGTTGTAGGATCAATTCCATGTCTACTTCTCGTTGCCTCTAAATCCTCTTCGCTAGGATCATCTAAAACAGACGTGTTCTTAGCTACTGGGGCAGAGGGCATATCAACAGTGTAGTCAGGTCTAAGATTTTGGATCCTTCGATAACCTGCTGGATCTTCTGCCAGAATATCTGGGTGAGGTCCTGCTTCCGCATTTAACTCCTCAACAAAGCCACTAAAACCAGTTCCGGCAGGTATCAGGCGACCAATAATTACATTTTCTTTAAGCCCTCGAAGCCAATCAGACTTGCCTTCAATAGCCGCTTCGGTAAGGACTCGAGTTGTTTCTTGGAATGAAGCAGCTGATATGAAACTATCAGTATTGAGTGATGCCTTTGTAATACCAAGTAAAACTGGAGTGAACTCTGAGGGGGCTCCTCCCGTGATTGAGATAGCCTGATTAGTATCTTCAACCTGCCTAAGTTCAATCAATTCTCCTGGTAAGAATGTTGTATCACCTGCATCTTCTATTCTTACTTTACTCGTCATCTGACGAACTATGACCTCAATATGTTTATCGTCTATAGCTACTCCCTGAGATTTATAAACATTTTGCACTTCACTTACCATTCTATGCTGGAGTTTAGCTATTGCCTCCTGGGCTGCATCCATTAAGGGTTTCTTATCACGCAAGTCTGCAAAGAAACACTCCAAAAGCTCATGGGGATTCACTGGACCATCAGTTAAAAATTCACCAGCTACAACTTGTTGGCTATTTCTAACCATTACATTACGTCCCAAAAGAATTGGATATTCAGAAATTACATCATTATCCTCAATAACAGTTACGACTACGGAATCATCGTCGTCTCCATCCTTGATATCTACTGTTCCAGACTTTTTACACAAAATAGCGGAATCCCTAGGCCTACGAGCTTCAAGCAATTCTTCAATTCTTGGTAAACCCTGAACAATATCTCCCGTTTTTTGTCTTTCAAAAACCAACAAAGCCAAGCCATCACCTCTTTGAACCAAATCCCCATCACGAACATGAAGGACCGAATCCGGTGAAACCATATAAGGTCTACCAAGACGCAATTTGACTTTCTTTCCATCAATATTTTCTATTTCTCCACAAGCACCTATTGCCTGATCTTTTGAGACAAAATCTCCATCTACTACTCTTTGTCCGACTTTGACAAGAGTAGTTCCTTTGGAATCAATATTTATTGTGTCTTCTTCTCTTTCAACGATAAGACGACGAACCGGATCACCATCAAGGGCATTAGGGAGTTGAACAATTCCTTCTTGCTTACATAAAATCTGAGTTGTCGCCACAATATCTCCGGCTGAAACAATTTGAGCATTTTTTATCTGTAATTCAGTATGTGTTGATCCATGACTTGAATCAGATATGGTATCTCTTCTTACTAAAATACTTTCAAGGATAACCAATTTAAGTCTATCAATACTCTTTGAATTCAAGTCTTGTTCAACTTCTACGTCTACTGTCATCTGTGGAGTCGTATCAAATGTCTCAAGCATCAGTTGTGTTTTAAGCAACTCAATGCCTTCAACTGATTTAATGAGCTCACCATCCTTAAAAGCAAGACGCTGAGAGGCTTTTATACCTAGTGATGGGCCTTTGGGTTGTTTAACATGCTCTAATTCAGGTAGTTGTGCTTGGTCAGGAATAGTAAATTCCTCAACGGGTCTCAATAGAAGACCTTTACCTTCCGGAGTTTCAACTGACTGAACCATTACCATAGAATCAGTCTTAATACCTTTTGCGATAGTTTCACCGGGATTAACTATTTGCCCATCACCTTCAAACCTATCAAGTGCTTTACTCTCTTTGCATAGTTTAAAAGTACCACTCCTCACTATGATTTCTCGAAGAATATCATTTTTCTGAGTAACAGTAACTATTCCAGCAGTTTGACTGAAAATATCTTTGACGACTTCTGTCCCTGCCTCTATCCATTGACGATCTTTAATCATCAACAAAGAAATATCCTTATTAATTTCATGAGTTTCTTGAGGGATCCACAAAAGAGTTCCACCTTTACTAACTTCATAACCATTTTTGGCAGAACGAGCTTTCTTAATTGTCAAGCCAGGGGCATATTTAACAAGTCCTCCTGTTTCAGTTTTAAATCGATCATCTGACAACTCAGCTATTACCTCGTTATTTCCAATTTTACTTCCGGGGACAGTATTCAATCTATAACGAGTTCCATCTTTTGCTTCAAGATGCCATATTTCACCTGAATGAGTCGACTCTTCTAGTAACTTAAAATCCTTTAAAGTCATCGACGTTGTTACTATTTGAACTTCTCTAGAATCACCAATTGAGTCTCTAAGTCTTACTTCACCTCCAAACTCACTTGCCTGGCTCGCTTCAGCTAAAACTTGTCCCTCTTTTACTGAAACATTGCCAGAGACAACCGGCATAGCATTTGGAGGTAAATTATAAACGTCTCCTGCCAACACCCAAAGCCGACCAAGCCGTTGGGCTTTAAGAGTTATATTTCCTTGCCTATCAGTAACCTCTCTGGGTTGGATAATTGTTTCATACCTAACTTGTCCCGCTAAATCACATATGACATCTTTAGTAGCCTTCTCAACACTTTTTTGCACAGCTCCACTAGCGATCTGAGCGACAGTCACATCTGTATCGATATTTTGATCATTGTCTACAAAAAGTAGCGAACCAATAGGTATATCAATTTTTTGAGGCTTGCCACCATTAGCAGGAATGATACTAAGGTTAAAGTCAACTTCTGCTTGCTGAGCCTCAACGCCATGTGGTGTCCTATAGCCTCTCACTCTTGCTTTTGAACCAAATTCTACTTTTCCTGAAATGGTTGAGCGGACAACACCAGTCTCCGCTGTTGAAACCCCACCAGTATGAAAAGTCCTCATTGTTAATTGGGTTCCTGGCTCGCCAATTGATTGAGCAGCAACAATACCTACTGCTTCGCCTAAGTCAACTAGTTGATTATGCGCTAGCGCCCAACCATAACATTTACGACAAACTGACCTGGTCGCCTCACATGTAAGAGGAGATCGAACCCTGACCCCTTCAATATGTGATTGTTCAAATTTCTTAGATAGTTGAGGATCAATTGCAATATTTCTTTCAGATAAGATTTCCTGATCTGAGTTAACTACTTGTTCTGATGTCAGGCGACCAACAAGCCTATTCCCAAATTTCCCATCCTCTGCACTTATTAAAATTGACCTTGTCGTACCACAATCCTCTTCTCTAACAATTACATCTTGAGCGACATCAACCAAGCGTCTAGTTAAATACCCAGAGTCAGCAGTTCTTAGAGCTGTATCAACAAGACCTTTACGAGCGCCATAAGAGGAAATGACATATTCAGTTACTGTTAGACCCTCTCTAAAATTAGTTCGTATTGGTAAGTCAATAATTTCACCTTGAGGATTAGCCATTAATCCTCTCATCCCAACAAGCTGACGAACCTGAGACATGTTTCCTCTGGCTCCAGAGTTGGCCATCATCCATACTGAATTCAATGGATCGTTTTGATTGAAATTCTTTTTAACTGCATCCACTAATCTTTCATTAGTTTCTGTCCAAGTGTCTATAACTTTTGTATGCCTCTCAACCTCAGTAATTTCGCCTAATCTATAGCATTCCTCTGTAGCAGTTATCAGCTCTTCAGCCTGCCCAAGTAAATCTTGCTTGGCCTCTGGGACCTTTAAATCATCAACAGAAATTGACACCGCTGCCTGGGTAGCATACCTGAAGCCAAGGTCTTTAAGGTTGTCTGCCATAGCAGCAGTTGCCGCTGTTCCATGATGCTTAAATGCCCATGCAACTAAATTTTTCAAACCTTTTTTATCAACCACTTTATTTCTAAAAGGTGGAGGAGTTTTAGAAAGTTTCTGAACAACTTTTATCGCTGCTGCTTTCTTTGCTTTAGAACCTCTTTTTGCTTTTGATTTAGTAGAGGATTTGCGAGTTTTAGGAGAGGAAGAAGTCATGAAAAAATCTATTCAAAAAAGGTTGGATTTGTTATGGGGGTTATGAGGTGGCTGCCACAGCATCAATAATTGTATGGTTCATTACGACTCGACCGACAGTAGTCAAGATATAACGGCTAATTAAACTTCCCTCTTCATCTAATCGATCTCGTCGATATGTCCATTCCTCAATACGTGTGCCATCTTTTAAAGTTTCTGACTTACGCGGTTTCTGCAGCTCATCATCATCCTCGATTTCACCAGAGAATCGAACCCAAACCCAATCATGTAAATCTATCCTTTTATCTTCGAGAGCTTGTAAAACATCTTCAAGTGATGCGTATGTATGTGCATGATCTCCGAACTTAGGCTGATTTGCTTGAGGCTGAATTGCGGTTAAATAATAAGAACCCAAAACCATATCTTGAGATGGAGTAACTATTGGATCCCCAGTTGCGGGAGAAAGAATGTTATTACTTGCGAGCATTAACATTCTTGCTTCTGTTTGAGCCTCAATCGCTAAGGGCACATGAACAGCCATTTGATCTCCATCAAAATCAGCGTTAAAAGCTGGACATACCAATGGATGTAGCTGTATAGCTCGTCCAGCAACTAATTTAGGCTCAAAAGCTTGAATACCCAATCGGTGCAAAGTAGGGGCACGGTTGAGAAGTATGGGATGACCATCTATGACTTCCTGCAGTACCTGCATTACTTCATCATCAGCTTTCTGTATCAATTTCTTTGCCGCCTTAATATTATTCACAATGTTCTGACGAATCAATCTGTGAATTACAAAAGGTTGGAAAAGCTCTATTGCCATTTCCTTTGGTAGTCCACATTGATGCATTTTCAATTTTGGACCAACAACTATGACTGAACGACCTGAATAATCAACTCTTTTTCCAAGTAAATTCTGTCTAAATCTGCCTTGTTTACCCTCAATAATATCGCTTAATGATTTCAAGGCACGATTATTTGCACCAACAACAGTTCTTCCTCTTCTACCGTTATCAATAAGTGCATCTACAGCCTCTTGTAGCATCCTTTTTTCATTTCTAACTATTATCTCTGGGGCCAATATTTCCTGAAGACGAGCAAGACGGTTGTTCCTATTGATTACTCTTCTATATAAGTCATTTAAATCTGAAGTGGCGAATCTACCCCCATCTAATTGCACCATAGGTCTCAAATCAGGAGGTATAACAGGTATTGCATCTAAAACCATCCACTCTGGGCTTGCGCTAGTAGCAATAAAATTATCTATTACCCTTAGTCTTTTGATAAGCTTAGCCCTTTTTTGACCTTTGCTTGTTGCAATTTCTTCTCTCAATTGCTCGGCAACTTCTTTTAAATTTAAATCTTCAAGTAATTGCTTTAAGGCCTCAGCACCTATTCCAACAATTGGTTCATTCTCTATAGTTGAATCCTCAGCATAAATTTCGTCTTCAATCTCAAGCCATTCATCTTCTGTTAATAGCTGCTTGTACTTAAGATCTTTACTATCACCAATATCTAAAACAACATAACAGTTAAAATAAACAATTTGCTCAACATCTCTCAGAGGCATGTCTAATAGGATCGCGACATAGCTAGGAATACCTTTTAGATACCAGACATGGGATACGGGAGCTGCCAATTTAATAAATCCCATTCTATGCCTTCTTACCCGACTTTCTGTTACTTCAACTCCGCATCTTTCGCAAACAATTCCACGATGTCTAACTCTCTTATATTTCCCGCAGTGACATTCCCAATCCTTAGATGGACCGAAAATCTTTTCACAAAATAATCCATCCATCTCCGGCTTTAGTGTTCGATAATTTATTGTTTCTGGCTTGGTCACTTCCCCTACTACCTGGCCATTGGGCAAAGTCCTTTGCCCCCATTCCATTACTCTTTCAGGAGAAGCTAATTTAATTTTGACGTAATCAAAATGATTTTCCGTACGTAGATTGCTATTAGTCATGGGAATTTAGGATGTTGAGATGATTTGTTTCGATTGAGTTAATTACTCCTCATATTCTTTACCTAGTGATTCATAGGTAGGTCTACTTGGCGTGCTTCTACGAGGATTGACATCTTGCATAAGATCTACCTCTTTCCCATCATCTGTATAAACACCAATGTCTAAACCCAATGACTGAAGTTCTCTCATTAAAACTTTGAAAGATTCTGGAGTCCCAGGGCGAGGGATGGGCTTACCTTTTACGATAGAGTTAAGAGCTTCATTACGGCCTTGCATATCATCAGACTTGACAGTTAACAGTTCTTGCAAAGTATATGCAGCCCCATATGCCTCGAGTGCCCATACTTCCATTTCTCCTAATCTCTGTCCACCTTGCTGTGCCTTTCCACCAAGAGGTTGTTGAGTAACCAAAGAATATGGACCTGTAGATCGAGCATGAATCTTATCGTCTACCAAATGAACAAGTTTAAGGAAATGGGCGTAGCCAACAGCGACAGGCTGATCAAAAGGTTCACCAGTTCGACCATCTGTAAGAAGTAACTTACCAGGGTCCTTAGGGTTGTATACCCATGATTTACCTGGCTGCTTTGCTGCCTTTTCCAAGTAAGCTTGAACAGTCTGGTTAGACATCTCTGGTCCATACATCTCATCAAAAGGGACAATCTTAACTCGACAATCCAAGTTAGAGGCTGCCCAACCCATAAGGAGCTCAAAGACTTGTCCTACATTCATTCGACTTGGTACGCCTAGTGGGTTAAGGCATATATCTACAGGCGTGCCATCAGGAAGGTAAGGCATATCTTCTCTTGGCAGTATTCTGCTAATAATCCCTTTGTTACCATGCCTACCTGCCATTTTATCTCCAACTTGAATCTTTCTACGTTGTGCGACATAAACCCTGACAACCATATTTGCTCCAGGTGGTAGTTCATCACCTTGTTCTCGTGTATAGATTCTGACATCAACTACTCGTCCTCTCTCAGTTGAAGGGACTCGAAGAGAGTTATCTCTTACATCTCTTGCTTTTTCACCGAAAATAGCTCTTAAAAGTTTTTCCTCAGGCGGTTGATCTGATTCTCCTTTAGGGGTCACCTTCCCCACAAGGATGTCTCCACTCTCAACGAAAGCTCCTATTCGAATAATCCCCATTTCATCCAAATTCCCAAGATTTTCTTCTGATACATTTGGGATTTCTCTTGTTATTTCTTCAGGACCTAACTTGGTTTGACGAGCTTCTATTTCATATTTTTCTATATGGACGGAAGTATAAAGATCATCTTTAACTAACCTTTCGCTCACTAGAATTGCATCTTCATAGTTGTAACCCTCCCATGGCATATATGCAATTAATACATTTTGACCAAGAGCTATTTCCCCTCCCTCACAGGCTGAACCATCAGCCAAGACTTGCCCCACAATTACTGGGTCACCATTGAAAACTATAGGCCTATGATTTAAACAAGTATCCTGATTAGATCTCTGATATTTTTGCAAGTAATGTGCATGGTCATTACCTTCTTCATCAGTAACAACAATTGCATTAGCATCAACATAAGTCACTGTCCCATTTACTTTTGAAATTGGAACCATCCCAGAGTCTCTCGCAACTTGAGTCTCTAAACCAGTTCCTACCAATGGTCTTTCTGGACGCAAAAGAGGGACTGCTTGTCTTTGCATATTTGAACCCATCAAAGCTCTATTAGCATCATCGTGTTCCAAAAATGGAATTAAAGATGCAGCCACAGAAATAACCTGAACTGGTGATAGCTGGACATAATCAACTTGTTCAGGAGAAACTGTTTCAAAATCTTGTCGATATCTAACTGGGACAAGATCTGCCATTATTTTTCCTTCTTCGTCCGTTGCTACATCGCCAGGGGCAACCCTACACTCATCTTCTAAATCTGCAGAAAGATAAATAGGATCTCCTTCTTTAATTAATCTTCCATTATCCACCTTCCAAAATGGTGTCTCAATAAAACCATATTCATTAACTCTAGCGTGAGTTGCTAATGAATTAATTAGACCTGCATTAGGCCCTTCAGGAGTTTCGATAGGACAAAGTCTTCCATAATGAGAAGGATGAATATCCCTCACAGCGAAACCAGCTCTTTCACGAGTTAAACCTCCTGGTCCCAAAGCAGATATACGTCTTTTATGAGTTAATTCAGCCAATGGATTGGTTTGATCCATGAATTGACTTAATTGACTTGAACCAAAAAATTCTTTTATTGCTGCAACTAGAGGCTTTGGATTTACAAGTTGTGCTGGAGTAAGTGAATCTGTTTCCCCTACTGTCATTCTCTCCTTAATTATCCTTTCAAGTCTATTCAAGCCAACTCGAACTTGGTTTTGTAACAGTTCACCGACTGACCTTACTCTCCTATTTCCTAAATGATCAATATCATCCAGAGTCGCTCCGCCAACATCTAATTCTAAATTAATTAAATAATCTAAAGTAGAAAGAACATCTTCATTCGTAAGTGTTCTTACATTATCAGGAATAGTTAATCGTAATTTCTTATTTATTTTGTATCTACCAACTCTTCCTAAGTCGTATCGCTTTGGATCAAAAAATCGAGTTTGAAGAAGCTGCTGCCCACCACTAACTGATGGAGGTTCACCTGGTCTTAACTTTTTATAAAGCTCTAGCAATGCTTGATCTTCTGAACTTATACCCTCTTCATTTGCGGCATCAATTGACTTTTTATAAAACTCAGGATGTCGTAATTTATCTATTACATCATTATCTGATAAACCCATTGCCCTCATAAGGACATGAGCATTAATTTTTCTTGTTTTATCTACACGAACATGTAACAAATCATTTTTATCAGTTTCAAACTTTAACCATGCGCCACGATTAGGAATGACGCTTGCATTATAAGTTCTTCTACCATTTTTATCTTGCTCATCTTTGAAATAAACTCCTGGGCTGCGAACAATTTGATTGACTATTACTCTTTCGGCACCATTTATTATAAAAGTTCCACGCTCAGTCATTAAAGGGAGTTCACCGATAAAAACTTCTTGTTCTTTTATCTCTCCAGTTTCTTTATTAACTAAACGACAAGTGACATACATTTGAGAAGCGAAAGTTGCATCTCTTCTTTTTGCTTCTTCTACATCATGCCTGGGACGTTTAAGCTTATATTCTGCGCCTATAAAATGTAATTCAAGCTTACCGGTATAGTCAGTTATGGGAGAAAAATTATCTAATTCTTCTATCAAGCCTTTATCCAAAAACCACTTAAAACTTGATCTTTGAACCTCAACCAAATCAGGCAGATATGTAGCTGCTTTGGCTACCTGAATTGCGCTTCTGCTCATTCGAGAACCTGCGTTTATATTTAGAGGACGGGGTTTGATGCCTTGTACTTTGGTCAGAAAATGATCTTTACTAAGAAAAAACAAAAAAACAATCTAGTTGAAGACTGTGATCTGAAAATGAATTTACTTAATCAACGAACAAACTGACTCAAAAGTTAGAACCCTCAATGGGTTGAGCGCAGATACCACGCTATGCAAGACAATGAATAACTCTACACTCAAACAAGATAATTAACTAGGGCAAATGATCATATTTAAGGCAACGCAAACAATTCACGTGCATTTTGAGTAGTTTTTTCTGCGATTTCAGAAAAACTTTCACCTCTAAGCTCTGATATTTTTTCTACTACATACTTTACGAAAGATGGTTCATTCCTTTTCCCTCTATTAGGAACAGGCGACAGGAAAGGGCTATCAGTTTCAACTATGAATCTACTTGGCGGAACTTCTTTCGCACATTCATGGATATCAATAGCATTTTTAAAAGTTACATTTCCGCTAAAGCTTATATAAAAGCCAAGAGCAAGGAACTGTCTCATCTCTTGAACTTTTCCACTCCAGCAATGCATAACACCTTTTGGGCAGCAACCATCTTTGGAGAGCTTAGAAAAAACTTCTAACATTTCTTTTGCAGCATCTCTGCAATGAACGATCACAGGTAAATTCAATTCAAAAGCTAATTTCAATTGTGGCATTAAGATTGATAACTGCTCACTCAAGTTCTCTGCCTTAAATAGGTCAAGTCCTAATTCTCCTATCGCTACAACTCTACTGTCATCAAGAGCTGCGTTTTTTAAAATATTTAGAGTTTTATCATCCCAATGATGTGCATCTAAGGGATGAACTCCAACAGAATATCTTATTTCTTCAAACTGATCAGCCATTGACTTAATAGCTGGGATTTCAGACGGTTCTACACAAGCGTGTATTAAAGCTTTAACCCCTTGAGATCTCCATCTTTGTGCAACTTGTTCTCTATCTTCATTAAAGTTAGAAAATACAATATGGCAGTGGCTATCAATGATTGAACTTTTAGACTCGTTCAAGATGAAAAATAGAATGTACTTTGATTGTTAAAGTCTAGATTATTAATTCTCAAACAACTTCCTTCAGAGCCTTCTTGAGAGCCACGCTTAGTCTAGATTTCTGATTAGCCCCAGTATTTCGATGCATAACACCTTTTTTAACGGCTTTATCAATTTTGCTAAATGCTAGATTAATTGTTTTTTGAAGATCTGATTTAGATTCTTCGCTTGATTCTTTTTCAAAGATTCCACAAGCGACAAAGCATCGCTTCATTAAAGTGCGAACTGTAGATTTGTAATTTTTGTTTTCAAGGCGGTTGCGTTCCGCAATTTGAATTCGCTTTTTAGCTGAGTTGTTATTTGCCACGGAGGCTTAGTGTTTTAGTCTTATGTTAATCCACACTACCTCAAGACCATGAAGAAGATCTACATAAATCAAAATTAAGGCATAAGATAATCAAAATGAACCAATAGCCAAAAGTTCATGACGCAAATAATTAATAAAGATGAGGTTCAAGAAACCCCGTCAAAAAAATTGACCATAAAAACGGCTCATAATATTGATCAGGCTCAGATTGAGCTTAAGAAAATCACTAATAGAACATCTGGAACCATTCAAGATAAAGCTATAAAGGTAGTCGAAGATATTCTTGAAAACGTAAGTAAAAGGGGCGACGATGCACTTAAAGAATACACTTCTCGCTTTGATGGATTCCTAGCGGAAAATTTTCAAGTTCCATCAGATTTAATACTGAAAGCTTGGGAAGAGACTTCAAAGGAGTTGCAAGATTCACTTTTATTGGCAAAAAAAAGAATTGAACAATTTCATAGTCTTCAAGTACCAAAAAATATCACTTATACCGGACCCCATGGTGAATCACTAGGACGAAGATGGAGCCCTGTTGAGAAAGCAGGAATCTATGTTCCTGGTGGAAGAGCCGCATATCCAAGCACCGTATTAATGAATGCTATTCCTGCTTATGTTGCTGGAGTCAATCAAACTATTATGGTTTCTCCGGCCAACGCTCAAGGGGAGTTAAACCAAGCTGTACTAGCTGCAGCACATATTACAGGTATCAATAAAGTTTTTCGTATTGGAGGCGCTCAAGCGATTGGCGCGCTTGCTACTGGAACCCAATCAATTCCAAAAGTAGATGTAATTACTGGCCCAGGAAATATTTATGTAACTTTGGCAAAGAAGAAAGTCTATGGAAAGGTAGGAATTGATTCTTTGGCTGGTCCAAGCGAGATCCTGATAATCGCTGATGAATCAGCAAAGTTGAGACATGTTGCATCAGATATGTTGGCCCAATCGGAACATGATCCTTTAGCTTCAGCAATACTTATAACTACTAATAGAAAATTAGCGGAAAAATTACCGACAGAAATTGAACGTCAATTAATTAATCATCCAAGATTAGAAATATGCCACGAATCAATCACTAACTGGGGCTTAATAGTCCTCTGTGATGATTTAGAAACTTGTGCAAAATTAAGTGATGCTTTTGCCCCAGAACATCTTGAATTACTTGTAGAGAACCCAAAAGAACTATCAAAAAGCATCAAGAATGCTGGGGCAATATTTATGGGGCCATGGAGCCCAGAGGCTATTGGAGATTATCTTGGAGGGCCTAATCACACTCTCCCAACTTCAGGGACTGCAAGATTTGCTGGCGCTCTTGGAGTTGAAACTTTTATGAAAAATACTTCACTAATAGATTTTTCAAAAGAAGCCTTTAATGAGAATAAAAATGCAGTTGTGCATTTAGCAAATAGCGAGGGGTTACACAGTCACGCAGAATCAATACTAATGAGAGATTCTAAATCTTTTTAAGCGATTCAACGCCCACTTCGTCATTTTCTACTTTTCCAACTAAAACTTCATCTGTCAGGTTTACAAAAAGTCCATTTTCAAGCACTCCTGGAATGTTGTTAATTTGATTCTCCAAGAGTTCGGGTTGGTCAATACCATTACTAAAAGTTAAATCAAGTATCAAGTTCCCCTGATCAGTAACTATGGGTCCAGCTTTTTTCTGAGCCATTCTTAGATTCCCTTCTCCTCCAAGATTTTTTAAAGTTTTTTGTACTTGTTTCCAGGCAGAAGGAAGAACCTCTACTGGCAATTTGAAATCAAGATTCAATTTCGTAACAAGTTTTGTTGAGTCAACAACAACTACGAATTTTTTAGCCAAAGCAGCTACAAGTTTTTCTTGAACATGACAAGCTCCTCCCCCTTTAATGAGTTGAAATTTGGGATCAACTTCATCTGCACCATCAATTGCAAGATCAATTTCTGAAACTGAGGAAAGAGATTTAAGTGGTATACCCAATTCAGTAGCAAGAACTTCACCTTGAAAAGATGTAGTCACTCCAACAACATCTTTGATTTCTCCTGATTTCAGTTTCAAAGCAAGGGCTTCAATCATCAAAGCTGCCGTAGAGCCAGAGCCAAGGCCGAGAATCATCCCATTTTGAATTTGATCTACAGCAGCTTGAGCAACTGCTTGTTTCATTTGATTTTGAAGATCCATTTAGACGTACCTTTTCGAGTGAAAGTAGCAAGATTTTTAGCTTATACCTGGCAAAGCAGCTGGCTTAATAGAAAGATTAATCTCTTTATTATTTCTAAGTACTTCCAATTCAAATGGCTTTCCTATTTGAGCATTCTCAACTTGAATAAGTAAAGACTTAGGATCTTTAATTGCATTACCTTCTGCATTAATCACAAGATCGCCACGTCTTAAACCTCCCTCTTCAGCTGGGCTTTGAGGGATAACAGATTGAACAAGGGCTCCTGATCGTTCAGGCAAAAAAATCAATGCATTTGGATCTTGATTATGCTCTTTGGCTATTCTTTCGTTCAGTAAAACCAACTGAGCCCCTAGGTAAGGGTGTACGACCTCACCATTAGTGAGCAATTGATTTGTAACTTTTGAAGCAAGATTGATTGGGATAGCAAATCCAAGTCCAGCTCCTGGGCCTGATCTAACCAAAGTATTTATCCCTATAACTTCTCCATTTGCATTTATCAATGGTCCTCCAGAATTCCCAGGATTAATTGCTGCATCAGTTTGAATTAAATCCAATCTCTTATCAGAAAAGCCAAGAGTGTTAATGTCTCTGTGAAGACTACTTACTATGCCTAGCGTGACAGTGCTTTCAAGGCCATAAGGAGTTCCAAGAGCAATTGCCCAATCCCCGACTTGAATATCCTCTGAATCACCCAATTTTGCACTTTCTAGACCAGGAAATTCTTTAATTTTCACCAAAGCCAAGTCAGTAATTTGATCAGTTCCTAAGACTGTTCCATCAACTTGATTTCCATTTTGAAGAGTGATTATTACGCTATCAACTCTTTCAACGACATGAGCGTTGGTGATG
Source organism: Prochlorococcus sp. AG-402-O21 (assembly GCA_003216375.1). GTDB lineage: Bacteria > Cyanobacteriota > Cyanobacteriia > PCC-6307 > Cyanobiaceae > Prochlorococcus_B. The sequence continues at coordinate 32,938 of QCIZ01000003.1, read as the reverse complement.
ACTAATCCAGAACTATCGATTATCACCCCAGAACCTTGTCCCCTCTCTTTTTTTGGAAAAGTCCCCAAATCGCCTAGTAGATCTTTTAGTAAAGGGTCTAATAAATCTGATTCAAATTCATCCGTTTGAATTTCTCTTTCAATATCAATTCTCACTACCGATGGTGAAACCTTGCTGGCTACGTTGGCAACAAAACTATGTGCATCTCGTACTTGAGAATCCTCTAAAGCGATTAGAGGTACTGGTCTAAACAAAAAGCAACAAAGAATTAAGGAAAGAAAAAATATGTTGTTAAGTATCCTATTAATTTCTAATTTTTTAGGTCCCAGCATAACTAGTCAAAAATTATTTAAACAATAAAGTAGATCAATGTAAAATAAGAAGAAATTGATTTTAGAGGTAACCGAAACCTTAATCTAGTAATATTTAATTGCCTGACGGTACCTCTTTAAATAGGGGCGGGTCAAAACTTAAACCGCTCGGGCTTCCCAGCCCGACTTCGACACTGCCTTTTGTCTAATCAAACCGTTACAGAATTGAAAGTTCTTGCAACAAAGTCAGCAACTAATTATGGCTTTGATGTGACTCATTTTAGGATGTTCACGCATTTAACACCCTTGTCAATTCAAGTAAATATCCGACACAAAAATCCTGAAAAGAAAGTCACAATTGATGACTGTTCCAGTCTTAATCAAGATATTGATGAAGCTATTCAAGGCTCTTCAATCCTTAATCGGCCTTTCACTCTAGAAATCAGCAGCGAGGGAATTGGTGAAATCTTAACTGAGGAAAAAGATTTTCAAGTTTTTAAAGGTTTTCCAATTGAAGTTACTTATCAGGATTTAAAAAAAATTGAACAACAAACAAATGGTTTGCTTCTAAAAAGGACAGATAATGATCTACAAATAAATCAAAAAGGGAAAACTCACCGAATCCCAGTCGAAGACATTATTCAAGTCCGACTTACAACACCTTCTGGTTAAAATCTAGATTTCAACTATCTAACCCAATCATTCTCATCTTATATCCCATCATCGATGGCTCTTGTTCTACTCCCAGGTTTAAATAACTTAATTGAAGACATTAGTGAGGAAAAGAAACTTCCATCACAAGTTGTCGAAGCTGCTTTAAGAGAAGCACTTCTAAAAGGTTATGAGAGATATCGAAGAACTCTATACTTGGGTATTAGCGAAGATCCTTTTGAAGAAGACTATTTCAGCAACTTTGATGTTGGGTTAGATTTAGAAGATGAAGGCTATAGGGTTTTAGCCAGTAAAATAATAGTTGAAGAGGTTGAGAGTGACGATCATCAAATAGCAATAGCTGAGGTTATGCAAGTTGCTGATGATGCTCAAGTTGGAGATACCGTTGTCCTAGATGTCACTCCAGAGAAAGAAGATTTTGGAAGAATGGCTGCAGCCACAACCAAGCAAGTATTAGCTCAAAAATTAAGAGATCAGCAAAGAAGAATGATTCAAGAGGAATTTGCTGACTTAGAAGATCCTGTGCTAACGGCCCGAGTCATAAGATTTGAAAGGCAATCAGTAATTATGGCAGTAAGTTCAGGTTTAGGAAGGCCAGAGGTGGAAGCAGAGCTACCAAGAAGAGATCAATTGCCAAATGATAATTACCGAGCAAATGCAACATTTAAAGTTTTCCTAAAAGAAGTTAGTGAAATCCCGAGGAGAGGGCCACAACTTTTTGTAAGCAGGTCAAATGCTGGACTGGTTGTCTATTTATTTGAGAATGAAGTTCCTGAAATTCAAGAAGGATCAGTACGAATTGTTGCTGTTGCTCGTGAAGCAAATCCACCTTCAAGAGCAGTAGGTCCTAGAACAAAAGTAGCTGTTGACAGTATTGAAAGAGAGGTGGACCCAGTTGGAGCATGTATTGGGGCCAGAGGGGCCAGAATCCAACAAGTAGTGAATGAACTTCGAGGAGAGAAAATAGATGTAATTCGTTGGTCTTCCGACCCTGTTCAATACATCTGTAATTCATTAAGTCCTGCGAGAGTTGAAGTGGTAAGACTTGTAGATCCAGAAGGTCAGCACGCCCATGTTCTAGTTCCTCCAGATCAACTTAGTCTGGCCATTGGTAGAGAAGGACAAAATGTAAGGCTTGCGGCAAGGCTTACAGGATGGAAAATAGATATCAAAAATTCACAGGAATATGATCAAGCCACTGAAGATTCTGAGGTTGCAGAACTAATATCTCAAAGAGAAGAAGAAGAGTCTTTACAGAGAGAAGCTGAGCAGAGATTAGAGGCAGAACAGGCAGCTAGAGCTGAAGAAGATGCACGATTAAGAGAGCTTTACCCCCTTCCAGAAGACGAAGAAGAATTTCCAGATGATGAATTATCAGAAATCGATACTGATAGCACTGAAACTGAAGAAAGTGATATTAAAGAAACAATCGAAGAGGCAGTGACTGATGAAGATAAAATAATTACACAAGAGGAAGGAACCCGGTGAGTCAAAGCCCCATTCTGCGTAGGTGTGTAGCTTGCAAAAAAGTTCTTGATCGCAAGTGTTTTTTAAAAGTTACAAGAGATTTTCAGAATGGAGTAGTTCTGTCAGGCGGGATGGGACGATCAGCCTATCTCTGTCCTACTGAGTCATGTTTTGAAGAAGCTTTGAAGCGTAAAAGATTACAAAAAGCTTTGAGATGTGATATTCACTCAAGCGTTTTCAATATGCTCCAAAAGCAACTTAATACCTGCATTTATTCAGATACTGAGGCATGATGTTCATTAAGAGAACTCAGGCAACTCAAAACCCAAATCTAAAGTTCAAGCACAACATTAATGACCAGCAGCGGCAAAATCAGAATTTATGAATTGTCCAAGGACTTAAGCCTTGACAATAAAGATGTGCTAGACGCAGCTCGAAAACTTGCCATAGCAGCAAAGAGCCACAGCAGCTCGATAAGCAGTCTTGAGGCAAATCAAATCAAAGATTTTCTGAAAAAAAGCAATAGTGTAAAAACGACCAGTATACCTAGCAAAAAATTAGATAAACAAATTCTTTCCGTTAAAAAAAATCCTGTCAAAACTCAAAAGGATCAGAAGACTGAACTTAAGCAAAATTCCCCCGATCAATCAGAGCTTTCACCAGCAAAGCTAAATATACCTTTAAAACCAAGTAAAACTTTGGTTGAAAACAAAGGATCCTCTCAAGCTAACAACCAAAAAACTTTAAAAAACAAACTTCCTGCACAGCAACAAATAGCTGCACCCTCTAAACCAAACAAGCCATTACCTCCAAAGTCAAGAGAAGCAGTAAAACCAACTATTTCTAAGTCCTTAACGCCAACGGATCTAGCGATTCCACGTTCCGAGCAAAAAAAAGATAACACATTCATCAATCAACCAAAGAGTTCTGAATCAGCTAAAAAGCCAATTATTCAACCACTACAAACTAATCGTCAAGAAGCAAAGAGACCATTAGCACCACCAAGCAGACCAAAAATAAATATTGAAGCTAAAAAACAGCTACAACCTAATAATCAAAAGCCAAAAACAAGAATTAATCAAGGTGATATTTCTCCTCAGAAATTAGGTCCAGGGAATATCCAAAGAATTAAAAGTCAAAACAAACAGAATCCACCATCGAGTTCCCCTCAGCCTCCAAGCAAAGGAACTACTCTTGAACTTGTAGGAGCACCAATACGAAGAGAAAAGCCTATAAATAGACCTCAGACGAACGAAGCAAGAAAAAAACCATTAATGCCATCCAAGCCTGGCGCACCAAAACCGCCAGTCTCTGCAAATCGTCAAGGATTATCAAATCGACCTGGACCTATTAACAGAATGGGAGGACCAAGTCGTCCTGGTTCACCAAATCGGCAAGGTCCCAATCGAGGCGGAGCAGCTAATCGACCTACTCAAGGTCAAAAGCGTCCAGGGGCTAATAATCGACCTGGAGCACCAGTTCGTGCTGGATCTCCAAATCGAGGCGGAATGCAAAATAGGCCTGGAGTTCCTACCAGATCTATTAGCGGGCCAAACCGCTCTAACAATCGTCCAGGGGTTCCATCTGGCATGAGAAAGCCAGTTGCACCTAGTGAATTGATGCAACTGCAAAAACCACAAGCCAGACCAAATACTCCACAAAGAAAAACTGATTCCCCAACTAGTCCTAGACCAAAAAGAGAAAACTCAACTGGCGCAAGGCCACCAGTAAACAGGCCAACTCCAGCAGCTCCTAAAAAGCCAGCTCATAGGCCTGGTGGCTCCCCTGCAGCTCCAAGAAGGGCTGGCCGACCTGACTGGGATGACAGTGCGAAGCTTGATGCTTTAAGAAATAAATCTCCTCAAAAACAGCGTCAAAAAGTCCACATCATTGGAGAAAATGATGACGCACTAACTGCAGAAAGAGGTGGATTCGCAGGGGAACAACAAGCAGTTGTTCTCTCAGCAAGCTTGGCTAGGCCATCAAAGCCTAAATCAGGCAAGAGAAACAATGGGAAGCCTTTAACTGCTCTGAAAAAACGTAAAAAAGAAACAACTCGCCAAAGACAAAGAAGACGTGCGATGGAATTAAGAGCCGCTAGAGAAGCAAAACTTGTAAGACCTGAAATGATTGTGGTTCCAGAAGACAATCTCACAGTTCAAGAGCTTGCTGACATGTTGAGTGTTGAAAGTTCCGAAATCATTAAATCATTATTTTTCAAAGGAATTACTGCAACTGTCACTCAATCATTAGATCTAGCGACAATCGAAACAGTTGCGGAGGAATTCGGGGTACCTGTTCTTCAAGATGATGTTGAAGAGGCTGCGAAAAAGACAGTTGAAATGATTGAGGAGGGAGATTTAAAACACTTAATCAGAAGGCCTCCTGTCGTTACGGTGATGGGGCATGTGGACCATGGGAAAACCTCCTTACTTGACGCGATAAGAAAAGCGAGAGTTGCAGCTGGAGAGGCTGGAGGCATAACACAACATATTGGTGCTTATCAAATTGAGACTGAACATGATGGATCAACTAAGAAACTAACTTTTCTTGACACTCCTGGACATGAAGCCTTCACAGCGATGAGAGCTAGAGGCACAAGGGTTACAGATGTAGCGATTTTAGTTGTAGCTGCAGATGACGGCGTTAGGCCTCAAACCCTTGAAGCTATTAGTCATGCAAGAGCAGCAAAAGTTCCCATTGTCGTAGCAATTAATAAAATCGATAAAGAAGGATCTTCTCCCGACCGCGTAAAACAAGAGTTATCAGAACAGGATTTATTATCAGAAGAGTGGGGAGGAGACGTAGTAATGGTTCCCGTTAGCGCCATTAAAGGGGAAAACATAGATAAACTGTTAGAAATGGTTTTACTAGTAACTGAAGTAGAAGATTTACAAGCAAACCCAGATAGATTGGCAAAAGGTACAGTTATAGAGGCACACCTAGATAAAGCGAAAGGGCCCGTTGCAACTTTACTAGTTCAAAACGGTACCCTTAAGTCAGGAGATGTAGTAGCAGCTGGTCCAGTGCTTGGGAAAGTAAGAGCAATGGTAGATGAAAATGGATCAAGAATTAAAGAGGCAGGTCCATCTTGTCCAGTAGAAGCACTTGGATTCAGTGAAGTGCCAACAGCTGGTGATGAATTTGAAGTTTATCCAGATGAAAAAGCCGCAAGAGCAGTGGTTGGAGAACGTGCTACAGATGCTCGTGCAGCAAGACTTGCGCAGCAAATGGCTTCTAGACGAGTATCACTTTCTTCGATGTCTGGACAAGCAAGTGAGGGTGAACTTAAAGAATTAAATATAATTCTTAAAGCTGATGTTCAAGGAAGCTTAGAAGCGATCCTTGGTTCTTTAGAACAGCTTCCTAAAGACGAAGTCCAAGTAAGGGTATTGCTATCAGCTCCAGGTGAAATTACTGAAACTGATGTTGACTTAGCAGCAGCCTCTGGTGCGGTCATAGTTGGATTCAATACTTCAATGGCATCGGGTGCTAAACGCGCAGCTGATGCGAATGGTGTGGACGTAAGAGATTACGAGGTTATTTATAAGCTTTTAGAAGATATCCAATTAGCCATGGAGGGTCTTCTAGAACCAGAAATGATAGAAGAAGCCTTAGGGGTTGCTGAGGTCAGAGCAATATTCTCTATTGGTAAAAGTGCCGTTGCTGGTTGCTATGTAACAACTGGGAAAATACAACGGAATTGCCGGGCTAGAGTCAAACGAGGAAAGCAAATCGTTTTTGAAGGCGATCTAGACTCACTGAAGAGAAATAAAGATGACGTAAAAGATGTATCAACAGGTTTCGAATGCGGAATAGGATGTGATCGCTTTGCGAACTGGGAAGAAGGAGATCAAATAGAGGCCTTCAAGCTTGTGACTCAAAGGAGAAAGCTGACTAATTAGCTAAGCTTATTAGTCAGAGCTAATGCCTGAGTAAATTTAATCAATAAAAGCTATAAAACTAATTTGCTTCCTCTTTACTCCTGTCTTTAAATAACAAAAATCCTAGAATAACTAATGCTGATGCTTGGATTGCAAGATCATTGATAGATACAGTATCGCCCGCAATGATATTTGTGAGCATAATAAACAAACCTAGGGCCGCTGACCCAAAGAGTGCGATCCAAACAGCTCTTCTCAAGCCCCGGTAAGGATTTTTAGTCTCCTTCAATAGTCGAGCCCTTAAATTAGGATCCAGATTGGATTCAGGCTTATTAGAGTTGCTCAAAAATAAAATTAAAGATGATAAATTTATTCTAGTGCCGGTGTAGCTCAGGGGTAGAGCAACTGATTCGTAACCAGTAGGTCGGTGGTTCAATTCCACTCATCGGCATAAAGTTTTTTTTAATGGCTTTAGAGAAAATTTGAGTGAAAGAAGGTGCTTTAAATAAAGGACACTTTTTCAAATATTTCTTCTTTTATCAAAACTGTAATTACTCCTGAAATGACAAAGATCTTCCCTTAGAAAATAACTGTGACTAATGATTCGAAGAAAAGAGCCAAGGTGTTCTGCTCATAACGAAAGTGATCTCGATATGTTAGGGTCTTAGCGCTCTAAATGTATGTCATCGGTTTTTACCCTTACAAGCAAAGGTTATGACTTCTACTGCTCCTAATGAGAATGTTAAGGATAATTTAAAAGATAAAATTTCTTGCAAATTAGTCTCAGAAATAATTCGCGAACGCATTCAAGCCAATGGAGCTAGATTCCATGCAAATGATAATATTTCTGATTTTATTCAACCTGGAGAATTAGAAACTCTTGAGAGAGAAGTTGCAACGAGAGTTAGAGATTTGCTGAAAACTTTATTGATTGATGTTGATAATGACCACAACACTCAAGAGACTGCTGAACGAGTTTCCAGAATGTATCTCAATGAAGTATTCAAAGGCAGATACCACCCTCAACCTAAAGTAACCAATTTCCCTAATGATAGAAATTTAGACGAGATTTATACACTTGGTCCAATTACTGTTCGATCTGCATGTTCTCATCACTTTGTTCCAATTCTTGGAGATTGCTGGATAGGAATAAAACCAGGAGAAAAAGTTATTGGAATTTCTAAGTTTGCAAGAGTAGCTGATTGGGTTTTTTCTAGACCACATATCCAAGAAGAAGCCGTAATGATTCTTGCCGATGAAATAGAACGTTTGTGTGAACCTAAAGGCCTTGCAATTCTTGTTAAAGCTCAACATTATTGTATGAAATGGAGAGGAGTAAAAGAGCCAGAAACCAGCATGATCAATTCAATTGTTAGGGGTGATTTTCGTCATGATGCAAGTTTGAAGCAGGAGTTCTTCGAGCTTGTTAAACAGCAGTCAAATTTCGGTAAAAATTATTAGATCATTTTAAAAAACTGTTAACTGATCTAAAAGCGAACCCGCAATACTTACGAGAAATTACAACTAGAACTTAAAAGTGGTTTTCACCAAAGCTCCATTAACGTCTTCTTTGCCATCTTTCTCGATAACAAAGACAGCTGGAGTAACTGTAACGCTATCGTTCACTTTGAAATCATAAAAAGCCTCCCAAGCCAAAGGATCGTCATAGCCAATGTCATCTCTATGTGTTTCAGCTGTTCCAATGCCAAAACCAAGCTTATTTCCCTCAACAAACGCATCATTCCATAAGAATCCAACAGACCATGTATTACCATCCTCCACCTTATTCATCGCAGTGTCAGGGCTATCCTCATTATCAGGATTTTTCCATCCCATTCCTGCACTCAAGCTATAGTCATCTCCAAATTGATAGCTACCACTAATGCCAAAAGAAGAGTAGTCGTTAACATCAGGAGAATTATCAGTCTTCCCGTTATCAGCCTGTGTATATGCAGCTGCAAGAGTAAATTTCTCATCAACCCATGCCAATTGAGTTGTTATGTGGTCTTTACCTTCATCCGCTAAGAAGCCAATCGAAGAATTTGATGCGTCTTCTGAAACGAAAAGTGCAGAAGCAACTAACTTTTCATTGGACCAAGTAATACCAGCTCCAGCACCCATCTTTTTGGAATAAGTATCATTCGCACCTGCCTGATTTAAGACGAACAAAACTCCATCACCTGGATAAGTACTAGGCCAAACTCCAAGCAAATCATCTTGGCGGAGCTTGGGGCCAAAAGTTACTTGAATATCGCCTCCAACCGGGAATTGGTAATAAGCCTTGTGAAGCTCTAACGAATCACTACTACTAAAGGCAGTATCTAATCTTGCCTCACCCATCATCCCGAAAGGCTCCATCATGCCAAAATTACCTACGCGAACAGCAGTCTTAAGCATGTCTTGGCCAGTAAAACTGGTCATAAACATCAGCTTTGTATCGTAATGAAAAACTGTCCCATCCTTTTCCTCAGAAGTAGACATTCCACCCATTCCACCCATTCCACCCATTCCACCCATTCCAGAATCACTTACGCCATCTACTCCACCCAAAACAAAAGTCGTTTTTCCCATAAACATAGTTGAAGGATATGAATCCCCCATATTCATATCACCACCATGGTGATCATGATGACCTTTATGATCGCCACCTCCAGCTTCGACAGCTGCTGGAGCAAGAAGACCTATCGCAACAGGGAATAGAAGAATTTTACTGAGATTTTTCAAATTTTTAACTAGTGTTGCTAGTTTTACTACTTTATATAATTTAGGCTTTCTTTTTCCTAGCACTCTTAGTTATATGCCTCTTCAATATGTGACTATCGATACAAATTAGAAAATCATTTTTTTGACAAGTGGAAGAAACGCTAATACACACCTACATCTTAGTGATTGCAAGAGCTGAGTAGAAGAGAGGATTCTTTCATTCTTCCAATTATTTAGAAACAATCCTAAGGAACTCAGTGACAACAAAAAGAATCTAATTAATCTAAATACTAGAAAAGCTAGTAAGACCAAAAAGGATGAAAACCCTTAAGCCTATTGTTTCTGTTTTGGTTATGTCACTGTCATTCTCACTAATGGGCTGTTCAAGTAACTCAGAAATAAGCAGTACTCGTGCCCTCTTTGATACTAGAAAAGAAGCTGAAAACGCTGCCAAGGATTTCAATTGCAAGGGTGCTCATAAAATGGGTGACAAATGGATGCCTTGCAAAAGTCATGATGCTCATGAAAAAGGAGAAAAACATGAGGGACATCACCATCATCACTAAAAAGTTTAAGCAATGAAAACTTCACATACTTCTAAGAAGGAAGCATCAGAAGGTCCTTCTCATTGTGGAAGTAAACCTAAAAAAATTGCGATTGGGATAGCACCACTTGGATTCATTTCTATCGGAATTGTTCCAATGGGAATTGTGAGCATTGGAATTGTTCCCATGGGTGTCGTTTCTATTGGCGCTGTAGCCATGGGAGTATTAAATGCCTCAATAGTAGGAATGGGAATATTTTCCGCCGGAATAACAACCATGGGTCTAAAGGTATGGAGTCCAGAAAATAATGCTATTCAGGAGTCAATCAATCGTTCTGATTCTTCGTCTTCAAAAAATATATATGCATATCCAACTAAAGCTCAGGCAGAGATCGAAGCCAAAAAGATCGGATGCAATGGTGTCCATAAGATGGGTGAATTATGGATGCCTTGTGCAATCCATATAAACCCTAACTAATCTTGAAGTAATTAAGAATTTAAAGTTGTGGTATAAAGTTCTTGGCAATATATCTAAAAAAGACAAAATTCATCCCCCTGTTTTGTAACAAATTAGGATTTAATTAACTTTCGAAAAGTGATCTTAATTGGTCTAAGAATATATATCTTCAACTAACATTGAACCCTTTTCGCAAATTTGCTGCTGTGAAGGGAACTCTTTATCGGAACAACAACATTCTCCTCTATCAGAATTGTTGATCCAATTAATGATCCCTGTTCGAATTGGTTGAGGACATACGTCTCCTTCTTTGAGGTGATTAATTTCTTCGCTTGTTAAAGGATCAGCATGTTCAATAAAAAGAGACTCTTTAAGTCTAAAAGAACATGTCTCATCCCATTGTTCAAAACAATTTATATGGTTTATAAAATCATTCCATGCCTCTTTCATTGATCTATATCCCTTTCTTTTTAATTCTTTTCTAAAAACAGCCTTTATAAATTCATTAAAATTTTCTACTTCTTGAGATGTAAAAGGTTGAGTTCTTTGAGCTTTAAGTACTGGCAATTGAAGATGATTTTCAATTAATTGAAGCCTTTGTTCAATTTTTTGAAATCTAGAATCTATCGATTCAACAGGAAGGTTCTCTATTTGATTAACAAAACAATCAGAGACAAAACCAACCAATGATTTACCAGAAATCCTGGCACTCTCTTTAATCTTTTCTAAGAGTTTTGGATCAATACTGACATTAAGTTGCGTTCTCTTCATGATTCAATCAATAAAAGGACGAATTAGAAATCAACTTGTTCTATTTTATTCAAACTAAAATCAAATCGTTGTTATTTTCAGATTTCTTGATCTTTAAGAAGCTATCTCTTTTCATCCATCCAAAAAGTACCACTAAGAAGCAATAAGAGTAAAAATAAATCTATCTATTGTTTCGTAGCAAAATCAATGAAATTACACAAAGAACACTAATCAAAGGTCCAGGAGGCAAATTCAAAATCATAGCCAGAGAAAAACCTATAAGCGATAAAATTAATCCAAATATGGAGGATCTAACCATCGCAATCCATAAAGATCTTGCTTTCTGCAATCCCAACAAAGTTGGGGTTGAAAGTAACGCAATCACAAGAATGACTCCCACTGCAGACATTGAACTCACAATGACAAGTGCCGTAGTAAAACCAAGAGCCAAATTTAAAAAAGATACGTTAACTCCACTTGAAGCAGCTCCTTCTGGATCAAGACCAATATGAACAAGCTTGTCGTAACCAAAAAGCATCAAGCAAATAAATACCGAGAAAGCGATCAAAGTTCTTAGCAGATCACTCAAATTTGCAGTTAATAAATCTCCAAATAAAACAGCCTCTAAATCAATCCTGATACCCAGTAGAGGTATAAGCAAAACACCGAGTCCCATCGAACCAGCAAGAATTGTATTCATAACCGCTTCATAATTTTGATTTTTTTTATTTGTCAAGCTTTCTGCTGCAATAGCTCCTACCAATCCGCTGATGACTCCACCAATAGAAGGATCCAAACCAAGCGCCATAGCCAAAGCAAGACCTGGCAGTACACAATGCGAAATTAAATTAACTTGGAGAAGCCTTTTGTGAGTGATCAATACAGTTCCCATAGCAGGGCAAAGTATTCCTGAAAAGGAAGTTATCAAAAGAGGAATTAGCCACCAATTTGTATTGAATAAAGACATTAAGCCAATGATTCAGTATGGTCAGTAAGGGAGATCAAGTTAAGATCTTGCTAATGAGTAAAAGCAAGCCTGAAATCACTAAACGACAACAACAACTGCTCAATGAACTCAAGAACTGTACTGATGAATTGAGCGGGCAAGAGCTGCATAGACAACTTCATGATGGTGAAAAGGCAATGGGACTGACCACGGTCTATCGAAACCTGCAAGCACTAGTAAAGCAAGGTTTGATTCGTTCCAGACATCTTCCCAACGGTGAGGTTCTTTATGCACCAGTTGAAAGAGATATTCATCATTTAACTTGCGTAAGCTGTGGAGAAACCACACGCTTGAAGGGATGTCCGGTCAAAATGATGGATCTGTCGAAAAACACCTCTAAAAACTTTGAGCTTTTGTTTCATACTCTTGAGTACTTTGGTCTCTGCCAAACTTGTTCTCAGCAATTGAATGCTGGATAAGAGTATTTGAATATCAATCAAACCTATAACTTCCACCTCAAATAATTAATTGAACTAAGTTTTTCTTGAACTTCCTGAGGGCTACCAGAAGCCAAAATAATTTTATCTAAAGCAACAACCTTGTCATAGGCATTTAAAGATGTTCCCCAGTCGTGACTACTAACAAAAACCGTGAACCCCGAATCGGCTAGCTGACGAATAATTAACAGGAAATCTTCTTTAGCCGGAGGGTCAAAGGCGGAGCAAGGTTCATCAAGAAGAAAAATTTTGGCTGGATTCATTAATGTTTTTGCAAGTAATGCTCTTTGTTGCTGTCCACCAGACAAAGCATCAAGTCTCCTTTTTGCTAAATGAGATATTCCAACACGTTGAAGAGCCGCTTCTAATTCACAACAAGTCGATTTCGAATGATTGACTCGACCCAAAGAAACTAATCCTTCAACAGTAATTGGAAAATCCCAATTGAGCTTACCCCTCTGAGGCATTAAAGCCACTTGAGATCGATTATTTCGCAATGGTTTCCCATCAACAGTAATTTCCCCTTGATCCGGTTTACTACTCCCTTGCAGCAAGCTTAATAATGTGGACTTACCAGCACCATTTGGACCAACAAGAGCAGTCAAAGTACCTTGCTCAAGCTTTAGAGAAACCTTGCTTAAAGCAGGTTTAATTTTACTTGAATAAGAATATGTCAAATTTTCAGCAATCAAGCTAGGCATCAATTAGAGGATTTGCTGACAAGAAACATAATATACTTGCCAAGACCAAATGAAAATGATTATCGTTTTAGATACGCTTTATATTTTTAATGTTGAATTTTTCAAATCAGTCCAAAAAGGTTAAATCGATAATCAATAAAACAGTTCTCAAAAGTTCTCTTGTTGCTGGAGCATTTTTATTTTCTGGAATCAATCAGACAGCGCAAGCAAATACAAAATCAATTGTTGCTGTAGAGCCATTGGTTTGCGATGTTGTATCTGCGATTGCACCACCCTCTACGCCCGTAACCTGCTTAATTGACAGAAAGCAAGATGTTCATGATATCAAGATCACTCCAAGGCAAGCTCAAACACTAAAAAGTGCGAATCAAGTATTTACTCTTGGTTCAGAGATGACCCCTGCAATTAAAAAATGGTTAGATAATCCCTTAACTGTTGTCGTTGGTGTAAGTGCAATAGAAATAGACGAACATGACGACCATGATGATCATGACGATCATTCAGCTGCTAAGCATGATGATCATGACGATCATTCAGCTGCTAAACATGACGATCATGATGACCACGATGATCATGGTGATAGCCATGGAGAAGGAGCTTTTGAATGGGCTGGTGTTTTTGATCTTTCAGCAGGAACATACAAATGGTCTTTTGCCAAAGTCGATGGAGACTATGCGGATCCTGCAATGAAAATGGTTATTCTCAATTCTGGTGATATTGAAGCATCAGAAGAGCTTGCTAAAGAATTATTAGGATCCAAGGATTCAGAAACCAAACGCAATAATGACAAACTTGTTGCGCAGGAAAAAGCATATTTTCTTTCATTCAATGAGAAGAAAGACATCACAACATTTACTGTAGAAATCAAAAAAGCTGGTAAATATGCATTCTTTACTGAGCATATGCCTTTTGAGTTTGAAGCCGACGAACATTTCTTTAAGGATGTTTCAGGCGACGATGTTGAACCTATAGCTCAAGTCCCAGATGAAGGCGATCATCATCATCACCATGACCATGGTGGGCTAGATCCTCATATCTGGCATGACCCTCATAACATCATCAAGATGGGAAATGTCATTTCTAAAAATATCAATAAGAAAATTTCCTTCTTTGACAGAGAAACTAAAAAAGTTTTAAAAGAAAGAACTCAATCTGTAAATGTCATTTTGGAAGATCTAGATCAATGGACTCAAGAACAAATAGCTACTATTCCTTCTGATCAAAGGACGATGGTTTCTAAGCACAAAGCCATGGAATATTATGGAGATGCATTTGGATTGAAGACCATGAGCCTACTAGATTTTCTTGGTGATTCATCCAGCCTTAGGCCTCAAACTATTTCAACTGTATTAGCTGAGCTTAAAGAAGAAAACGTGAAAGTTTTATTCGCTGAGCAAAAGCCTCCTTCAAAGCTATTGAGAAACCTCAGTAGACAAACTTCCACTCCTATCGCATCAAATCAAATCTATGTTGACGGTCTAATGCCAACAGGGAATACTATTTCAGTTGCTGTACATAACACCTGCACAATTGTTAATTCACTTGGTGGAGAATGTGATGAGCAAGAGGGCGATGCACTTGAGGGGAAATGGAATTCTTTAATTAATCCTTAACTTTTACAGATACAATCCCGTCAACATTTAAAAATGTAGACGGGATTGAAAAAAATGTTTCCAACTAAAGGATATAAAGTTTATAAACAACACTGGGAAGACCAGGCAAGTTTCATGGATAAACCACCATGGGATAAAGATAAGATATTAAAACTTACTGTCGCAACTGATTTTGATGACAATCTAAAAGAACTTCAATTTTCAAATCATTCGCTGAAAAAAGAAAATAGCAAGCTTACAGTAAGACTAAAAGTTCCTTACAATTATCATGAGCTTGATGACTTTGAATTAAAATCACTTGAATTGTTGGGTATCCAAAAGAATTGGCTAACTGATATTTCTCTTGATAGCACTCATTGTTCGCATCGTTAATTAAAGAAAATGAGCAACACGCAAAAAGTACCGGTTACAATACTGACTGGTTTTCTAGGATCAGGCAAAACAACCCTACTCAATCGAATCCTTAGCGAAGAGCACGGTAAAAAAATAGCTGTTATTGAGAATGAATATGGTGAAGTTGGCATTGATCAGGGATTAGTCATCAATGCTGATGAAGAGGTCTTCGAGATGTCCAATGGTTGCATTTGCTGCACCGTTCGGGGTGATCTTATTCGTGTACTTGGAAACCTCATGAAGAGGCGAGACAAATTTGACTATGTATTAGTTGAAACTACTGGCCTTGCTGATCCTGGTCCTGTCGCTCAGACATTCTTTATGGACGATGAAATCCGTGAGGAGTTTTCACTGGATGGAATAGTCACACTTGTTGATGCAGCCCATATAGAGCAACAACTTGGTCGAAGTGATGAGAGTTCGGAGCAAGTTGCCTTTGCTGACGTCCTTGTCCTAAATAAAACAGATCTAGTTTCAGATGAATCACTCGACAACTTAGAATCACGGCTACGCGATATGAATCGTATGGCTCGTGTCATACGCAGTAAACAAGCAGACGTCTCAATTGATACTGTTCTAAATCTAAGTGCTTTTGATCTAGATCAAGTACTTCAGCGTCGTCCAACTTTTCTTGAACCAGAATACCCATTTGAGTGGACAGGTGTTTTTTCACTTGAAAAAGGTCGCTATGAACTTACGCTCGAAGAAGGTCCAGACCCCACAATGTCTCTCGTCCAGTTATTAGACCAAGGTAAAGACGAGACAGCTCTTAACACAGGTGCTGAATCATGCGTGAGACTCTACGCAGAACAAGAACAACTTATGAATCCAGGGGATTTGGTTCCAGTCGGCAAGCATGTGAGTCTTCAACTTCAATCCGAAGGGACTAAGTCCTTCTTCATAGATGTTGATAAGTCAAGGGATATAGGTCTATTCACGCAACATACAGCGGAAGAATTTAATATGAAATTAACGAAAGTAAATACTCCTTATACAGACGAGATAGATAATGATCAGAACATCTCTACAATTTCTCCAATAGCTGAGAGGGTTTGGGTAGCTGAACACGAACACGATGACGAAGTAGGTTCATTCGCTATCGAGCGAGAGGGTGATGTAGATCCGGAGAAACTCAATAGATGGCTAAGTCGACTTTTGTCTGAGAAAGGTGTGGATATATTTCGCACTAAAGGTTTCATTAGTTATGCGGGTGAATCTAAGCGAATAGTTTTTCAAGGAGTACACATGCTCTTCACAGCACAACCTGATAAAGAATGGGGCAATGAACCTCGCCGTAACCAACTCGTCTTTATCGGTAGAAATCTTGATGAAGCAGAAATGAGTAAAGAGTTTGACAAATGTCTGGTATAGAAGCATTTAGTCCAAAAGGAATGCTTCATGAAGGTTGGTCTGCTCAAGTTGACGACTATGCGATTGTCTGCGGCTGGGCACTACAAGGTAAAACCTTTTTAGTAGGTGATGTTGCTGGAGGGCTTTACGCATTTGAGGGGAAATCTGGAAAGCTTATTTGGCAATCAAAAGACATACATAAAGGTGGCTTACTAGCAATGTCTATTCATCCAGATGGAAATACTTTTGCAACTGCTGGCCAGGATGGACATGTGTGTATATGGGAAAGCAAAGAGGGTAAGTCAACTAAAAATTTGGAACTAGGGAAAGGATGGGTTGAACACATCAAGTGGTCCCCAGACGGAAAATTTTTAGCAATAGTTTTTACTAAATACGTCTATGTTTTTGATGAAAATGGTCAAGAACATTGGCGATCAGAGGAGCATCCCAGCACTGTCAGCGCGATTTCTTGGTCTAATTCCAATGAATTAGCCACAGCATGCTACGGCCAAGTAACTTTTTATGATGTAGTAGGCGACAAGATCAATCAAAAGTTGGAGTGGCGAGGCTCACTGGTATCTATGGTGCTTAGTCCAAATGGAGACATAGTGGCATGCGGCAGTCAGGATAATTCTGTTCATTTCTGGCGTCGTTCCACTGATCAAGATTCAGAGATGACAGGCTACCCAGGTAAACCAAGCCATCTAGCTTTTGATCAAACCGGTACAGTCCTTGCTACCGGGGGTAGTGATCGAGTGACGGTTTGGAGTTTTCAAGGCGATGGCCCTGAGGGCACTGTGCCAGGAGAGTTAATGCTTCATACCGAACCCATCTCATGCCTTGCTTTCTCACATAGCGGGATGCTTTTAGCTTCTGGCGCGCGCGATGGTTCAGTTTTTTCTTGGTTTCTCCAAAAAGATGGTCAGGGTGATCCAGTTGGTGGTGCATTTGCAGGTGACCTTGTAAGCCAAATCGCTTGGCATCCTGATGACACTGCCTTGGCTGCAATAAATGCAAATGGAGGAATTACGGTTTGGGAGTTTAAGGTTCGGACAAAAACAGCACCTCAAGGATTCGGATAAGGTCAAAATTTCTTATTTCCAATAGATACTCGAGAGCTACTCAATTGCTATTGCTTAGAAAATTAAAAATTCAACAAGAGGAGTTTTTACTGATGTATAAATATTCCACATAACTTATATATGGTTATAACCCACCAGAGGACTCAATGAAAAAAACAATTCTTTGGCTTCAAGAATTACTCATTTCAATGGGAAATGCTCTATTTCATCCTTATAAAGAGAACTCACCTCCAAGTTTTGAGGCGCAGCCTTTCAAAGATGACCCTTATAAGAACCGAGGAATTGCATAAGTTAAGGTCAAAATTGTTTTAAATTTCAAAGAGGGGTTCAAGTGGACCTCTTTTTTATTATCTATTTACGAGAAGAAAAAGTAACGACCGAACCATAAAGAATTAGAGAATGTGCTTTAATAGTCCCATGAATACACAGATTAAGAAGAAGTTAAGCACTAGCAATTCTGGCGTTAACTTAAAAAAAACCGACAACAAAAAACCTACTTGGCGTTTTGAAGTAGAAGGTAGCGGTCAAAGAAAGAGATACTTAAGGTCTCTTAAAGACAAAGCTGTAGCTTGATTTTTAGCCTTTTAATTAAAACAATTTCATCAAAATTAAACATAAAAGCTAGCCAACCAAGAGAGGGGAAAAATCCCTGTGAGATTTTCATTAAAATGGTACTTTCAAGCGATTTAGAGTTTCCAGAGATCAAAAACCTTAAAAAAATTCTATGAATTTGATTGCTAGTTATAGAAATAAAGGTTTTGAATCTGTTGCAGATGGCGTGATGTCATTTTTTGATCGTCGTACAGACTTGCATCGCAATGGAATCGCCTTTAGTAATGGGGCAAATAATGATTCAGATCCTGCAAAAATTTCTACAGATATCAGCCTTGTAGCAATAGATCGAACTGATCCAGAATCATTTGCTTTGTCTGAAGTAATAATAAGAGGAGTCAATGCTGGTCTTCAAAAATACCTTGAAGAACGCCCACTTTTTAGCGAATGCGCTCCTGAACAATCTCTCTTTGTTAATCCCATTTTCAATCTACAACGTTATGCTCCTGGGGAGGGGTTTAAGAAATGGCACTGTGATTGGACTATTAGCGAAGAAGCGACCGAACCAGTTCACAGAGTCTTAGCTTGGATTCTGTATTGCAATGATGTCGATTCAGGAGGAACAGAATTTCACTGGCAGGAATATCATGAGACAGCGGAACGAGGAAAACTAGTTATTTTTCCCGCTGGTCTTACACATATTCATAGAGGTCGAGTTAATAAGACTCATCCAAAAACGATCGCGACCGGATGGATCAATGCCGGTTCAAGAAATTCATATATTTCTAGACTGGCTAGATAGTTAATTACTAATTTCATTCATTTAATAAGATCTCTCATTAGGAATATTCAATCTGATTGCCACTAATTCTTTAATGAATCACGAGTTCAGATCTAGATTGATAATAATTTTTGAAGAAACTTCAACAGATTGGGAATGTATTGTGTATCATCAAACGACGTTCAGCTCAATTTGAGTCGCAGTTAGATTCAAGCCATGGAACGGGGACTTGAACATTGAAAATCATTCCAATGGCTGAGCTAACTTACAGAGGACTTAAGTACACTCAAAACAAATCCGCTAAAGGGTCACAAGAAGTGCACTTGCAATATTGTGGTCATGAAATCATGAGTAAAAGAATCCATGAAGCAATGAAAGCAGAGATGGGTTAATAAATAAATTCCAAAAAACTTAATTTCTGATATATATTAGAATTTTTAATTATATATCATTAATTTATAATTTTTTAAAAATAAATAACCAACTAGATTTGATTATTTGAATCAACATATACAGATTTAATTATTTGATTCCTTTATTTATATACTCTTTACTTTCCAACATGCAATACGAGCCAGGAACAATAGATTGTCATATTTTCTTAGAATGCAAAGAGCAAATAGAGAAAATGCTACTCAGATTAAACAAAGTAGAGAATACTGAACATATTTGCAATCAACTACAGTCGGTTTACCAACAAATAGAAGGTATGCACGAGTTGAAAAAAGTTAAACGAAAAAAAATACTATCTAATAAAGAATTGATTAAATAAATTCATAAGATATACAAATTGTTCATGGATTTTTGATTTTGTATCAATTAAGTCTTAACTTATTCAACCAAATTCCTATAACTATTTTATCAGAAAACCCGTTCCAAAGTTTTCTGTAGGGAGGTCACCACTACTGGGAAGGGTTTTGACCTCCCTCCCCAATCTTAAAGAAAAAACAAGTTTATCTAATGAATTTACTAATTAAATCCTAGTTTCAAAGTTCCCCAAAGATCAAATGCGCCAAATAAAAAAGCTATAAAAACCAAGTCCCATGCTTTCTGCTTAATAGCCCATGGGGCAAAAAAGACCTCACCAATCCCATGAAGAGCTGCTCCTACTCCTAGATGATCTAAAACCAAAAGGCCATGTGATAATAAAAATAATCCGCTAGCGAAGTATCTCAAAAATATATCGTAAGTTAAGAGTTTAATTTTTTTTTATGTTCGAAAAAGTTATCGCTGTTGCGGGGATAGATTTAAAGGTTTTAATCATTTCATCAACCAAAAGTTTCTTATTTTTAATAGTTGATTTAGCCATGACTTAATAATATTTTATGTGATCCAACTTATTAATATTTTTCATAATCTTATGTATCATTAATTGCTTTGTGAGCTAACTAGAACAAATCATATTTAATGCCTTTTAGTAAAATCAAATACTCTTCTTCTTGCCCAAAAGATAATTAATTCGCTAAAAGTGAATTAATTAATACAGTTAGATATATTTATTCCAGTAATGTTTGGAACAAATAAAATTTTTGATGAAACTCAATTTTATACCGGTTAATATTTTTCGAGAGACTCCTGAAGTAACTTTTTTAGATGCCAGTGTTGAAGGTTCTAATGGTAGTGATGTCGTTATTCATAGAGGAGGAGCAACTTCACCTCCTGATTTAAATGGCTTTGAGCAATATTATGTACACCATCATCAAACAGATAATAATCTTGTACTTGAGGGAGATAGAACCTTCACACTATTAAATCCTCTTTGGGATGAACCCCATCACATAATTTATCTCCATAGATTGATGGGTGCACTTCAAATACCTATCGGTACATTTCATAGATCAATATCTGGAAAAGATGGAAGTATTGTTATCAATCAGGCAATTAGAGACAAACAATTTGAATCGAATACAGAATTTAATCCTATAAGTATTGAAAGCAGAATTGATCTACAACAAGCAAAATCTACAGAGCCTATTATCTGGTTATGGAAAGATGGAGAAATCAAAAGAATAAAAGATTCTCTATTTTTAAAAGTAGCTTAATTTAAGTAGGTTTTATTAAAACCAAATTAATTTCATATATATAGTATCTAAGCAATACTTAACTTAGATACTATTTCAAGTAATAAAATAACTAATACACCTGACATTGCTATTCTGCCATTGACTATCTCAGTTTTGCTTAATCTTTCGAAGGACATGCAATAGAAGCACTTGATCCACTTATAACAAACTAAATAAATAGAGCAAGTATCAAAAAATGCTTTTTAATGTTAATTAAATAAATTAGTATTATCTTTAAAAATCAAAATCTAAGGCCCAAAAAATCTTGTATCTGTTAAGACAGAATGAAAATAGTATGATAAATAATTATATAAAAAAGATTCAGTAATAAATGAGTCCACTCTTCAAATGCCTTGGCTGTGGACAAAATATCGAAAGGTCAACAAAGACTTTTTGGAAAAAAAAAGGTCATATTCTCTGCTCTACTTGCCAAGACAAAATAGAGCAAGAAACTGCTTTTACTCAAACAAAATAGACTTAAACACTAAGGAATTTCTCTACCACAGCTTTACTTAATTCACTAGTTGGTCCATTTGCAACTATACCTCCGCGTTGCATTGCATAATAACGATCTGCTTGCCTCACAAAATGCAGATGTTGCTCTACCAATAAAACCCCAACACCAGTCTCACTAATGATCCTTTTAACTGCAGACTCAATATCTTGAACGATATTCGGTTGTATTCCTTCAGTTGGTTCATCAAGTAAAAGCAACTTTGGTTTCCCAAGTAATGCTCGAGCAATTGCAAGTTGTTGCTGCTGCCCTCCGCTTAAGTCACCTCCTTTACGAGATAGAAATTGTTTTAAAACAGGGAAAAGTTCATATACCAATTCATCAATCTGTTTATGCTTTGCTAAACCTCCTGGTAAAGCTTCCAATCCAAGTTGAAGATTTTCCTCGACAGTCAAATAAGGTATTATTTCTCGTCCTTGGGGAACATACGCAATTCCGGAACGAGCCCTTTGATGAGGTGGCTTTCTATTAACCAAATCTCCATTAAAAACAATCTCTCCACGCCGTGGAGTTAATAATCCTATTAAAGATTTAAGCAAAGTTGTTTTACCTACTCCATTTCGACCTATAAGACAAATCATCTCACCTTGATTGATATTCATATCAACATCTCGAAGAATATGACTTTCGCCATAGTATGTATTCAAGCCTTTTATCTGAAGCATAGTCATTGTTCTTCCTCATCAGTTTTTCCAAGATAAACCTCTATCACTAAAGGATCTTTTTGTATGTCACTCATGGAACCCTCTTTCAATACATGACCTTGGTGTAAAACACTAACAGGGCAATCAAGTCTACGAATAAATTCCATATCATGATCAATGACTAAAACTGTATGATCACCCGCTAAAGATTTAAGAAGATCAGCAGTTAAATCTGTTTCTTCATCAGTCAAACCAGCAACAGGTTCATCAACAAGTAAAAGATCAGGGTCTTGTCCCACTAGCATCGCAATCTCAAGCCATTGTTTTTGACCATGAGAAAGCGCTCCGGCCCTTATATTGGCTTTTGATTGAAGGTTGACAATACTCATCAAATGTTGAATTTGATCTAAATGCTTAACCTTTAAACTATTCATCAACAAAGACAAAGGAGTTTTAGGTCTACTCACTGCTAGAGCTAGGTTTTCTTGCACAGATAAATTCTCAAATATCCTAGGACTTTGAAATTTTCTTCCAATCCCTTTACGCGCTATACGAAACTCTTTTTGACCAATCAACGATTTTTCTTTAAAAATCACGTCACCCTTTGTAGGTGCTACTTTCCCTGTAATGACATCTAAGAATGTAGTTTTACCTGCACCGTTGGGACCAATAACTGCTCTAAGATCACCCTGATTCAAAACCAGATTAAGATCTCTGAGAGCAAGGAATCCTTCAAAACTAACTGAAATTTGTTTTAGCTCTAGCAATGGAGAAGTCATGATTTCACCTCACCTTGTTCATTGACTTCAAGACTTGGATATGTTTCTAATTTTTTATTAATCCCAAGTAAAAACAATAATTTCTTTGGACCGTCTTTCCTAATCCATCCTAGTACCCCCTCTGGAAGAGCTGTTACAACAAGAATAAATAATCCACCTTGAATAAACATCCAGCTTGCTGGTAATGCTTCACTTACCAAACTTTTTGCATAATTAATTAAAACAGCTCCAAGTATTGCGCCTAGCAAAGTTCCTCTACCACCCACGGCAACCCAAACAACCATTTCTATAGAGAAAGGGACAGTCATAAACTGTGGAGAAACTATTCCAGATTGAACTGTATACAAAGCCCCTGAAATACCAGCTAATCCTCCTGCTATTGAAAATATTATTGTTTTAAAAATTACTGGATTATAACCAGTGAAACGAACTCGAGCTTCATCGTCTCTAATTCCAATAAGGATATTTCCAAATCTATCTCGAACAATCCACCGGGCAAAAAACCAGGCAAGTATTACTAAAACAGCTGATATCCAAAAGAACCATCTTTGCATTATTTCTGAACCTACCATTTGTCCAAAAAGTTGAGTCACATCTGTTTTCAAACCATTTGTTCCATTAATCAATTTCTGCTGTCCATTAAAGAAATTGAAAAAAACCAAAAGAGCCGCTTGTGTAAGGATTGAAAAATAAACACCTTTTATTCTATTTCTAAACACTAAATACCCAAGAAGACCAGCAATAATAGCCGGTATCAGCCAAATGGAAATAAGAGTAAAAATTGAACTTTTAAAAGGTTCCCAGAAAAATGGAAGCTTTTCGACTCCATATAAACCAAAAAACTCAGGGATACCATTTGGGAATTCTCCTGCACTATTCAATTGGAGGAACATCGCAGCACAATATCCACCAAGTGCAAAGAAAATTCCTTGACCTAAACTCAACATTCCTGTGAATCCCCAAATCAAATCCACTCCTAATGCCACTATTGCAAGCGATAAATATCTTCCTAATAGATTTAATCTAAAAACAGGAAGCACTGAGGGTGCAGCAATAATTAGGGCAATAAGTAATACCCAAATAGTTAAGTTAATCCAACTTTTTTTTGTAGAAAAAATACTCATCAATCAAGACTCCACCATTCTTCCTTTTTGTGGGAACATCCCCGTTGGTTTAAATTGAAGGAATATTACTATCAGAGCAAATATCATTACTCTAGCCATGCTTGTTGTCGCAAAAAAATCTATTGTTGAATAAAGAGGGGAAGGCATATCTGGCCAAATAGTAAGTAGTCTTCCTGCTCCTATCAAATCAGTCATTATTCCAATAGAGAAAGAAGCAAGGATTGTTCCTAATAAATTGCCCACTCCACCAAGAACAACAACCATAAAACATCCCACAATATAATTTCCACCAACATTTGGTCCGACTGAGCCAAGGAGTGAAACTGCAACTCCTGCAACACCAGCGAGACCAGAACCTATTCCAAAAGTAATAATATCTACTGTTTCAGTGGATATACCTAAACAATCACTCATTGGTCTATTTTGAGTTACTGCTCTAATTCTCATTCCCCAAGCTGTTTTATCAAGAAAGAAAATTACTACTAAAACAGATATTAAGGTAATGAGGATTATTAAAAGACGCGTTTTAGGAAAAGTAATTCCAACAAAATCAATTCCACCTCTCATCCAAGAGGGAGCTGTAACATCAACATTCCTTGCACTAGCGCGACTAAGTTTACTTACTAAAGACGATAAAACACCTCCTGTTGCTACACCTAATAAAGCTGAGAACCCCCAAGTACATGCTCTTATTAATTTACCTTTTGCACCATGAAGTAAGTCATCAGAAATAAATAGCGGTGTAAATAGGCCAAAGAAAAGTGCTATTACCAAACCACTGGCATAAGCCAGCGGAACACTTCTAACAAATTGTTGAAGGATTAGGCTCACTCCCCATGTGGCTAAAAGTGTTTCAAGAGGACTTCCATAGAGACGTCTAATAACTGTTCGCTCTAAAAGAATTCCAACTGTTCCACTAACTAAAAAAGCAATACCAATTGCAACTATGACATACGAATCATAAAAAGGTTTTAAGAAAGAAACTTGTTTGAAAATTAATTGGGTTATGTATGTTGAATAAGCACCAAGCATCATCAATTCCCCATGAGCAAGATTGATGACACCCATTAAACCGAAGACAATTGCTAGTCCCAGTGCTGCGACGAGCAAAACTGAGCCAATAGCAACGCCATTAAAAAGGCTTTCAAGAATAAGTTGCACTAGCTTGGTTGATTTTTTTAAAGAAATAAGGAGCCCGAAGGCTCCTTATTAGAATCTATTTATAAGTCAAAAATTGAATCACATCCTATATTTTTCACCTTTCTTAGGATCAGTCCAATCACAAGCGTAACCTTTTGAACTTGGATGTTTTTGGTTCCATGCTTGTGGTTCAACCACTCCAGTTTCTTCAAGGATAGTAAATCCACCCTCTGAGTTGATTTCACCGATTCTCACTGTTTGAGATAGGTGATGATTTGCCATAACTTCTACTGGCCCTTGGGGAGCATCGAATGTCTGACCAACCAATGCTTCTCTAACAGCATTGTCATCAAATGTTCCTGCATCTTCAACTGCCTGCTTCCAAAGATAAACCATGTTATAAGCAGATTCTTGAGGATCAGCTACGACACGATCACTACCCCATCTCTTCTTAAAACTCTTAGCAAATTTCTTAGAAGCTGGAGTATCAATAGACATCATGTAGTTCCAAGCACCATAGTGGCCTTCAAGGAACTCAGGTCCAATCGTACTAATCTCTTCTTCCGCAATGGAGTAGTTCATTACGTAATAACCATTGGAAGGAGTGATTCCTGCGTCCTGGATTTGTTTAAAGAAAGCAACGTTTTGATCACCGTTCAAAGTGTTAACGATGATTCCACCATCAGGAAGAGCAACTTTAATCTTGGAGATAATAGGAGCTACCTCTGTATTACCTAGAGGTAGATAGTCTTCTCCAACAACTTTACCGCCAAGTTGTTTAACTTGAGCTTTAGTAATTGTGTTAGAAGTTCTTGGGAAAACATAATCAGAACCAACTAAGAAGAAATCTCCTCCAGCCGCTGGTGAGCGCTTGTACATGAAATCAGTAGCAGGCTCAGATTGCTGATTAGGAGTCGCTCCTGTATAGAAGATGTTATTAGAGCACTCTTGTGCTTCATATTGAATAGGGTAATAAAGGAATGCATCTTTAGATTCATAAACCGGAAGCATTGCCTTACGACTTGCAGAAGTCCAGCCGCCAAAGACAACTGGTACTCCATCCTGATCAATTAACTTCTTGGATTTCTCAGCAAAGGTAGGCCAATCTGATGCACCATCTTCAACGATGTACTCAATTTTATAGCTTTTACCGTCGACTGTTACACCGCCAGCTGCATTAATTTCCTCAATAGCCATTTTCTCTGTATCAACAAGAGTTGATTCGGAGATTGCCATTGTCCCCGATAGGGAGTGGAGAATTCCAACAGTTACGGTGTCATCAAAGTTGCCTGAGGAATCTGATCCACCACAAGCAGTAACAGTTACTGCTAATGAGGCAGTAGCTAAACCTGCAAAAATGCGCTTTGAAAGCTTCATGAATTACTAACTAAATTCGTTGTTTGCCCACCTTGGGGTTTACGAAAAGTATCCAACTGAACACCCATCTTTTTGTAGCAAATGAAACTCTTTTAGCTATTTCAGTAAACGAAGATAGATTTCAGTATTCGTTTATACCTTTTTGTAATCAGAAGGTATCTGATTACACAAAAACTCTTCAATTATTTCTATCCCTTCCCCTGTTTTTGTATTGGTAAAGCACCAGGGAAGATTCTTCCTCATTAATAAAGTATCCCTCTCCATTATTTTCAAGCTTGCGCCAACCATTTCAGCGAGGTCAATCTTATTGATCACTAATAAATCCGAACGTGTTATGCCTGGTCCACCTTTCCTGGGTATCTTATCCCCTGCCGCGACATCAATAATATATATACATATGTCAACTAACTCAGGGCTAAAACTTGCAGCAAGATTATCTCCACCACTCTCAACAAATACTAAATCTAAAGGTGTAAATTTATGCTCTAGCTCTTCAACCGCAATACGGTTTATAGAGCAATCTTCCCTTATCGCTGTATGTGGGCATCCTCCAGTTTCCACTCCTTTGATTCGTTCTGGTGCTAAAGCCTTTGAATTAGTCAAAAATTTCGCATCTTCTTGAGTATAGATATCATTTGTTACTACGGCGATCTCTAATTGATCTTTAAGGTTTTCACATAGTCTCTGAATGATAGCCGTTTTACCAGATCCAACTGGACCAGCTATTCCAACTCTTAATTTACTTTCCATTAGCTTCTAAATAATCTTGAATAAAGTTCTACATGCGACTGTTGTGCCATAATAGCTCCGACATCGCTAACCCAAATTTCTTTAGGATTCTGTTCCAATAAGTAACTTGCTTGAGACTTAATAAGTACTAGAGATTTTTTTTGAAGCTTTTGAGCTTTTGTTGGCCCTAATGACAATAGCCTTAATGCCGCACTTAATTGATTGGCTACCCAGCTATATAAATAACCCTCCACCATATCAATTTGAGTTATGTCCAAGCATACTCCAGCCCAAGCCCAAGCTATAGGCCATATAAATTTCTTTTCATTATCAGGAAGAGGATGATCCAGATCAATTAATAGCTGTAGTAAAGATTCGCCCATTTGTTTTTGTTGAGATCTAACCTCCGGAGAATCTCTTAATGAACCAAGCCAAGAATTCCACTCTTCAATAATTAACTTATATTGAACATCTGTATGATCACTCCAATTCACTAAATCTCTCATTAAGTGCGAAATTGAGCTGGCCTCAATTGTTATTTGACCTCGAGAAAGTTCACTTTCAATCCAATTGAAAAGTGTTGTCTCGTCATACACTTTTTTATTTTGAACAAGCCATTCTAATCCTTCTGAGTAACTAAAGGCGCCAATTGGTAATGATGGGCTCATTAATTGTAAAAGCTCAAGTTTCATAAACTGAATTAATCAATCCTAATACTCGTAAGCACCTATCTCAGGAGAAAAAGGTCTTTGAAAAGTTTCTATTGCAAAGCCTTGGCCTTCTAACATCTTTTTCATAACTACATCATTGAGTAAATATAACTCTTTATCGTGCAACTCAATCTCAACATGTCTATTGCCTAAATGATAAGCAGCTTTTAACAATTTCAATCTATTTTCTGAGCTAATTCTTATTACATCTTCATGAGCAGCCTCTATGCTTACAAAAATTTGTGAATTCTCACTTTTCAATACCTCTCCAGGGATCAAGCGGCCTCCTTCTCTAGGCAAATTTAACATCACATCAGTTCCATCTAAAGTTGATCGTTTGCCCCTAAGCTGAGTCCTCTCTTTTGCAGACAAGGGAAGGAAGAGGCATTGCCCAATGACTTGAGCACTAATTCTCTTAGTGAGATAGATTAATTCGTGAGACAAGCTTCAATTCTTTATAGATTTCAATTTTATAGATCATGTCTACCAGATCAGAAATTTATTATTTTCTCAAAACCAATTAAACAAAAACGATAAATCTATTTAATGACCTCTCAATGGCATGGAACTTGTGATCTAAGGCTTTACAAGAAGCCAAAGTCTAACAATAGAGATATTGTCAAAACAATTCATCAAGCAAAATGTACTGCTCCATTAAAATTAATGAGGGTTTTCAATGATAAAAAAGATGGGAGATGCGAAATACCAATTCTCCATAGTGCTGGTGGAATTGTTGGAGGTGACCAACTCACAATAAATATAAATGCTGAAGAAAATAGCAGTGCTATTTGTTCTTCGGTAGCAGCTCAAAAAGTTTATGGAAGCAGAGGTAGATCAAAACTAAATCCGCAAGGAAGATGGGCAAATCAAAAATGTTTTTTTCAAATTGAAAAAAATTCTGACCTTGAATGGATCCCTCAAGAATTAATTGTCTATCAGGGAGGTCTTTTCGAACAAAATATGACTGTTAATCTTGATCCTTCATCGAGCTTTTTATGTGTTGATTTGGTTCGCTTGGGAAGGACTGCTGCGGGAGAAGAACTTGGTAGTGGAGTATGGAGATCATCTTTGGAAATCTTTAGGGAGAATACTGAAGGAAAACATTATGAATTTAGTGATCGCTTAGAACTAGCCGGAGACGCTCTAAAGTCCATTCATGGCTTAGAAAAGCAACCAGTATTTGGATCTTTAACTTGGATAACACCTAAAGAAATCAAACAAAAAGATTTGTCTGATTTATTAGTCAACTGCCGACAACAAAGAGATGGACTTGAGGGATTTATGACTTGTAGCCTTCTTAAAAATGGCATATCAGCAAGATACACAGGCTCATCAACACAATCAGCTCGATTTTGGTTTTATAGAATTTGGAGACTTACTAGAAGTTTAAGAAACTTAAGCATGCCTGAATACATGAGGATTTGGCCAATGCAAGAAAATCCATCAACAGATATAAAATGTCCATCATGAACTTTTAAGCATTTCTTTGCTAGTAAAATGAACTTCTAACTATTAAAAAATGTACCTAAGCCCTCAAGAAAAAGACAAATTACTTGTAGTTACCGCTGCTCTTTTGGCAGAGCGAAGATTAAAAAGAGGTTTGAAATTAAATCATCCTGAAGCTGTTGCTTGGCTTAGCTTTCAAGTACTTGAAGGTGCTAGAGATGGCAAGAGTGTCTCAACCTTAATGAACGAAGGAACTACATGGCTAACCAGAGAACAAGTCATGGAAGGCGTGCCCGAACTCATCCATGAAGTTCAAATAGAGGCTGTTTTCCCCGATGGAACGAAGCTTGTAACACTTCACAATCCAATTAGCTAACTACAATTATGTCTTATTTAATTCCTGGAGAACTTATTCCAGAAGATGGTTTTATTGAACTCAACAAAGGAAGAGAAATCACAACTCTAAAAGTCGCTAACACTTCCGATAGGCCAATACAAATTGGCTCTCATTATCATTTCTTTGAGTCAAATCAAGGTCTAGAATTTGAGCGTCAAAAAGCTCTCGGCAAAAGATTAGACATCCCAGCTGGTACTGCTATCAGATTTGAGCCAGGTGATCAAAGAGAAGTTAATCTTGTTCCTTATGCAGGAGATCGTAAAATTTTTGGGTTCAACGGACTTATAAACGATTCACTTCTACAATAAAATGCCTTTCAAAATTTCTCGCCAAGCCTATGCAGAGACTTATGGTCCTACTAAAGGCGATCGCATTAGACTTGCAGATACAGACTTAATACTCGAAGTTGAACAAGATCATACTCACTATGGAGACGAAGTTAAATTTGGTGGTGGTAAGGTTATTCGTGATGGAATGGGACAATCACAACAAAGCAGAGACAATGGAGTAGTAGATACTGTTATTACAAATGCACTTATCCTAGATTGGTGGGGAATTGTTAAAGCAGATATTGGTATTAAAGATGGGAAAATCTCAGGTATCGGAAAAGCTGGCAATCCTGATACTCAAGAAGGTGTCAACATTATTGTAGGAGCTAGTACAGAAGCAATCGCAGGAGAAGGAAATATTATCACTGCAGGAGCTATTGATAGTCATATTCATTTTATCTGTCCACAACAAATAGAAACTGCTTTAGCTAGTGGGGTTACCACAATGCTTGGAGGAGGGACAGGTCCAGCAACTGGTACTAATGCAACTACATGTACGCCAGGAGCATTTCACATCTCAAGGATGCTGCAATCTGCGGAGGGTTTTCCTGTTAATTTGGGATTCTTTGGAAAAGGCAATGCGACTAATAAAGCAGCGCTAGAAGAACAAGTAAGAGCAGGAGCTTGTGGATTAAAACTTCATGAAGACTGGGGAACGACTCCAGCTTGTATTGATTCTTGCCTCAGTGTCGCAGACCAACTAGACGTACAAGTTTGTATTCATACAGATACCCTAAATGAAGCTGGTTTTGTTGAAGATACAATTCGGGCAATAAAAGGAAGAACAATTCATACCTTCCATACAGAAGGAGCTGGCGGTGGTCATGCTCCTGACATTATAAAAATTTGCGGGGAATCTAATGTGATCCCTAGCAGTACAAATCCGACCAGACCCTTCACTCTAAATACTCTTGAGGAGCATTTAGACATGCTGATGGTTTGCCATCATTTGGATCCTAAAATTCCTGAGGATGTCGCATTTGCCGAATCAAGAATACGTCGTGAAACTATTGCTGCTGAAGACATCCTTCACGACATAGGAGCCTTTTCTATTATTGCGAGTGACTCTCAAGCTATGGGAAGAGTTGGAGAAGTTATTAGTCGAACTTTTCAAACTGCCCATAAAATGAAAGTTCAAAGAGGATCATTACCAGAAGATAATCAAAGGAATGATAATCATCGCCTGAAAAGGTATATATCAAAGGTGACTATTAATCCAGCGATCGCTCATGGAATCAGCGGTAATGTTGGGTCGATAGAAGTTGGAAAACTAGCCGACTTAGTACTATGGAACCCAGGGTTTTTTGGCATCAAACCTGACTTAGTAATCAAGGGAGGATCTATCGCATGGGCTCAAATGGGAGATGCAAATGCCTCTATTCCTACCCCTCAACCAGTGCATGGTCGCCCAATGTTTTCTACCTTTGGAAAGGCAATAAATCCTACATGCCTTACTTTCTTAAGTGAAATCGCAATAGACGCTGATGTACCATCACAACTCAAATTGGAACGTACTATTGCTGCCGTTAAAGACACAAGAAATATATCCAAGCAATCAATGAAACTCAATGATGCAAAACCAAAAATAGAAGTTGACCCTCAAACATATGAAGTTTTTGCAAATGGAGAGCTTTTAACTTGTGAACCAGCCGAGTCGCTCCCACTTGCGCAAAGATATCTATTGCTTTAAAAGTATTAAATAGTTAAAGAAATTAAGCTACAACTGAGTCTTCAGCCATAAAAGAAGATACTCTTAGGCGTTGTTCTAAATTAGGCCCATAGGACTCTATTCCCCAAATTTCTAATTGAGAACCTTCTGGTGCCATAGATGAAAAAACTTCTTGGGGGAAAATAGCTCGTTCCAAAAAAAATCTATCTGGTCCAATGCATTTCAATATAACCATACTTGAAGTGATATTTCTGTAAGAGAAATCGACCATAATGCACAAATATTTGATGAAATTAAAACAAAAAAATAAAAAAGTATTTGTACTTTTTTATACCAAGCTTAAAGATTAAAGTATAAAATAATTCTAAAAAAGTACGCCACGAACAACCTCTCCAGAGCAGGTTAGATAAAAAAAGTAAAAAATTTATGCTCTCTACTGCAACAAGACTTCGAATTCAAAACATACTCAACCGAATAGAAAATGATCAATCAGTTACTTTAGAAGAGAGAATTTTTCTGAATAAATTATCAAGCATCTCTACAGTGGTATCAGGATTGGTTGCATCTTCTTTAGGTCCTGAGGCTAACTCTATAGATAATGATTAAATACTAGAGCCAAGTCGCTTATTTTTTAAACTTTTTTTGAATTTAACTAGTCAAAGGAAAACTATGGGTACTCAATTTAAATTTTTTAATTCTAGAAAAATATGATAGTCAAAATCCAAAGATAGAACTACATCAATTGATTTTAAATTAAAAAATAAAACATGAGATAGATAAGAATGTATTCACCGATACTAAACATTTTCGGATAATGTATTTTAAAATACATCTTGATTAATGGTTAATTAGGAAAATAAATTGAATACAATTTGTGTGAGGACACAATGAAGCTTTTTCAGCGTTTGCTGGTAGCTCCTGCAGCTTTGGGCCTTATGGCTCCTGTTGCTGTTAATGCAGATACTGCATTCTCATCAACCACATCTCTTTCTGGTGGTGCTTATTTCACTGTTGGTTCTGTTTCTGACGGCGGAACAACAGACACAGAAGAAGAGCTTTATATGCAGTATGCATATGGCCTTGATGTAACTTCTAGCTTCACTGGTGAAGACATGCTTTATATGGGCATGGAAACTGGTAATGCTAGTGGTCCTTTAGCAAGCATGGATAGTGCAACTGGTGGAACAGGTGCTATCACATTGCATTCTTTATTTTATGCGTTCCCTGTTGGCGATCTAGAAGTAACTGCTGGTCCTTTACTTGATCAGGATGATGTTGTTGCAGCAACAACTTCTGCTTATTCAGATGCTTTCA
>QCIZ01000002.1 GCA_003216375.1 Prochlorococcus sp. AG-402-O21 | reverse complement strand
GTGATAGGCCTCCAAGTCAAATACCTCGTTTGCAAGAGCGATTGATTTCAAGATTTTCAATGGGACTAATCGCAGATATTCAAGCCCCTGATTTAGAGACCAGAATGGCAATATTACAAAAAAAAGCTGAGCATGAAAGGATGCGTTTACCAAGAGATTTGATTCAGTTTATAGCTGGAAGATTTACCTCTAATATTAGAGAGTTGGAGGGGGCTTTTACTCGAGCTGTGGCATTTGCCTCTATTACTGGGTTGCCAATGACAGTCGAATCGGTGGCACCTATGCTTGATCCGACCGGACAAGGAGTTGAAGTTAAACCTAAGCAAGTCTTGGAAAAAGTTGCTGAAGTCTTTGGAGTTACTGAGGAGGAAATGCGTAGTCCAAGTAGACGTAGGCCTGTCAGTCAGGCAAGGCAGGTTGGCATGTATTTAATGCGCCACGGTACTGATCTAAGTCTGCCTCGAATTGGAGAATCTTTTGGGGGAAAAGATCATACAACAGTTATGTATGCCATTGAACAAGTAGAAAAGAAGCTTTCAAGTGAACCACAATTGGCCAGTCAAGTTCAAAAGGTTAAGGATCTTCTTCAAATCGATTCACGAAAACGTCGTTAAAGAAAACATGTAGCGAGAATAAATTTCTAATCAAACTGTATAGGATTTTGATCTAGCCTATTCCTTGTAGGTATTGCAGGACCTGGATCACTACCATCAAAATTTGCTGTACGTTCAAGAGCCTGCCTTAACAATCTTCCGGATAATAAAGGCATATCTCTTGGAACTGAAATTCTATCTCGGAGGTAGCGTAATGATGAGGCACTATTCTTCTCTGGAATGCAATCTTTTTTTGAAATCATAGAAGTTAATGCTGCCCTTAATGGTTGATCAAATGATTTATTTTTCATTGGGTTAACATCAATGATTCTTTCTTTATGTTTGATAACTCTCTCTAAAGCTAATGCCTCAAATTGTTGTTTTGATTTTTGATCAAC
Organism: Prochlorococcus sp. AG-402-O21; assembly: GCA_003216375.1. Classification (GTDB taxonomy): domain Bacteria; phylum Cyanobacteriota; class Cyanobacteriia; order PCC-6307; family Cyanobiaceae; genus Prochlorococcus_B. The sequence goes on along the minus strand of QCIZ01000002.1, from coordinate 195,907 downwards.
TTCGAAATCTACTAGTTCTAATTGCCCTAATCCTGCACCCACATCAATTTCTTTGGAAAATAATTGTTGGTTTGCATTTGAATTAGTAAAGCAACCTCCCATTTGAGGGGGTAAATCATGAGCATGAGTATGAAAATCTCCTTGAGTTCCTCTATATTCCTCAAGTTTTTCAAGATTTTTAAGCCATGTATTTATAAAAGGGTGCTCTTCTCTCAATGAATATCCTTTGTAGTAAGCCAATGAAGCATTCATCCTTTCAACATATGGAATGAAAATCACATCTGCTGATCCAGGCTTTTCACCATTTACTGTTGAGGTTGGTGTTAGCCATCCTGAAGCATTTTTTTGTAGTTCATTTTCAAATTTTTTTGCAATATTTTTGAAATTCTCTTTCTTTTGTACTTCTTGGGCTTGGAAAAGAGAGTTGCGACACAACCAATTACACCAAGATGAGAATAATTCTCTTTCAAGTGCCCTATGTTCGAGGACTTTCTTCTCATTTAGAGATTGACCTAGAGGCCCATAAATTTCTTCTAACACAAATAGGATCTCATCACTTTCTGTGATTACATGATTTTCAATTTCTATTGCAGGGAGCATTCCTGAGGGCACTTTTTTTAAATACCATCTTTCCTTTTCTCCGTAGCAACGCATGGTTACTTTTTTAATGCGGTAAGGGATTTTTTTAAGCTCTAACCAAATCCAAACTTTTTGGCAATAAGGACACCAAGCATGATTGTCTCTGTAAAGAGTAACAATTGCCTCGGACTCATCTTTATTAAAAAGGCGAAGTGAGGAATATGGGTTGTTTAACCCATTGATTTGATCAATGGGATCAGCTGCATATATTGCTAATTCTTCCCAACTCATTGCATTTCTGGTTGGATTCATTTATTTCAACGAGAATAGAGAAATAATACTAGGTTGCAAAATTGAAAAGGTCTTTTGATTTAATTGTCATTGGTGCAGGATCCGGTGGATTAGCTGCTGCAAAGAAAGCAGCCAGTTATGGAGCATCTGTAGCGATCGTCGAGGGCGATCTTGTCGGAGGGACGTGTGTAATAAGAGGTTGTGTTCCTAAAAAATTATTAGTTTGTGGCTCTTCACTCTTAGATAGTTTTTTGTCTGCACCATCTTATGGTTTTGATTTTGATAATTTAAAGATTAAGTCAGAGACTTTATTAGGTAATGTTCGAAAGGAAGTGCAAAGGCTGAATGAATTACACGAGAATTTTCTAAATAAGGCTAATGTTGAGCTTTTTAAAGGTTGGGGTGAGTTTAAAAATTCAAATTGTATCGCAATTAAAAATCGAATAAATGGAGAGACTTTAAATGAACTTGATGGAGAAAGAATTTTGATTGCAGTGGGAGGCAAACCTCAAAGACCAAGTATCGAGGGTGCCTCTTTAGGTTGGACAAGTGATGATATGTTTCTTCTTAAAAGCTTTCCGAAAAAAATTACAATTGTTGGTGCAGGCTATATTGCTTGTGAATTTGCATGCATTTTGCATGGTTTAGGTGTTGAGGTTAATCAATTAGTTCGAGGTGATCGGATTTTAAGAGGGTTTGACTTTGAACTTTCTTCAGCATTAACCGAGGGAATGATAAGTAAAGGAATTGATCTAAGATTTGGTGAGAATGTTTCATCAATAAAAGGAACTCCTGGATCTTTAATTATAAAAACAAATACAGGGAAAGAGTTTGACTCGAATGGATTACTTTTCGCTACTGGTAGAAAGCCATTTTTAGAGGGGTTGAAGTTAGAACAAGCGGGTATAGAAACTCTTGAAAATAAAATTAAAGTTGATAGTGAAAGTAAAACAAATATTTCTAATATCTTTGCTATTGGAGATGTAACTGACAGGATCAACTTGACACCTGTCGCAATTGATGAGGGTAGAAAGTTTGCTGATAGAAATTATGGCAAATCAGATCAAAAGGTTAACTATAATTTTGTTCCTTATGCTGTATTTAGTCAGCCTGAAATAGCTTCTGTAGGCATAACTGAAGAGGAGGCTATCCATTCGCTAGGAAAAGATAAAATTGAAGTATATAGATCAATATTTAGACCCTTATCCAAATCATTGCCAAAGACTGGCCCTAAGTGTATTTTAAAGCTAATAGTTGATAAAAATAATAATAAAGTTTTGGGATGTCATATGATTGGTGACAATGCATCTGAGATTATTCAGATGGCATCAATCTCGCTAATGCTAGGAGCTAAAAAATCTGATTTTGATAATACAATGGCACTCCACCCCACAATAGCTGAGGAGTTTGTGACAATGAGATGATGCTTGTGAAGAGATCAGTTATTAGAACTTTTTCTTAGCCTTAACCAGTAAGCAATTGTCTTATATATAATTATTATTATTGATAATGATATGGCTATAAAAACTAATTCTTTGAATGCTGAATGTAAAGTTGGTAGAGTTAGAGGTATTATTTTGTCTGCAATGTAAAGCATATATAATCCTAATAAAACTCCGCCTTCTCCTCTGCTTATTATTCCTTTTGTCCAAAAAATTGGCATGCATGCAAATGTAGTAATTACCATGATAGGAATATCCTTAGTTATAAGTAAATTCTCAACAACTAAACCACTCGCTCCAGATAATACAGAACAGCTACCTAAAACTAGTAATTGATTTAATAAACAACTTCCAATTACGTTGCCTATTGCTAGATCAGTTTGACCACGAATAGCGGCCACTAATGAAGTAATCAACTCAGGTAAAGAGGTGCCCAGCGAAACTATCGTTAACCCAATTATGGCTTCGCTTACACCTAATAATCCTGCAATTGTAGATGCGCCTTCTATTAACAGCCGTGATCCAAGAGTTAGCAAGAAAATACCACCTAATAATTTCACACCTGCATTTAATAAACTTGTTGAGTCTTTTTCTATATTGATTTCTGGCTCTGCTTCTTGGGTTTTTTGAGGCTCCTCTCTTGCTGTGCGAATTTCCCAAGTGGTATTTATTATCAGCGCAACTATCAAAGCTACTCCAAATTGCCAAGTTATCAGCTCTGAAGCTGCCATCCCCCAAACGGCAGTTGAGACTGCTAAAAGAAGAGGAATGTCTCTCCTTACAAGACGACTTTCAACTCTTAAAGGTCGCAAAAGTGCACTGCCTCCGAGAACTACCATCACATTGAAAATATTGCTGCCAACAATGTTGCTCAAAGCCAGACTATCTGATCCAGAGAGGGAGGAGTTAACACTCACAAATAGTTCAGGTGCACTTGTCCCGAGAGATACTATTGTTAAACCAATAACTAGTTGAGGGATCCCAAGGATTAAGGCTAAAGCGACAGATCCTTGAATAAAGAACTCCCCACCGCTAAAAAGTAAAAGTATCCCAGTAATAAGCTCTAAAAATGACAATAATATTGATGGCATAATTGAGTAATTTATGGAGAAACTAAATTAGTGAATTAATTTATATTATTTTCATTTGGTATTATCGTAATATCTTAGCCCTTTGTTGATACTTGAAGACTTATAGATCAAGGTTGCATAAGATATACATTGAAAAAGCTTTAATCCTGTGATTGCTTCTGTTAATCAAATCTCATTATTAAAGCCGGATGATTGGCATCTGCATTTGAGAGATGGAAAGATTCTTAAAGGTGTTTTAAGTCATACAGCAGATGTGTTTTGTCGTGCAATAATCATGCCTAATCTTGATCCGCCAATAACTGCTATAAGCCAAGCACAAGAGTATAAAAAAAGAATTATCGAGTCTATCCCTGAAGGTGTTTCTTTTACCCCATTAATGACAGCGTATCTCACAGATGATATGCCTGCGGAGGTCTTGGAGAGAGGCTTTAGAGAAGGTGTCTTTCATGGAGCAAAGCTCTATCCAGCTAATGTGACAACTAATTCGTCGTATGGGGTTACAGATATAAGTAAAGTCGACAATTTATTTGAGACGATGGAAAGAATTGGTATGCCATTATTGATTCATGGAGAAGTGACCGATTTCAATGTTGATGTGTTTGATAGAGAAGCTGTCTTTATTGAGCGACACCTTGAACCATTATTACGAAGATTTTCATCACTTAAAGTGGTTTTAGAACACATCACGACCATTGATGCAATTGACTTTGTAGGAAACAGTGAGTTTGATATAGCAGCTACAATTACACCTCATCATCTACATATCAATCGAAACGCAATGTTTAATGGTGGGTTAAGGAGTGATTTTTATTGCTTACCCACAGCTAAACGTGAAATTCATCGTATTGCTCTAAGACAAGCTGCTACCAGCGGTAAACCTTGCTTTTTCCTTGGTACTGATTCAGCACCTCATACCCGTAGCTTTAAGGAAAGCTCATGTGGATGTGCGGGAATCTTTAATGCCCCTTGCGCTTTGGAAAGCTATTTAAAAGTTTTCGAAGAAGAAAATGCCCTAGATAGGTTTGAAGCTTTTTCAAGTATCAATGGAGCAACTTTTTATGGATTACCTTTAAACACAGAGAGAATAACATTAGTTAAAAAAAATATTTCCGTACCTCAAATGATTGACGTTGGACTAGATGGTGATCCCAATGATTTTGTAAAACCATTTCATTCAGGAGAAACTCTTGGCTGGGCAGTACGGGACTTTAGTGAGATGGGTGAGTGATTACTCTAATGATTATTTAACTCTAGATATTCTTAAGAGTACTGATTTGAGCACATACGTTTACGCTAATATGTGAATGGCTTAGAGTTGAATCTCTAGCATTGTGATAACCCTTGCTATCACTGGGGAGTGTGGCGGAATTGGTAGACGCACCAGACTTAAAATCTGTTGGCCGCTTTTTGGCCGTGGGGGTTCAAGTCCCCCCACTCCCATGATCTTTTCTATCTCGATTGTGTGTTTAGTCCCTTTAGGCTTAATGGGTGCTGTTAGTCCGATAATTACATTATCTGCTTATGCGGTATTAGGAGGGGCGTATTTATTGGTAGTTCCTTTATTTCTTTTTTATTGGATGAATAATCGTTGGAATGTTATGGGAAAGTTAGAACGCCTTTTTATATATGGACTTGTGTTTCTTTTCTTTCCTGGAATGGTTTTGTTTGCACCGTTTCTTAATTTAAGAATGAATGGAAAAGAGGAGTCTTGAACCTTGACAAGAGCACAGGTTTTTCAAATAGGTTTGCTTGTTTTTGTTTTAGGCGGCTTGGGATATGAAGTGTTTCATTTACTTGGATTTGAATCAATATCAGCTGGTATTGCAGCACAGTCAATATTAATTTTAATTATTTTTGCATGGACCGCTTCTTACCTATTCAGGGTCTTTTCTGGGAATATGACTTTTATGGAGCAACGTAAAAGATACAGAGAGGCTTATGAAAAATTGACTGATGAAAAAATTAGAGAAAAGTTTGAGGTCATGACAGAAGAAGAAAAAATTGAATTACTAAAAACCGTTGAGGAAGAAAGTATTGAACAAACTTAAGTTTTAATTACTAAATCTCAATAATTTTTTACTCTTAGGGATACAAAAATGATAAAAAAGATAGATACCCAAGGCTTAGAACATTGAAAAGTACAAATATTAGTAGGTCTTTTTCCAAAATAAAAAAGGAGAAAAGAATTGCATTAATGCCTTTCCTTATGGCAGGTGACCCTGATTTGGAAACCACAGCAAAGATTTTGTTAGAACTTCAAGCAAATGGCGCTGACATGATTGAGCTAGGTATTCCATACAGTGATCCGTTAGCAGATGGACCTATTATTCAATTAGCAGCTTCTCGAGCTCTCTCTGCGGGAACTTCTCCTGACAGGGTTTTTAAAATGTTGTCTGAATTGAGAGATCAATTGACAATACCAATAATTTTATTTACTTACTCCAATCCACTTGTTAATAAAGGGCTGGAAGAATTTTGCTTACAAGCTTCGGAAGTAGGTGTCTCAGGGCTTGTTGTCCCAGACCTTCCTTTAGAGGAAGCAGAGAAACTTTCTGAGATAGCTGAAGCTAAAGAAATTGATTTGGTTCTATTAGTTGCTCCTACTACACCCAAGGATCGTATGAAAAAAATTGCAGAGACTTCTAATGGATTTACTTATCTAGTTAGTGTTACTGGAGTCACAGGAGAAAGGTCGTCACTAGAAGAGAATGTTGGTTCTCTTGTTAAGCAACTAAAGTACTCTTCATCTATTCCGATTGCTGTTGGCTTTGGAATCTCGGAAGTAAAACATATTCAACAAGTTAGAGAATGGGGAGCTGATGGTGCAATTGTTGGTAGTGCTTTAGTTAAAAGAATTGCTAATGCCTCTATAGGAATGAAAGTTGAAGAAGCTGGTTCTTTTTGTAAAGAACTTAGAGCAGCAACTAACTAATATTTTTATAAATAGCAACAGATCAAGCTGAATATTGAATTCTTTTCTATGTTTTATCTTGAGAAAAAGTATCTTTATTTAACTTGAAAATTATGGATCAATTTGTCCTTTGGGGGTCATACTGTGAAGATGCTCTAATAAAGAGAACACCTTTTAGGGAAGAGCATCTTCATAGACTCTCATTACTTAAGGAAAAAGGTATATTAATAACATTAGGACCGACAAAATGTAATAGATATGTTTTTGGGATATTTAAATCTGAGGACATTGAGCATATAAGAAGTCTTATCAAAGAGGACGTTTACTGGAGAAAGGGAATATGGACTGAATTCGAAATTCACTCCTGGACCCAGGCTTTTTGAGCTTGTTCCCATACCCAATTAGCTACAATTTGATCGCCATTTTCTCCTAATTCATCTTCATAACCACTCATTATTCCTATCCCTTGTCTTGCGATCTTCGCTATTGCTTCTGGGTTGTCAATTCCATTACGCTTTAATGATGAAATCTTTAAATTTTTTGATCTTCTAATTATGTTCCCGCCATTCATGTGACATCCAGCACAGTTGTGCTTGAAAAGATTTCCCCCTGAATTTACCTCAAGAGCATTTAGATCTTTCGGCAAACTTAAATAAAAAAATGTGCAGAATAAACTGATTAGAAAAAAAACTCTTAATTTCCTTTTTATAAGCTTGTAAATTTTAGTTATTGAAATTAATTTTTGAAAGGTCTTCACAAATTTCGTCAAGAAGATCAAGTTGTCCAGAAGAATTTAATTCAAGGCTCTTATTTGTTTTTCCTCCTTCTTCGTTTTTCCATAACTCTTCAACTTCACAAAGTCGATTTGCAACTTTTGGAATTCCTCCATAGCTAAAATCTTTTTTTAATGAATCAATTAAAGTTGGCATTCTCGATGAAGGGAGATTAAGACTTTGACAAAGTTCTGATTGTGTTCTTCCTGTTTGTCTCAACCAATCTTTGATAAGAAGTACGAGATCTTCTTCTATATCTTTTGCCCAGTGCTGTTTGCTCATAGAGGAAACCATTTATTCAGCTTAGATTGTGCTCTGAATTTTATTTCTGGAGTAATGTGATGTTGCCAAAGACTAATTATAGCTGTAAGAGCAACTAGATCATCGCTAAAACCTGAGACAGGAATAAAATCGGGAATTAAATCGACAGGAACAATTAAATAAGTAAGTGCTCCTATGATGGATACCCTCACTTGGGGAGGAGTTGAATTATCTATGATGAGTTCATATCCTTCTAAAGCAGGTTTTGCAATTACTCTGCCTGCTCTTAATAAGATCTTTTTAAGTACTGCTTCGTCGATAACAGAACTTTCAAGTACCTCTGCTTCAAAGACTTCTTTATTTGAGTTCCTTGAACTAACCACAATTAAATCCTTGTCTCTAAAAGACCAGTTTGAATGCCTGTCTTTCTCAATTTTCTTAATGCACGTTGAACTACTTGTCTGCAATATTCTCTGCTGCAATTCATTTGTCTCGCCACCTCAGCAAGCGTCCTCCATTCGTTAGATCCATCAAGACCAAATCGAAGACTTAGTATCGTTCTCTCCTTAGGTGTGAGATTTGACTTATCCAATAACGACCAAGCTGACGCACTTCTTTCTGCTAATTCAGCTAGTTCCATAGGAGCCACTTCCTCACTTGGAAGAATATCGACAAGCTCAGATGGATCTGCTTTTGATTTGACTGCCCCTTGCAAACTAACTGTGATACTTCTCAACTCACATGCAAGTAATTCTTCTACTTCCTCTAAAGGAATATTCATTTGTATTGCTATTTGGTTGGTTGAGGGATGAACCCCAAGTTCTTGCATTAGTCGTGACTTTGCAGCACGAAGTTTTGTTAGCTTTTCATTTATGTTTACAGGGATTCTTATTGTTCTACTTTGCGTTGATAGCGCTCTATTTAACCCTTGTCTAATCCACCAGTAAGCGTAAGTTGAAAATCGATGACCTCTTTTGGGATCGTATTTCTCAACAGCTCTTGTTAACCCTAATGTACCTTCTTGAATTAAATCTAGAAGGTCCAGACCTTTACCTTGATAGCGCTTGGCTAGATTTACAACAAGCCTTAAGTTTGCAGTGATCATTTGATTCTTGGCCCTTTCACCTGCTTTAAGTGCTTTTTTCTCTGCGCTTGAATATTCGCACTTTGGTCCATTTCCACCAGCTTGTTGGCAGCGTTCATTAAGTGCAACCATTGCTTGAACTTCTCTACCCATTGTGAGTTCTTGCTCTGGTGTGAGCAATTCGTGTCTTCCTATTTCTCCAAGAAAGTCGCTTAATGAACTCACGATTTATTCCTCCTTATATTCATAACCTAGAGAGAAATTGTTTACTTTCAATAGGCGTAATAAAGTGTTCGGAATTTATTATTTATCTTTTATCTATTCTTATGGCCTTCATTAGCTTAATTAAGCAAGAAGAAGTTTTGTGTATTTTTTACTTGGCTATTTTAAAATGCGTCTAATTAATTTTTTTTTCAATTAAAACATCTCAAAACCTATTGATATCAATGACTTTTTATAGTGGTTTTTTGATTTATAAAACTCTTTAAAGATTTTTGAGTCTCGAATAATTATTTTCAAGTGCTATCCATAATTTTAGGGAAACGATAAATTACCAAAGATTTAAGAAAATCGGTTGATTTGTTTTTTTCACTTTCAAGACTTTTTTATGAATTTAATCTTTAGTTTTTTTACCAAAGAAACTTATTTAGAAGTAAATAATTAATATAAAGTTTGTTTTTTTGCTACTGATTTCTTCTAGGAGCGCCTCTTCTTTTAACTAAAACTTTTAGAACATCTTCCCATAAAACATTTTGATGGGCTAAAGAAACTTGAATATGGAAAATTAGATCTGCAGCCTCATTGGCAACTGAAGTTGGATTTTTATCTTTACAAGCCATAATAAATTCGGCTGTTTCTTCTCCTATCTTTTTTAGGATTTTATTATCGCCTTCCTTCAGAAGACTATTTGTATAGCTTCCTTCCTCAGGATTATTTTTGCGACTCTCTATGACATTGAATAATTCACTACAAGCATCAGATGGAGGGTAAAGAACGTCTTCATTTGTTTCTAAATTTTTAAAAAAACAACTTCTTTTTCCTGTATGGCATGCTATTGAACCAATTTGTTCAATAGATAAAAGTATTGTATCTGAATCGCAATCAGTCCTAATTCCTTTCAATTTTTGAAAATGACCGCTCGTCTTTCCTTTGTGCCAAAGTTCTCTCCTTGAACGACTCCAATAGTGAACTTCACCAGATTCTAATGTTTTCGTAATGGATTCTTTGTTCATCCATGCCATCATTAAAATTGAGCCATCGACCCAATCTTGAGCTATGGCTGGGATTAAGCCGTTTTGATCAAAATTTAGATTATCTATAAAAAGCATTTTTAATTAAGCCAATTAGGCTTTACAACTCTAATTGTTTAAATTTAATACTCTATTGGTTTTTTATTCATCTTTTTATGACGATTAAAGATATTCCTTTTAATTGCTCAAAGCATTTTAAAGGCTATCCATGCTCTCACCGTCAATGGAAACATAAAGGTCACTGTCGTTATGTTCATGGATACAGTCGAAGCTTTACCTTTTGTTTTGCTTCAAATACACTTGATGAAAATGGCTTCGTTGTAGATTTTTCAAGTCTGAGAACTTTGGAAGAGAAGTTAAGAGAACATTTTGATCATACATTTCTTGTGAATTTTGATGATCCTCTTCTTGAAACATGGAAAAATCTTCACTCTGAAGAAGTACTAGATCTTAGAGTTATGAATAATGTTGGAATGGAGTCAACTGCTGAATTGGTTTGGGGATGGGCTAATGATTTATTATTTTCAAGAGAGAATGGTAGATCTTGTTGTTGGAAAGCAATAGCGCATGAAAATGAAATTAATTCTGCTAGTTATACTTTCTACCCTGAGTGGTTTAAATATTGATGTTTTAAACTTTTAGTTGATATGCAATTAGCTTCCTCAGTTTTTATATCTCTAGGTGAAAATTAATTTTGATTCTTTCTTTTCTATTTTTATAGTGCTTCCTTCTTTATATTTGCCTTTAAGAATATATTTTGCTATTTCACTCTCTAATTCTTTTTGAATGACTCTCTTTAAAGGTCTAGCGCCATAGCTAGGATTATATCCAATTTCAGTAATTAAAGATAGAACATCATTATTGATCTCAAGCTCCATTCCTTTTGCTTCCAACCTTTCTCTTAAACGATTTAATTGTAAGTCAACTACTTTTAGTAGAGTTTCTTTTTTAAGTGGTTCGAAATTAATTATTTCATCAAGTCTGTTTAGAAACTCAGGCCTAAAATTTGATTTTAGCTCTTGATTGATAAGTTCATCTATATCTGTAGACAGACTATTCGTTATGTCCTTATCAGTGATTAACTCGCTTCCTAAATTACTGGTGAGAATAATAATAGTATTTTTGAAGTTTGTTGTTCTTCCCTGCCCATCAGTTACTCTTCCCTCGTCAAGTATCTGTAGTAATACATTGAAAACATCTTTATGTGCTTTTTCAATTTCATCGAAAAGCAAAACGCAATAAGGTTTTCGTCTGATTGCTTCTGTTAATTGTCCACCTGCTTCATAACCAACGTAACCAGGAGGAGCGCCAATTAAGCGACTTATAGAGTGCTTTTCCATATATTCAGACATATCTATTCTTATCAGGGCATTTTCACTGTCAAAAAGTTGAGAAGCCAAAGCCTTAGATAACTCTGTTTTCCCCACGCCTGTCGGTCCTAAAAATAAAAAACTTGCGATTGGTCTGCTTGGATCACTAAGTCCTGTCCTAGACCTCTGTATCGCAGAAGATATTGATTGAACGGCTTTATTTTGACCAATAACTTTTTTATGTAGCTCAGTCTCTAGATTGAGTAATTTCTCAATTTCAGTTTGAGCAAGTCTTTTAACTGGGATAGATGTCCACTTGGCAATTATTTCAGCTACATCATCGGCTATCACCTCTTCTCTCAAAAGTGATTTCTCGGCATTTTGAGAGGAATTTTTCAAATTAAGTTCTTTAGATTTTAAATTTTGTTGATAATTTACAAGTGTGCCGTATTCAAGTTCAGCAGCCCTGTTGAGGTCATAATTCCTTTTTGCTTTTTCTATCTCTAGTTGTACTTTCTCAATTTCTTCTTTAAGTGTTGAAATTTCCTCGATTGATTCTTTTTCTTCTTTCCATTTTTTGTTTACTTCAATTTGATGCTTTTTTGACAAGGCTAGTTCTGTAGTAATTAATTCGAGCCTCTCTTGACTTGAAGTATCTGACTCACCTTCAAGAGATAATTTCTCCATTTCAAGTTGGATGATTTTTCTATCAATCTCATCAATTTCTTCTGGTTTTGATGTTATTTCCATCTTTAAACGTGAGGCTGATTCGTCTATTAGATCAATAGCTTTATCAGGCAAAAACCTCTCGGGTATGTATCTATCACTCAATATCGCCGCAGCTATTAGTGCGTTATCAGAGATACGAACACCATGATGAACTTCATATCTTTCTTTTAATCCACGTAAGATCGAAATCGTATCTTGGACTGAGGGTTGTTTTACAAGTATTTGCTGGAATCTTCTTTCCAGCGCAGGGTCTTTCTCAAAATTTTCTCTATGCTCATTTATGGTTGTTGCTCCAATACATCTCAATTCACCTCTAGCAAGCATTGGTTTTAGGAGATTACTAGCGTCCATTGCGCCACCACTCGCACCTGCGCCGACGACAGTATGTATTTCATCGATGAACAAAATTATTTTCCCTTCTGAATCTGTGACATTTTTAAGAACTGACTTAAGTCTCTCTTCGAACTCACCACGGAATTTTGCACCTGCTATAAGTGCTCCCATGTCTAAGGAAATCAGTTGACGGTCCTCAAGTGCTGTAGGAACATCTCCGTTGATAATTCTTTGTGCTAAACCTTCAATAATTGCTGTTTTACCCACGCCAGCTTCACCAATTAATACCGGGTTGTTTTTAGTCCTACGGCTAAGTATTTGAATGGTTCTACGAATTTCCTCATCTCTTCCAATTACAGGATCTAATTTTCCATCTCGAGCAGCAGAAGTAAGGTCCATGCCATACTTTTGAAGAGCTTCGTAGCTATTTTCAGCATTTTTTTGGGTCACTTTTCTGTCACCTCTAATATCTTGTATAGCCTTAAAGAGACTATTTTTTTTAATTTGATTTTGTACTAATAACCTATTACAAACTCTCTCGTCATCAAATAGGGAAATCACTAAATGTTCACTTGAAATAAAATCATCTTTGAAAGAGTTTTTGATATTTTTTGCTCTTGAAATTGACAATGATATATTTTTACCAAAGAATATTGATTCTTGTGTCTTTTGCATTTTTGGTTGATTTTTTATAAATTTATCTACTTCCATGATTAGGCTTTTTATTGAACCGCCAGATCTCTCTATTACTTTTATTGCGATTTCATTTTTCTTTAGAAGAGAATAAAGAAGATGTTCTGTTTCTAAATTTTGATGATTTTGAGTTAAGGCTAAATCTTTTGCGTTTATGATCCCCTGCCAAGCAGCTTCAGTGAAATCATCAGGATTTATCTTCATACTTCAAATTAATTGCCTAATTTATTTTATGCAAATCCTATGATTCTATAAATATATGAAAACCGACCTTTTCTTACGTATTGAAATATAGGTTTTGTTAAATCTTGGGACCTTAAGAAAAATTAATTTGATTTTTTATTCCTTGCTTTTACTTTCTGTAAACTATGATTCATACTTAGTAGTAGTTTAAGATAATTTAAATTTTTCATGTGTGGAGTATAAATACTTTTTAGAAATTAAAATTAAATCCCTTAAATTTTTACTTTGCAAACACTTATCTTTTTATAAAAATATTATCTTTGATGATTTTATCTAAGCTTCTAGATATATTTTTTATCAAAAAAAAAGACGGGGTCTCCCCCATCTTTAACAAATTCTTTTATGGATTTAATTTACTACGATTTTACCAACCATTCCAGCACCTCTGTGAGGCTCACAGTAGAAGTCGTATGTTCCAGCAGTACTAAAAGTTCTCTCCCAAGACTCTCCTGGAGCAAAAGCTAGATCTGGATGACTTAGATCATCGTTTCCGTCAAAAACGGCATTGTGAGGAGCTAGTTTGTTGTTCACAAACTTAACAGTGTCACCAGCACTTATGTTTAAAGTGCTTGGTTCAAAAGCAAGCATTCCTGCATCGGTTCCTAGCTTAACTTCAACAGTTGAAGCGTTTACATTGGATACACCAATTACTAGGAATGTAAAGAAAGCAAATAAAGCTGTTGAAATAGAACGAATCATGAAATTAATTCTTCTTTTTTTTAATTTTACTACTTTAGCTTCTGTTTGACATTTTAGTGTTTAGTTAAACCAGAATTATGTAAAACTTGACCTAGTGTTTTGGCATAGCTTATGCCTCCAAAGCTTTCTGGAGATGTTACGGGCTCATGAATAAAGTGTTTTTGTCTCAGGCTAAACCTATCCCAATTTGTGATTTGAATTGGCAGTAAAATAGTTAAAAGCTCAACAAGCCAAATCCAAAGAGGGATTTGAGGGACTTTTCTCATTCCTTTCCATCCTAAAAGCGTCTGAATTGCAACATCAATGCTTATGTAGGGTTGCCCTAGAACGAATTTTTTTATTTTGCTTTTTGGAATGGATTGCTCAGGTTCGAAATTAGAAGTAACTAGATGCCCGCAAATGAAAGCAATATCTGCTGCGTGAATAAAATGAAACCTTGAAACTACTTTTATCCATCTAGCTAGCCAGATCCATTTAAATGCATCTTTAAGGCCTTGTGTAAGATAACTTGTTGGAAAATTACTTTTACCGTCTATACGCCCGCCGAATACTAGTGTTGGGAATACAGCTATGATTTTTCTTGATAGCTGGTGAGTTTCAAGCTCTTTTAGGCATTGTGCTTTCGTTTGTATGTACTCTGTTCCATGAGTAAAGGCTTCTGGTAGCAAATTTAAATTTTTATCAAGTACACTTGCAGTTGAGAAATAAATGATTTGTTTGATATTGGAAGGATTAAGTAGATTGAGCAAATTCTTTACTGCATCAATATTTACTTCTTTCGCTCTTTTGGGATCACCCCAAGCAGTTGCTGTATGAATAACTCTGTTGACTTCTGAAATTTCTTTTTTGAACTTATTTGATTGTCGCAAATCTCCAACTAAAACCTTAATCCTTGGATTTTCTAAATTTATTGAAGTTATTTTTTTTGGATCTCTAACCCATAAAAATAATTCTGAATTTGAGTTTTTTATTAGCCAATTGGCTATGTATTGCCCCACGCATCCACTTGCCCCTGTGATCAGAATTATTTCGTTTTTCAAGATGAAACTTTTATAAGTTCATTGACATTTTTACCAGCCTCGAAAAATACTCTTGCATTTTCTTCTGGTGTCCCAGGAAGTATTCCATGACCAAGATTAAGAATATGTTTTCTACCCTTCGCTTTCTTGACTACATCAACAATTCTTGATCTGATCGCATCAGGAGTACCAAACAAAAGTCCCGGATCAACATTCCCTTGGACTCCCACTTCTTGAGGCAGTCTGGCTAGTCCCTCTGCCATGTCAACAGTCCAATCTAAAGATACTATATCTACTCCAGTTTGTCCCATCCTTTCAAGAACTCCTGCACTGCCTGAGATGTATAAAATCATAGGTGTGTCTGGATGCTTTTCTTTTACTAAATTGACTACTTTTTGTTGATAAGGTGCTGCAAACTCATCATAATCCTGTGGACTTAATTGTCCTGCCCATGAATCAAACATTTGGACTACTTGGGCTCCGGATTGGATTTGGTAAGACAAATAGTTAGCAATTGATTCTGCAAAGTGATTTAAAAGTTGATGCAGTAGTTCTGGCTCTTGGAATGCCATCGCCTTTATAACTGCATAATTTTTGCTGCTTTTCCCTTCCACAACATAGGCAGCAAGAGTCCAGGGAGCACCAACAAAACCTAGAACTGCAGCATTGTTTCCAACGCTTTCTCTTAACCTTCCTAAAACTTCACCGACAAAAGACATGCTTTCTTCTGGTTGAAGGGGCTTAAGGTTTTTTACTTGTTTGAGGTTTCTTATTGGGTCATTTATTAAAGGCCCTTTGCTTTCAACTATGTCAAAGTTAATTCCCATTCCAGGAAGAGGAGTCAAGATATCTGAAAAAAGTATTACTCCATCAGGTTGAAAAGCCTTAAAAGGTTGCATTGAAATTTCATAAGAAAGATCGGGGTTTTCGGATCTTTCTCTGAAACTTGGATGGTTATCACGTAGATCGCGATATACCTTCATGTATCTCCCCGCTTGGCGCATCATCCAAACCGGTGGCCTTTCAACACTTTCTCCGCGAGCTGCACGAAGGAGTAGAGGAGTAGTTTTGTTCATTATTTTGTCCTTTTAAGCGAAAAACTTACAGGAAGCAGTAACTTGAAAATCATGAAATACGTTCTCTGCAAAAGTTCGTCATACCTTTTGAATTTTTACATCCAGACGACAGTTGAAATTAGGTTATCAGGCAAGGTTGAAACATTTCTATTCGCGGAGGGTTAATTCTCGTTAGATTTATGCTTTAGAACTAGAACGCTAAGAGGCGGGAGGCAAAGATCTATAGAATTTTCATAGCCATGGATATTGTATAAGTCTGTTGATTTTCCTCCCATATTCCCTAAATTTGAGCCTCCATATTGACTCGCATCTGTATTAAAAATTTCTTCATAAAATCCATTAACAGGTACACCAATTCTGTAATTAGAGTGGTTTTGAGGGGTGAAGTTTGCCACTATTACTAACCATTCACCATCGGTCTTTTCTCTTCTCATAAAACTAATTACTGAATTTTTATTGTCATCGCAATCAATCCACTGGAATCCGTATTCATCAAAATCATTTCTCCATAGAGCAGGTTCTTTTTTGTATAAAGTATTCAAATCATCTACTAATTTTTGTATTCCTTTATGTGGTTCATGATTTAGAAGATCCCATTGCAAATCATCCCAAACATTCCATTCTTGGCGTTGTCCAAATTCCATTCCCATAAATATTGTTTTTTTACCTGGATGTGTCCACATATATGCAAGTAAGGCACGTGTATTAGCATACTTCTGCCAGTCGTCACCTGGCATTTTATGTAGGAGATGACTTTTTCCGTGAACAACTTCATCGTGGCTTAAAGCAAGCATAAAGTTTTCAGTAAAGTTATAACAAATGGAGAAAGTAATATTGTTTTGATTGAATTGCCTAAACCATGGGTCAATTTCAAAATAATCGAGCATATCGTGCATCCAACCCATGTTCCACTTGAGGTTGAAACCAAGTCCATCCATATCAGTTGGCTTGGTTACGCCAGTCCATGTGGTTGATTCTTCGGCAATTGAAAGTGCACCAGGAAAATGTTGAAAAAGAACATGATTAGCCTGTTGTAGAAATCTAACTGCTTCGAAATTTTCATTCCCCCCATCTTCGTTAGGTATCCATTCACCTTCTGGACGAAGATAGTCTTTATAAAGCATTGATGCGACTGCATCAACACGTATTCCATCGATATGAAACTGATCAAACCAGAAAATTAGATTTGCAACTAGAAAATTACGAACTTCATTCCGACTGTAATTGAAAATTAATGTTCCCCATTCTTTGTGTTCTCCAATTCTGGGATCTGAATGCTCGTATAGATGACTACCGTCAAAATAAGCAAGACCATGCTGATCTTTAGGGAAGTGACCTGGGACCCAATCGAGAATAATACCTATGCCCTCTTTATGGCATGAATCAACGAAGGCACGAAACTCATCTGGTGAGCCATATCTACTAGTAGGTGCATACCAACCAGTAACTTGATATCCCCATGAGCCATCAAAAGGGTGCTCTGAAATTGGCATAAGCTCAATATGAGTAAAGCCTCTTTCTTTGACATAGGGAATTACTTTATTTGCCAATTCTTTGTATGTAAGCAATCTTGAGCCAGGCTTCATATCTGCTGCTGGGACGGGAGCCCTATGTTCCCCGTCTGAGTTGATAAATGGATCATCTGAGGAAGCATGCATCCAGCTGCCTAAATGCATCTCATAAACGGATATCGGTTGCTCAAGAGGATCTCTATTGTCACGCTTGGATATCCAAGATTGATCATTCCATTGAAACGAATCGATCTTTGATATTACTGAGCTTTTTGCAGGTCTTACTTCATGTTGAAAACCATAAGGATCGGCTTTCTCGTAGCAATGTCCTTTTTCAGTTCTAATTTCATATTTATATAAATCACCATCCCCTAGACCTGGTATGAATAATTCCCATATCCCTCCTAAACGTTTTTGCATAGGGTGATGTCTGCCATCCCATGAATTCAGATCACCAATAACGGAGACACTTTTTGCATGAGGGGCCCACAAGCAAAACATAACTCCTTCTTTTTTATCTATTTCAGTCAGGTGGGCCCCCATCTTTCGCCAAATGTGATGGTGGTTTCCCTCTGCGAAAAGATGTCTATCAACTTCACCCATCCACTCTTTTCGGAAGCTCCAGGGATCATGTTGAATATGTTCAATTCCTCCTCTGTTTACTTTTATTTGATAATCAGTGCAAGGATTTTTTTCTACAACTCCTTCAAAAATCCATTCATGGTTGGGATTTTGCAGCTGAAGCCTTGTCTCTTTTGTTATTAGTTCAACCGTACTTGCCTCTGGCATCCATATTCGTATTACCCATTTGTCTTTAAACGGTTGAGGACCAAGAATAGAAAAAGGACTTTCATGTCTGCATTCAGAAAGTCTTTGACCGTCATCTTTCAAAGAATCTAGAAGAATAGAGACGGGCATGACTTATGGCTGAAATAGCTAGCTAGCTTAATCCTCTGACAGTAAATATTGAACCCCTAAGAGGAAATAAGTGATTCAAATTTAAGTTTTGAATTCGAAAGTAAGAGCGAAATTGTAGTCACTAAGCAGTGAGGGCTTGGTCCAGCGCACAAATATTGACACTGTCCTGGATTTACTCCAATTGCTGGCCATCCAGATCCCGAGATTGAAATCCTTAAACGATCTCCTTCTTTAAATGTGGCTAATATTGGTTGTAGTCTTATTTCTCTACAGGTTTTTATATCTTTATCAAAATTGCTAATTCTGAGGACCCCAGTCGAAAGTTGAGTAGCAGTATTTTTGATTTCACTTGGAATTATTGATAACGCAACGAATATATCAAAGCTTTCCCTGTCACATTTTGTTTCTAAGTAGAGAGTTGGAATACCCTCTATCCTCAAATCTTTGGACATTGGAGGTGTTGTAAATACTGCAACATCAGAGCGAGTATCGATGTTGAATCTGTTCGCTTCTCCAGGCGTATCACTTAGATGCCCTCCGATAGCGGGTACAGGCCTCCATGGGTCATGAACCAAATTCACCTCGCAATCTGCTTTTGAAACAGAATGAGTGGCTAAGCCACCTTCAGAATGACTTATCGAGGCTAAACCTTCGCTACAGAGATTCCATGTAGGAGTTTTATTTTGATCCGAAAGCTCCCAACTATTTCTTGTAAGATTCCAGAGATTGATTTGAGGGAAAGGAATTTCTTTATTTTTTTCTTTTAAATGAGAATCAAAAAAATTTAACTGAGTGCGTTGTGCACCCTCCCACCATTGAAGATGAGTGGCAGGACCAATGATTAATTTAGGATTACCTCCGGCCTTTGTTGATTTTTCAAAAATATCTAAAATCCCTCTTAAATGTGGATCCCACCACCCCCCAATTAGAAGCAAAGGTTTTTTTAACCAGCTATTTAATGGCTCATAAGTTTTCCATTGAGGATTTTTGCTAGAAGAAAGATTTAGCCATTTATAGGCCATCCCTTCTGGATCATTCTTTTTCAGTAATTCAGGACCATTAAATAAATATTTTTTTGATTCAAGATTTTCACGAATTTCGTGCCAAGCTTCCCAATTCTTTTCTCTTTGTGCCTTTTGGGCTGCTAATTGCAAACCCCATCCAATTCCCAAGTGCCACCAAAAGGCTCCTCCTTCACAACTCCAATGTTCATTCTCTGAAAGCCCTGTCATTGCAGGGATAATGCAATCAGGTGGATAAGTGCCTTCCTCTGCAATGAGCTGTGTTAATCCTTGATATGAAAACCCATATGTACCCAGAAGACCATTGCATTCAGGCAAGGATCGAACCCAATCATGAGTTTGACTTGTGTCTGAGGTTTCTTGACTAAATCCTTTAAATTGACCTTCAGATCCGCCTTGACCTCTTACATCTTGTATTACAACTAGATAGCCATTGCTAGCCCACCAAGAGGGATGAGCATATGTAACTGTAGAAGCAATTTCTCTTCCATATGGCTGACGCATAAGTAATCCAGGCCATGGTCCCTCCCCTTGTGGTAACCAGATTCGAGATTTGAGTAATGTTCCGTCTCTAAGTTTTAAGTCTTCGTCCCTGTACTTTATTGAAGTCATTTGTGGCTTAAAAAGTTTCAGGGCAATAAAGACCTCTTACATACATCGAAAGTATCTCAGCATCAACTTCGCTTATATTCTTTTGAATTGAGATTTTTTGAATAGATTTTGGTGAACTAGCCGAAATGTTTTCTTTATTTAGGTTCCTAAATCTTTTACAAATGGATTTTGCTTCATCAGGATTTCTTTTTACACCATCAAGAAGTCTTGATTGAGCCATTGCACCTTGATTAATGGCAAATGATGTAAATATTAGGGTGATTAGTAAACTATTCATTTGCTCAAGTTTACCTAGTTTCTTTTTGATTATTTTTATTCTATTACCTAATTCTTCTTGGGTAAATTAAATAATTGCTTTTTTAGCTTTTTCTATTAAAAAGTGAGCTTTGCTTAGATCTATTAATGGAATTCGTCCTGTTCTTAAATTTCTTTCAAAACGACCACTCTTTTGAACTAGCTCTTGAGGAGTAAGTCGAGAAAGTGCCTTGTTAGAAATCAATCCTGAGTGCATTAGCAAGGCTGCTTCGTTAAGTTCAATATCTAAAGTACATATAAAATAGGCTATGCATTTAAGTCTTTTTAGATTGCGAAAACTACCCAGACTTCCATAGATTAGATTATTAATTTCTTCATCACTAATAGATAATAAAGAATTCCAGGTCTTTATATTATTTGATAAGAGTATTTTTTCCTCTTGATAAAAGCTTTTAGGAAGATTTTTTAATAATAACTTTTTATTCATATGGCTCTAATGAGGTGTTTTCTTTAAAATCAGCCTCGTTCGATAAATCTTCACTTGGAGAATAATTTCTATTAGGTAATTCTATAATCTTTGATTCTTTTAAATCATTTATTATTTCACCAAGAATAATTGGTTTACTTATTCCATCTCCAGCCGATTCTATCTTTCTTAGTCTGACCTTAACCTGAGCACCATTTCTTCCTCCCCCTTTTAAATTGCCTGCAATTTGTAGCAATGTTGGCTTGATAGCTTCTTTAGGAAAATCGTTTGAGGCTTGAGCAACAACTAAATCAAAGCCATTGTCATAAACAATAGGAGCATATTTGTAACCTTCTACATTAAAAGGAGGCGTATAACTTTGCTCGAAGGCCCAGCAACTAGCAGATAATAAAAGTGTGAAAATTGTTGTTCCAGTCAGCCGGAATTTAATACCCCAGTTAAATAAATAAGCCAAAACAGTCAAGATGCCAAGTCCTGAACCTCCCCAGGCTAGCCATTTTGTTACATCTTGGATAACTTCAATCATAGACATAGGCTGGTTTCTCCTGAATTGATTCTTTATAGTTTGTTAGCTCCCCAAGTTTGAGAATAATGTTTCATGGGAGATGAGTGGAGCTCTAAAAGATTAAAGCGGTGGGGGCTTGCGGGAACCTTTGTGGCGTTGGGTGGTGTTTTGATTTGGAGCGGGGCAGATCTATTAGTAGGCAGAACTATAAGCCGCTTCTCACCTCAAATAGAAAAAACATTATCTAATTCTTTAGGTCATCCTTTGGAAATAGGAGCCTATAGAGGCCTTAGGCCATGGGGAGTTGCTCTGGGACGAACAAAGTTGCTTCCAGGTGAAAAAGATTCTTCATCAGTCAATATTTCAACTTTAACCATTAAATTTGCACCTTTTGCAAGTTTATTAAATTGGCAACCTGTTGCAATATTTAATCCAAAGGGAACAGAAATCATACTAAACAAAAATAATAAAGGTTCTTTTTGGGTCTTACCATCGTCTGATAATTCTAAATCAAATAATCTTCATCTAAGATTTAATCTGAAGGGCTCAACTAAAATTGTATTTAATCCTGGTGAAAAGACATTATTTGCCAAAGGGAATCTTGCTCTAAATCTTGCTAAGAAAAAAATTTACGGTGCTATTAATTTAAATTCTAAAAAGCAGGGAAGTCTCTATTTTTCTGGGAAGGGATATTTGGATGGGTTAGAGTTTCAAACTAAAGTAAGAATTAACAAATTTAGACTTGGTTTCTTGCAGGGGATTTTAGGAAATGATTCAAATATTATTTCAAAGGGAAATATTAATGGTAAAATCAATTTAGCTATAGAAAAAGGTTTCATAAAATGCAAAGGTGATTTAATTGCAAATAATCTAAGCTTAAGAGGAGGGGTTTTAAATGATATACTATTTTCTGATAAATCAAGAATTAAATGTGATAATAAAAGTTTAAATATAACAGATTCAAATTGGCGATATGGTTTTTGGGATATATCTACTTCAGTTGAAATACCATTTTATAAAAAAGATGAAACTCATATAAAATCTTTTAGTTATATAAAAATCAAAGATTTTGATCACCAACCTCTTTCCTTGAAGTTTAAACTACCAATTTCTATAGTTGATAGACGCTTTATTCCTGGTGACTTAAAAGCTAATATAAATTTAGAGTCTTTCCCTTTAGGTGCATTAAATCCAATATTAAATGCATCATTATCTGGGAAATTAAATACTAATGGTGATTTTTATGGGCCCCTATCTTCTCTGAATTCTAATATTGACCTTTCTTTAGATAATCCACAAATTAATGGTATTCGCTTAAGGGAAAAATGGAAAGGTTCTTTTATTCGAATTCCAAATAAAAAGAAATGGGGTAGTTTGAAAATGAAATCAGAAGGGGCTTCTATCCCTGGTGATCTTCAAATAAACTTAAACAAAGACGGTGATTTTAATGATTTAATTCTAAACAGATTAGGCGGTAAAATAAGTCTAAAACCTAAATCAAATGCTTTTGAATGGGATGCTAATAAATTCAGATTAGATAGAGTAGAAGTGGCTTTCCCTCCAGAGAAAAGTTTTAAACGTATCTTTGGGGAAGTTTCAAGTAATGGAATAATTTCTTTTGATCCACTATTTGTTAATGGTGACTTGAATTTGGATAATTTCAGATTGTTAGGTTTTAAATTAAAAAATGCAAGTATTAAAGGTCAAGTTAAGAATTCAGAAACCAATCTAAAAGGTGAATTAATACCATCTAAAAATGGAAAGATTAAATTTGATATTAACAGTGGATCAGGATTTTCTTTGTTAGCTAAAGTGAATGATGTTAGCTCTAGTTGGATTACTGCTACAGCTTTAGAGTTTCCTAAGTTAGGATTGAAGTACTCAGAGGCAGTTGGCAAAGCTGAAGATTTAGCGACATTGATGATTGGTGATACTAATAGTTCGATAGATACTCAGTTAGAAGCTTTAACTAAATCTAAGGATTCATACAAGGAAGAGATTACTAAGAAAAATAGTAAGAGTATTATTAATCCTTATGATCTAAATGGAAATGTTAATGCGGATGTTAAATTAAGTGGACCAAGACTATCTGATTTAAAGTTAGAGGCCAAAGCATTTGGTAAGGTTTGGACAAGCAAACTGAATATCATAAATTCTAAAGATATACGACCTTTTAAAGCAACTTTTAATGGAGATTTAGGTTCAGCTAATGGAAGCTTTTCACTAATTGATTTCAACTTTTCATTATTGTCTTTGGTGGCGCCGATTCCTTCAGCAGTAAATGGATATTTTGGTTTAAATGGTAAATATAGCTTAATTAATGGAACCCCAAAAGTAACTGCAGATCTAATTATTAAGGACACAGTAATTGATGATAGAAATATTATTTTAGACAAAGGAAATATTTTGCTTAAAGATAATTATCTTGAATTTGATATAGCTCTAAGGGACCTGTCTTCGATAAACCCAGTTGAATTAAGTGGAATTTATCCATTGAAAAACTTTGACCCTATTGATCTAAAAGTCGAAAGTCATGGAGATGGATTGGTCTTTCTAACAGGTCTAACAAAAGGAAATGTTTCTTGGACTTCTGGATCTGCTGATCTGAGCTTGCTAATTAGTGGGACCCCTGAAAAGCCTGTGGCGAATGGTTTTTTTGTTTTGAATAAGAGTGATCTACTTTTACAAAATAGAGAAATTAATAATTTGAATAGCACAATGGTTTTTGATTTTAATAGACTTGAAGTTCGCGAACTCACAGCAAATATTGGGCCAAACGGTCTCATTAACAGTAAAGGAGGAATTTCGTTATTTGATTCTCAATTAAGTGAAATTGAACCATTGGTGCTTTCCATAGAAAAAACACGAGTTAAAACAGCATTTACCGATATAAGAGCTTCATCCAAGATTATTGTTAAGGGCTCTATTATTAAGCCTGAATTGGCAGGTGAAGTATTTATTTCAGAAGGCTCTGTTTTTGCTAAAAGAGCTAATAATCAAGATAAAAATACATCTGAAAAATCTGATCGTCTTAAAGATACCAAGGTTAAAAGTATCCGTAGATTCCCTGAGCAAAACTGGAGCCAGAGTGAACCTTTGGTTTTATTTATTCAAGATGAAGATGCTCCTGCAAGCCGAATAGTGAGAGGTGGCTTTCCTCGTGGATTGGAAGCCATTAGCTTTGATAATTTTAAGCTGGTACTTGGCCCTTCATTACGATTGGTATCTCAACCGTTGGCAAGTTTTGAAACGAATGGATTTCTTTTCTTAAATGGTGCTTTTGATGAGACACTTGATGTTAGTGGAGTCATTAAACTTGTTAGTGGTTACGTCAATCTCTTTACGACTACTTTTAATCTAGATCAAAGTGAACCTAATGTAGCCGTATTTGTACCATCTATGGGATTAGTTCCATATGTTGACGTAACTTTAAAAAGTCGTGTCCCAGATAATGTTAGAGACGTAAGCAATTTTTCCTCCAATGGCATGGCATCATTTGGTATTGGAGGATCTCGTTTTGTAAATGTCGAAGTAACGGCCTCTGGACCTGCAGATCGAATTAGTGAAAACTTTCAGTTAAGAAGTACTCCAACTTTGGGAAGAAGTGAATTGTTAGGACTCATAGGAGGTAATTCGCTTGCAACTCTAGTAAGTAGTGGAGGTAATGGAGATGCTCTCACTAGCTTTCTAAATAGATCTTTTGCTTCGTATCTTCAAGGTAATATCAATGGATTTTTAAGTGATAGGCTGCAAATATCTTTGTATCCTGCATATATAAATGGATCAGATTTAGAGGATGATGCTAGTGAAAGTAGTTCAAATACTGATCAAGAGGATACGAATTTGACAGGCCAACAAGCATGGGTAACTGAAATAGGAGTTGACCTTAATGATAAAATTAATTTTTCAGTTCAGGCTGCTCCTAATCGACAAGATATTCCACCGAAAGGAAATATTACTTTTCAAATGAATCCCAATATAGGTCTACTAGGGTCTTTTGATAAAGATGGGAATTGGCAAAGTCAGCTTCAACTCTTTTTTAGATATTAAATAAATGAATAGTTGAATAAAATGATTTAAAAAAGTGCTCAGTTCGATAGATTTTTATCTTCTTTTATTGCTTGATTCGCCATTAAAGGAATATTTTAAAGATAGTGAAAAATTAACTTTGATTACATAGTTGATCTAAATCAAATGAGTACAAACTTTTCAGTACCTGATCCTACGTCCCAGCTAGTAAAAGTAGCTGAGAGTGCAAAAAAGGCTTCTATTTTGCTTGGTCAATCCACTAATGAACAAAGGTGTAAGGCTTTGACTGAAATGGCAAATGCCTTGAATGCTAATGCTGATGATATTTTAAAAGCAAATATTCAAGATCTTGAAAGATCAGAAAAAGAAGGGTTGAATCAATCACTTTTATCAAGACTTCAGTTAACAAAAACTAAACTCAAAGGATGTATTGACGGGGTTCTAAAAGTTTCAAATCTCGCGGATCCAATTGGTAATAGACAACTTCATAGAAAATTGGATGAAAACCTTATTCTTGAGAGAGTGACAGTTCCATTAGGAGTTTTAGGAGTGATATTTGAATCGAGACCAGATGCATTAATACAAATAGCATCTCTTGCTGTTCGTTCTGGTAATGGAGCTTTATTAAAAGGAGGAAGTGAAGCAAAAGCCACCAATCAAGCAATAATGGATTCTCTTGATAAGGGGTTAAGCAAATCAAATGTGGGCTCAGGAGCGTTGTCTTTGCTCACTACACGTCAAGAAAGCTTAGGCTTGCTTCGCTTGGATCGGTTTGTCAATTTGATAATACCCAGAGGTAGCAATCAGTTAGTCCAATTTATTCAAGAAAATACACGTATCCCTGTCTTAGGGCACGCTGATGGGATTTGTCATCTATATGTAGATAATTCTATAGATATTGCTAAAGCTATAAGTATAGCTTTAGATAGTAAGATTCAATATCCTGCTGCTTGTAATGCAATTGAGACATTATTAATTCATGAAGATGTTGCCGAGATGTTTTTGAAAAAAGGCTTGCCAATTTTTTCTAGTGCAGGAGTTACTCTTAAGGGAGATGCAAAAAGTCAATCTTTAGGTGTTAAAAATAAGGCTGATGAGGCAGACTGGTCTACAGAATATCTTGATTTAATTCTTTCAATAAAAATTGTTCGTAATGTAGATGAAGCTATTGAACATATTCGTAAATATAGCTCACGTCATACGGAGGCGATAGTTACTGATGATAAAGAAGTTGCTGAAAAATTTTTAAGTTCAGTTGATAGCGCAGGTGTTTATCATAACTGCTCTACTCGTTTTGCGGATGGTTTCCGATATGGATTTGGAGCTGAGGTTGGGATAAGTACTCAGACTCTTCCACCAAGAGGACCAGTTGGATTGGAAGGCTTAGTTACCTATCGCTATTATCTCAGAGGTGATGGTGACCTTGTTAAGGATTTCGCTTCTGGAGATAGAAGCTTTTCTCATATTGATCTACCATTATGAGTCAATTTAATAATTTAAGTGTAATTCATCTTAAAGATATAAATCTATGGGCCCATGTAGGTGTTTTAGAAAGTGAGCGAATACATGGTCAAAGCTTTCTTCTCGACATTAGTTTTTGGTTGGATTTGGATGAGTCATCCAAGCTTGATCAATTAGATAAATCAATAGACTATAGCGAAGCAATTAAAGCTGTTAAAAAACTTTCATTTGAAATCAAATGCTTAACGATTGAATATTTTAGCGATCAAATTTTAAATCTTCTTGAGTCTCTATATGGTCCAGTTCCAATTCATATTCTGCTGAAAAAATGCTCACCACCAATAGATGGATTTACTGGAAATGTTCTAATCGAAAAGAAAAGAAATTTCTTATTTCCTATTAATTAATTGGATAAAAACAAAAGACCAATTTTTCTTATTCATGGTTTGTGGAACAATCCTAAATTATTTGAAAAATTAATTAAAAAAATAAAAGAAGATGATTATGAATTGTACAGACCACATTTGCCACATAAATATGGGAAAACATCTCTTAGGCGCTTAGCTCTAGATCTTGATTTTAAGATTAAGGAATTAGTGGGACCTGAAATCGAAATTGATATTGTTGGTTTCTCAATGGGTGGATTAATTAGTAGGTTTTGGCTACAAAATCATGATGGCTTTTTAAGAACTAAACGTTTTTTTAGTATTGGCACTCCTCATTTTGGTACCTACACAGCTCAAATGATTCCTTCATCCTTGATGCCAGGTATTGCAGAGATGAAAAGAGGAAGTAATTTATTATCTCAATTAAATAATGACTTGACTTCTCTAGAAAAGATTGAATGTACTAGCTTTTTTACAAAATGGGACTTGATGTCATTCCCAGGGTGGCAAGCAAAACTTTCTATTGGTGATTCTTATCACTTACCTGTGTTGACACATAAAGAATTGATAACAAATTCTAGTTCTCTAGATATTTTAGTCAAAAAGATTTTTATTAATAGCTAATTAAGACCACTATGTCTTATTAGGGCATCAGTAGAGGGATGTCTTCCTCTAAATTGTTTGAAAACCTTATTGGGTGAACGACTACCGCCAAGACTAAGAATTGAATCGCGATATTTTTTACCAATCTTTCGAACTTCATCCTGATTGGCAAGACCTGCCTCTTCAAATGCTGCAAAGGCATCAGCACTGAGTACCTCAGCCCATTTATAAGAGTAGTATCCCGCTGCATAGCCACCAGCAAAAATATGACTGAAGGCACAGAGAAATTGATCTTCTGGAATTGGATCCATCACTGTCGTGTTTTTTGCGATTTCTCGTCGTAACTCATCTGGGGAAATTTTTATATCTTTATTCCATTGACTATGGAGTTTTAGATCAGTAAGAGCAAAATGTATTTGCCTTAAAGTCGCAAGCCCAGAATTAAATGTTCTGCTTAGCCTCAATTTATTTATTTCCGATTCTGGTAATGGCTCTTTCGTTTTCCAATGTATTGCTATATCAGAAATTGTTTGATCCTCTAAGCACCAATTTTCCATAAATTGGCTTGCTAATTCGACAGCATCCCATTCAACGTTATTAATACCGGCTGCTTGAGGGTAATCTACAGTTGTCAGCATATGTTGTAGTCCATGACCAAATTCGTGGAAGAGAGTTTCTACCTCTTCGAAACTCATCAGGCTGGGTTTGTCCGCAATAGGAGGTGTTTGATTGCAGACTAAATAGGCTACTGGGAGAACAACATCATCTTTCGTCTTTTGATTTCGGCATAAACATTCATCCATCCATGCACCTCCTCTTTTTGTTGCAGGACGACTGAAGGGATCTAGATAGAAAGATGCAATTTTCTGGCCATCTATATTTTTAACATTGAAGAAACGAACATCTTCATGCCATAAAGGAGCTGTATTACTTGCTTCTTCAATGTTAATTTCAAAAAGTCTTTTGCACAAGTTGAATAGACCATTAAGAACTTGATCTAAAGGAAACCATGGCCTGAGTCTCTCTTGGTCGAGATCGTATTTTTCTTTGCGTAGAACTTCAGCCCAAAAACTTACATCCCATGGAGACAGCTCAAAATCTTCGTTTTCTCCATTTCTTTTGGCACACTCTCGAAGATGTATAAGTTCTTTTTCAGCATGAGGCATTGCAGCTAATCTCAATTCCTCTAGTAACATCTCAACTGCATTTTCACTATCCGCCATCTTTGTGGCCAAACTAATTTCACACCAGTTTTTATATCCCAATAGTTTTGCCTGTTTGTTTCTGAGATCTAAAATTTCTTCAATTATTTTTTTGTTACTAATCTCTCCATCGCTAGCTCTGCTTACAAAAGCTCTATAAACTTTTTCTCTTAGACGTCTATCTTTTGCATAAGTTTGAAAAGGAATGTACCTAGGCATATCTAAGCCAACTCTCCATGGGCCATTGGATGCTGATGGATTATTACCTTCTTCATCTTTGTCACCAGACTCCTTTGCCGCAAGAGCCAATGTTTCAAGTGCTCTTTCAGGAAGCCCCTCGACTTCTGACTTGTTTTTTAATAAAAGACTCCAACTCTTAGTCGCATCTAATACATTGTTGCTAAAAGTAGTTGATAATTCAGCTAATCGTTCACTGCGAGAATTAAATAGTGCTTTTTCATTAGCTCCTAAACCAATTCCTTTGTTTCTCATCGTTATTAATTCTGTCTCAATTATTCTGATTTGTGTTTCATCCTTTATGTTCCCATGCTCTTTCAAATTTGAGAGCGCCTTAAAAATGACTTCGTTTTGAGCAAGTTGATTACTAAATCTAACGATTGTAGGTTGCTGACTTGAATGAACCTCACGTAATTCGGAGGAATTGCATACTGCATTCAGATGACTTACAACTCCCCAGCTCCACCTGAGCTTTTCACCAATATCATAAAGCTGAGGCATTACATCTTCCCAACTTAGAGAGCTTTTGGTTGGTAATTGTTTTTCGAGCTGTTCTTCTAGTTTATTTAATTCTTCATTTAGTTCTTTTATCAGTTTGGGTATATTTTCAGTTATCTCGTTAGGGGTGATTTTATCGTAATCAGGAAGACCTTCACCTTTTAATAGTGCTGTTGGCTTAATTGAAGTCATTTTTTAGATTCAAAAACTAACTGATTGGTACAAGGTTATTGGTAATTAATGATTGTGCGAGAGCATTTGTTGATACCTCATATAAATCAATAGCTATCCTTGGCCAAAAACCTATTACTAGTGTAGGGACCAAGAGGCTTAAACCTATCGAAAGCTCTCTCGCATCCATTTCTTTTACTATTGATAAAGCAGGTATTCTTGGGCCAAAGAATACTCTTCTACACATTGAAAGAAGGTAGATAGGAGTTAAGACAAGTCCAATAGCTGCTAAAAGGATTGTTATTGCTCTAAATAAAGAAGTGAATCCTTCTTGACTAGTTATGCCTAGAAAAACTGTGATTTCACTTATAAACCCACTCATCCCTGGTAAGGCAAGTGATGCTAAAGAACTGGCCAAGAAGAATGCAAAGGTAATTGGCAAAGCCTTTGCAAGACCGCCCATATTCGGGATTGAAAGAGTATTGGTTCTTTCATAAAAACTTCCAGTAACAAAAAACATTGCGGCCGCAATCAGTCCATGGCTAATCATTTGGAGCATCGCTCCGCTGATCCCAAGTGCATTAACTGCACCAATTCCAACAAGAACAAAACCCATATGACTTACTGAACTGCAGGCTATGCGCCTTTTTACATTGTCTTGAGCAAAAGCATTTAAAGCACCATAAATAATATTTACTATCCCAATGATGATTAATGCTGGGGCGAGTATTAAATGAGTATCCGGTAAAATTTGGACGTTAAATCTAATGAGAGCGTAACCTCCCATTTTTAATAAAACACCAGCTAATAACATTGAAACCGGAGCATTTGCTTCCCCATGCGCATCTGGTAGCCAGGTATGAAGTGGAAAGATAGGAAGCTTTACTCCAAAACCAATTAAAAAACCCAGATAACAAAATATCCCAAAATTACCAGTAAAAGATTTGGCTGCGATTTCACTTAAATTAAAGGTAAATTGATCTCCAGAAAGAGCTAAAGCAAGCCCACTAATTAATATTAAAAGGGAAGCTAGAGCTGTATAAAGGATAAATTTTGTTGCTGCATATAGTTTTCTTTTCCCTCCCCAAATTGCAATCAGTAGATAGACAGGAACAAGTTCAAGCTCCCAAGCTAAAAAGAATAGTAAGAAATCTTGTGATAGGAAAACTAAAGCTTGGGCTGAAGCTTGAATTAGTAACAAAGCAAAGTAAAGCCTTGTTTTTTGTTTTACTTTCCAACTTGCGGCTGCGGACAAAAAAGTTATTAGACCGCTTAGAACTACTAGCGGTGCAGATATACCATCTACACCTAATGACCATTCGAGTCCTATGGAAGGAAGCCATTGAAGTCTTTCAACTAACTGGAGATTTTCGCTACTTGGATCAAACAAATTGGCAAAAGCCAATACAATTATTAGAAAATCGGCTAATAAAATAACTAGGGCTATATTTCTTGGCAGATTAGAGTTTTTACTATCTTGCGTTGGGAGGAAAGGCATTATCAATGCTCCAACTATGGGTAGGAGCACAATGAGTGAAAGCCATGGAAATACTGTCTGAGAATCAATACTCATAGGCAGATTGGCATCCATAATTTGGGGCAAGTCAGCCATAAAGCTATCAGTTTTTGTTCGTTTTCATGAGTAGAACTACCCAAAGGTGTTTGAAATACATTCGCTCCCTCTGAGTTGGAGGCTCATTAAAGGAGCACGACTTGCTACACCAGCAGCTTCCCAGGCTTTGACCATTGCGACACTAACTTCTCGGCCTTTAGTCGCTTTGCACAAGGCAAGAATGCTTGGACCTGCTCCACTAATTGCACATCCTAAAGCTCCGGCTGCCTTTGCTGCTTCTCTTACTTCTAACCCACCTTTGATCAATCCCCATCTGTATGGTTCATGAAGCTTGTCATGCATGCCATCTGCAATTAGATCCTCATTTCCAGTCCTTAGTCCTTGAAGCAGAAGCGTGAGGGCTCCTAAATTGATTACTGCATCATTTACTGGAATGTTTTCTGGCATGACACGCCTTGCTTCGCTGGTGCTAAGGCGAATAGATGGGATTGCAACTACTGCTTTTATTGATTGATCCCAATCACAGCGGACTACGCGCCATCTGTCGTTTGCAGTTTTAGCTGTTACGCAAAGACCTCCTATTAAAGAGGGAACAACATTGTCTGGATGACCTTCTATATCTATTGCCAGCTCCAATAATTTTTCCTTAGGCAAAGGGTATCCAGCAAGTGCATTTGCTCCAACTAATCCTGCCACAATTGCTGTAGCACTGCTTCCAAGCCCTCTTGCAGGAGGCACAGCTAATTTTACTCTTGCTTCAAGAGCAACAGGCTCAACACCTGCAGTTCTCCAAACTCTTTGCGCGGCTCGATAAAAAAGATTCTCAGGGCCGCCTCTTAAATGATTACCTTCAGTACTTTCCATTATTAATTCAAACCTTTCAGCATTACCCTCAATCCTTTTAATAGTGAACTGATTGGAAAGATCTAATGCTGCACCAAGGCAATCAAACCCTGGACCAATATTTGCTGTAGTAGAAGGAACTTCTACTACGACAGTTTGTCCTATTTTTGGCGGCCCCATGTTTTTATCCTTTAGCTAAGTCTCCCATTTGATTCGGCACTTAAGCGTGCTCTGCAAGCTGAACTGAATAATGTCGCTTCTGGATCTTTAAGAACAATCAATGGGATTTCCTTTAAATAAGATTGAAAGCGACCCTTATTACTAAATGCATTTAGGAAGTTAGAAGAGTTTATTCCATCGAGGTTTTTTTCGGCTGTTCCACCTGAAATCCATAACCCTGAAGAGCAAAGTTCCTGTAAAGCAAGGTCTCCAGCTGCAGATCCATAAGCATTTAGCCATAATTGCAAAGCTTCAGACATTAATTTGTCTCCATTATTTGCTTTTTCCCAAACAAGTGCGGGTAAATCTGTGAAAGCTGATTTGTCACTATCCATTTTTTTTAAAGTTCTTTGAAGTGGGTGGTTTTCATTTATTGGATCATCCAATTTCCATCTAGCAATCATTCCAAGTCCAGTACCACTAACTATTCTCTCAATCGATACTCTTTGAATATTTAGCTTTATTTTTAGCCATTTCACTAATTCCCATTCGTTCTCAGTCCTTGGGGAAAATTCCCGATGCCCCCCTTCGCTTGGAAATATAAAAATGTTTTTAGGCGTAATTAATCCTCTGGACATTCCTAAGCCAGTACCAGCTCCGATAATGGCGACTAATTTTTGATTAGTTGTGTACTCAGAATTTAATGTCCCTTGGATTACTTCATATTGGGATTTTTTGAAAAATGGTATTCCATATATTAAAACTGAGAAATCATTTATTAATTCAATATTATTTATTTTTGAAAGTTGAGATAATTCTTCTGTTTCGATATTCCATCCTAGATTTGTAATCGTAACTTTCTGGTCTTTTATTGGGCCTGCTACTCCAATACAACCATATTCAGGGAGTGATATATGATCTGGTAAATGTTTAATAAAATCTTCAAATATTGAGTAAAAAGATTTCCACTCTGAGGAAATATAGTACTTATAAAATAATTTTTTTGGATAGTTCTCGTTTGAATAAACAGCTAATATTGTCTTAGTACCTCCAAGGTCTCCAACAAGTAAATTCATTATTTATAAAATTACTTTAATTATGATTTACTCTCCACTAAACTCTTTTTGCTGATAGATTCATCCATTATAAGTTTGAACTTATCCAAAGTCATTTTACCAAGATCTTTTCCCTCACGTGTTCTTACTGAGATTTCATTATTCTCTTCTTCTTTATCTCCAATAATTATCAAGAAAGGTATTCTTTGCATTGTGTGCTCTCTTATCTTAAAGCCCACTTTTTCATTCCTTGTATCAACAGAAGCTCTAAAACCATATTTTATTAATTTAGATTTAGTATCCAAACATGCATCATTATTTCTGTCAGTTATACCCATCACTACGATTTGAAGAGGGCATAACCATATTGGCAAGTTTCCAGAATAGTTCTCAATTAAAATACCGATAAATCTCTCAAATGAACCTAGAATTGCTCTATGCAACATAACAGGTGGTTGTTTCTTCCCATCAACATCTATGTAGCTTGAATTTAGCCTTTCAGGCATCGAGAAATCTACTTGAATTGTCCCACATTGCCAGACTCTGTTAAGACAATCTTTGAGGGAGAATTCAATTTTTGGACCATAAAAAGCACCTTCTCCAGGTAGTAAAGACCAATCTAAACCTTTTGAATCTAGAGCATCTGAAAGAGCTTTTTCTGATTTATCCCATACCTCATCGCTTCCAACTCTTTTCTCTGGCCTTGTTGAGAGTTTAATGAGAATTGAATTAAAACCAAAGGCTTTATAGACTTCAAAAACAAGATCAATAAAGCTTTGGACTTCTTCTTGTATTTGTTCATTAGTGCAGAAAATATGTCCATCATCTTGTACAAAGTTTCTTACTCTCATTAATCCATGTAGAGCTCCAGAAGGTTCATTTCTGTGACAAGATCCAAACTCTGAAAGTCTTATTGGAAGATCGCGATAGCTTTTTAAACCTTGATTAAATACTTGTACATGACATGGACAATTCATCGGTTTTATAGCATATTCTTTATTCTCAGATGTAGTAGTAAACATGTCCTCCTTAAATTTATCCCAATGTCCAGATTTTTCCCATAAACTTCTACAAACTATCTGTGGTGATTTTAATTCTTGATAATCATATTTTGAAATCGTTTCCCGAATAAAATCTTGTAAAACTCTATAAATAGTCCAACCATTTGGATGCCAGAAAATCATTCCTGGTGCTTCTTCTTGAAAGTGGAAAAGTGATAGTTTTTTACCTAACTTTCTATGATCTCTTTTTTCTGCTTCTTCAATTCTATTAATGTATTCTTTTAATTCTTTAGAATTCTTCCAAGCTGTTCCATATATTCTTTGAAGCATTTCATTGTTAGAATCTCCTCGCCAATATGCACCAGAAACTTTCATTAATTTAAAAGCCCTTAGATGCCTAGTGTTTGGGACATGAGGTCCTCTGCACATGTCAATATACTCTTCATGTTTGTATAGTTTTATGATTTCGTCTTTCGGAATATTTTTAATTATATCTAGCTTGAATGTTTCACCTCTTTCTGAGAAAACTTGTGTTGCTTTTTCAGGAGAAACTACTTCTACATCTACATCATAATCTTTATTTATAAGTTCTTTGATCCTTTTTTCAATCTTCTCCAAATCTACAGGAGTAAATGTATTTTTGTATGAAATATCATAATAAAAACCATCCTCAATGACAGGGCCAATTGCCATTTTTGCCTCAGGATATAGTTGCTTTACTGCGTGACCGAGAAGGTGAGCGAATGAATGTCTAATAATTTCTAAACCTTCATCATCCTTTGATGTGATTATTTGTATTTTGGCATCATTTGTAATTGGAATACATGTATCCAAAAGGTTACCATTGACCCTTCCTGCTAGTGCTGCTTTTGCTAAACCAGGACCAATATCTGTGGCTATTTTTTCAATAGTTACTGAAGACTCATAGTTCTTTTCACTACCATCAGGTAAAGTAATTATTGGCATAATCGTCTATAGAGTTGAATAAAATCCAAGAGCATCTTTAACTCTCTTTAATGTTAACTTAGAAACCTCCTCGGCAGTAAGTTTGCCTTTATTTAGTATTCTTTTTAACTCTTCTGGATCATTCATTAGTTCTTTATATTTTTCTTGAATAGGTTTGAGAACGTTAATCATTGCCTCTGTAAATTCTGGTTTGAATTTACCCCAGCCCATTTCTGCGCAATATTCAGCTGCTTTTTCTCTGCCTAGGCCGGAAATTATAGAATAAATTGTTAAAAGATTATCAGCTTCAGGTCTTGCAGTATTACCGAATTCTAATCCTAATTCTGAGTCGGTTTTTGCACGTTTTATTTTTTTGGTAATGATATCTGGACTGTCTAATAGAGTAATCCTACTATTTTCGTTTGGGTCGCTTTTACTCATTTTCTTTGTTCCGTCTGTCAGGCTCATGACTTTGGAACACTCTTTCAAAATTAAGGGATTTGGAACTTTCAGTATTGGATTCTCTTTTGTTCCAAATTTTGAATTAACTCTTTGAGAAGCAATATCTCTCGCAAGCTCTAGATGCTGCTTTTGATCTTCTCCAACAGGAACCAAATCAGCGTCATAGAGAAGAATATCCGCTGCCATAAGGACTGGATAATCTAATAATCCAATAGAGACATTGTCGCCTTGTTTAATTGACTTTTCCTTGAACTGAATCATTCTCTCCATCCAGTTTAAGGGAGTTAAGCAATTTAATATCCAGCAAAGCTCGCTATGGGCGCTTATCTGACTTTGAATGAATATTGAGCATTTATCAGGATTCATCCCACAAGCGATATACAAAGCCGCTGTAGATAAAGAATTTTGATGAAGAGATTTTGGGTCATGCGGAGTGGTTATCGCATGAAGATCAACAACGCAGACAAATGTTTCATAATTTTCTTGTAATTCAACCCAATTTCTTATTGCTCCAAGCCAATTACCAATATGAACATCTCCTGTGGGTTGAACACCAGATAAGACTCGCTTCTGATTCACTTATCCTTGCTCGCTTGTATTTGTGGAATCACCTTCATTTGAACTTGCTTCTGTTGCTTGATCATTATCTTTTTCTTCAGGATCTTGAGCAACGTTGTTTTCTTGATCAGTATCAGCTACCTCTTGTTCTTTAACTGGCTTTTCTGGCCTTGCAAAAGGGTTGGGCTTTGTGTTGGATGAGTTGTTATTTTCACCGTTATAGTTTCCCCTGTTACCCCTGCCTCTTCTTTGGTCATTGGCGGGCGCTTGAGACCTATATTCGTTGACTAAATTTTCAAGACTTCCATCTTCAAGCATTTGGGCAAGAGTTCTTACTGCGAAACCTAGAACAGCGACAGTAGATCTAAGATTAAAGGCTTCTTGTAATGATCTGGCTGCTCGCATTTCATTATCACTTAAGCGAATACGAAAGCCTCCCTCTCTATTGTTAGGGCCTCGGCCACCTCTAAAGTTATTACGGCCATTTTGTCTTTGGTTTTGGAAATCGCCACCACCTGACTGATTATTGGTGTAAGAGTCACCCATGAACATATTTGCCAATAGGGGCAAGTGTGACGCATAGCCGGTACTTTTGCGACATATTTGAATATCTTGATTAGCACTTTCACATCTAAGGATATTGATTGCAGCGGAATGATTTGATTTTTTAGGCATAAATTTTTCTTCTTAAAAACGTAAAACCTTCTTTCTTTGCGGTTATTAAGGGAAAATTTGCTTTAAAATGAAAGTTAGCTAAGAAGAAACTGTATTTATTGAAATCGTGGAAAATCATTCATTAACAAAATCTCCTCTCTCCTTGCCTTCTTTTTCGATTCCGAAAATTAGTCTTTTTATTGGGCTAACTATTACAGGTCAATGGGTTTTAAGTGATGTAGCCCATATTCCTGGGGGTGGACTTGGATTGCTATTAGGACTTGGTTGTATTTTTTATTTTTTAAAACCAGGAAAGGTTTCATTTGATGCTCCCTCTACTGTTCATGGATGGGTAAGAAGATGTCATGACGTTTTAGAGAATTTTGAGTACTTACTTGAGGATGGAGAGCAAAGTGAAAGAAAAAAAGAAAGAATAAATTCCTTGCAAAAAATTATTGATAGAAGCGAAGATCAAAGCATTGGTTTCTTGAAAACAAAAGGCGTAAAATTACCTGATAAAGAGCAATTGGAAAAAGTTTTAGGAATAAAAAATCAAATAAAAGTTTCTTTTCCACCAGCTCTTCCAGTAAGAGATAGAAATTGGATTTTGCCAGATTTAATCCAAGAACAAGATTTTATTGTTTATTCTTTGGCACTTCCAATGAGCGCAGCTGATCTTTTGTGGATTAAAAATATCCCTACAGATCAACCAGCCTGGCTAATGGTTGCCAGTAAAGAATCTACTGATTGGTCTGATGAGCGAAATGCATTAGAGGCTCAATTACCTGATAGATGGACAAACAGAGTATTGAAATGGGATGGATCTCAAACAGAAATGGCAACGGTTCTTTCTCCAATTAAGAAACTTCTTGAAAATCCAAAGAAGAATACAGACATTACTAAGCAAAGACTTTTGTCTCGATTGCATGCTTCTTGGCAAAAAGATTTAGAAAAATTAAGAAGAGAAAAATTCAAGGTTATTCAAACAAGGTCTCAGTGGATAGTTGCTGGTATCGTTTTCGCCTCCCCTGTCGCCTCAACTGATTTGCTTGCAGTTGCAGTTGTTAATGGCTTGATGATCAAAGAAATGTCTAAAATATGGTCTTCCAAAATGAAGCCAGAATTACTTGAGGCAGTCTCAAGACAGCTGGCAATGGCTGCAATTGCTCAAGGAGTGGTCGAATGGAGCGGGCAGTCGTTGTTGAGCTTGGCAAAGCTTGATGGCTCCTCTTGGGTGGCTGCTGGAACAATTCAGGCCTTGAGTGCTGCTTATTTAACCAGAGTGGTTGGAAGATCGATGGCTGATTGGATGGCTCTCAATAATGGAGTAACTCAACCTGATTTAGAACTTATTAAGCAACAAGCTCCTCAACTAGTGTCAAAAGCTGCTGAGCTAGAAAGAGTTGATTGGGTGGCTTTTTTAAAGCAATCAAAAGAATGGATTCAGTCTCAATCTAATAATTACAAAATTAAATCTGTTTAAGTTTATAACTTTTCTTCTGGTATATCTTTGACTTATATTTAGATAAAACATTAATATTTTCTAATTCCAAATATATGTTTAATAAAAAGATTTTTTCTGAGTATATTCATAAGACAAATAAGATACTTAGTTTATCTATTTTCTTTGCTTTAAATATTTTATTTTTGACTGGATGTGTCAATAAAAAAACTAAAGTACCAAGCTATGAAAGGCCTTTCGTTTTAACTACTTTTACAATTTTGGCGGATCTTGCTAGGAATGTTTCTGGAGATAGACTTCTAGTTGAATCAATAACGAAACCAGGAGCAGAAATCCATAGTTATCAATTTACACCTAGTGATATTGTAAAAACTAAAGGAGCAAAACTGATTATTGAAAATGGTTTAGGTCTTGAAGCATGGTTTTCGAAATTTATGAGTAGTACGGGTGATATTCCCAAGGTGAAATTAACCGAGGGAATAAAACCATTATTGATAGATGGTGATGCTTATGCAGGCAGGCCAAATCCTCATGCTTGGATGTCACCCAAAAGAGCTATGAATTATGTAGATAAAATAGTCGATGCTTTTATCGAAATCGATCCTGATGGCGCTCTTGAATATTCATCTAACGCTTCAACCTATAAAGCTAAACTTGAATCACTTGATAAAGAGCTAAGGGATTCTTTATCCTCTATTCCGAAGGAAAGAAGATTTTTGGTGACATGTGAAGGAGCCTTTACTTATCTGGCCAGTGATTACGGAATGAAAGAGGCATATTTGTGGCCAGTTAATGCTGAAAGTCAAGTAACCCCAAGGAGAATGGTGAATCTAATAAAAAAAATCAAAGAAAATGAAGTCCCAACAATCTTTTGCGAAAGTACTGTTAGTGCAGAAGCACAATTGGAAGTTGCGAAATCAAGCGGAGCTGTTTTTGGTGGGACCTTCTACGTTGATTCACTCTCAGATCTAAATGGTCCTGCTCCTACCTATATAGATTTATTAAGGCACAATGTTCGATTAATTACTAAGGGCCTATCCATTTCAAAAGTGAAAAAATAATGAACCCAATTTTTAAAAGTCATGAGAAAGATTTTATGCGTATTGAGGCAGAGCAAGTTTGTGTTGACTACAACGGTACAGTTGCTCTCTATGACGCAAGTTTAAATTTAAAGGCTGGATCTATATGTGGTCTTGTGGGGATGAATGGTGCAGGAAAATCAACTTTTTTCAAGGCTCTGATGGGTTTTGTTAGACCTTCAAGGGGGAAAATCAGGATCAATGGTATAAAGGTTAATCAAGCACAGAAGGAGCAATCGGTTGCATATGTTCCACAAAACGAAGGGATAGATTATTCATTCCCCGTGAGCGTTTGGGATGTTGTGATGATGGGCAGATATGGCGCTATGAATATTTTCCGAATACCAAGAGAATCTGATAGAAGAGCCGTTGTTCATGCCCTTGAAAGAGTTGATCTTTTGGATCTCAGAGAGAGACCCATAGGATCTTTATCAGGGGGACAACGCAAAAGAGCTTTTCTTGCAAGAGCAATTGCTCAGCGGGCATCAGTACTTCTTTTAGACGAGCCTTTTTCGGGAGTTGATGTGCCAACCGAAAAGCTTATGGCTGAGCTATTTCTTCAGTTTCGACAAGAAGGACACACTATTTTGATATCTACTCATGATTTGAATCATGTGAGAGATTTTTGTGATTTTGTTGTTCTTATCAATAAGACTGTTCTTGCTTATGGTGAAACCTCGGAAGTTTTTACTTCGGAAAATTTAAATAAAACATTTGGAGGAATTCCACCAAATCCTTTATCGGGGCCGACTTCAAGTAAAGATTTTGTAAATGAGTGAATTTCTAATTTCCATTACGCCAATTGATTGGCTGTTGGATCCATTAACTCATGACTTCATGAGAAGAGCTTTAATGGTTAGCGCATTAGTGGGAGGTGTTTGTGGACTTTTATCTTGTTATATGACCTTAAAAGGTTGGGCATTAATGGGTGACGCAGTTTCCCATGCGGTTATGCCAGGGGTGGTTGTTGCTTATGCATTAGGGCTCCCTTTTTCCTTAGGTGCTTTTGTTTTTGGAGTTGGATCAGTTGCTTTGATTGGATTTGTTAAGCAGAAATCTAGAATTAAAGAAGATACAGTAATAGGACTTGTTTTTACTGGCTTTTTTGCATTAGGCCTTGTATTGGTTTCGAAAATAAAAAGTAATATTGATTTAATGCAAATACTTTTTGGAAGTCCTCTGGGGATCTCTCGTTCAGATGTTAACCAGACTTTAATAATTTCATTTATTGTTATATCTATTTTGATTATATTTAGAAAAGATTTAATGCTTTATTGTTTTGATGCTAAGCATGCTAGATCTATAGGAATTAATACAGGAATACTTCATTATTTATTATTAACTTTATTATCTCTATCGGCAGTAGTTGGTTTGCAAACTGTTGGTATTATCTTAGTAGTGGCAATGCTTATTACCCCTGGTGCCACAGCATACTTATTAACTGATAGGTTTGATCAAATGACTTTATTAGCAGTTATTAGCAGCTCATTCTCAAGTATTCTAGGTGTCTATATAAGTTATTGGTCCGATATTGAAACAGGTGGATCTATCGTTTTAGTTCAAACATTAATATTTCTAATAGCATTTTTATTCGCTCCAAGATATGGAATATTTAAAAACCAATCTCTAATAAAAAATGATTAATTTATTACAACTATGAGTAACCTAACTTCTGAACAGAAATGGAGTTGGTGGCCACTTTTACCGCTCTATCCTTATGGCAGAAAAAGAACAATATTCAGGGAATTAGTTCCAAATCAGATTTGGAGTTTTGAACAACTTCAGGGAATTTATTATGTTGCTGTCCCTGTGAGGTTATTAGTTGTAAGAGTAAAGAATGAATTGATGATAATTAACCCTCTCCCTCCGACAGAAGAATTGCTGAGAGACATCGACGTACTTGTGAAAAAAATTGGTCCTGTAAAAGCTATTGTTTTACCAACGGCCTCTGGTTTGGAACATAAAATTGCTCTACCTGCATTGGCTAGAGCTTTTCCTGATTCAAAAATATGGGTTTGCCCAGGTCAATGGAGTTTCCCATTTCAATTGCCTTTTGATTGGTTGGGAATTCCTTCTAAAAGAACAAATATTTTATTAGCTGATGGATTCCCTCATAGTGATTATTTAGATTGGATTCCATTGGGACCAATTGATATTGGATTAGGACGATTTCAAGAAATATCTTGTTTTCATAAACCATCAAAATCTTTGTTGGTTACTGATGCACTTGTGGGTATTGAGGAGACTCCTCCTGAGCTTTTTGATTTAGATCCTACGCCTTTATTGTTTCATTCAAGAGAGAAGGGGTCTGAAGAGCTAATTGATACGCCAATTGCGAGAAGAAAAGGATGGCTTCGTTTGGTTCTTTTTGCTTCCTACTTAAGACCTGAAAAGTTGGAGATACCAAAAATAAAAGAAATTATTGGAAACGCTTTTAAACCAAATTTAAGAAATAAAAGAGCACATTTCGGCATATATCCTTTTTCTTGGCAGAAAGGCTGGGAGTTGTCTGCTAAAAAACTTGTTGGAAAAAACAATCCTCTGATACAAATTGCTCCTGTAATAGAAAGGCTGGTTTTTCCTAGAGGACAAAAAGCTTTAATAACTTGGTTAAATAAAGTTGAATCTTTGCAAGGTCTTTCTTGGTTAATATCTGCTCATTACAGCGGGAAAGTTAGATTTTCAAAAAATGAAGTAACAGCGTTAAAAAATAAAATTAACAAATCAGATTGGGCTACAAGTAAGGGTGATTTTGGATTCTTAAGTTGGTTAGATCAAAAATTATTAAAAATTGGCGTAGTACCTAGAGACCCTCTGAAAAAATTTAGTGATTAAATTTTATCTGGGTCTACCGACATCTCTTCATCAGACAAAAGTGTTTCCTCTAGCTGTTTTCTTTGCTCCATTTGCCTTAAAAAATAGCCTGTCATCATTGCAGAGGCTAATAAACTTGCCAAATTATCCTTGCTAGAAGTTACTTTTACCTCAAATTGCTCTCCTGGAAGCATTCCTAATAAACCTTGAACGTTGTGTCGAATTATTTCTTGGATTTCTGGACTGGCAGATTTTGCAACTCTTTGAAGAACGTCTGCAGGTTGGTCTTGTAAATACTGAATTAGAGCGTTTGCATCATGACCTTCATTATTGTCTGTTGCTAAAAATTCAGGATTAAACATCCAGCTTTTTCCATTTGTCTCCACATTATCGCAAAATGTACTCCAATAAAATTTAATTTAGGTTATGGGAACCGAATAGGTCCTATTTTTTTTAATGGCCAGTACCTTGCAAGCGCAGTTCCTATAAGATTTTTTTCTGGGAGAGCCCCCCATACGTGAGAGTCTAAGCTGTTATTTCGGTTGTCTCCTAACACCCAAAGTGAATTCTCAGGTACTTTCATCGCCTCCATTTCATATCGGATAGGTTCTTGAATCCATGGTTCATTGATTTCCTTTTCATTCCTATATAGTTTCCCATTTGTAACTTCTATTTTGTCCCCTGGTAATCCAACGACTCTTTTTATTAGAGCTGAACCATCACTGTAGCCCGCCTCTGTAAGAATTTTTGGAGGTTTAAAAATAACAATCGTATTTAAATTTAGATGTTTATTTAGTCCTTGATTAATTCTTGGGGTTATTTTTTCTATCAATATTCGGTCTTGAATTTGCAAGGTTGGAATCATTGACCCAGAGGGAATCCATCTAGGTTCAACTGCTTGCCATCTTAGTAAAAGCGCAATTAGTATCCAAACTAATAATCCTTTCCAACTATTTTGGTTTTGATTCTTTTTTGATCCTGTGGATGCCATGAATTTTTTTTGTTTTAGTTTCTCTTTGCAAAGTTTTTTACAAAACTCGAAATAGTTGTTCTTTTGGCAATTTCATTAGCACGTTACAATTTTTTTATTAGTTTAGAGCTCCTTAAAACTCTAGTAGCAAAGGGGGTGAAATATTTTGTCCTTTGCCCAGGTAGTAGATCAGGCTCTCTTGCCTTGGCAGCAGCAAGTCTAAATAAAAGAAAAGAATTAACTCTCATAACATCAATTGATGAAAGGTCAGCTGCATTCCTTGCTTTGGGGATAAGTGCTGCAAGTGGACAAGTAAGTGCTGTTATTACAACTTCTGGAAGTGCTGTTGCAAATCTTTTGCCTGCTGCTGTTGAAGCAGATAGATCATGCCACCCTCTTTTGTTTTTGACTGCAGATAGACCTCTGCGATTAAAAGAATGTGGAGCGAATCAAGCAGTTAATCAGCAGGATTTTCTTAGGTCTGTTTGTAGATATTTTGATGAATCTCCAAAAGAAGGAATTCATTTAATTTCTAAGGAAAGACTGAAATTTTTAGTAGAAAAATCATTCGAAATGTCTACTAATAAGCCTGGCCCAGTTCATATTAACCTTGCTTATGAAGAGCCTTTGCATCCTTGCGAAATTGACCAGAAAAAAGTTCTTGATGGATGGACGTTTGAAGGATTTTTAAAGGATAAAATTACTGCAAGTGAGATAGAGGATGTTGAAGTTTTTCCATCTTTAAAACTACCAAAATTAGATCCATTCTCTATAGGAATAATTATTATTGGCCCATGGAGAGGAAAAGCAAAACAACTTCTTTCTTTTAGGGACGCATTAAAGAAATGGCAAAAATTAACTGGATGGCCAATTCTTGCTGATCCACTTTCTGGGGTTGAAAATGATCAAGAAGGTTTAATAAATCACTGGGATCTTTTTTTCTCAACAGGGTTATTTGAAAAAATCAAAGAGATTCAAGTTTTACGTTTGGGTCCAATCCCACCAAGTAGAGAATTACAAACTTGGCTTAAAAAACCTGGAAAAGTTCAATTACTTATTACTGAGGGAGATTGTCGAAATCTTGATCCAATAGGTAGCTCAACTCAATTTAGTGAAGGGTTTTCTTATTGGGTTAACAAGTTGCTTGAGGGGATTCCCACAAAACCAGAAATAGATAAAGAAATTTTTAGTCAAAAGTTGACTAAAAAGCTTATAAAATATGATCTGTTCACAGATGATTGGCTTGATAAAAGGTTGTTAGGAAATGGGTTAATTACTGAACCTGCTTTAGCTAGATTGCTTCCTCGTTTGTTGCCAACTTCCATCCCTGTGATGCTTGCTTCAAGTAGTCCCATAAGAGATTGGTTAAGTTATTCGG
The DNA here is from genome assembly GCA_003216375.1 of Prochlorococcus sp. AG-402-O21. Classification (GTDB taxonomy): domain Bacteria; phylum Cyanobacteriota; class Cyanobacteriia; order PCC-6307; family Cyanobiaceae; genus Prochlorococcus_B. The sequence continues at coordinate 151,273 of QCIZ01000002.1, read as the reverse complement.
GAGAGGGAGCTTTTATAAGAAGGTGCTTTGGCTTTAGAGGGGCATCAGGAATTGACGGGACACTCTCAATGGGAATGGGATTATCAATAATTATGGGAAGAATGATATTAGTAACTGGTGACTTGGCACTTCTTCATGATACAAATGGATGGCTATTTTCAAAGGATAAAAATATTAGTTTAATTGTAATCATGATTGATAATGGAGGAGGAGGTATATTTAATCAATTAAATATAGATACAATTCAAGAAGGAGATTTTAAAGAAATTTTTCTTATGCCTCAGCAAGTTTGCCACCTTACACTTGCTAAAGCCTATGGATTGAAATATAAGCAAGTTGCTTGCTTGGATGATTTAGAACAAGCAATTGAATGGAGTTTTTCGTTGTCAACAAATGTATTAATAAGAGTTTGTACTAACTCCGTTGAAGATCATAAATTGAGAGTAAGTTTACGTGAAGACTTGAAAAGAACATTATCTGAGAATTTATCAAGTTTTGACTAATTTAATCAATGATTTTAAAACCTTCCATTTCTCAAGATATCTCTAGAAGAGTTCTCCCGGGTGAAATTATTACCTCATGGGTTGCCGTTGGTGCATATAAAGATATTCTGCTTGACATTAGTCCCGAAGGAATTGCTCGTGTTGCGATAAATCGTCCTGAGAAAAGAAATGCTTTTCGTCCTCAAACAATTTCAGAACTTTGTGATGCATTTATCAGGATAAGAGAAGATCCCAAAATTGGAGTGGTTTTATTTACAGGGGTAGGACCTTCTAAAGATGGGAAGTTCGCTTTTTGTTCTGGTGGAGATCAGGCCATACGTGGAAGTGGAGGATACCTTGGTGATGATGGAATCCCTCGTTTAAATGTTCTTGATTTGCAACGTATAATTAGGAGCCTCCCTAAAGTAGTTATTGCACTTGTTCCTGGTTTTGCAATAGGAGGCGGACATGTTCTACATTTAATTTGTGATTTGAGCTTGGCTGCAGATAATGCAATTTTCGGTCAAACAGGACCTAAGGTTGGGAGCTTTGACGCAGGGTTTGGTTCAAGCTATTTAGCAAGGGTCGTAGGTCAAAAGAAGGCCAGAGAAATATGGTTTCTATGCAGGAAATATGGAGCGAAGGAAGCATTAGAGATGGGGTTGATAAATGCCATCTCACCAATTAATTTGCTTGAGTCAGAAGGGGTTAAATGGGCTAGAGAAATACTTCAAAACAGTCCAACCGCTATAAAGTGTTTGAAACTTTCTTTTAATGCGGATACTGATGGATTAGCAGGTATTCAAGAGCTTGCTGGACAGGCAACACATCTTTTTTATACGACTGATGAGTCAAAGGAGGGAAGAAATGCTTTCATGGAGAAAAGGGATCCTGATTTCTCCGAATCAAAATGGCTTCCATGATTTTATTTGGTTTCTCCAAAAAATAAATCTTTCTTTTTCATGAATTAAATGCGAATACTTTTTGCTGCTGCTGAATGCGCCCCAATGATAAAGGTTGGAGGTATGGGTGATGTTGTTGGTTCATTACCTCCTGCGCTTAAAAAACTTGGACACGACGTTCGATTAATAATTCCAGGTTATGGAAAACTATGGACCTTGATGGATATTGCTACTGAACCTATCTTTCGGGGCAATACTATGGGTGTTGACTTCGCTGTTTTTGAAACAAGGCATCCTTCTAATGGGTTGCCAATTTACTTAGTTGGACATCCATGTTTTGACTCTGAGCGTATTTACGGAGGAGAAGATGAAGATTGGAGATTTACTTTTTTTGCTAGTTCAGTTTCTGAATTTGCATGGAACTCATGGAAACCACAAGTCCTTCATTGCCATGATTGGCATACTGGAATGATCCCAGTTTGGATGCATCAAGACCCAGAAATCAGCACGGTATTTACTATTCATAATCTCAAATATCAAGGGCCATGGAGATGGAAACTTGATCAAATAACTTGGTGCCCATGGTATATGCATGGAGATCACACCATGGCATCAGCAATGTTGTATGCCGATAGAGTAAATGCAGTATCTCCAACTTATTCGAGAGAAATTCGAACATCTGAATATGGAGAAAAATTAGAAGGACTTTTAAATTATATTTCTGGAAAATTACGTGGAATATTAAATGGAGTTGATCTAGATGAGTGGAATCCAGCAACGGATAATTCATTGCCAGCTAAATTTAGTGTAGATAATATTTCTGGTAGAGCAATTAATAAAAGAGTCCTTCAAGAAAGAATGGGACTTGAAGTGAATCCAGATAAATATCTAATGGGAATGGTTGGTAGGCTTGTTGATCAAAAAGGTATCGACCTTTTGCTACAAGTAGCTAATAGGCTTCTCTCTTATACAGACTCTCAGGTTGTTGTCCTTGGTACAGGAGATCGCTATTTAGAATCATCTTTATGGCAACTTGCTATTGAGTATCCTGGTCGGTTTTCTGTTTTTCTTACTTACGATGATGCGTTATCTAGGCTCATTTATGGAGGCGCTGATGCATTCCTAATGCCTAGTCGTTTTGAGCCATGTGGAATTAGTCAGCTATTGGCTATGCGTTATGGCGCTATTCCGATCGTTAGAAAAGTAGGTGGCTTGGTTGATACAGTAGAGCCATATAACCCGATGAATGAAACAGGTTCTGGATTTTGCTTTGATAGATATGAACCAATAGACTTTTATACAGCATTAGTTCGTTCTTGGGAAGCGTATAGACATCAAAAAAGTTGGAAGGAGTTACAAGTAAGAGCAATGTCAAATAAATATAGTTGGGATAGATCCGCGAAGGAATATGAATTAATGTATAAAGATGTTTGTGGAATTAAGGAGCCTTCTCCTGATGCCGCAGAGGTTGAAAAGTTTTCTTACGGCCAAGAAGCAGATCCTTCAAGGAAAGGGAAAAAATAAAAGTATAGGATTTCTGGGTATTTAGATTATTTTGCTTCTGTTCAAATGTTTTTATGAATATTACTTTTAAGGATTTAATTCAACTATGGGGGAAGCCAGTTAGTCAAAAGGAAATAGACTTTGATTTACCTGTTGGTCGTATATCTACTGATTCGAGGACAATTGAAACGGGTGATTTCTTTGTCCCTTTGGTAGGTAATACATTTGATGGTCATGATTATTTAGATATGGCTTTTGATATTGGTATACAGGCAGCAATAGTTTCTCACCATTTTAATGGTTTGGTACCAACTGATCTACCTCACTGGCTGGTTTCAGATACTTTGTACGCCTATCAACAGATCGCATTACTTCATCGGAGAAATTTAAATCTTCCTGTCGTTGCTGTTACTGGCTCTGTTGGTAAAACAACTACAAGAGAATTGATTCGGTCAATACTATCTCCTCTTGGTGAAATTGTTTCAAGTAGAGGAAATGAAAATAATGATGTCGGTGTTCCGAAAACTCTGCTTAGAGGCTCGGAAAAAGATGCTGTATTTGTTCTTGAAATGGGCATGCGTGGCTTTGGTCAAATTGAACGTCTCTCTCGAGTTGCTGAACCTGATATTGCTGTGATTACAAATGTAGGACAAGCTCATATTGGCATTCTTGGTAGTAGAGAAAATATCGCAAAAGCTAAGTCGGAAATCACTTCAAATCTACGATGTGATGGTGTTGTGATTATTCCTTTTGGTGATAATATTTTAGAAAAAGCTTTATCAAAAAAATGGTCTGGACGTATTATAAGAGTTGCAATAGAGGGCTTTTCGTTGAATTGCTTAGGTTTGAATGATCAGCATTTTGCTTCTCAAGGTATTGAAGCAGATTATATTGCTCAAATTGACATGCAAAATAATTTCATGTTTTTTGAGGGAAGTAAATTTAAATTGCCCCTTGAAGGAAGACATAATGCTATGAATTTTCTTATGGCATTGACCGTCGCAAAAGAATTAGGACTTTCAATAAAGAATCTTGATCAATTAAAAATAGATATGCCAATGGGAAGAAATAGATTGGTTGATTGTGGACAGTATTTAGTTCTAGATGAGACTTATAATGCATCTCCCGAATCTGTTATTGCATCTTTAGAGTTATTGGTAACCAAGCCTGGTAGACATTTTGCAGTTTTAGGTACGATGCTTGAACTGGGCTCTGAGAGTATTTCACTTCATCAGAAAGTTCTTAAAAGAGCCGTTGAATTAGGTCTTACTGGAATTGTTTTTGTCTCTTGTGGAAATGAATTTAATATCATAAAGAAGACAATTGAAGAATTACCAAATCATGATGTAGTAAGGACACCAAGAGATGCTGCTATATCACTATTATCATGGCTTTCACCAGGAGATAATATTTTAATTAAAGGTAGTCGTAAGTTGGAATTGGAAAAAGTATTACCTTATTTACATCAATAATTTCGCTGTTATCGTTCATTAGTCTTAGTTCTAATAATTGCTTTTGATCTTTCAACTACTAAACTTTTATCAGGAATATCTTTACTTATTGTTGAGCCTGCACCAATGGTTACATGTGATCCAATCTTGATAGGTGCAACCAGGACTGAATTTGCACCGGTTTTTGAATAATCATCAATAATTGTTCTATGTTTGTTTCTTCCGTCAAAATTAGCAGTAATAGTCCCTGCTCCAATATTAATATTCTTCCCAAGTGTTGAATCACCTATATAGCTTAAATGATTGATTTTTGTTCCTTCATCAATAATACTTTTTTTTATTTCTACAAAGTTTCCTATCTTCGAATTTTTACTTATATTTGATTCCGGCCTTATGTGAGCGAATGGTCCAATTGAGGTGTTACTCCCAACCTCTGCTTCATTGATGAATGAATGAATGGCTAATACATTCTCCGCAAGTGTTGAATTTGTTATGACACTGCCTGGTCCTAAATGACATCCATTGCCAATATTGCATTTGCCACGAAGATGAGTTTGTGGCTCAATAATTACATCTGTGCCAAAGCTTGAATCCTCACTAAGCGAACAACTAATAGGATCAATAAATGAAACTCCCTTGCTCATCCATAAGGATTTAAGCTTTTCTTGGATGTAATGTTCGCATTCAGATAGTTGAAGCCTATTATTAATGCCCTTAATTTCAAATGGATTATCTACCTCAAAATGTAATGCCTTTTTAAGTAAACTTATAGTATCTGTTAGGTAAATTTCATTTTGACTATTTTGGTTAGATAGTAAATTTAAAACATCTGATAATTGTTGCCAATCAAAACAATATATACCCGCATTTATTAATTTATTTTTTCGCTGTTCATTAGTGCAATCTTTCTCTTCGACGATGTTTTTTACTAGTCCCGACTCATTTGTGAATACTCGCCCATATCCTGTTGGTGCTTCTAAACTTGAAGATAAAAAAGTTACACTTGCGTTGGATTCTTTGTGATATTTTAAGAGTGAACTTAGAGTTTTCTCCTTTAGCAGTGGAACATCGCCATTTAATACTAAAAGCTCTCCATTAAATCCTTGTAATTTAGGAATTAATTGCTGGATCGCATGCCCTGTTCCATTTTGAGGTTTCTGAAGAACAAAATCTAAGTTTTGATGATTTTTCAGAGAGTCCTCTACTAAGTTAGCTTGATGTCCTACAACTATTAACTTACGGCTTGGCTTGAGCCCCTCGGTAGAAGACAAAACTCTATCAATAAGTGATTTTCCTGCTAATGGGTGAAGAACTTTAGGCAGACTACTTTTCATTCGCGTACCTTTTCCAGCCGCTAAAATTGCGATGGCAAGCATTAGAGTACTTTTTTGATGAAATCTAATTGCTTTATAGCTATTGCGCAGTATTCCATCGTTTTCTCCATGATGAAGTGTTTATTAATTGACTTTTAGATTGCTCAATTTCTCTTGTTGAAATAATTTCTTTAGAGCTTCCTCTCCCCGTTGGATCTCTGTAAGGAATTGATGAACGCGTAGCAAGGTGTTCTATTTCTCTGGTGCTTAATTCTTTAAACTGACAATTTTCTGAAATAAAATGTTCTTCTAATTCCTTTCTCATCGCAACTGTGCCTGAACTCCATTTGTTTTGATTATCGGTTAAGGGAACTATTGAATAGATCTTTAAGCCAGCTCTTTTAAAACTTGCTCTAATGGAGGAAGCAGTTGAATATGTAATCAAGCGGCCTTTGATAGATAGCTTTTCGGTTAATACAGAAATAAATTCCTCACTCCATAGCTCGGGACACTTTTGTGGGGAAAAAGGATCAAGAAGAATTAAATCAAACTTTAGAGAATCTTTTAATTCATAAATCTTTTGTCTTGCATCTCCCCAGTGAATATTTCCTTCATTAAAACCGTCAGTCCATTCCCCTGATTTGTTTATGCAATTAAAAAAATGTAATAGTTTTGGAGACCAAATTTTCTGAAATATTTTTTGATTGAGAGCAAGATTTAGAGGCCTTTGATCAATCTCAAGACCATGCCATTCAATTTTTGTATTGCTTTGAAATAACTTCTCGAGAATACATCCTGTGTTATACCCCAATCCTATGCAAACATCTAAAACGACTATTTTTTCAGTAGTAGAAAATTGTTCTAATTGAGCTGGCAAGAGATATTTTCTAATTGATTCTCTAAGTGCTCCGTCCTTATCATGAAATCCTTCTTCATAGCTCAAGCTGTAAAGACTTAAACTCCCATCTTTTGTCGTTTGTATTCTGTAATCATCCAATTTTAAGAAGAGCTAATTTTTTTGTTGAAGTCTTTTTAGATCATCCCAAAAATCTGGATATGAGATTGCTGCTGCTTCGCCACGTCTTAATGTCGAATTAGAACTAGCCATTATTGATGCTATAGCTAAACTCATTGCTATACGGTGATCATCTTCGCTATCAAGCTCGCATCCTTCTAAAGTATTTCCTCCATGGATAGTTAGACCATCTGGATGTTCCTCTAGCTTGGCTCCCATTCTTTTTAATTGCCTGGCCATCACATCTAAACGATCAGTTTCTTTGACTCTTAATTCACTTGCTCCTTTTATATGGCTGATACCGTTACAAAAACATGCTGCAACCGACAATATGGGTACCTCGTCTACTAGCCGAGGCATTATCTCATCATCAATTTTAAAGGGCTTCAAGTTTTCTTTGTAGTAAACTTTAATGTCTCCAACTGGTTCGCCGGCTACATCCCTTTTGTTTATTATGTTGATATTTGCTTCCATTGCCTCTAAAACGTCAAGTATTCCAGTTCTTGTTGGATTTAGACCAACATTTTCAATGATTAGTTCTGATCCTGGGATAATACTACCAGCAACTAGCCAAAATGCAGCGGAACTAATATCACCGGGAACAATAATTGATTGACCTTTTAGATCTTTCCCTGGGGAAACAGTTATATGCCTACCCATTTCACCACCTATCTCTAGATTGGCTCCAAAGGCTTTTAACATTCTCTCACTATGATCTCTTGATCTTGCTGGCTCAATAACAGTAGTTGAACCTTCTGCATTAAGAGCAGCGAGGAGGATTGCAGATTTTATCTGCGCACTTGCCACTGGAGTGCCAACTATGGCACCCCTTAATTTACTCCCAATAATCGATAGAGGAGCGAGGTCCCCGTCACATCTTCCAGAAATTTTGGCCCCCATCATTTTTAATGGTTGTCCTACTCTTTTCATTGGCCTATTTCGAAGTGATTTATCTCCTGTAAGTATGAAATGACGATTTTTTTGACCAGCTAATAATCCCATTATTAATCTCATAGTTGTCCCTGAATTTCCACAATTCAAAATATCTTGAGGTTCTTGAAGACCATTTAATCCAACGCCATTGACTTCAACAATTTCTCCTTTTTTAATTGGACTAATCTTTACACCCATTGACCTCAAGCATTCAGCAGTGCTTAGGGGGTCTTCAGCAGGTAAAAGCCCCTCAATGATCGTTTTCCCTTTGGCAATAGAACCGAATAATAGAGAACGATGTGATATGGATTTGTCTCCAGGTACTTTAACTTTCCCAAAGAGTTCCCCTCCTTTTTGAAGGTTTCTTAAAGAACGATCTTTAGTGGGAACTTTCAATTACAAAACAATGAATTCTCTTTATTTTATTTATCGATATGCTTTATTTCTTATTTATGAATTGTTTATTTGTTTTTGACGCATTAGTTCATCGATAACGTAACCAAACAATTCTGGACTTGGTTGGATGTTTTCTAGCTCTGATAATCCTAATTCCGCCCATCTTTCATCAACTTTGTCTTCAAGTTCTTTTGGCCTTGTTAATGGTTTACCCCATTCATGATTTTTTTCTGGACCAATCTTTGTTGTTGCATCAATAGCTAATCTTCCTCCTAAGCCTATATGTTCACTTGCAAAGTCAAGGGAATCAAAAGGGGTATTTTCTAGTACAAATAAATCTCTTTGAGGATCAACCTGACTGGATAATACCCAAACCACTTGTCTAGGGTCTCTTACGTTAATGGTCGAATCGACAACAACGACAAATTTTGTATAGGTGAATTGGGGTAAAGCACTCCAAAAAGCCATTGCAGCTCTTTTAGCTTGTCCTGGATAAGCCTTGTCAATTGAGATGACTGCTAATTTGTAACTCAATGCTTCCATTGGAAGGAAGAAATCAAAAATTTCAGGGATTTGTTGTTTAAGTATTGGTGTATAAATTCTATTCAAAGCTATTGCTAGCATCGCCTCCTCTTTTGGAGGCCTACCACTGAACGTTGTTAAAAATATTGGTTCTTTTCTTTGGGTCATGCAGTGGAATCTTATCAAAGGTGAGGACTCAGCTCCTCCATAGAACCCCATATGGTCTCCAAAAGGACCATCTATCATTTCTTCTCCGGGAGATATTGATCCTTCCAAAACTATTTCACTGTGACTTGGTACCTGAAGATCGATGGTTTTGCATTTTGTTAATCGAACGCCTTCCCCTGCATATAGACCTGCAAAAAGCCATTCACTGAGCTGTACTGGAATAGGAGTAGCTGCAGCCATAACAAGAAGTGGATGAACTCCTATAGCAACGGCAACTTCTAGTTTCTTATTCATGGCAGCAGCTTTGCGAAGATGCCTGGCTCCTCCTCTAACACTTAACCAATGGACTGTCATGCTTTTAGCAGATTGTCTTTGGAGCCGGTAAACGCCAACATTTGGGACGCCTGTTTCAGGATCTTTTGTTATTACCAGGCCTAAAGTGATAGCACCTCCTGCATCCTCAGGCCATGGTCGTAAAAGTGGTAAATAATTTAGATCTAAATCTTTTTCACTTATTACTTTTTGATGACATGGTGGCAAGAGATCAATGTCAGGACGAGCTTTAAGTAGGTCCCAAGCAACTGAGGCAAAAGCTTTAGTTGCTTTAAATCCTTTTGGGGGTTTCGGTTGCTGAAGAAGTGCTAGTTTTTTTCCTAAATCTTCCAATTCTTCTTGCTTCTCTAGTCCCATACTCCATACAACACGTTCCATTGTTCCAAGTAGATTGACAGCAACAGGCATTGATGAACCTTTTACGTTTTCAAAAAGTAGAGCAGGTCCTCCCATCCCCAGAACTCGGTCACTTATTGCTGCAATTTCTAAATCACTATCAACCTCACCACTTATTCTCTTTAGTTGACCTTTGTTTTCCAAAAGAGAGAGAAAATCTCTAATGTCACGTGTAAGAGGTTCTTGACGAAAGAATTTCATGAAGGTCTGCACGATTAACCTAATTATCTAGTTACTGTGACGCAAGTTATCAGCGTTTGTGGAAATGAAACTTTCTTATTATTCTGTAGCAGCAGATGTGCCAAGCGGGATTATTCCTGAATCTTCAGTCGTAATTGATGTTCTTAGAGCTACAACAACAATTGCTTGGGCTCTTGAAAATGGTGCTGATTCAGTACAGGTGTTTGCAGATGTTGATGAACTTAAGAATGAAGCAAAGTCTTTCTCTGAAAAGGATAAAATTCTTGTAGGGGAGAGAGGAGGAAAAAAATTAGATGGGTTTGACTTAGGAAATTCTCCATTGGGAGTTTCAACCGAAAATGTAAGAGGCAAAAGAGTTTTCATGAGTACTACTAATGGAACAAGATCACTCCATCGTGTTAGGGAATCCAAAAGTTTATACACAATGGCACTTCCGAACAGAAAAGCTATTGCTGAAAGATTGAAAAGTGATAACCCAAATGAAGTTTGGATTGTAGGGAGTGGTTGGGAAGGCTCTTACTCTCTTGAAGATTCTTTGGCCGCTGGAGCTTTATCCTCTCTTTTAATGGATCAATTAGAGTCCGTTCAAGTATTAAATGATGAGCTGATGGCCTCTATCGCATTGTGGAAAACTTGGGAGAATGATGTTGAAGGATGTTTACGTATTGCAAGTCATGGACAAAGACTTGCAGGAATAGGCAATCATGATGATGATTTCGCTTGTTGCGCCTCTTTGGACAATCTTTCTGTTATTCCAAAACAGACTGAGATGGGCGTACTTCGCTCAAGCTAACTTTCAAATTATTTTTCTTTTTTAACTCAGTGTCAGATTTTTTGGCTGCGGCCTTACAGCTAACAAGTACCTCAGATATAGATGCAAATCTCAATGCGGCAGAAGAACAAATTGAGTTAGCGTCAAGGCGTGGGGCTGATCTTGTTGGGCTTCCTGAAAACTTTGCTTTTTTGGGTGAGGATCAAAAAAAACTAAAAATTGCATCATCAATTTACGAAAAATGCAATAGCTTTTTAGTCACAATGGCAAGAAGATATCAAGTCGTTTTGCTTGGAGGTGGTTTTCCTGTCCCCGCTGGTGATGGAGAAAGAACTTTAAATAGAGCCGAATTGTTTGGAAAGGATGGTCAATCTTTGGCTAGATATGACAAGATTCACTTATTCGACGTTGATCTACCTGAAGGTAACACTTATAGAGAATCTGAAACAATTGTGTCTGGAAGTGAATCGCCACCTGTTGTTGATGTGCCAGGTCTTTGCAAAATCGGACTCTCAATTTGTTATGACGTAAGATTCCCTGAGCTTTATCGAGATTTGGTAAATAAGGGTGCAGATTTATTAATGATTCCCGCCGCTTTCACTGCTTTTACTGGTAAAGATCACTGGCAAGTTTTACTTCAAGCAAGAGCTATTGAAAATACAGCTTATGTTGTTGCACCAGCCCAAACTGGTCGCCATTATGGCAGAAGACAAAGTCATGGACATGCGATGGTTATTGATCCATGGGGCACGGTCCTGGCAGATGCAGGGGTGGTTCAAGGAGCAGCGATAGCTCCTGCTGATAAAGAAAGAGTTGAGAGAATTAGAGGGCAAATGCCCAGCCTTAAACATAGAAAAACACAGCTTTTCATTTGATGTTTAAAGATCAATCTTTAAAGTCAAAATTAGCATTGTTTACTGGATTTATTTTTTGTTCCAACCTGTTTATTACTTTGCCGCTCAAATCTGCTAGTGCGCTTGCAGCTTGGGCTTTGACAAGTAACGGTAGCCTTAAATTAAGAACTTCTTCTGGGACTAAATTAGATGCTTTTTATCAGTCATCAACTATAAATAAAGGTGAAAGGGTATGGATTGATTTTCCTGGAGAATTAAGTAGACCTAGAACTATTAAAGGGAATGGATCAGTTAAGGAAATTAGACTAGGTAAACCTTCCAAGGGTAAAACAAGGCTTGTTATAGAGTTTTTACCCTCAGTTGAATTAGAACACTCAAAATTAAGATTAATTGGTACTTCTCCAAACAATTGGGAATTGAAATTCGTTGGTTTAGAAAGTAATTCTTTTCGTTCTATTGAAGAAGGTAATATCTTAAGAAACTCAATAAAAAGAACTTATGAAAAAATAAAGATTCAAGATTTAGATATTTCTACCTTGCCTAATGTCCCATATGGAAAGTATAAAGTAGTTATAGATCCTGGCCATGGGGGTTCAGACCCTGGTGCGGTTGGAATAAATGGGTTAAGAGAAACTGATATTGTTTTAGAGGTCTCAAAGAGTGTTTCATCATTTCTAACAAATAAAGGTGTTGAAACAATACTCACTAGGAACTTTGAGAGAACATTAGACTTGCAACCAAGAGTTACTAAAGCTAATAATTCACAAGCTAATGCTTTTGTAAGTATTCATGCAAATGCAACAAGAGGGAAGCGAAAAGATGTAAATGGTTTAGAGACTTATTATTACTCTGGTTATAAAGGCTATTCTTTAGCAAAAAATATTCAAAAACAGATTTTAATCTTTTCTCCGCAAAGCCCTGATAGGGGGGTTCGTAGATCTCGCTTTTATGTGATTAGAAAAACTTCCATGCCTGCAGCTTTGGTAGAGATTGGATTTGTTACTGGTATGTTTGATGCAGATTTATTACGACAAAAAGCTTACAGAGATAAAATGTCTTTTGCTATTGCGAAAGGAATACTGAATTATCTCAGCGTTTCTAATTAGGTATGCGTCTTGGAATGTTTGATAGTGGTGTTGGAGGCTTCACAGTTTTAAAAAAGGTTATTGAATTATGTCCCAATACTTCATTTATATATCTGGCTGATACGGCGAGACTTCCCTATGGATTAAAGACAACCAATGAAATCAAACTAATTGCTGAAGAAATATCATATTGGTTTAGGCATCAAAATATCGATGCTTTTTTGGTTGCTTGTAACACAACAAATGCAATAGCGTTGGACGTTATAAAGAAAAATTTAGATGTTCCTGTTTTTGACTTGATTGGTTCTGCAGCCTCAACAATCGATGAATCAAAGGTGGGTGTTCTTGCTACTCCCTCCACAGTTAAAACCAAGGCTTATACAAATGCGATTTTAAAGTTCAAGCCAAAAACTTTAGTAATAGAACAATCATGTCCGGAATTTGTTCCGATGATTGAAATGGATAAAATCAATTCAGATGAGCTTATTGATATTGCAATTAAATATTTAAAACCTCTTTTAAATCAAAAAATTGATTCTTTAATTCTTGGCTGTAGTCATTATCCTCTCATAACGCCTTTACTCACAGAAATACTACCGTCTAGTGTTAAATTAATAGACCCTGCTGAGGCTCTTTCTTTAAAATTAAGGTTGTTTATGGATTCAAAAATAAGCGATTTTTCAGAAAAAAAATTTTTAGTTGATTCAAAGTTTTATGTAACCTCCAATCTTAAACAGTTTCCTTTTAAGGCCAAGCATTGGTTAAACGTGTTTCCTGAAGTTAATCTCGTTTCGCTGCAGAAGAAGGGTTGTGTCTCTTAATATCAAAAGGTAGAGCGGTTTTATGGCCACAGTCACGGAAATTCTTCAACCTGTAGAACTTGATCTAGAAGCATTGCTTTTAGATCTTCGCAGCCTTATAGGTGCTGGACACCCTATCTTGCAGGCGGCTGCAGAACACCTTTTTAGTGCTGGTGGAAAACGTTTAAGGCCTGGAATAGTCCTATTGCTTTCAAGAGCATTGACCTCTGAAAAGGATCTTCCTTTGAAGCATCGAAAATTGGCCCAAATTACGGAGATGATTCATACCGCCTCTCTTGTTCATGATGATGTTGTTGATGAAGCAGATACTCGAAGAGGTGTTGAAACTGTACATAGTCGATTTGATCCCAGGATAGCTGTACTTGCAGGGGATTTTCTATTTGCACAAGCGAGTTGGCATCTAGCAAATCTTGAGAATTTAGATGTCGTTAAATTATTAAGCAGGGTAATTATGGACTTGGCTGAAGGTGAAATAAAACAGGGTTTAAATAGATTTGATTCTAGTCAATCATTTGAGAGTTATTTAGAAAAAAGTTATTGTAAAACAGCTTCACTTATCGCTAATAGCTCAAAGGCTATTGGTGTTTTATCTGATGTAGATCAAGAGAGTTTAAATTCACTTTATTTTTTTGGAAGACAATTAGGATTAGCGTTTCAAGTCGTAGACGATATTCTCGATTTTACTGGTAATGATGAACAATTAGGAAAACCTGCGGCCAGCGATCTTCAGAGTGGTTACCTTACGGCACCTGTTTTCTATGCTTTGGACGAGAATCCAACTCTTAGCGAACTTATTAATGGGAAATTCCTAAAAAAAGATGATCTTGATAAGGCTCTGTCTCTAGTAAGGGATTCAAATGCAATAAAGAAATCAAGAGAATTAGCAGAGAAATTCGCTTCTGAGTCTAAAGATTCAATTTCTTGGTTACCAGATTCACCATCAAAAAAAGCATTGCTTGAATTGCCTGAATTCGTTATTAGCAGGCTCTATTAATTTAGTAATCACTCAATATTTTCTCAATTTCTTTTAAATGATTTATTTCGTTTAAGTTTTTGCTTTGTTCGAAAAATTCTTTTTTCGGTTGTGCATCACTGTTTTCTTTTAAAAAGAAAACAAAACATCCAGCCGCAAGTGCTGAAGATACTCCAGAAATGGAATCTTCGACAGCCCAGCATTCTTTAGGCGCAATATTTAATTTTTTAGCAGCTAAAAGGTATGGATCTGGGGCAGGTTTCCCTTTTTTTAGTAGTTTGTCATCGCCAAGAACTCTAATAGAAAATAAATTCATCCATTTATGAGGCGCTGTTTTTATCTCGACAGATTCATGGCTGCTACTTGTTACTAACGCCATCGGAATATTTTCTTTATGACATCTTTTGACCAAACTCTCACCTCCTGGCATTGCTTGTGCGGTGAGAATAAGCTTTCTTGAGATGGGTTTATGTAAAGCTAGTAATTCTTCTGTTCTAACATCCATAGAAATCATTTTAACTAGTTCATTTGCACAATCAATTCTTCTTCTGCCTCTTAAGAGCTTTAGTTGGCTTTGAGTTAGATTTAGATCAAAAAACGAGGCTGTTTCTTTCCATGCCTGACCATGTAAGGGTTCTGAATTAATTAAAACTCCATCTAGATCAAATAAAAATGCTTTAGGGAAATCCCAATTTTTCTTCATTGTGAATTTGTTTTAAATAAGAGTCTCACTATTCAAGCCTTTTGCTCAGAAATAGCTTGAATGCAATAAATGAAAAGTTGTTTTTATCTTTCATGAATTCAGACAATTCTAACTCTATTGAGTCTGTTCTTCAGGAGCAGAGAGTTTTTCCTCCCTCTGAAGACTTTTCCAGTAAAAGTAGAATCTCATCTTTTTCTAAGTACTTGGAAATGTCGCAGATGGCTAAATCAGATCCAAATAAATTTTGGGGTGATGCAGCTAGAGAAGAATTAAATTGGTTTAAATCTTTTGATAAGGTACTGGATTGGTCCAATCCACCATTCGCTAAATGGTTTGATGGAGGTAAAATAAATATTTCTTTTAATTGTTTAGATCGCCACTTAAATACTCAATCAGCTGACAAAATTGCGTTGATTTGGGAAGGAGAGCCAGGTGATCAAAGAAAATATACTTACAAACAATTACACAAAGAAGTCTGCAAAGCAGCCAATGCACTCAAATCTATTGGTATTGAGAAAGGAGATCTTGTCGCTTTGTATATGCCTATGGTTCCTGAAGCCGCAATTGCGATGCTTGCTTGTGCAAGAATCGGAGCACCACATTCAGTAGTGTTTGGAGGCTTTTCATCTGAGGCGCTAAGAGATCGATTGATTAATGGTGAAGCGAAAGCAATAATTACGGCAGATGGTGGCTTTAGAAAAGATAAAGTAATTCCTCTCAAAGATGCTGTTGACTCAGCATTGGAAGGTGGTGCTTGTCCAATGGTCGAATCAGTATTAGTCGTTCAGAGGACTAAAAAAACTATTGCTATGGAGGATGGTAGAGATTATTGGTGGCATGAAATTGTAGATAGTCAATCTGAAGAATGCTTGCCTGAACAAATGGATAGTGAGGATTGCTTATTTGTTTTATATACCTCTGGTTCTACAGGCAAGCCAAAGGGAGTAGTTCATACAACTGCTGGTTATAACCTTTGGTCTCATTTAACTTTTAAATGGATCTTTGATATTCGTGAAAATGATGTTTATTGGTGTACGGCTGATGTGGGTTGGATAACGGGACATAGTTATATCGTCTACGGGCCACTATCTAATGGAGCAACTACTGTTATGTATGAAGGAGTTCCTAGACCGTCAAATCCAGGAGCTTTTTGGGATGTAATTCAGAAGCATAAAATTTCGATTTTTTATACTGCTCCAACCGCTATAAGGGCCTTTATGAAAGCGGGAGAAAAGATTCCTAATCAATATGATTTATCTAGCTTGAGACTTTTAGGAACTGTTGGAGAGCCAATTAATCCTGAGGCTTGGATCTGGTATCGAGATGTCATTGGAGGGGGGAGATGCCCAATAGTTGATACTTGGTGGCAAACAGAAACGGGAGGTGTAATGATTAGCCCACTTCCTGGTGCGACTCCAACCAAGCCTGGTTCAGCAACTTTCCCTTTACCTGGAATTGAAGCTGAAGTCGTCAATTCAGACGGGGACTCTGTAGCTAGTAATGAGGGTGGATATTTAGTAGTTAAAAGACCATGGCCAGGAATGATGAGAAATGTTTATGGAGATGAAAAAAGATTTAGAGAGAGTTATTGGGAGTATTTAAAACCTTCAGATAATAGCTATTTATATTTTGCTGGTGATGGAGCTCGAAAAGACGAAGAAGGTTATTTTTGGGTTATGGGTCGAGTTGATGATGTTATAAATGTCTCTGGTCATAGGCTTGGTACAATGGAAATAGAATCAGCCTTAGTAAGTCATGAGTTCGTCTCAGAAGCTGCAGTTGTGGGTAGGCCTGATGATTTAACAGGGGAATCAATAGTGGCCTTTGTCACTTTGAAAACTGGAGCAGAGTCAAATAAAAATATTGAAGCGCATTTAAAAGAACACGTCATTAATGAAATAGGACCTATTGCTAAACCTGATGAAATTAAATTCACTGATTCTCTTCCTAAAACACGAAGTGGAAAAATAATGAGAAGAATTTTGAGAGCACTGGCTTCGGGTGATGAAATAAGCGGAGATACAAGTACTCTTGAAGATAGATCAGTTTTAGATAAATTAAGAAGTTAACATTAAATTGCCCAATTAGTTATTTGATCGACCATAAAATCAATTTTTTTATATTTTGAAGAATTTTGGAAATTAGATTTCAGTAACTTTTCTCTTAGACCTACGCCTACTGGGGTTAGATGATTACCTTCAAGTCGCATGATTTTAGACTTATCAGAATTTCTACCCCTTAATGATTTTAGTAATAAATTATTTTGATCTAGATTATCATTTTTAAATTTTATTAATAGATTATTTCTTTGTTCATAGTGTTCTCTAATAAGAGTGAATGTTTCAGAGGGACTCGGACTAAATTCAGTTTGGAAATTTAGCCTCTGAGACATTTTGCCAAGCATAGGTATAGATTTATCTGCCTTGAAATTGTTAAAGCTTATAGCTACTAAACCATCGCAATTCCTTCCTCCATCCGGCGCGAGCAAATGTAATTTGCAGCCAAGACTATGACCCAATCTTATTGAGTTTGGTATTATACCAACTCTTGTCTCAAGAACTTTTCGAGATTGACGGAATTGCTTCCATGCTTCATTCGCTTGAAGTTGATGATCAAAATTAGGTATATAGCTCCATGCATGTATTGCAAAATTTCTTTGCAAAAAACCAGAAATAAGTCTTTTGTACGTAACCTCTGGCTTTATTGAAATATAGCTACCTCCAATTATTTCTATAAGACCAACTGGCCTAGACGGCCATTGACAAGAAACATTATTTATTCGTCTAGTAGTACTCATCGATGAATAATTACTCTAGAGAGAGAAATAGATAACGATTATAAGTTAAATAGAAGAATTTTTATTTTTAATTTTCTGCTAAGTTTTTATTCAACTCTGTTTTTTTGATAATAATAGAGGCATGACTAATTAATTTTAATGTGAAAGAAAAGCAAACTCATCAGAAAGAGAGTGAACAGCTTGATTTTCTAAATGGAACAACTAAAAAAATTGCTAAAAAAAAAGAGGAAGAGCTAGGAGAAAAAAGTTCTTTGAAACCAAACGAAGAACAGCCTGAAATTTTAAAAAAAGAGAATTCACCTGAGAATATCTTAATTTTGGATACTGAAACTACTGGCCTTGATAATAAAAAGGATGATTGTCTTGAAGTGGGTTCGATCCTTTTTAATGTCAAAAATCGATCTGTATTGGCGCAACAATCCTTCCTGTTACCAGTTGAAATAAATAATGCAGAAAAAATAAATAATATTCCTGCTGAAATAACTAGATTACCTCAACCTCTATCTGAAGCAATTAAATATTTTGAATCTTTGGTTCGAGTATCAGATGTGATTGTTGCTCACAATGCAGAATTTGATATGAAATGGTTTGGTCTTAATGAATTACCTCAGATTGAAAAACAATGGATTTGCTCTATGGACGACATAACTTGGCCAGTTGATAGACAATTAAAGACTCGCCCTTCTGTAAGAGATCTTGCATTGGCTTATGGTGTACCAGTCTGGAATGCACATAGAGCTTTGACAGATTGCATATATTTGGCAGAGGTCTTTAAAAGATGTAGTGAACTTGAAAAAATGTTGATTAGAGCGTTAGAACCAAAAGTTCTTCTTCGTGCTGAGATCTCCTATGAAAAAAGGCATCTAGCAAGAAACGCTGGCTTTCGATGGAATGATGCAATTAAGGGTGCCTGGTCTAGAAAAATGAGTCGTAGGGATATGGAAAAACTAGAATTCCCTGTGCATGAGGTTGACTTTCATGATTAAAGTGGATTTTTCATAAAGTACTCATTTCAAATCTTTGATATGTGTTTAATGTGTTGAGTAATGAGTTTTTCTAGAGTTTTCTCCATGATTAATTTATGAGAAAATATTTCACTAAAGGAAATATAGTTGGTCAGTTGCATCTTGTTGAAAGTAAAACTGACGGTAACGAATTAAAAAAGCGCTTGAGACAATGGCAGCACTCAAGAAGTTGGGCTCGTTTGATTTGTGAAGCGGAAAAAATGTGGACTCTTGAATCAAGAGAACTAAAACGACTGGGGGCTATGGAATTAATTCAACTCCAAAATGAAATGCCTTTTAATGTGAGAAGAAGAGTTAATTATTGGTTGATTAAATATTCAGGTGTTACTCGGCTCGAGGATTAGGCTTAATCCTCGAGCCGAATTTAGTTTTACCAATTTTTTTTAGCTAAAATTACGCAATAAATATTATTTTAGGGTTTACGTTAACAATTACTATTAAACAAACAAAAAATAATTTTGCTGAAGTTACTTTGACAAATTTCAAGAATTTAAGAGGGATGGTAGATCTTTTGCCTACTCAGAGTCATGGCTGGCAGAGGGTCGAATCAATTGCACTGGAACATTTTAATCGAGCTGGTCTTCAAGAAATTAGGACACCGATTATTGAAAAAACAGAATTGTTTTCAAGGGGGATAGGGGAAAATACTGATGTTGTAGGTAAAGAAATGTACAACTTCGAGGATAGGGGGGGGGCGCTCTTGCACTTTGAGACCTGAGGGTACAGCTTCTGTCGCGAGATCAATTGTCCAGCATGGATTATTAAATAATGGTCCTCAAAGGCTCTGGTATAGAGGACCAATGTTTAGATATGAGCGTCCTCAAGCAGGAAGACAAAGGCAGTTCCATCAAATTGGAGTTGAATTTGTTGGATTGGCATCTGTTATAAGTGATGCAGAGGTTATTTCAATAGCTTGGAACTTTTTAAAGGATGTTGGTCTGAATGATTTGACTTTAGAAATTAATAGTCTTGGAAGTAATGAAGATCGAAATATTTTCAAAGAAGAGTTAAAAGATTGGCTTACTCAGAGATTTGATTTATTAGATGAAGATTCTCAGAAAAGAATTGATGTTAATCCCTTGAGAATATTAGATAGTAAAAATAACTCTACAAAAGAACTTTTATCTGAAGCGCCTTCTTTAAAGGACTTTTTATCTAATGAAAGTAAAACTAGATTTGATTATTTGCAGGAGTTACTAGATAATCTAAAGATCCCATATGAAATTAACAATAATTTAGTAAGGGGACTTGATTATTATTCTCATACTGCTTTCGAAATAACTAGTGATCACTTAGGCTCTCAAGCAACTGTATGTGGTGGTGGACGTTACGATGGGCTGATAAGTGAGCTGGGGGGGGGCTCAAGCCCCCTCGATTGGCTGGGCTATTGGGATGGAAAGGCTGATAATTCTTGCTGGAGATAAAATTTTAAATTCAAGATCCCCAGATGTTTATGTGATTCATAAAGGTGAAAAAGCTGAGCAACTAGCTTTGGAAATCACTTGTCAGTTAAGGTCTTCCAACTTAATGATTGAATTGGATTACTCAGGTTCATCTTTTTCAAAACAATTTAAGCGAGCAGATAAAAGTAGGGCCAAATGGGCCTTAGTTATAGGCGAGGATGAGGCTACTAAAGGTCAATTATTGATGAAGAAATTAAGAGATAAAGAAAATGATGAGGAGAGTAAGGAATATATTTTTTCAAAGGAGGATCTAGATCAGTTAATTAAAAAGTTGATTGCTTAAAAAAAAATGATGGATTGTTTTAAATGAGCTCTATTAAAATCAAAAAAATATGTTGTATTGGCGCTGGTTATGTCGGCGGCCCAACCATGTCTGTTATTGCAGATAAATGTCCCGATTTAGAAGTTAGGGTTGTTGATATCAATAAAGAACGAATTGATGCATGGAATGATTCAGATCTAAATAATTTACCAATATTTGAACCTGGATTAGATCGGATAATTTCAAGAACAAGAGGGCGAAACCTTTTCTTTAGTACAGAAATGGAAAAATCAATATCTGATGCTGATATGATTTTTATATCAGTTAATACTCCAACAAAAACAAAAGGTCTTGGAGCAGGACAAGCATCTGATCTTAGTTGGGTTGAAGCTAGTGCAAGGCAAGTAGCTAAATATTCAAAAGGACATACGATAGTAATTGAAAAAAGTACTCTTCCCGTTCGTACTGCACAAGCAATAAAAGAGATACTTAAGACAACAAATAGAGAGAATCAAAAAAATGAAATTGCAAAAACTTTTTCTGTTTTATCGAATCCTGAATTCTTGGCTGAAGGTACCGCAATTAATGACTTAGAAAAACCTGATAGGGTTTTAATTGGTGGAGAGGATTCTGACGCTGTAGATGCACTGGTTAAGGTTTATTTGAATTGGGTTCCTAGTGAACATATAATTTGTACTAATTTATGGAGTAGCGAACTTTCAAAATTAGCTGCTAATGCATTTCTTGCTCAGAGAATTAGTTCTATAAATTCTATTTCAGCCTTTTGTGAAGCTACTGGAGCTGATGTTCAGGAAGTTGCCAAAGCAATAGGAACAGATAAAAGGATAGGGAATCAATTCCTTAGTGCAGGACCTGGATTTGGTGGGAGCTGCTTTAAAAAGGATATTTTGAATTTAGTTTATTTAAGTGGGTATTTTGGTTTACCAGAGGTTGCTAATTACTGGAATCAAGTCGTGGTACTCAATACTTGGCAGCAAGATAGAATTTATAAAATTGTCCTTGAGAAGCTTTTTGGTACCGTTAATGGGAAAAATATAGCAATACTTGGTTTTTCTTTTAAGGCAAACACCAACGATACTCGAGAATCTCCTGCAATAAGAATTTCCAGTGACTTACTTGAAGAAGGAGCAATTTTATCGATTTATGACCCTAAGGTTTGCTTTGAGAGAATAGAAGAAGATTTTGAAAAAAGTTCATTTAATAATCAAGGAATTTGGAAAATGGCCAATTCCATTCCAGAGGCATTGAAAAATGTTGATGCAGTTTTAATTCTTACTGCATGGGATGAATTCTTTGGACTTGATTGGAATTATTTGGCTTCTTTGATGAGATCACCGGCTTGGGTTTTTGATACAAGATCTGTTGTTAAGCGAAAAGAAATAGAAAATACATGCATAAATCTTTGGAAGCTGGGTGAAGGTAACTAAAATTTTCGTAAAAAAAATAATATGTCTATAATTGATGCTTAAATAAATCAAATTGATTTTAAGTCTTTAACTAATTAAATTTTAAAAAACATAATGCTTTTTAAATTTCTTTTCATGAAGAAGAAAAAACTTCATAAACAATCTGAAAAAACATTTGACATGAAAAATTGGATGAACTTAACAAAAGAAGAGAGACTTGAAATAGATTTTAATGAAAAGGATAAAATGATGAGAAAGAAGAAGGCATTGTTAGAATCAATAAGAGAAGAATATATTAAAATAAAAAAGGAAAAATAATTAATATTTAAGTATTAGACTTTAAATAAAAATGCTAAAAGTTATTTTTTAGAATAATGACTATTAACTATTGAATTTTATGATTTGGCCTCCAGTAAAAGCATGGACTAGCAAGGTATATATAAATGATCAAGTTCATTTCGTCGCAATTAATTATGGTGGAGAATTGCTTGAGAGATGGGTCGTTCTTATGTCTGTACTTGACTCGAATGTGATTATAAAAGTCTCGTGGTCTCAATTGATTGATTTGTCTAAATGGAAGGTTGGATGGGATGAAAGAAATTATATAGAATCTTCTAAATCAGTTAATAATGAAATTGATATAAAAACGAATGGATTTTCTCATCTATCCACTGACTCTGGTTTAACAATACCTATAAGCGAGCATAGTATTAGGCCTTGGTTTTACTAGATTTAAATAATATTTTATCTATCATTTTTAATGCACTCTAAGTATGATTCTTTTATTATTTGCTTTTAATCTGACGTTTTGAGCTTTCTTTGGTTAGCTTTTTACGTTAGAAAAAAGATACTTATTTGTTTGAGAATGATAGAAGCATCAATGTGGCTATCAGAGAAAGAAGCTAGTGAGGTTTTAAGAGTAGATGAAAAGTCTTTAGAAGTTTTGAGAGAGAGGGGTTATTTAAAGCCAGGATCTCACTGGAGAAGTTCAAATGATCCTAAGCAATTACCCTGGAAGCCAAAAGTTTTCTATTTGATAAGCGGATGTAAAGAAGTTGTTGAATATTTGCAGAAAAGTGATGATTGTTTTACTCAAAAAGTAGCCTAAAGAAAAAATCAAGAGTTTATTGAATTCGGTATTGCGGGATTGTAGATTTTTAAGCTACGAGAATTTCACCTTTACAGTCTTTGATCGAAGTCTCCAAAATTGGATAAAGAGAAATCATTTTTCCGTATTCAGGAGATGTTCTATAAAAATTCGCTTTCTCTCTATAGTGGTCTTCTGTCTCCATCTCTAGATTATTAAGTCGATTGAAGTTCATGATTCATTATCCAAAAGGATTTAACTATTTAATAGTTATAAATAAAGAGAGCAAATTAATATTTTATATTAATTACATATTTGGATGTATTTATATGGATTAAGAGACTTGATTGGTCTCGAATGCCTGATATAAATTATTTTTATGTATCAATTAATTCTTTAATCAAAAAGTCTAAGTTAGGCAATTTGCTTGATTTTGTTTGTTATATCTCATTGTCTGTCTGTTTTTGTATTGTATAAAACCTCATCTTTTGGATATTTTTTTATTTGGATAGGATTTGAATAATAAAAAAAATTTACAGATTCTTTCTCTTGCATGAGTATTCGATGAAATTGCAGTATTCTCTGTTCGGTTTTGAAAAATAGAACTTCTAATGCAGACCTATGGAAATTCAGCAGTCACCTACGGGTGGTGGGCTGGTAACTCAGGGGTCACCAACCGTTCAGGCAAATTTATTGCTGCTCATGCCGCTCATACCGGTTTGATTGCTTTCTGGGCTGGTGCCTTCACGTTATTTGAATTGGCTCGTTTTGACCCTTCTATACCTATGGGTCATCAGCCTTTAATTGCTCTTCCTCATTTAGCAGCTTTAGGTTTGGGCTTTGATGAGTCTGGAGCTTTTGTTGGTGGTACTGCAGTCGTTTCAATTGCTGTAGTTCATCTAGTTTTGTCCATGGTTTATGGCGCAGGTGGATTAATGCATTCATTGCTTTTTTCTAGCGATATGCAGGAATCTTCAGTACCTCAAGCAAGGAAATTTAAACTTGAATGGGACAACCCTGATAACCAGACTTTTATACTTGGACATCACTTGATTTTCTTTGGTGTAGCTTGTATTTGGTTTGTTGAATGGGCCAGAATTCATGGAATTTATGATCCTGCTATTGGCGCTATTCGTCAGGTTGAATATGACCTTAATTTGAGTCACATATGGGATCATCAGTTCGACTTCCTCACTATCGATAGTTTGGAAGATGTAATGGGAGGTCATGCTTTCTTGGCATTCTTAGAAATTACTGGTGGAGCATTCCATATCGCTACTAAGCAAGTCGGTGAATATACGAAGTTCAAAGGATCTGGCCTTCTTTCTGCAGAAGCTGTCCTTTCATGGTCACTTGCTGGTATTGGTTGGATGGCAGTAGTTGCAGCATTCTGGTGCGCACAAAACACTACTGTTTATCCAGTTGAATGGTTTGGTGAACCATTGGCACTTAAGTTTGGTATTTCTCCTTATTGGATAGATACTGTTGATCTTCCTAACGGAGCTCATACTTCACGTGCTTGGCTATCAAACGTTCATTATTACTTTGGATTCTTCTTTATCCAAGGTCATTTATGGCATGCTCTTAGGGCAATGGGATTCGATTTTAAACGAGTAACTAATGCCTTAAGTAATCTAGATACTGCATCAGTATCATTAAAATAGTTAAATAAATTTAACTTAATAAAAAAGCCCCACTTGTTTGGGGCTTTTTTATTGGGCTTAATTAATCAATAGGTCAGTAATTACAACTAGAATCGAATATATCTTTTATTAGTTTAAAATCTTTGAAATCTTTATTTCTTCGATTACTAATTAGTGATTTATCAAATATTTACTAATGATTAGAGCAAATTAAATGTTTGATTGAGATATGATAAGAATATAATTTACTTGTGATGTTAAATATTCATATGGGATATTATTTTTTAGGAATTTTCATTTACTTCCATAAGCTTGTTTATAGATGAGTTTGTCGTTTTTAGGCTTTGATGACCTATATAAAACTAATGCAATCCCAACGTTAGTCCTTTCCTTGGGCCTGCTTGGAATCATAGGAATTCTTCTGACCCTTGGTAGAAGATTGGATTCTGCGATGAAGTTAGAAAGATTTGGTATTCCGATAGCACTTTTAGTTGGAGCATTAGGTTTTTTAATTGGTCCTTATGGACCTTTTTCATTATTACCAGAAAGGGTTCTGGATACATGGATGCAATTACCAACTCCACTGCTGACTTTGGTTTTCGCAACCTTAATGCTTGGAAGACCAATTCCAAGCATTAGTGCTTTATGGAAACCAGTTGCTTCCCAGGCCTTATTGGGACTTTTACTGGGCTTTGGTCAATATGTTGTTGGTGGGATAATTGTGTTGTCATTTCTGCTTCCTTATTTTGGGGTGGATCCACTGATGGGATGCATTATTGAAGTTGGTTTTGAGGGAGGACACGGTGCTGCTGCAATAATGGGAGATAGTTTTATGAAGTTAGGCTTCCCTGAGGGCTTAGATCTTGGGTTCGCAATGGCAACGGTAGGTTTACTTGCTTCTACTTTGCTAGGTAGCGGTTTAGTCGTGCTAGGTAGGTCTTTTGGATGGCTTGTTCCAGCTGAACCAGAGATCACAAATGATTTAAATGACATTGAATTGGAATTTAAACCAATTGAACAACTTAAGTTGCTTTTATATAATTTTGCTCTAGTAGGATTAGCTGTTTTAGTTGGAATTTTTTTACTCTATTGTTTAAGACTATCTTCTAATTATTTGAGTGATATAAGTAAGCAAGTGATATTGGCTTTTCCAGTTTTTCCATTAGCTTTGATGGGTTCATTCTGTATAAGATTTTCATTAGAAAAAACTGGAAATACTAAATTAGTCTCATCACTTTTTCAACGTGAGATTGGCATACTTTCAACAGATTTACTAATAATCACAGCCATGGCTGGATTGAATTTACCTTTATTGGTTAACTACTGGGGTCCAATAACTATTTTAGCTATTGGTGGATTAATTTGGAATCTTGCAGGGATGTTGATTTTTTCTAGATTATTTTTTAGAGAAGAATGGTTTGAAAGAGCAATAGCAGAGTTTGGAAATTCAACTGGAGTTGCAGCTAGTGGATTATTACTCTTGAGATTGGCTGATCCTAGAAATTCTACTAATACGCTTCCTGTGTTTTCTATCAAGCAATTATTTCTTCAACCACTTCTTTCTGGAGGCTTAATTACGGTAGTAGCTCCTTTGTTTATAAGTAATTTTGGTCTTAAAGGATGGACAGAATTTTGTGGATTAATTTCATTGTCTTTATTCGTTTTCGCAATATCTTTGCAGTCAAAATATACAAAAGCTTCAGCATGACAATTAACATACATAATTAAAGTTATAATTTATATAAATATTAGATTTAATAAACCATTTCCCTGCTTTAAATGAACCGACAGATTTACAAAGATATCCCTCCACAAGAATTAAAAGAAAAATGGTTTAAAAGTCATCTACTTGGAAAAGAGGTTGAGTTAAGAGAGCTCTATGAATTGCCTCAGGACCAGCTGGATTTGGTCATGGCAGAGACTGCTGAGTTTAGGAGTGATATAGGAAATAGAGATAGAAATCTAGGTAAATTTTGTACAGCTGGGTACTTTTTAGAGTTATCAAGAATCATTGACAAAAGAAGAGCTTCAGAATGATTTTCTACTTTATTTCCCGAAAATTAAAGGCTTATTTTGTTCCCTCCATAGTTCATTCTTTTTCATAACTATTGGATATTTCTCATGCGTGAAATAATAATTTAACCAACTTCGTAAATATTGGATTTCATGGTTTTGATCAAAGTTTTTTATATCCGCTATTCTAAATTGCCTTACAAATGGCCAGATAGCCCAATCAGCTAAGGTTTCTTTTGCATCAACGAGAAATAAAGGTTCCCTTTTGGTCGCAAATTCTTTTAATCTGTTATTTAAAGATAAAAGTATTTTCGTGGCAGCAGCTCGATGAGTTTCTGCTTCTTCAAAATTGAATCTAGATGCATATTTAAACCGATCTAAATGATATTTAAATTGATTATCATTTGTTTCTATAAGACTAAATATTTCTTTCGACTTATCATTATTATCACCAAATAATTTATGCATACTAGATCTTTCAATACTCCATTTCATTATGTCTAAACTCTCGTCAATCACTTTGTTTAAAGTAGTCTTTAATACAGGTACAGTTGCTTTTTTAGAAATTTTAATTAGCTGAATAGGCTTGTCCTTTAGTTCGACCTCTCTTAACTCCACTACCTGATTTGTATTTAATAAAGCCCATCTAGCTCTAATTGCATAAGGACATCGTCTAAAGCTATATAAAATATTGTGCTTCATAATTTTCCTGTTAAAATCATCATGAGACCTATACCTAGATATGATGAGTGATTTTCATAAACCTTAAAAGAATATGCTTCATAAGTATATCCTTTATGATTTTTTTTGGAAATTATATTTTACTATAAAAATATAATCCATTTTTTTATTTTCCAAACACTTTATTTCTCAAGAAAATTAAATCATGTCAGGATTTGTTTATTTAATGAAAAATGGTGATTTATATAAACTCGGATGCACTAATAATTTGAAAAGTGAGGCCAGTAAGATGAAACCAGGTGAAATAATCTCTTCTTTCAAAACTAATGATCCCAAATCTTTTGAAGTAAGGTTGCTTAGGCTTTATAAGAAAAAGAGAATTCCAGATACGAACTATTTTCGTTTGTCTGAATCAGAAGTTAATGATTGTAAAAAACATTTAGAAGGTAAAAGTAATTTTCCAAAAAGCTTGAATGATGAGTTAAGAATAGGATTAAATGGATCTTTATTTTTCGCAGCTATAACTTTTATTGTTTCATTCCTTATTAATAAGATGTATATATTTAGTTTGTTTCTTTCAGTACTGTTTGCCTCTTTCCCAATGTGGTCAATTGCAATTCTTGGTGGTTTTGGTGGTTACGATACTGATGACCTTACGCTTTTCTCGACAGTATCTAACAGATTGAAAGGCTTTTTAATAGCTATTTCGATGATTTCAGTTGCATATGTTCTATATACTTTCTCTAGCTTTTCAATTGCCTTTTAATTTAAATAATTATTTATAAATTATATACATATAATTTATAAATTCTTGCTTAATTATAAAAATATAGCTATAAAGATATTTAATAGGTGATGATCTTTAGGGAGAATGAACATTTCTGATTATCTTCAATTCTTAGAGCCAATACAAGAACAGCTTAACAAGGTTTACTCAATCGCTTCATTGGCTCTTACAGTTTTGGTTTGTCTGTGGCTTTTTAATTTTATAGTTGGTCTCATACAAAGAACTTATTCAGTAGGTAAAGCTATAGGAAGTTTTTATAGAAATTATTTTCATAAGTATCTTCGCAAGGCAATTCTGGGCGTATTGAATACATTTAAGAAAACCACTAATCCTGTTTAAAAAAAGTCTTTCCTCATAGTGTTGTTTCAAGTTGACAGTTTAGTGCTATTTCAAAAGGAACAGAACTGTTTGGCAAATCAAGTAAATTAGAACAAATATTTGCAATATCCTTTGCCTGTGTCATATCTTTTTTGGGAAAATGATTTATTTCTTTTGCCATATCTGTATTTACCCAGCCTGGGCAAATAGCTGTAACCCTAATACCTTTTTCCCAACCTTCATTTCTCATCGTTTGGCATAAGCTCATTAAAGCGAATTTACTCATTGAATAGCTAGCTAAGTTGCCTTTTGATCGTTTTCCACTCATTGATACCAACACAATAATTCTTGCTGAGGTACTATTACTTAAATACTTCCAGGCATCTTTTGTTAACATCCATGGCCCCATTACATTAACTTTCCATAGTTCTTCAATATCTTGCATATCATTATCATTAAATATTAAATTTGTTTTTTTAAATATTCCAGCACAATGAATAATAGTATCAATATTTCTAAAAGTTTTGACTGTTTTTTCTATCCAGGATTTTGATGAAGTTTGATCAGTTGCATCATATTTATGAACTAAAAAACTTTCTGGATTATTTAATCTTGGATCTAAGCATGTATTGATTAAATCTTCTTTTTTCCTTACTCCTAAGCTTAATGAATGACCTTCTTTGAGTAATTTGGATGCTATCGCTTTACCTATACCTCTACTTGCTCCACTTATAAGAATCTTTCTCATTTATTATTAAATATTAATGCTTTAAATAATAAATTTAATTCTCTACCATGCATGTTCATTAAGCCTTGCTTGATAGCCCAAGGTGATTTCCTGAACATTTTCCACATTGCGGATACTAATTCTTTAAGACTAAGAGTATTTGTAAGGAATCCATACCATTGTTTATTAGGTAAACTAAAAAATTCGACAAAGAATCCCCTTAGTAACTTCTCTTCAAATCGCATCAATTTTTCTAATCCAAATTTATAAATAGCTTGTTTTCTTCTAAGTTCTGATGGCCATAAGACTTGCCATCCTTCCCTTGCTAGTGAAGCTGAGGATGCTTTTTGATCTTTCATTGCTAATGAAAGAGCTTTGGCAACCTTAGGAGCTCTCCTTAAAAGGCTTCCAACCATATATCCGGATGCGGGATGTACCATCCCAGCAGAACCGCCGAAACCAAGAACCGGTTGTGACAGATCAGGTATAGGCATGTTCATTGGCAAATATGAACCATGCTCTTCATGCTCGAGACTTTTTATTTCTAATCCCCGAGTTTCTAATCTTTTTTCCAGTCTTCTTTTTAACTCATCAAGAGAGACTGGAGGAAATAGACCCAAGGATGTTTCTTCTAAGAAAAATTTTCCATCTCCCATATCCATAGCGTATAAAAATGTTGGAGCTTCTTTCCTCTCATCTGGATTCAAGTGGTCACAGCGATAATCCATCAGAACAAATTGACCTTTCTCGACAGGGGGTTCGTTGAACTTACCTACGATGCCGTAACAAGTTTGAACGGCTACTGGGCCTTGGTTCGGAGATTTAATAAAAACGGGTTTGTAACCAGTTGCGTCAATTACTAAACGAGCATTAAGTTTCTTACCATTAGAAGTTTTAACTGTGCTGATTAATTGATTGGTTTCTAAGTTAATTGCTGATCCTTTATGCCATGCTATTCCAGCCTTATTGCATTGCTCTAACCAATAAGCTTGCAATTTGTTTTTATCAAAAAGCCCATAATCTCTATTATGTTTAGTAACTTCATTCTTTTTGGAATTTGGATCCTTGTCTCCTTCCCCAAAATAACTAATGGTATTTATCCATCTATGTTCAAGTAAATGACTTAAGCCAAGGTCGTCAACCTCTTCACCCCAAATACCATAGGTAAAGGGCCAAGGTTCTTCTGGAGATTGCTCCGATAAGATTTCAATATTTAAGTTTTCACTTGCTAATGCTGCCGCTATTGATAAAGCGCCTGGGCCTGAACCTAGTACTAGAGCATCTTTTAATGCACTATTACTCATGGCTCCCCTTGAGGAACATTGTCGTTTCCGTTTACTTGGATTCGAAAATTAGCATTTAATTTCTTAGAATAAAATCTTGTTATTTGACTGCCTCCCAGGAATCCCACTTTAAACACCTATGCCTATAGAATCAACAATAGCTCCTGATGGGATTAACAATGAATTGTATTAATTTTTTTTATCAACTTAATGGTTTTATTTTATTTTTAAGTATCTATGAAGACTTTTTCAATAAAAATTGAGATATTTAATAATTTAATTTAATTTAATTATTAAATATTAAAATTAAAATTAAAAAATTATGACAGAGAAATTAAATAGTTCAAAAAAAGGTAAACCTTTAACTATTTTTATAACAGGAGGCACATCAGGTATTGGTTATGAAGCAGTTTTAAATTTAATTTCCCTTGGTCATAAAATAATTTTACCATGTAAAAATATATTTAGAGCGAATGAAGTCTTGATTAATATATTTAATCAATTACCAATTAAATTATCTAAGAAAGGAGAGATTTCTACTCCAATAATGGATCTTTCGGATTTGAAAAGTATTGACTCGCTATGTTGTGAACTTAAAAATAAACGTTTCAAGATAGATGTCTTAATCTTAAATGCTGGCCTTCAATATACTGGATCGAAAACACCTAGAATATCAAAGCAGGGAATTGAATTAACTTTTGCAGTCAATCATTTATCACATTTCTATCTTACTACAAAGATTTTATCTTTAATGGAGACAAGTAGTAATCCAAAAATAATTATTACCTCTTCAGAAGTTCATAACCCTGATAGTGCTGGCGGGAAAGTAGGAGCAAAGGCCAGCTTAGGAAACTTAAAAGGATTAGAATCTAGTTTCGGATTTGAGATGGTTGATGGGAATAAATTTAATGCTGATAAAGCATATAAAGATAGCAAATTATGCAATATTCTTTTTGCAAAAAAGTTAAGTACTTATTTGATTAGTAAAAAACTATCAATGCCAGTTATTGCATGGGCTCCAGGCTTGGTAATCTCTAGAAATAGTGGAGGATTTTTTAGGTATAGTAGAAAATATAATCAATTAGGACAAATATTATTTGCTTTTTTAGCTAGAGATATTTTAAGAATAACTACATCAAATAAAGAAGCCGGTTTAATTTTAAGTAATTTAGCTTGTATGTCTAAATATAAAAAATCTGGATTTAATTATTATAGTAATAAAATTATTTCATCAGGTAAATTTAGTTTTGAAAAATCTGATATCAGTAATGATGCCCAGAGAGAAGATTTATCTGATCATTTATGGGAGTTATCTAATTTTCTAATAGATAAGATAATTAAATAAAAATCTCTTATTTATTCAAATGAATTGTTTGGGTTGGATATGCGAAGCTAATATTTTCATTTTGGAACTTTCTCATAATTTCTAGATTGATTGCTTGTTGTGCTGACATTGCTTGAAGATAATCACTCGTCGGAATGTAATAGACAAGTTCAAAATCAAGACTACTATTTGCGAATTCGACAAAATGACATCTGTCGAAGATCGCATTTTCAGTCTTGTCAACGATATTTTTAATCATCATAGGGATGTTTTTTGCTTGCTCATATGTAGTTTCATATACCACACCCAATTTATGAACTAGTCTTCTTTTATTCATTTCAGCATAATTTGATATTACTCCATTTGTTAGTCTGCTATTGCTCATCACTATTGCTTCTCCGTTAATACTTCTTAAGCGTGTAGATCTAACACCTACTCTATCAACTTTTGCCCAAATTCCATCAATATGAATAAACTGTCCACTTTGAAATGGTTTATCAAGGAGTATCGTTATGTATTCGAAGAACTCTTGAACTGGCTCCTTTAAGGCGAGGCCAGCCCCAATACCTCCTGCACTTAATAGAGCCCAAATAGCAGCCATTTGGACACCCATATTTTGAAGATAAAAAATAACTCCAAGACTCCAAACAGATGCCCCAACCATTGGGCTAAGTGAGCGAATCATTTCGCTAATAGATTGATCATTGATTTTATTTGCCCATCTTTGGATTATTTTTAAAAATACTCTATTTACAAATCTGACTATATAAATAAGGCATAGAAACTTACTAATACCTATAAATGTCTTATCTACTATTCCACCGATCAATAAAACTTTCCATGCAACTATGAAACTTAAAATAAACCCTAAAGGCTTAATAGTCTCAATTAAAAGATTCGCTATGTAGTCATCTGTTTTGCTTTGTGTGGCAGAGGTTATTCTTCTTAAAACCTTTTTTAGGATTTTTGGACTTACTAGGGAAATAATGCAACCTATGCTCAACGTAAGTAATGAAATTATTATGTTTTTATAAAAATCATTCATGATTCCAGATTCCTTTTCTTAAGACTGCCCGATAAAAATGATTTGTCTAGATATTTTCTTATTATTTAATTTGAAAATGAATTTTTTAAAATTTTACTAACCTCCCTAAATTCTTTTCTATTAGAGGTCTTACATAATTCACATATTAGACTCTCAGTAGTAGATGCTACTGCTCCTGATAATATAAGCCTTAAAAAAGCAGTATCGTTATCTATTTCATTCCTACTTCCGATAGCATCCCTTGGAATTAATATATTGAATCCTTTTCTTAAAAGATCAATCGATGTCTGAAGGATACATATATGACTCTCAATTCCACAAACTATAATATTTTTGAAATTATTTTTATTTATATAATTAAGAAAGTTCTTATTCTCGATACAGCTAAATTCCATTTTTTCAAATTTAGGGTATTCATTATCATTTAAAATTGATTCTAAAGTCATGCCAAGCTTTAATGGATTTTGTTCCGTAATAGCGATATTAACATTGAGTAAATTACATGCATCGATAAGCTTTTTAATATTAAATATTAATAGTTGACTTCTTTTAATATTATTTATAAGCTTTTGTTGAACATCTACTATGAGTAGTAGAGTTTCATTCTCTATTAATATTTTACTATTATTATTTAATTTCTTTTCTGTAGGACTTTGTTTTAAAAATTGATCCATTTAGAATTTCTTTTTATTTAATTTAAATATAAATCATTTAATAATCTTAGACATCATTTACAACTAAAATGCGTTCATGGAAGCCTCTGTGCATTGCATGCTTTTCTCATTACACTAAACTATTGAGAAAACAAGACTGATATTGGTTTCGCCCTCTTCCTATCGTACCCATCCTTCTCCTTTTGAATCGGGACTTCGTTCAGATGGTAAAAGAATGACCCCTCAAAGGAAAAAGGTTCTTTCTTTATTTGAAGAGATTGGATCTGGAATTCATCTCAGTGCGGAAGAGGTGCATTCCAAATTGACAATTTCTGGAGAGAAGGTCTCTCTTGCGACTATTTACAGAACTTTAAGACTCTTGGTCAAGATGACCTTCCTTAATGAGCTTGATTTAAGTGAGGGGGGTAATAGGTTTGAATTGCTTAGTCATGATCATCCAGATCATCATCATTTGATTTGTATTCGCTGTGGTAGAACTGAAGAGTTTGAAAATAAGGCAGTAATTAATGCAGGTAAAGCAGCAGCTGAAAATTTAGGATTTAAATTATTGGAATCATCTTTAAACGTAAGAGCATTATGTCCGATGTGTCTTAATAAATAAAGACTGGCTTTAAGCTAATTCTCCACCACAACTAGAACCAGCTCCAGCAGTACAGCCAAAACAATGATCTCCTGTTGAAATAGGATTATCCTTTAAAGAGACAAATGGAATTAATAGATCGTCCAAATGTTTAATGTCACCATTTATTCTCATTCCAAGTTGTTGGTTGAAATCACAATCATACAGATAACCTTTCCAGTCAACACTCAGAGTGTTTCTACACATTACTGAGTTAATGTTTCCAGGATTATGATTATCTTTAAGTAATTTATTATACTCTTTTAGTTTCCCAATTATCTTTAAATAGTTTTCATATCTATTAATTGGCATATTAGCTAACACAAATAAATTGGAGAAAAAAATACCAAACCTTTCTTTTAGTTCTAGTCTATAAGTATCCTCTAATTCTTTTTGGGATGGTGGAAGTTGTGGACCACTGGGATTATAAACAAGATTCAAAATTAGATCTTTATCTTCTCTTCCATAGCCAAACGAGTTAAGCTTTTTAAGAGCTAATATGCTGTTTTCGAAAACACCTTTACCTCTCTGTTTGTCTACATTCCCTTCGAGATAACAAGGAAGGGAGGCTGTTATTTGTACTTTGTTTGAGGCTAAAAAACCTGCTAAATTTTCATAACCTGGTTCTGTAAGTATTGTTAAATTACATCTATCCATAACTTCAACATTGAGACTACGCACTTCTTTTACTAATTGTTTGAATTTAGGATGAAGCTCGGGGGCACCTCCGGTAATATCTAATAGCCTAATATTATTAGTCTTTATAACTTTAGGTATAAGTTTTATAATATCATCGCTCATCATTTCTGTTCTGCTTGGACTAGAATTAACGTGACAATGACTACAGGATTGATTACATTTATAACCTATATTTATTTGCAAAGTGTCAAGATAGTCTCTTTTTATTTCTGGGAACTTTGTTTTTGTTATTTCCATAGAGATCTACATATAGCTAACATGTTTTGGCATTATAGTTAAAATATTTTTTAGGTGCAAATATTTTATTAATAAGTCAAAAGTTACTAGCTAATTGCTTAAACCAATCTATATATTCTTTTGGACCATCATTAATAACCATATCGAATTTTAAATCATCATTAGGATCACTAATACCTTTCATATCAATGCCATTAACTCTTGGCCTTAATACCTGATCGTTGGAGCTGTTAACAAATATAACTTGATTCTCTTTCTTGAATGATTCTCCCAACCTTTGTATCAATGTTAAGAAACCTCTATCACTACCCCCTCTCAGCCATGAATTATCCTTATTATCTTTAATCGAGGTTACTGTATCACCAACACCTATTAACAATGGCATTTGATCGCTAGGAATTTTACGCTTGCATAGGTCTATTAATTTATTAAGTGTCTTTGGGGCATTTCTGACATTGAAGTTTTCACCGAAAGGATAAACGCCAGTTTTGTTTGATATGTATTTATTTAATAGAAATAAAAGACCTGCTTCTTTTATTGCACCCTTGATAATAAACTGAATATCTGTTGTCCCGAATTCATTTTGAGTTGCATATTTCATTATTTCTCTACCGTTTTTTAATCCTAGATTTGGCATCAAATGAAGATAAAAAGAGTTATCTAATCCACAATTTTTAGATTCTTCTATTAAATTGTTCATTATTTTCGCCATAATTAATTGTAAATCTTTTATTTTTATATAATCATTTTTCACGTAGGTAAGAATTTCATTAAAGTTTAAAGTTGGAGTAAAGCGAGTATCGCAAACGGCTACATTGATAAATTTATTTCTTAAGTCATTTGATATGCTTGGTAGGAATTCTTTTAATTCATTAGTTAACATTGAGCGCATTAACTTTGGAACTTTTGCTAGAAAGTTAATCTCATTTTCCTGGAGGCCTGGATAGCATAAATTACTATATCGATCTTGAAATTCAACTCCACATGCAGCGAGGCCAGGCAAGTAAAATCCATTTTCTTTTGCTGTTGTTTTTGAATTAAGTGCCTTTTCAACTAAACGATTTACGCCTCTTCTGCCTTCATGCTCACCGCAGGTTAGAACTGCAAACTTCTCTCTTAATCTTGCAACGTCCTTCACGTATTCTTTGTTGATCTCTCTTTTGAGTGGGTCTTGAACTAGTGGAATACATACTCCGTCAAGATCCTGAACTATTAGAATATTTTTTTCCTTTACAATAGTGCTAATAACTTCTTCTTTCGTTTTGAACATTTTAATAAAAGAAGCCTTTAAATATTAGTTTACTCTAGTACAATTCAATATATAATTTCTTGATAGTTCTTATTCTTAAATGAGTATATAGATAAATATTCATTATAATAAAAAACCTTTTTAAAAGTTTCTTATTATTGTATATAATGCAATTGAATGAAAATAAACTGTGTTTGAAAAGAATTTAAGTAATAGCTTCTTTACTGAGCCTTATTCAAGTGAGCCTTTAGCTAAAAGAATTAGAGAGGTTTTGAATGGAAAAGTAGGATTTTATAGTGTCGGCTTGTATCCTGCTTCTCTTGCCTATAACTGTGCATTGCAAAATGAAGGCTTAAACATTCTTTTAGCACCTAGAGACGGTAGAGAACTTTTCGGAGCTTTTTCTGCTATTGATCTGTCTGAAATGGATAATGCTATAAAAAATAAAATTGAATCTATGGCAATTGCAAACTCTGATAAATCAGGAAGATATAATACTCTTGAAGACTTAATAATTAACTGTGAATTAGTTCTTTTGAGTTCAAATAGTAAACATATAATAAGCGATGTTGATTTAGCATTTAAGCTCAGGAAAAAACTTAAACGAGATAATGTTTTAATTGCATGCCTGGTTGGATCATTTTGCCATGACTTTAATCTGAATGAATCTTTCGTGTTGTGTGAAAAATTAAATAATCTAGCTTTTTTTTCAGGGTTTCATCGACACGGAGCACTTCGTAACCCATTGGATAGCTTTACTGCTAATTTTTGTCATCCAGATGCTATGAATGCAATATTAGGTGCCAAATTATTAAATAAAATTTCACCTAATATTCAAGTTTCTGCAGGTATACATAACGTTGAAGGTCAATACATAAAAGCTGCTAAAAATATTTCTTCAATTTTGGCAGGTTTTGCTCATACTTTTCATAAGAATAATCCTGGATTACTACCAACTTTATTAACTCTTTTATTAGATCAATGCCTAGATCAAGCTGCTTATGTTTCTATGAGTCGAGCAGATAGAGAGAGCTTATATACAAAACAACCCTTTCCTATCACTGAATTAGGATATGGTGTTCAACGTATAGAGGCTTCTTTCCTGAAGGATGGAGATTTTGTGCAGGTTAGAGATCATACTTTTTGTCAGTTGACCGCCATGGTTGCCGACGTAAGAGGGAGCATGATGTTGCCTGTAAGTGGTAAGCCAACCAGGAATTTTCAAGCTGGTCAAGTCCTTGCTGAGAAGATGATTGAGTATACTAGGTGTCCAGAAGGTGTAGACGAGTTTATAGAATGGTGCGCAAAATCTGGGCTTAAGCGTGGAGCTTTAGAAGGAATAAATTCTTTAAATTATTGGCCACATATCTTGAAGAAATATTCAATTCCTTTGAATAACTCCTCAATGATAAATCTTTTATATATGTGTATAATGGGTCCTGAGAGAATGAAGAAAAATGTTTATAAAGTTATGACAAGTACTCGTGAACTAGCTAATTACTGTCAAGAGTCTATTAAGTCATGCCAGAGTAAGAAAATATCTGATTCTTTAAATAATTTTCATTTAAAGTCTTCAATTGATTTTGTTACCAAGTCTTTAACTGGTAATGATAGATCTTTTATCGAATTAAGTGATATTGACTTTCGTAATCAAATAGAATCAGAAGATATGCCAATTTATAATAAGGTTATTGATTATATAGAAACTTATTTAATAAAGTCTGATTTGTAGATTTATTTTATGGATTTTAAAAAAATTAATTATATTACACAAAATTTTTTTTATAAAAGTAATGTCTTAAAGATAGATTTAATAGATTCTGGCATTATAAATAAAACTTATATTATTGAATATTTAAGTAACGGCAAAAAGTCTAAATTTATCTTGCAG
This sequence comes from Prochlorococcus sp. AG-402-O21, assembly GCA_003216375.1. Taxonomy (GTDB): domain Bacteria; phylum Cyanobacteriota; class Cyanobacteriia; order PCC-6307; family Cyanobiaceae; genus Prochlorococcus_B. The sequence continues at coordinate 113,199 of QCIZ01000002.1, read as the reverse complement.
TGTCTCAGTAATGTATTTGAATCTTATGATATATTAAATATGAATCATAAGTTAATAACGGATCATATTAAAAATAAAATAAAAAAAAACTTAACAGAATTTGATTGCCGTAGATTCGAGGTCCCAAGTTTAATTAGGTGTGAATCTAATAAGCTTTTTTTGTTCCCTTTTGATTCCGATTATTGGCGAGCGATGATGTATATAGAGGATACTTTTAGCTACGATGTTTTAAAAGATAAATCAATTGCTTATGAAGCAGGCCTTGGTCTTGCTAAGTTTCATTTGATTTGCTCCGATCTAGATCTTTCAAAAGTAGGTAATAGTATTAAAAATTTTCATAATACGATGTACTATATAGATCAATTTAATATAAGCATTAAAGATTATAACTTTATAAAATTAGACGATAACTTAAATAAAAGGACTCAAAAATTAATTATTAGTTTGTCTAATCATATTATATATGTTAGATCTTTATTAGGATCTTTACGTGAAAAATCAATAGATCATAGTGTTATACATGGTGATCCTAAGTTAAATAATTTTCTCTTTGATATAAAATGTAAAGATGTTGTTTCTTTGATCGATTTGGATACGGTCTCCTCTGGTTATCTTCTTACTGATTTAGCCGATTGTATTCGCTCTATTTGTAATATGGCAGGCGAGGATCCAAGTGATATAGAAAATGTCTATTTTGATATTAATTGCTGTATTTATTTTCTAGAAGGCTATTTCTCAATACCAAATCAAAAGGGTGATTACTGCTTTGGACTAATTCCCGAATTTATTTACTTGATAATAGTTGAATTAACTATTAGATTCTTAACTGACTTTTTACAATCAAACAGGTATTTCAAAATAAATTATCAATCGCAGAATCTTTATAGAGCAGAGGTCCAATACCGATTACTTTCTAATTTCGTTACTCAAATTCCTATTTTGTCAAATTCACTGCATGAAATTGGAATTTCTTCAAACTCAACTTTTGTCTCAAATGTACAAAAAATTGTTTAGGGTTTTCACAAGCTCCATCTTGTCACTAAAGTAAAATTGATATTTATTTTTTCTTGTGGCAAAGGAATTAACCCATAGGGCTGATGAGCTTAAACAATTAGGTTGGAATCAGGAAGATTTGTATAAATATATTGAATTATGGGATTACAGACAAAGGTGGGGCTCTATCAATTTGGAGAGGGAAGATCGGTTGTTTTTAAGAAAAGCAGAATCTTTATTGCCTGAGATTTCTAAAAACAAAGTTTCAGTTAAAAAACCTCTCAAGGAAAAGTCATATTATTGCTGGATTCAGTTTTTCCTGAACGAAATGAATAACTTTGAGTCAAAGGCAAACTTGGATGATGGTATGAGAGGGGTTTGGCCCATTTTTCTAGAGGAAGAACTTCGCGTAATTGATTATTTTGAACCAGTCCTAGGATTACCCGATACTATTAAAGCTAAATTAATTGGTCCTATTAGAGAGGATTTAGTCAAAACAGCTTTGGAGATCTATAAAGACTCAGTTATTACAAAGAAATTTGATTTCCAAGGAACTTTGGCTAATGCAAAATTAAATGGTGAAAACGCTAGTTGGCGATCTCTAAGAGATAGTGATTATGAAGGTAATAAAGATTATCAAATTATTGATAAAGCATGTGTTCATGAATTTCGTAAAATAGTAAATGAAAAGCTTTTGTCATTTATTAAAGAAAATTTGCCATCATTAGCTGAGTCGGATAAATCTTTACCTCCTAATGATTGGATTAATTAGGTAGCCATTCTTTAACTTATGTGGCTAAAAAGAAAATAGAGATAATTAATTCTTTGACTTCCCAACGTTTTGAAACGCTTCAATTGCATGCAGGACAAGCCCCAGACCCTGCTACCAATTCAAGGGCGGTTCCTATTTATCAGACAAGTTCATATGTTTTTAACGATGTAGATCATGGTGCAAACTTATTTGGCTTAAAGGAATTCGGGAATATCTATACCCGTTTAATGAATCCTACAACTGATGTTTTTGAGAAAAGAATTGCGGCTCTTGAAGGAGGAGTCGCTGCTTTAGCTACAGCATCAGGACAGTCTGCACAATTTATCGCAATTACCAATTTTCTTACGGCTGGAGATAGTTTTGTGTCAACTTCTTTTTTGTATGGGGGTAGCTATAACCAATTTAAAGTTCAATTTCCTCGTTTAGGAATTAATGTCAAGTTTGCTGATGGGGATGATGCTGAGAGCTTTGAAGAACAAATTGATTCATCTACAAAAGCAATTTATGTAGAATCAATGGGTAATCCTAGATTTAATATCCCTGATTTTGAGGGGCTTTCCAAATTAGCTAAATCTAAAAACATACCTTTAATTGTTGATAACACTCTTGGAGCTGCTGGTGCTTTGATTCGACCTATTGAACATGGTGCAGATGTAGTTGTTCAAAGTGCTACAAAATGGATAGGAGGTCATGGGACTAGCCTTGGAGGAGTAATTGTTGATGCAGGAACTTTTGATTGGGGAAATGGAAAATATCCTTTAATGAGTCAACCCAGCGCGGCTTACCATGGTTTGGTTCATTGGGATGCTTTTGGATTTGGTAGTGATATTTGTGGAATGCTTGGAGTCCCTAAAGACCGAAATATTGCTTTTGCTTTGAGAGCTAGGCTTGAAGGCTTGCGAGATTGGGGCCCTGCAATTAGTCCGTTTAATTCGTTTTTATTACTTCAAGGATTAGAAACTTTAAGTTTAAGAATAGAAAGACATTGCTCTAATGCTCTTTCATTGGCCAAGTGGTTAGACGAGCATTCAAAAGTTGATAATGTTAGTTATCCAGGATTGCCTACGGATAAATATCATTCAAGAGCCTCTACTTATATGACCAATAGAGGAAAAGGTTCCATGTTGATTTTCTCTCTAAAAGGTGGTTTCGATGATGCTGTAACTTTTATAAACTCTTTAAAACTTTCTAGTCATTTAGCAAATGTGGGCGATGCAAAAACATTAGTAATTCATCCTGCTTCAACAACTCATCAACAATTATCTCCTGATGAGCAATTATCAGCAGGCGTTACTCCGACCATGGTAAGAGTTTCTGTTGGAATTGAACATATTGATGATATTTTAGACGATTTTGAGCAGGCCCTTAATTTAATTTAATTTCTCAAGTTGGTATATAGCTATGGCTTTAATACTTCCTCGTAGTTATCATAAAATATCCTCAATTGAAAAAAATCATATCTCATGGATTGAGCCTGAATTAGCAGAAAGACAGGATATTAGACCCCTTAGGATTGGGATATTAAATATTATGCCTTTAGGAAAACAATATGAATTTAATTTATTGCACCCGTTGGGACTGTCGCCTCTCCAAATAGAACCTATTTGGATAAGATTGAAATCCCATTCATATAAAACATGGGATTTAGAACATCTAAAAAACTTGTATGTTTACTGGGAGGAGGCAATGACTCCAATGCCTCTAGATGGGTTGATCATTACTGGGGCACCTGTGGAGCATTTACCCTTTGAAGAGGTTAATTATTGGAAAGAATTAGTAAGTCTAATTGAGGAATCAAAATTAAAATGTGCAAGTACCCTAGGCTTATGCTGGGCTGGTTTCGCTATGGCATATATGGCTGGAGTTGAGAAAAATGTTTTTAATAAAAAGCTTTTTGGTGTATACCCAATGAGAAGTCTTGTTCCTGGCCATTCTTTAATGGGAACACAAGATGATGAGTTCTTCTGCCCTCAAAGTAGACATGCTGGTTTACCTGACATTGAAATGGAAAAAGCAGAAAAGGAAGGCAAGCTAAGATTATTAGCCCATGGGGAAAAAGTAGGCTATACAATTTTTGAAACTCCTGATCAAAGGCAATTAATGCATTTGGGACACCCCGAATATAATGTTGACCGATTGAAATCTGAGATGGATAGAGATAAAAAAAGAGGTGACGTTCCTCCTCCAGAAAATTTTGATTTGACTAAATCAAATACTTCATGGCGATCACATAGGAACTTATTATTTCAACAATGGTTGTGGTTCTGTTATCAACGTGTAAGCCTAAGTGTTTAACTTAATTGAATTTGTTAGTACATTTATTCACTTAGATAAATATATTTAACTATTTTAAAGGTGGCATTAAATTTCTTGGATCATGAATGCCTTTTATTTCTTGTAATGTTGGAAGCCAATCTTTGAATGCTGTTGATAACTCTCTTTTATGCCAAGGCAAATGAGGGTGTATTTGCGCAAGGTGAACGCCAGGGCATATGAATTCTAGATTGTTCCAAGCCTCTTCCATCCATTTGAGGGTTGATTTTCTTTTTGATTGATCGTAGGCCTCCCAAGCCCCATTAATCCAAGGTTTCCAAATCGCTTCACGATGGATAAATGAAGTATCTAGATCAGTTAAATGTGTCATGCCTCCCAATTGTTGTGAAGCTACATAACAGCTTTTGTTAGGTCTTTTATTGATTAAATCTTGAATGATTTTTAATACTTGTGGATTATTCTTTTGCCAAGCAGGACCTAGTAACCCAAGAACTTCAGAATGGTTTGAATTATTATTTTTATGATTTTCCAAGCTTAGATTTGGTAGAGAATTCATATCGAGGACTTTATTAATTGATCGATTTCGCGAGTATGGCAATCTTTCTAATAAGTTTATTAATGAGCTCTCATCATCAGTATTTATAAGTTCGCCAATTGCATGAGCAAAAATATCTTCTCCATAAATCCATTGAAAGCTAAGTGAATTAGGCCAACTTTCGGCTTGATTAATACATTCTGAAAGCTGAGGAAATGAAAGGTTTGCTGTCCAACTTAATAGTGGTCTTAATGGCTGAGTTTTTAGCTTTATTTTTGTGATTATGCCCAGAAATATTGCGGCTCCGCAAAGGGCTTTCCATTCTAAATATGATTCTTTTTGTGTGGTTGGTCGTAATAAGTGAAATTCTTTACCATTTCCCCAAAAACCTTTAATTTCTATGATTTGATCAATTGCTAAGCCTCTGTTTCGACTAAGTGGACTTATTCCACCGGTCAAAATATATCCTATGCCTGTCTTTCCGGATAAACCAATTGGGAAACTTCTTTTATGCTTTTTTAAAAAACCTGATAATTCTCCCATCGTTACCCCAGCTTCAATTTCTACGTGCTTTTTATCTAGATCCAAAGATATATTTTGGTAGTTTTTCCTAAGATTTAAAATCCAATGTTTATCTGCTGCCGCTCTGCTTGTTGTTCCTCCACTAGAAACTAAAAAAGGATGGGATGTGTCTTCCGATGATTTCAGAAATCTGAATAATTCCGGGTTGACAGTTTCAAAAACTCCAAGGACATCACTGTCATTGGAATTTTGGTTTTGTAGTGTTATTAAATCTTTAATAATCTGCTCCTTTTTCTATACTGAGTTTCTTAACTTGATATTTTATAAAACTATATTCAATCAAGCAGATTACTAGGTGAAAACATTTTGATTTCCTCGGCTTCAATTAAATATCCATCTAATATTGGAATTGTTTTATGCGGTCATGGGAGTAGAGATCCTAATGCAGTAAAAGAGTTCATTAATGTAGTAGATAAAATAAAATCTAGAATACCTAATATTCCAGTTGCATTTGGATTTCTGGAATTTAATCGTCCAATAATCAGCGAGGCCTTAGATCAACTTAGAAATATGGGAGCAGAGAGAGTAATTGCTTTGCCAGCAATGTTATTTGCTGCGGGACATACTAAGAATGATATCCCTGCAGTTTTAAATAAATACTCTTCTGAAAAGGGACTTCCCATCCAATATGGTAGGGAGCTTGGCCTGAATTCCTTGATGATTGGAGCAGCAGGAGCACGACTCCAAGAAATAATTGACAGTAATCCTACTTTTCCGCTTTCTGAAACATTGCTTGTCGTAGCAGGGAGGGGATCTTCAGATCCGGATGCAAATTCAAATGTTTGTAAAATTACAAGGATGCTTGTCGAAGGATTTGGTTTTGGTTGGGGAGAAACCGTTTTTTCAGGAGTAACATTCCCTCTAGTTGATCCTGGCTTGAGACATGCTCTTAAACTAGGTTTTAAAAGAGTAATTCTCTTACCTTATTTTCTTTTCTCTGGAGTTTTGGTAAGTCGTGTTAGAGATCATTCTTTGAGAGTTTCAAATGATAATCCTGATGTGCAGTTTTTAAATGCAAGTTATTTATCAGACCAAGATTTAGTTATAGATACTTTTATGGAAAGAATTCAGGAGGTTTTAAAAGGAGAGAATTTTATGAATTGTTCCTTATGTAAATATCGCTCTAATTTATTAGGTTTTGAAAGTGAGGTTGGATATGAGCAGATCAGTCATCATGATCATGTTGAAGGTTGTCTAGACATTTGTCTCGATTGTGGCGTTGAGGAATGCAAATGCAAAAATAAGAAGGAAAGTTTCTCAGGAAATAAAACTCACGAGCACTCACATGAACATTTTCCTTATCCGCATGCTCAGCATCCTTTAGGACCTGTCACGCTTAGCTCTTTAAATTAAAGCCAAATATAAAAAAAATAGGTTTAAATTGAAGAATCAATTGTCTCTTTCTTGACTGCGTCGCAATGGACTCGTTGTTTATACATTTATTTAATGTTTAGTTTCAGCTCTTTTCCCCAAGTGATTTCCACAGCTGGTGAAGAGTTTTCCACTAAAAAAATCTAAAACCCTAGCTTTAGCGATGAACTTGTGGGATTTATTGGAAATTTTAATAGTAATTTACACTTAGTGACCTTGGGGGGGTGAAACTTTTTCTTTTGATTAGCTTTCTCGAGAAGTCCTGCCATCAAGTGAGTCTAGTCATGTCTCATTTTTCTTGTAAAGCTTTTCTTTATCTTTGACGTTTTGCTGAAAATTTAAGATCCTTATCTCATAGAAATTGAACTTTTTAAAAGGAAATGGAGTTTAATCAAATTGAAACTCGTATTGAGGGAATAAAAACCGATGAGGTTAGATGTTGTGAAAATGATTTGGATCTTATGTCGATAAGTCTTGAGGCTGAGGTGCCTGAAGCTCTATACGTCGGCATGAAGGATTTTATTAGTGGAAACGAGAAATGGGATCAATCCAAGCTTATTAGCTCAGCTATTGCAAATTTTCTTTTTCAAAATGGTTCTGATGATAGGGCAGTGGCAGAGAAATACTTAAATGATATTTTTAACCTTTCAAGTCAATAATTGCCTTTTCACAGGCTCTTTTAGTTATTGCCATCATTGTTAAGGTTGGGCTTTGCCAAGAAGAAGTTGGCCAACAAGCCCCATCAACTACTAATACATTGCTACATTCCCATACGCGATTCCAATTGTCTACAACGCTCTTTTCTCTATTATTTCCCATTGGTGCTCCTCCTACCTCATGTATGTAATAACCAGGTGGTGGAGCATCGTTTCTTATAGCAACAGATTGATTTAGAATTTTTTTAGTAAATGGAATATTTAGGATTTCATTTGCTGGAATAATAGTTCCATTTCCAGAATTGATAATAAGTTCAATCATTCTGTTCATTTCTCTGACCATTTGATGTTCATTTTCACGCCAAACCATGGATATGTGTGGGATAGAAATATCGTATTGATCTGTGCTCTTTGAGAGAGAAACAGTGTTGTTATTATTTGGAAGTACCTCTCCATGACCGATAAGGAATCCCGTTTTTGTATCGTTGTATTTTTTTAAGAAATCTGGTGGTTCAAATCTATCTATTCCTCCCCAAATCCCGTATCCACCAACAAAGTTATATTTACTTGATCGATCTCTGCCAATGGGAATAAAGAAGCTGCCTGCTCCTGTTAAAAGATTTTTATTATCTTTATTAGAATAATTAGTTAGTTTCTTATCGATTGGGACAGTAAAAAACCTACATGTTGATATGTGATCCATTAAGTTCCTTCCCAGTGATTGAGAGGGCTCTATTAGACCATTTGGATTATTTTTTTCTTCTGAACTTAGTAGAATTCGTATTGTTTGGATTGTTGATGAACATAATATTATTAATTTACTTTCTATTTCACTTCTTTCTCCAGTACATTGGTTGACTATAATAATACTTTTTGCAGCCTTTCTGTTCTTATTCAATACTAATTTTTCTACAATATGATTTGATAGTATTTCTACTTTTCCTAGTCTAATTGCTTCTTTTAATGTGCTTCCTAAGCTACTAGATCTGGGCCATATTGTTTTATCTTTATTAGCCCCAAAGCCTCTGGAATGTATAAATGGAAGATTTAATTTTTCTTTTACATTGTAGGCGAACTTTTCTTCACTTTCTGTGAATGGAATTCTGCCAATATATTCACCATTCGGCAGTTGACTGAGATCGTCTTTGCTACCATATATTTTTAGAAAATTTTCTATATCTGAGTAATGTGATTCAATATCTTTATAACTAATGGGCCATTCTAGGTTGTATTCTTTTTCTTTTGAGGCTTCAAAATCTTCTTTGGCTAATCTTAAAGTTATTCCACCCCAGGTCAGGCTTCTTCCCCCAACTTGATTCCCTTGAGTCCACATGAATGGAGCCTTTGGTGGGTGCGTGTAAGGATTTGCTTTCTTGTTTGCGTACAATAACGGATTTGATTTCCAGAACCCTGGATGCTGAGGTTGATTTTGATAATTACCAGTTGTAACTCCTATTAGTCTACGAATCATATTGCAAGGCTCTGTTCCAGTTGCTCTATTTATTTCAAGCTCAGGTCCTCTTTCAATGACTAATACTCTTACGCCTGCCTTGGCCATTGTTAGAGCAGCCATCCCTCCTGTTGCTCCAGAACCAACAATTATGGCTTCATATGGCTTGTTAATCATTTCTAGTAATTTCGATATTTTAGGTTTGGTAAGATTAGGTAATTACTATATTAAAATATAGTAATTTTTAAAAGCTAGTTAGAAAATTTTATTCATTTATATCGTTATTTCTAGCTCTTTTGAAACTGCAGCATTGAATATTCTTGTTAGACGATTTCCAAATTCAAAGTTTAATTGTTTATTTATTTTTAATTTGTTTCGAACTCTCAGAATAGAATATAGTTGTATTTCTTTAGATCCAAATATATATTAAATTCAATATTCAACTTTTATACCCATTCTGAATTAAAATATAATCAATGGTAGATATTAGAAAGTTATGTTTAAACTTCTTCTTCTTTTTGTAAGCTCGATCCTGTTTCTCTTTTATTCTCTTCCAACTTATGCTGCTTTGGACTATGGGAAGCAAACCTTGATAGGAGCTGATTTCTCTAACACTGATTTAAAAGGAGCCACTTTCTATTTAAGTGATCTCCAAGATGCAGACTTTTCAGGCTGTGATCTTCAAGGAGCTAGTTTTTTTGATGCAAAGCTTGAAAACGCTAATCTAAGTAATACAAACATGAGAGATGTAACTATGGATGCGGCCATACTTAACGGTGCAAATCTTTCTAATAGCATATTAGAAGGTGCTTTCGCTTATAATGCCAAATTCGAAAACGTTGTTATTGATGGTGCGGATTTTACTGATGTATTGATTGCTAATGATGTTAAAAAGAAGTTATGTATTATCGCAGATGGGACAAATAGCGTTACTAATAAAAAAACAAGTGAAACATTAGATTGTTAGCAAATAGTATTTACTTAAGAAAGATAATAAATATAGTCTCTGAATTTCATTTTTTAATAAATCATCTTTTAAGATTTTGTATCTATTTAATGAACTTACATAATCTAAAAGAGATTTATATTCAATTTTAATAATCTAATTAATATTTAGGCAATAAATATTTTTCGTTTTATAAATTATTTTTCTAGATTCTGATTATTATTTTTGAAATGCTTTATTCCAGCAATGAGATGCTATTCCAAGAGACATTAGCACCTCAAAAATCTCTTGATCATTTCGGATTTGACTTATTGTCGATGCCTGAGAGATATCAAAATAGAAATAAAATAAAGCCACGAAAAGGAAATATAGACTATACCTTTTTTCAGGGAAAGCATCAATAGAGGGCCAAGCTCTCCATCCAATCCAACCAAGAAAGAGACAAGAAATTTCGAAAGATGGGTCTAAAAGGTAATGATGAAAAAAGTGAATATTATGTATGCTTGTTTCTCCTTGACTATTTATTGCTCTTATAGAATCAAGTCCTATCCCCGTTATACGCTCTCCCCAACTTATCTCTTCTCCAGCGACAAAAAAACAAATCAAAGTCAAAATCAACCACGCCATCCATTTTTTATTAATTCCTATTCTTCTGCGTTTAAAAAGAATTATACTTGAACATATAAAACCTATTAAATATCCAATAAACTGTATCCATTCCAAAGGGCCATCTTCGCTTCTAAACCAATCAAACCAACTCATTCCTACTATGTCTCTACCATAAGGAAATATATATATAAAACCGTAAATAAATAATAGATAAACAACAGGGAAGATATCTACAGCTGGATCAATACTTCCCCAACTTGTGTAAATAACTTTTGGCTTGACAGGAGTGAATGGATTAAGGTATTTAAGAATTGAGATCATATTCGATTAAAGATAATATAAACCCTATTATAAATTCTTGATCCCTCTTATAGAGTAAATAACTTATTTGTCATTTATAAACAGATAATTTTTTCTACTATATATTTTTTTAATTAATTCTAAGATAAATTAGAGAAAAAATGCTTAAGTTCACAATTCAAATAGAAAATAGTTATTTGACTTTATTTTTTTTGTTTTGAGCCTAATATTGAATTGTTAGCTTTTCAAACATAGTAGCTTTTAATTGTCAAAAATCCTTTTTCTAAGTAATGGTCATGGAGAAGACCTCTCAGGGTCTCTTATGGGTAAAGCATTTAAAAAACTTGGACATGAAGTAAAGGCCTTACCTTTAGTTGGCCATGGTGAAGATTACTTAAACGTAGGGCTAAAAGTCCTGGGAAAGACTAAATCGTTTAGTACAGGTGGAATGGGCTATACAAGCCTAAGAGGTCGAATTCTTGAATTGATTCAAGGCCAGATAATTTATCTAATAAAACGCATTTACCTTTTATTTTCGATTTCTTCTAAATATGACTTATTAGTTGTAGTTGGGGATGTGCTCCCTATTACAGTTGCATGGTTAACTGGATTGCCAGTAGCAACTTATCTCGTAGCATATTCCAGTCACTATGAAGGAAAATTAAAATTACCTTGGCCTTGTTCTATTTGTTTATCTAACGATAGGTTTTTTAAAATTTTCACGAGAGATAAACTTAGTGCTGATGATTTAAAAAAACAAATATTTGGCAAAGTTGAATTTATTGGTAATCCTTTTATGGATCCATTTATAACTAACCATCAAAGTCTTCCAAAACATAATAAGCGTTTGGGTATATTGCCTGGCAGCAGAATGCCCGAAGTAGGAGATAATTTATGTCTAATACTTCGAGTCATCGATTATATTTCTAATCTAAAATATGAGGATTATGATATTAGTTTTGATGTTGCATTGGTTTCTTCATTAAATGACTCTCTTTTGAAAAATATTATTACTCCTTATGGATGGAAGTTGTGTTATCGATCTAACAAAGATCATCCATTAAAATTAATGAAAAATAATTCCGTTGTTAATATCTATAGGAATGAATTTGTAAAAGTTGTTCAAAGTAGCAATGTTTTAATTAGTATGGCAGGTACTGCTACTGAACAAGCAGTACTTCTTGGAAAGTCAGTTGTTCAAATAGAAGGGAAAGGTCCGCAATTTACTGCCACTTTTGCTGAAGCACAGAGAAGATTATTAGGCACTAAAATATATTGTGCTAATGGCTCCGTTCTACAGAAAAAATATATGATTGAAACCTGTAAATTAATTCTTGATTTATTAGATAGTAGCTCTGAAGAATTCTTTTTTAAAGAGAAAGATAATAAATTAACTTTAGAAGAAAAGAGTGTTAGAGGAGTATCAGAAACTATGGCTAAGTCAATAACAGATTCTTTTATTAATGATTAAAATATTTTCTTATTTAAATTAATATTGTATTTCTAATATCTTTCAGGATCGTATTGTGTCCAAGAAGATTTTAAATTATTTTCTTTTTTAAACTTATTAGCTATCTGTTCTAACCTTAATATGTCCACTCGCCATACATTGTAAATACCAAATCTACGCAATTCTTTTGGATCAAGTAATTTCCAATGACTTAATTTTGCAGTCGCATTATCTATTAGAATTAATACACTATTTGAACCTTTATGACTTCCTGTTTGATGACCTTCCCACCCGATTCTTTCCTCAAGAGCTAATCTTTCTGATAAATTAATAATATTAACATTTGTATTAGATTCATATAAAATTATTTTATTAGTATAAAAGTGAACAGATGGTTTTTTTATACCCACCATCGCTATCGATTCATTAGACTTTCTTGCGTTAATTATAAACTTAGAGGCTTCTCGTAATGGCAATTGCCTATTTATGTCGATTAATCCAAATAGAGGATTTATGGCTAGTAATTGAAAGAATATAATTGGAATCTGAAGTACCAATAAATTAATTTTTGATGATTTCTTTGAAGCAATACCTATAAATGCAGCAAATAATAAACAAATACCTCCTCTTTTTAATATTCCACTGCTAAGAAGTTGGTTTGATAAATTGTTCATTTCATTATCATTAATTTGATTGAGTAAACTTAAGTCAGGTATGAAAATTGGCAATAAAAAAACAAAAGCGATCAAAATTAGAAATAAAATAGATATCCACCAGCAGAAATTATATAATTTACTTTTATTGTTTTCTTGATTACCCTCAAAATTTTCAGCCTGCCCTATTATTATGGCAGCTGCAGGTATTGCAGGAAGCCAATAACTTGGAAGTTTAGTACCAGATAAAGTAAAGAATATAAACACTGATAAGAGCCATGATATTGAGAAAACTAATAAAGAATTAGATGGTTTAAGACTTCTCTTAAGAAAATTTCTTGTTATTTCTTTAGTACCTTTTATCAACCCTAGAATTAATAGAGGAGTAAACGGTAAGGAAGCTATTATTGACATTAATACAAAAAAGAATATACCTTCTTGATGTGAATTTACAATACTTGTGTATCTTTGAAAGTTGTGATATCCAAAAAAACTTTTAAGAAATAAATTTCCTTCTAAAATATATTCAACGATGAACCATGGCATACTTATACCCATCGCAATTAAAAGTCCATACCCAGGCTTTATGTGTCGTCTTATTCGATCAAAATCATTTTGAAATAGACCAAAGAGAAATAGAGAAAAGATCATCAATACTATTGCTACTGGACCTTTTGCAAGTATTGATAAGCCTAAAACTATCCATGCATATACCCATGAATTTGGTCTAGGTTTTACATAACAACGCCATTGCAAAAGCATACTTAGACCAAATGTCCCGCAGAGTAAAGCATCTGATACTGCTGTACGACTCCATATCATGACGAAAGGAGAAAGAGCAAAGGAAAGTGCAGTTACAACTGCAGTTCTTCTTCGATTATTGTTTTTCTTTTGAGGCCATCTCAACAATGTTTCTCCTAGAATTGTCATCAATAAAAGAGAAGATATGGCCGACGGGAAGCGAGCTGCAAAAGAACCTAAAGGATCCCATGATGTTTGATTAGGTATTGAATAAATTAATCCCATTAACCAATAAATTAAGGGCGGTTTATCAAATCTCGGTATTCCATTCGAAATGGGTGTTAGCCAATTGCCGGAAACACTCATTGATCTTCCTGCTGCAGCAAATTTTGCAGGTGTTTCGTCTATTAATCCAGTAGCTCCAAGCCCCCAAAAGAAAAGGATTATTCCAGCAAATGCTATAAAAATGAGACTTGCGAAGTCACGTTTACTAAAAGAAAACACTTAATTTTACTGATCCTCTTTTATATTAATAACCAATTTTAGATTCATTTTTTAAAAGTAATAAAGAACTGGGAATTACCTGTTCTTGAAATTTTATCAAATAAGCCCTCTGAATCATATAAGAACTTAAAGACTTTGGAAATATTGCTTCGTAATAACTTACCACTGGTGATGATTGAAATTATGTTAATATCGAGCTTTGTTATTACTGAAAATCAGCGTTTAATAGCCAAAAATGCTAGTAAAAAAATAAAATCATTTGTCAAAGTTTTACAAATGATGGGAAAATAAAATAATCAATAACTAAATAATATAAAAAAATATTTTTTAGAGTTTAAAGTTGATCTCTTTCAAAGGTCTTTGTGATTTCTTTTAAAAATTCTACTATTTGAACATTTGTGTAGCCAAGTTCAGTTCTTAGCCCTTTGCAAGATGAGGTTATTTCTTTCCAAATGTCTGCTCTTACGATAGCTTCTCTGTCTTTTAGGTAGCGCTCTTCTCTCATTTTGATTTGATTGAGTGATGTATGGCTTTCTGAGTTGTATTAAGAAAAACAATCTAATAAGTCTTTTGGATTATTAGATTATCTAGATCTATATGAGATCAATTTCTTAAAAATCAAAAAAGTAATTTTGGCAATACACTAACGAAAAAATAAAAAAATCATGGACATTTTAGAATTCTTGTTGATATTGGATATTTGTTTTTCTTATATTAACGGTCTTTAAAATAAATAAATTTAAAGAATGCATGCTTTTGAGCTATTTCTTTGAAGCCTGAGACTTGCAGTATAAATAAGAGCTTTTTCTTTATCCTACGAATGTATAAAACAAAAATGAGAAAGATATAATCTCCCCCACTCTCCACATAAGAACGGAGAGTGGGGGATTCGAACCCCCGATGGAGTTGCCCCCATGCTAGTTTTCAAGACTAGAGCCATAAACCACTCGACCAACTCTCCACCTAAAATTTTACCTCATTAGCTCAGGATTTTTACAAGTAAATTTGAAAAAAGCAAAAATCTATAAGTTGAAAATATAGTCAATGCAATTGTTTAGGGAAAAACAAATTGCATTGGGGAACATGGGAGTATTAGATATTTAATTCTTAAGTAATGGATGATTATCAAATAACCGTATTATTTTCAATTCTCATTTAAGTTCCATTGGCAGGATGGGAAATATTTGG
Source organism: Prochlorococcus sp. AG-402-O21 (assembly GCA_003216375.1). Classification (GTDB taxonomy): domain Bacteria; phylum Cyanobacteriota; class Cyanobacteriia; order PCC-6307; family Cyanobiaceae; genus Prochlorococcus_B. The sequence goes on along the minus strand of QCIZ01000002.1, from coordinate 98,175 downwards.
CATGGTGAAGAAACTTCAGAAGATGGCTGGCAGAAGCAATGTTGAAGCAATTTAAAAATCTGTTCCCATTTATTGCTGCGATTGGAGTTTTCTTCTTGGCTAGTAATTCACCAATGTGGAAAGAAATGAATCAACCCAACTCAGTCGAAAACGAAATCAAATCTATCCCTGTAGAGAGTTTTAAATAGTTGATCTAAAAATGGATTTTCAGCTTTTGTTCTTCTACTAGTTTTGATCCTGCAAAGATCGCAATTGTCCTTTTTGGGAATGGTGAAAGGAGTAAAGAGTTTCATAAGCCCTCCTTGCTACACCTTTGGTCTACTCCTCCTATTGATAAGAAGGGAGTAGGAAAGCACTACTTCAACCGAACATCGGTAATAGAAAAATTTTTTTACTCCTAAATTTAAAGGAGTTGAGTGCTCAAATCTTTTTAAACCTAAGTTTTTATTGCATATAACAATAGAAATTATGAAAATTTTTGCAACTTCACTTTGTGCATTGCTTTGATTACGATTAATTCTGTCAATTCAGTTTTAGAGAGAAACTCTTAGATTAGACCTTTAAAAAATTTCAGAACCTATAGATTCTCTAACTGCGGAAATATCAATGATGTTATTTGTGCAATAATTTCAGACATTGGTAATTCACATTCATGGCAAGCAACAAGAGCCCACAATCTCGTTTCCTTGGAGACCTTCCAATGGAAGGTGGTATTAGTCAAAAAGAGAAATATCGTTATGTCGCTCACTTGATGTTCTTTATTGGATGTGCTTTGTTTTCCTTTGGAATCTGGGCTTTGTCAGGTTTTACTGCTTCAAGTGGCGCATCAGGACCATTCCCTTTCTAAAAAACGACTTCATAATTGATTCCTTACCATAGACTTAAAGTAAAGATTATTTAACCGACAACTTAGTAATAGTATTTTCTCTATCTTCAATAAGTGTTAGGAGCCATTTTGACCCTAGTGCTCTGGATATACTTCTATTTTTTAGCAGTTCGCAAATTCTTTTATAAAGTTTGTCTGATTCAATATTTGAATTGAACCATTTTTCGAACTTCAGAATTTCCTCAGGGTTTTGACAAGCTCTAAGTTGATCGATAAGTGCATCATTAGTATTTGTGCTACTAATATTTATTGGTTTATTAGTCGTAGTCATTTAAATTTCAAGAAACACAATACCTACTTAATATTTAGCCAACATTTCTGATTTGGACCATTATCTTTAAAACTTCTTTGAAAAGAAAATTATTCGATTAATCCATTTACTATTTGTATGTACATCAATGTATCCGACTGATTCAAGATTATCTGACTTTCTTTAGGAGGGTTTAGCAAGTGGTAGTAAGCATTTGTCAGAATCGCAACCAGCTGGCCCAGCTTCAGAAAGTTCCCCTTGATCATATCGACTAAGAGCATCAAAGAAATCACAAGCTTCTCTTCTTTCTATGACCTCTGCCTGCAGCTTTGTATAGCATTCTTCGTCAATAGGTTCAAAAGGAAGTCTAGGGAAGGTTGCATTCGCATCAAATCTTGCCAGCAAAGCGGCCGAAATATAACCTTTATTTTCATCTATTGAGCTATGCAGAGCTTTAGCTAAATCCTCTATCTCATTCTCTCTAAATTCAATTGTGGCAGAGGTATTGTGGTCTGTGTAGTTAGTTTGAACTTGCATATAAAAATCAAATTGTGCTAGAGCTGAGAAGTTATTTATATCTATTTGATCCGCACCAGGTATGTTTGCCCAACTTACCTCAGTTGGGATTTCAACTAGCCACTCAGTACATTTTGGATCAAATGGATTATCTAGTAGTTTTCCACTCTCATCCTTATCTGACTGAGAAGGAACGATTGTGTATCCATAATCCATGCAAGCTAGAGCGACTGGATCGTTCTTGCGAAAAGTGATTCTTCTAATAAAACGCTGAGCTTTTGGAGGATGCCATCCTGGTGAAGCCCCAGTTAGGAGACTCTTTGTACCCGCGGGTTGAACTGTTGTACAACGACTTGGACGACGGATATTATGTCTATCACAATAATCAAATACTGTATCGTTGACGATTTTTCTCCATCGACTCAAAAAAGTAGCTTCTTGAGTTTTAAAATCTTGCCCTTCTTTTGTCTCAGGTCGCCCAGCTTCCCACCATTTTAACCAGGGTGTCCCGAATGCATGAACAAAAAAGTCAAAAAGGCCTGTGAAACTTACCCCAACAATGGGATCCCATTCACGACTTTTTCTGTACCGCTCTACTTCGAATCGATGGTTAAGTAGACAAGCAACTGACAAGGCTGCTGCTTTGAAGGCATCTTCTTGTTGATTGATGTCTAATGGATCAATTTGATTAAGATGGATTTCGGCAAGATTACAGTGGAAATCTGAGCCTAAAATTTCACCACAAGGATTAAGTCCATATCTACTGAGTCTGTGAAAAAGTTCTTTATCATCGAATGGCCCGTAATTTGCTTGAATCCATTTGGAGGCTTCTTCTTTGCCTTGGTCGCAATATATATCTATAAATTCATTCCTTAGTTCTACTGTTGTAAGTATGTCTGCGTTAGAACGGGCAATTGCTTCTGGTGCAAATTGAATTGCACCTTCTCCTGAATGAAATTGCTTGATAACGGCTTCAACAAGAACTTTTAATTCAGGTTTAGTGTGGTAAACACGAGTATGGTTTGCCATTCTTAAGGCATCCTTTTCTGGATCAATACTCCAATTACCATCTGAGTCTTGCTTCCACAAATTTTCTTTAGCGCCAGCAGCTTCAATATCTTGAGAAGAAAATTGACGCATACCTGCACTTCTTCTGATATTGCCTGCAACGATCGTGACGGCTGCTTCGTCTATAAGGAGACAGCACTCAATTGAGGTTAGTTTTCTTCCCCTTGCTTTATTTAAAAGATTTGCCACACGAGGGTACAAATCTTTTAATTTGACTGGGTTCGCCATGCCTCCGAATCCTTTAAGTGATTCACCTGCTGGTCTTACATCTTTTAAATCAATAGATACATTAATGACTTTAGAATTGAAACTATTGTCACTACTTAATTCAAGGATTTTTTGATAGCTATCAACCCATCCACGTCTACTATCTCCTACTTTTATAAGTACATTATTCTCTTGGATAGAGAATGTAGTTTTTTCATTTCTTTCTCCAGAGGGAGTTAACCCAATATCGGAAACACTTTCAATATTTATTGTATTGATAACCTCTGGCAGTTTATCAATTAAGTGAGGTTCAATTATTGCTCCAGTTCCGCAACCCATCATGGCTAAATCCATCATGAGTCCAAAGGCTTGCCAATCAACAAGATTTGTTGAGGTGCAATTGTAGGCTCCAGAAAAATTCTTTTCTTTCTCAATCCATTCTGTTCCTCCTATCCAAAGCCACCTGCCGGAAGGAAGAGCTTTCTTCTCCTGTTGCATTCTTTGCATTAAATTTATTTCTGCCTCGTTTAATCCCCCAAGCTTTTTAAGACCATCAAGGTTTCTTTTATTTACTTGTTCCCAGCTTTCACGACCTGCGGGAAGTTTTCTACTATATGTTCTGTAAAAGACAGGATTAGCTGCAGGTGCAGTTATTGGAAAATCAGTAGTAACATTTTCTTTTCCCGAGGCTGAATTATTCGTTTCGGGCTGGCTTGTTGCAATTGTCAAAATCTTTGTATCCCTTTGGTAAGTACTACGGTAACGCCATGTATAGCGTTAGCAAGTTTTTTTAACACCATCTACAGGGGTCAAAGGGAAGAATTAATTTTTTTCTTTTAGTAATGAATAGAACACCTGAACCTGAACTCATGCAAAGCCCTTCTCAGGTAAGGGCTTATGCGGATGCGGATTTCTCTAGAAGCGATTCAATGGTTGTGAAATCACTTGAAAAATATTTAAACAAAGTAGGAAGAACTCTTAATAAAAACGATTTGATTTTTGATATTGCATGTGGACCTGGAAATATTGCAGAGAGAGTTTCTAAAAATTGGCCCTTTGTAAAGGTTGTAGGAATTGATGGCTCAAAAGAAATGTTAAATGAAGCAGAAAAGAGACTTTCTAGCAATCTTACGAGGAATCTCTCTTATGAAATGATTGACATTAATTCGATAGCCTCAGATGGTAAACATTTTCCTTTTAAGGCTGATGTTTTAGTCAGTAATAGTGCCTTGCATCATTTTCACGATCCTTATTGTTTTTGGGGTGCATTAAAAAAACTTGGTAAAACAAAGTGTATTCATATTCATCGTGATTTAATAAGGCCTGCTTCTGTTGAAAAAGCATTTGAGCTAAAAGAAAAACATCTTTCAAATTCTCCAGAAATTCTAAAAAAGGATTTTTATGCATCTCTCAAAGCATCATTTACAGTTGAGGAAGTATCTCAACAGTTAGTCGATACAGGGTTATCTCAATTAGAGCTTTTTCAAGTTGATGAGCTTTATTTTGAGATTATTGGGTGTATTTAATCTTTTCTCTCAACAATTGAACAATCAAAAACAATAATGAAATCAACTCCCCAAGACAAAACTAATTCAGATCCAAATTCAGAAGAAGAACTAACGATATCTTTAAGTAAGGAAGTTGGTAAAAGAAGAAATTTTGCGATTATTTCCCACCCTGATGCTGGGAAAACCACTTTGACAGAAAAACTTTTGCTTTACGGCGGAGCTATTCAACAAGCAGGAGCTGTAAAAGCAAGAGGAGAGCAGAGAAAAGTTACTTCTGACTGGATGGAGCTTGAAAAACAAAGAGGCATATCAATCACATCAACTGTTTTACAATTTGCTTATAAAGAAAAGACCATTAATTTATTAGATACCCCTGGTCACCAAGATTTTTCGGAAGATACCTATAGGACACTTGCCGCTGCTGATAATGCTGTGATGCTTGAGGATGCAGCGAAAGGACTTGAACCTCAAACAAGAAAGCTTTTTGAGGTTTGCAGAATGCGTCAAATACCAATTTTTACTTTCATCAATAAAATGGATAGGCCAGGTCAAGAACCACTGGAATTATTAGATGAGATTGAGTCTGAATTAGGATTATCAACCTTTGCAGTTAATTGGCCAATAGGAAGTGGTGAGCTTTTTAGAGGTGTTGTAGAGCGAGCAACCAAAGAAGTTGTTTTATTTTCTCGAGCGGAAAGAGGAAAGCAATCTGGTGAAATTAGGTTGAAAATTAATGACCCTGAACTTAAAAACTTAGTAGAAGAAGAACTATTGACAAAAGCACTTGAAGAAATTGAGATCCTTGATGAGGCTGGTTGTGACTTAAATCAAGAATTAATATTATCTGGTGAATTAACTCCTGTGTTTTTTGGATCTGCAATGACCAACTTCGGGGTTAGGCCATTTTTAGATAATTTTCTTGAGCTATCTCAGGGACCCGTTGCTCGAAATAGCTTTAATGGACCAATCGTTCCTACAAGAGAATCATTTAGTGGATTTGTATTTAAATTACAAGCAAATATGGATCCAAAACATAGAGATAGAGTCGCCTTCGTGCGGGTATGTAGTGGGAGGTTTAAAAAAGATATGACAGTTCAACATGCTAGGACGGGTAAACAAATCAGACTCTCTCGTCCCCAAAAAATTTTTGGTAAAGATAGGGCAGTTGTTGATGATGCTTACCCTGGGGATGTCATTGGTTTGAATAATCCAGGGATGTTTTCTATTGGAGATACATTATTTATTGGACCAAGAGTGGAATTCGAGGGGATCCCATGTTTTAGCCCTGAGATATTTAGTTGGTTAAGAAATCCAAATCCCTCAGCTTTTAAGAACTTTAGGAAAGGGGTCAATGAATTAAGAGAAGAGGGAGCGGTTCAAATTCTTTACGATAAAGATCAAAGCAAAAGAGATCCAATTTTGGCAGCAGTTGGTCAGCTTCAGCTTGAGGTAGTACAACATCGACTTGTCAGTGAATATGGAGTGGAAACCAGGCTTGAACCAATGGGTTATCAAGTCGCCAGATGGGTAAAAGGGGGTTGGCCGGCTTTAGATGAGGTTGGAAGAATTTTTAATTGCAAAACGGTTCAGGACGCTTGGCTTAGGCCAGTACTTCTTTTTAAAAATGAATGGAATCTAAATCAGCTAAAAGAAGATCATCCTGAAATGGAATTAAACTCAGTTGCTCCGGTTGTCAGTGGTGTTGATCCTGTTTCCCTCTAAAGTAGATTAAAATCTATTTATTAAAGAGAGTTCATAAATCTTTTTTGAAAAATCTATGGAGCCTGGTACTAATTCACAACCAAATTCAAACTCACAAGATCCTTATTTGATACTTGGAGTAAATGAGGGTGCAAGTTTTGATGCTATTCAAGAAGCAAGGGACAAAAAGTTAATAGAGGCAGGAGATGAACAAATCACAAAAGCAAAGATAGAAGCTGCTTATGATTCGTTGTTAATGGTAAGTCTCAAGTCAAGACAACTTGGTAATGCAAGTAATGAAGCTATAAATGCTTCAAAGAAAGAAAATGAATCCAAGAAAGTTGGTGATATGGGGGCTGGGTCTCTTCTGACTAGGTTGAAAAATTTAAATCTTCCCAAAAACGAGGCATCAGAATCTAATTTTTTACCAAGCTTAGAGTTGCCCTCTGGACAAGAACTAAATATACGGGTTTCTTTAGGAATATTGGCTTTTTTGCTCGTTTTAATTGTGCCTTCTGAAAGTGTTGAATTAATACTTTCATTCTCAACAATAGGCTTATTCATTAGTCAGTCTCGAAGAGGTAGACCTTTCTTTTCCTCTATCCTTTGGTGCATACTTCTTCTAAGTATTGGACTTTTATCTGGTGCATTACTTTTGGGTGGCGCTCAGTCATTTATTGATAACGCTGGATCATTGTCTTCTGATAAATTTGAGGCGATACCAGCAGTATTTTTACTTTGGTTAGGAGTGATTTTCCTTGATTAATCCTTTAATCGATTAAAGATGTCAATTCGTCCTTGTTAACAAGATAAACATTTTTGCAGAATTGACATGTGAGTTCTGCTTTTCCATCCTCCTTTACCATTTTCTGAAGCTCTTCTTTTCCCAAAATCTTCAATGCTGATAGGCTTCTTTCTCTTGAGCATCTACATTTAAAACGAACTTCTTGAGATGTGCTAATAATATCTGAATGTGATTGATCAAGGTCAGGAAAAATTTCTTCAATTAGAGAAATAAGGTTAGTTCCTTTTTTGTTTAATAATTCACTAAAAGAGTTGATTTCTTTACATCTATCTTCAAGTAGGGCTATCAATGAATAGTCTCGTTCTGCTTTGGGTAATATTTGTGCTAAAAGTCCTCCGCTACAAACTATTCCATCCTGATTAATTCTTTCTCCAACAAATACAGCTGATGGAGTTTGTTCAGAATGTAATAAATAGGAAGCGATGTCTTCACCTATCCCTCCATTAATTAATTCAACTGTGCTGTTGTGTGGCTCACCTTTCCCGTCGTCTCTAATAACGTGAAGATAGCCAATACCTGTTGCTTTTTTAAAATCAAATGTATAGTTATTGCTTTTATTTTTAATTAGGTCTAATTCAAGACTTGGATCGCCAACATAACCTCTCACACTTCCATCTCTACCCGCATCAATAGTTAATCCTTTTAGTGGTCCATTTGAGCTTACCCTCAAAGTTACCCTTCCATGATTTACTTTCATTGAGCTTGCAAGCAAGAGGCTTGCACTCATGGCCCTACCTACAATTGCAGAAGTTAAATATGAAAGAGAATGTCTTTCTTTTGCTTCTTTTGTTGATTCTGTTGTTGATACGGCAACTAGCCTGATCCCTCCTTTCGCAGCAGTAGCTCTAACTAGTAAATCTGTCATTGATTAGTTGAATTGATTACTCAGGGATAAGTTGACCATTTCTCAACTCATAATTGTCGGTATTCAAATTTTTAAAAAGTTCGGGTTCATGTGTAACTATTAGGATAGTTTGCTTGTCTTTAAGCTTTGCGAGTAATTCTATAATTCCGTTTCTTACTGACCAATCTAAACCTGCTGTTGGCTCATCCAATAAAAGTACTTTTGGACTTCTTAATAATTGAACAGCAATAGCTAGTCGTCGTTGTTGTCCTCCACTAAGAGATTCTGGCGGCTTTTTTAAATCTAAGTTGATCAACCCCACTTTTGTGAGAACGGAAACTTGTTCTTCAGTCGTTAATCTCTTATGTCCAATGCGTAATTCTTGAGCCACCGATAATCCAAGAAAATATCTTTCTGGAAATTGAAAAACCAATCCACATAACCACCTGCGCTGACGTGCATTTAGAGTTTTGTCGAACCATGTTATCTCTCCTTTCTGATATCCAGATATACCGCTAATTATTTCTACTAATGTAGTTTTTCCGCTCCCACTGGGTCCTCTAACTATTGTGATTTTTCCAGCATTTGATTTCAAACACAAATCTTTAAGGATTGGCTTCTCTGCTGTTGAGGGATGGTAATAAATATTTTTTAAACTAAGCATTATTTTTTATTGAGGCTTTGATCAATTAAATAAAGATTTTTCAATTTTCTTTAATCAATTTACATTAGATTATGTTTGATATCTTTTAGTTTTTCTTTTTTAAGATCTATTGTTTATGGAAGTTCGATTTCGTGAAGTTGATCCTTTCAATTGTTGGATATGGCTTAGATATTCAGATGTCCCAAGTAAGGGAGAAAAAGAATATGTCGATGGTATTTTTGATTCTTGGTATGTTCTAGGCAGACTTGGGGGATTTAATTCTGAAAATTTGCAAACACACGAAATGGGTTCTGACATCAGTTGGATGAGCTATGAAAATGACGATACCTCCTCTAGTCTTCCATCATTAATGCATAATCTTGGAGAATTTGAATTTAATGAGTGCTGGGCTAGATGTTGGGTCGATTTAGGTACTTCTGACCTGATTGCCATTGATGTTTTGATAAATGTGCTAAAACAAATGGATGTTGATGTTTTGAAAATAGAAGAACTAATTATCGGAGGAGTAAATGAAGATTGGCCAGTAGAAGAGCATCCTGATGCAATTTTTTCTTCAACAGATTAATTTTCTATGGCTGAGAAAAGAAGATTATTTATAAATCCAAATCGATTAAGTGATGAAATCGATTCAAATGGAGAGTTGATATTGACCTCTAATGAATCACATTATTTATCTAGAGTTATGAGGATGAGATCGAAAGATCTTTTAGAGGTTATTGATGGAAAAGGTCATCTTTGGAACGCAAAAATTGTTGAAAATAAAACTATAAAACTTACCAATGCTTTTGATAAACCCTTTCAAGTCGTTCCAAGAGAGAGACCATTAATAGGCATTGCTGTAGTTATTCCTAAAAAGGGGTTTGAAAACTTTTTGCAAATGAGTTGTGAGATAGGAGTTGACATTATTCAACCATTAATTTCAAAACGATCAGTAGTTAAAGAATGTAGTAACGAAAAAATTATTAGATTTCAAAAAATTATTCATGAGGCCGTTGAGCAATCTGAAAGACTCTGGAGTCCAAAACTAATGCAGGTTTTGACATTCCCTAATTGGATAAATGATTTGCCTTCCGAAGCTCAAATAGGATTTGCCACAACACGCATTCAAAACTTGCAAGATTGTGTGAATTGGTTAAAAGAAACACCACATAAAGTCAATCAAGTTTGGGTGGTAGTTGGCCCAGAGGGAGGCTGGAATAAAGATGAAGAGGCATTAGCTTTTGACTCTGGCTTGTCTGGGGTATCTATGGGAGAAACTATTTTGAGGACATCAACAGCTGCCGTAAGTGCCTGTCAGTTAATGACTTCATGGAGAAGACTTAAATCATCCCTTTAAGATTGAATATTTTTGATCATAAAACCGTCTATTGTTTAGAAATAGGTATGCTGGTTAGGAACGATGGCTAACTTCTCTTCTATAAGCGGTATTTGGATTAATGCTTTTTTGATTAATTTCTTGTTGATATTTGTAGGACATAGGCTTCCATTTTTAACTAAGAAAGGATGGATTCATGCTGGAATACTTGGAACACTTTTATTAGGATCTATTGGTTGGAATGGTTGGATATCAGTTTGTGTCTATCTCTTGTTGGGAACTTTAGTTACAAAAATTGGATACAAAAATAAGGCTTCCCGAGGGATTGCTGAAGCAAGAGGTGGTCAACGTGGCCCTGAAAATGTATGGGGGTCTGCAGCAACAGGTTGCTCACTAGCCTTGTTAAGTTGTCTTTGGCCAAATTTTTTAAATTTATTCATGGTAGGTTTTGCTTCTAGTTTCAGTGCAAAACTTTCCGATACCTTTTCAAGTGAAATTGGCAAAAGATTTGGTAAAAGAACTTTTCTAATTACGACTTTAAAGTCAGTATCACCAGGAACAGAGGGGGCAATAAGTATCGAAGGTTCAATGGCTGGTTTGTTAGGAAGTTTTATCATGACTGTTTTTATGCTTAATCTATCGATTATTTCTGGACTATCTGTTGCTTTTATAGTCTTCTTCTCTGGTTATTTAGCAACATTTTTGGAAAGTTATATTGGAGCAGTAGTTCAAAATAAGATTGATTGGATGACTAATGAATTAGTTAATTCTATTCAGACATCTATAGCCGCTATTATTTCTATCTTTTTATATTTGAAGTTTGTTTGAAATGTTTATTTTAAATCAGCCCAATTCTTCAGTGCTGGCCATTCGCTAATTTGGTCATAAATCCATTTATGCCCCTTAGTATTTAGATGTATTCCATCTGATGAGAGTAATTCTTTAAATGATAATAGGTTGATCATTTTCTCATGGATAGATAAAAACGGAACATTTAATTCTAAGCAAGTTTCTTCAATTTTATTTTCATATTTAGAGCAAGCTTGATTTGAATACCAAAGACATTCTGCAAAAGGCATTGAGTCTTCATTAACAGGTGTTAATCCAAGAACCATTATATGTACTTCATTCTTAATTTCGTTTACTAATTGTTTTAAGCCAAATTTAAAAGCATCTTCGGAAAGTTGGGGTCTTCCATCTTCTCTTCCAATTCTAGCCGTATCATTTAATCCAATTGATAGCAAAATACCTTCAGGAACTTTTCTCCTTAACTCTCCCCTTGATGCCCACTCATTCTTATATCTGATAGCAACTTTCTCTAATCCATCTCCTCTTATTCCAAGAGAATAAATGATAGGCGCACCATCTAAATTTAACCAGTTTTGTCTTAATCTCTCAGACCATCCCCCTCCCTCTAGATCTCCCCATCCGTAAACCCCACTATCTCCAATTATGATTAATTTTTTCTGATATTTATTCATAAGTCGATATGTTGAATAAAATAACTAACTAATGAAATTATTGGTTGAATTCTTTAACCAATAATTTTGAGAAGTGTTAAATAAAAATTCTCCTGAGATTGTTAATAAAGAGAAAGTAGCAGTTATTATCATGACTTGTGCCCAATCGAATGAGCTTAGTGATTCTTGTAATTGCCACCCTAATCCTACTCCTCCGACTGCACCTATAATTGCTGTTTCCTTTAGAATTACGTCACTTCTATATGCTCCATAAGCTAAGTAACTATTACTTTGGGGGGCTAATATTCCATAAAGTGTTGCTGATTTCTTGCTTGAACCATTGCTTTTAATTGCTCGATAAATATTTTTTTCTTGATTTAGTATATTATCTGTAAGTAATCTTCCCATGACACCCATATGTGTAATTCCTAGTGATAATGCGGCTACAGATATATTAGGACTAGTAAAAAGAAGAATAAGTATAGTGGTCAATGGAGGAGGTATCAATCTAAAGAAGATCCAAATAAGATTTTGAACTTTTAGAGGGAATTTACCTGGGAATAATACTAGTAAAAGAGGAGGTGTCCCTATTGCAATACCAGAGGCGAAAAAAGTTATTAAAATTGTTGTAATGATTAGTTTAAAAAGAGGTAAGGTATTAAATCCATTTCTTATCTCTACGAAGGAAGGTAAATTTAAATACGAAAAGCTTAATGGAGTAAATATCTCAAAATTTAGATTATAAAGCCAACTAATACCTAACGATAGAGATAGTGAAAATATTGAGATTGAAATTAAGAAAGAATTTTTCAAACTAATATTTTCAGATAAATAACTTCTTAAATATCTTATAAATTTCTCTAATAAAATCATAACTAACCAAAGCATCCATAAACAAGTCCACATTTCATTGAACTCAAAGGATTTTAAAGTTAAATATAGTTCTGTTCCTATACCTCCTAATCCAAATATTCCAAGTAATGTTACACCTCTAATTGCACATTCAAATCTGTAACTTCCATATGTAGATACGATAGGTATTAACTTTGGTAGAAGAATAGTTATAAATGAGCTTATAGCATTAGATCCAGTTTTCCTAATTGCTATTAGAGGTTGTATGTCAAAACTATCTAGTTGCTCTGAAATTACTCTTGCTGTTAAGGCTGAATAGGGAATGACTATAGATATAATTGCCACCCAAATATTCAAACCTAAAATTTGTATAAATAGCAGGCCCCAGACTACTTCATGTATTGATCTTGGAATTGCTAATGAGTATTTTATGAATTTACCTAAAGAAGAAAATTTAGGAATACTTTTCCAAAATAAATCTGTAGATAGTACACCTAAAAGAATTCCAATAAGCATACTTATAACCCAGCTAGTTAAAGCAGTAGCAATTGTTATTTGAAGTCCTTCCCATGCGCTTTTAACTACTTCTTGATTGAACGATGGTTTTATTGCTGAGCTTATGAATAGAAATATGATATTTAGACCCCCAATATGAAATCCTTTGATGGTTTCTATGAGAATGGGAATGTACGCTATTGATGGGATTAATGTTAATAAAGTTGATACTGGTTTTATTAATTTCATTGTGAATTAAAATAGCCAATCAAACTCTGATTGATTGATATTATGAATTTCTCTATCTATTACAATCTCTCCATCTTTTAACCCAATAACTCTATTGAAATTATTTATTAAATTAATTTGGTGAAGACTTATAAGTATGGTCTCAGGGATTTTAATTCTAAGATAATTTTTTTGATTAATAAATAAATTTAAGATATTTTTTGATAATAGAGGGTCTAAATTTGAGAAAGGTTCGTCTCCAAGAAGAATCTCTGGTTCTTGTCTTAAAAGACGTGCAATTGCTATTCTTTTTTTTTGCCCACCAGAAAGTTTATTTATATAGGAATAAATAGTTTTTTTTGGCAGAGAGACTGCTGCTAGACATTCTTGGCATAAACCTTTATCTAAGACTCCGAGGAGATTTTTTAAAGCCCATATGAAATTGTGTTTACCTAGTGCACCGCAGTTTATATTCTGAGCGACATTTAGCTCTTCTATCAAAGATAAATCCTGCCATATAGTTCCTATCTTTGACGACTCAATATTTGAAATATTGTTAATGTGAGAACCTTTCCATATTACATCCCCTTCGTTTGGGATTAGTGATCCATTTGCGATCGAGATTAATGTACTTTTGCCAGAGCCACTCTTGCCAATAAGCGCTATCTTCTCACCTTGATTTATTGTTAAATTAATACCTTTTACTCTAATACTTTCTTTATTGCTATGGCTTATATTCTTTAATTCTAGTAACTTAGTCACTTAATCTTTCCAATTTTTCTACCTACCTTTTCTGTTTTATTATAATTCTCATTTTTTGATATTATAAATTTCTTTGCGCTAAATAATTCGAGAATTTGTTTTTGTTTTTTTGACTTTTCATTGAAACGTAAAAATACATTTGTAAGCTCTTTCGTAAAGCCTTTTTTGAACTTTTTATCTAGGTTTCCTTGAGCAAGCCAATGATAATTATGATAAGAAGGAGTCTTCCAAATCACAAAGACTTTTGAGGGGTCCACGCGTCCTATATCAAGATTTCTCTTCCATACTTCTTCGCTAAGAGCACCTGCCTCATATGAACCACTTTGCACAAGCATTAATGTTGAATCGTGGCTCCCACTAAAGCCTGGGCTTGCACCTTTGAAATCTTTAAGTTGAACACCTGCTTTGTTTAAAAAATATTGTGGCATCAATCTTCCTGATGTTGAACTTTCAGAGCCAAAAGTAAAACGCTTGCCTTTTAGTGTCTTTAAGTCACTTATGTTATTTATTTTTTGGATTGAACTTTTCTTGTTTGCAATAAAAATACTATGGAATTTTTCATCAATATCTCTTTGTGCTATTACCTTGGATCCATTGCTTTGAAGTCTTGCTTGTACACCCGTTAAAGCACCGAACCATACTAAATCTAAATTCCCGGTCCTAAAAGCTGTTACAGCTGCAGCATAATTAGTAACTGGTTTATAACGGACTTGAACATTGAGCTGCTCGCTTAATTCAGAGGATAATACTTTATATAGACGATTCAGGTGCTCTGGGTTTTGATCTGGTATCGCCCCAATGCGAAGTATTTCCTCTGCTTTTAATGAACTAATATTAGATAAGTTAAATATTGATAAAAAAGCAATAGTTATTTTCGTGAACTTGATTGATCTTGGCGCTTGATTCATTTTTTTTTTTTTATTTTTAATTTAAAAATCATTTAATAGTCTTTCTAGCCTATCAACTCCATCGTTGATCATTTCTTTTGAAGATGCATATGAGATTCTTATGCATTTGTCATCTCCAAAAGCAATCCCTGGAACTATTGCTAGGCCAACCTTTTCTAGTGCCAATTTACAGAAACTTATTGAATCGATATCCTCTAGATTAATTTCTGGGAAAACATAGAAAGCTCCAGTGGGAGGGACAAAAGAAACATTTTTTATTTTTTTTAGTCGTTCTGTTATCAATAACCTCCTTTTGTTATAAATTTCTGCCATTTCATGAACGCAATCTTTTGAGCCCTGAAGTGCGGCAATAGCTCCTTTTTGAGCAAAACTGCATACATTGCTTGTACTTTGACTTTGTAAAGCAATGGCTTTCTTTATTACCTCTGTATTTCCTGTTAGGTATCCAATCCTCCATCCAGTCATTGCCCAAGCCTTGGCAAAACCGTTGACTGTGAAAATTCTATTTTTTAAATCTGGTGCTATTTTTGCAAAACTGTGATGAACTTGACTTGGAGAAATAAGAAATTCATAAATTTCATCACTCATTAAAAAAATTCTTGGATGTCTTCTTAAAAACTCAGAAATAGTATTCATCTCTTGCTCGGTTAAAACGCAGCCTGTTGGATTACTTGGAGAGTTGATAATTAATAACCTTGTTTTTTCAGTTACGTTTTCTTCTAGAGAATGGATATCTATTTTGAAATT
Organism: Prochlorococcus sp. AG-402-O21; assembly: GCA_003216375.1. Taxonomy (GTDB): domain Bacteria; phylum Cyanobacteriota; class Cyanobacteriia; order PCC-6307; family Cyanobiaceae; genus Prochlorococcus_B. The sequence continues at coordinate 82,959 of QCIZ01000002.1, read as the reverse complement.
ATCTTTAGTTGAAGATTTAATTTTAATTGGCTTGGCACCAGCTAAAAGGGTTATCTCTGGATAACTAAGCCAATATGGTGCAGGTATGAGGACTTCATCTCCAGGATTTAAAACTACTTGAAATAAATTGTATATTGCTTGTTTCCCTCCGTTTGTTACCAAAACATTGTCTGTTTTTGTGGGAACTTTATTAATATTTGATTGCTTTTGGGCAATGGCTTCTCTTAATTCTGGATCTCCAGCAGCAGGTCCATAACGAGTTTTTCCATCTTTTAATGCTTTTAGAGTGGCATCGATAATAAATTCAGGGGTATCGAAATCAGGTTCTCCAGCGCTTAAACTACAAATGTTTTTTCCTTCAGCTTTTAAAGCCTTAGCTTTTGCGCTGATCTCAAGAGTTAGAGAAGGTTTTATTGAGAGAGCTCTTTTAGATATCTGTGATTTTTCAGTCATCTTCGAAGCATAACTTCAAAATGTTTTTCTTAGATTCACTTTTAAAGTGAATTGATCTAATTACAAACTTACTACTTAATCAGATACTTGCATGCCTTTGATGAACATAAACTTTGTAATTGCTTCTGAAAACCCTAAAGAATTGTCTGATTTTTATGCCAAGGTCAACTCTGACAAGGCAAATAAAGGTTTTAATGCAACTCATTATTTTATTTCAATAAATAATCGATCCAAAATACATTTTTATCGACCTAATGAGAATCATGAATGGCAAAGGAAAGGAAATTCAACCTCATTATGTTTTCAAGGTGAACCTTCTGAAGATCCATCAAAAATGATTGAAATGTGGATTTCTGAGATATTAAAAATAGGAGGTAGTGTTATGGGCACAACAAAATTGGCAAACTTTGGAGCTGAGCAATGGATTCTGGATCCAGAAGGTAATAAATTCTTGATTTTAGTGCCGTACCTTTCAAAAGGATCAGATTTGGATACTCTGATGTGAAAAAAAATAGTGCTCCTGATAAAGACTTTTCTGAAGTTTGTAATTTCAGCAATTCCAAAAACAAAATTGTTGTATCTAGGGGTAACCCTTTCGCTAAGTTGATGATTATTGGAGAGGCCCCAGGAGCAAAGGAGGAGGAACTGGGAGAACCTTTTGTAGGAAGGTCTGGAAAATTACTTGATAAATTGCTTCAAAATGTAGGAATTGATATAAACCAAGATGTTTATTTTTGCAACGTGGTCAAATGTAGACCACCCCAAAATAGACGCCCAACAAAGGCTGAAATCCAAGAAAACCTTCCCTGGTTGTATCAACAAATAAAACTTGTAAATCCCAGGGTAATAGTTCTAGTTGGAGCAACAGCACTAGAAGCGATTTTGAAAATCAAGTCTCGTATTAGTATTCTCAGGGGGAAATGGATCGATTGGGAGGACAGACTTGTTATGCCTGTTTTCCATCCATCTTATTTACTTAGGAATCCATCAAAAGAGGAAGGTAAACCGATGAGTCTGACTAATTCTGATTTCCTAAAAATCAAAGAAAAAATTGATTTTTTATAATAGCCCTTAAATATGTCATTCTTACTAATTAAAGAGGCTCAATTGTTAACTCATGATTGCGACCCTGGAAAAGAATATGGAAGAAAATAATCTCGCACAGCGATATAGCACCAGAATTATCCGTAGAGATACTAGGACTGTAATGGTGGGAGATATTGGTATTGGTGGCGATAATCCAGTTCGGGTTCAGTCAATGATTAATGAAGATACGATGGATATTGAGGGCTCAACTGCCGCAATAAGGAGATTGCATGAAGTTGGATGTGAGATTGTCAGATTAACAGTTCCAACTCTTGCAAGTGCAAAAGCTGTGGGGGAAATCAAGAAACTACTAGCTAGCACTTATCAACCAGTTCCATTGGTAGCGGATGTTCACCACAATGGAATGAAAATAGCTTTAGAAGTGGCTAAGCATGTAGATAAAGTTCGTATCAACCCGGGATTATTCGTTTTTGAAAAACCTGATCCCAATAGAACTGAATTTACTAAAGATGAAATTGACGTAATAAAAGAGAAAATTATACAAAAATTCGAACCAATTGTTAATACTCTAAAAGAGCAAAATAAGGCCTTAAGAATAGGCGTTAACCATGGCTCTTTGTCTGAAAGAATGTTATTTGCTTATGGAGATACGCCCTTTGGAATGGTTGAATCAGCCATGGAATTTATTCGAATATGTCATTCATTGGATTTTCATAATATTGTAATTTCGATGAAGGCTTCTCGAGCACCAGTGATGCTTGCTGCTTATAGAATGATGGCGGACACAATGGATAAAGAGGGATTTAATTATCCTCTTCATTTAGGTGTAACCGAAGCGGGAGATGGGGATTATGGAAGAATTAAAAGTACGGTAGGGATAGGTACATTGTTATCAGAAGGTATTGGAGATACCATTAGAGTCTCTTTAACAGAGGCGCCTGAAAAAGAAATACCAGTTGCATATTCAATCTTACAAGCGGTTGGTTTGAGAAAAACTATGGTTGAATATATTAGTTGTCCTAGTTGTGGTAGAACATTATTTAATTTAGAGGAAGTTGTAGCAAGAGTTAGGGACGCTACTCAACATTTAACGGGTTTGGATATCGCTGTAATGGGTTGCATCGTTAATGGACCTGGAGAGATGGCAGATGCTGACTATGGTTATGTAGGTAAAGGTGTTGGAACTATTGCGCTTTATAGAAATAGAGATGAAATCAAGAGGGTACCTGAGGATGAAGGAGTACAGGCTTTAGTTGATTTAATTAAAGAAGATGGTAAATGGGTAGATCCTTAAAAATAGAATATACATTTTAATTGTTTTATTATTAAAAAAATTATTTGATAATTATGTTGAAGATATTTTTAAAAATATGTTTATTATCAGTTGTTTTCCCTGCGCCATCTTATTCCTTCCAGGCAAATTCTTCTACTTTGATTACTAATAATCCAAAAGAGATTATTGATCAAGTATGGCAAATTATTTATCGCGATTTTTTGGACTATTCAGGAAAATACAAAGCAAAAGATTGGATTAAATTAAGAAAGGAAATTCTATCAACAAAATATTTTGATAATGAAGATGCATACGTTGCAATAAAAGATATGTTGACAGGATTAGATGATCCTTATACAAGATTTTTAGATCCTAAAGAATTAAATGAAATGAGAATAGATACAACGGGTGAATTGATGGGAGTAGGTATTCAAATATCTCTTGATCAAGTTACTAATCAAATTGTAGTTGTTTCACCAATAGAAGGAACACCAGCTTTTCTTGCAGGAATAAAACCTAAGGATATAATTGTCTCAATAGATGGCAAGTCTATCGAAGGTCTGAGTATAGATAGTACCGTTAAGCTTATTCGAGGCAAAAAAGGAACTAAGGTTGAATTAGGTATTCTTAGAGACGATGAGTTATTGAATGTCTCATTGATACGAGATAGAATTGAAATTAATGTGGTTGATAGTCGAATAAATAATACAGTTTTAGGTGCGAAAATTGGTTATCTAAGGTTGAAACAATTCAATGCAAAATCTCCAAAAGAAATGAGTTTATCGATTAATAAATTAGAAAAACAACAACCTCTTGGTTATGTATTAGATCTTAGAAGTAACCCAGGTGGTTTGCTTGAGGCAAGCATTGAAATAGCTAGACAATGGATAAATAGAGGAATAATTGTCAGTACTAAAACAAAAGATGGTATTACTGATATTAGGAAAGCAAAAAGCAGAGCTTTAACCAACAGACCAGTTGTAGTTTTAATCGATGAAGGATCTGCGAGTGCTAGCGAGATTCTCTCTGGAGCAATTAAAGATAATAAAAGAGGAGTATTGGTTGGGAAAAAGACTTTTGGTAAAGGACTAGTCCAGTCTGTCAGGTCTCTTTCTGATGGCTCAGGTCTAACAGTTACAGTCGCTAAATATTTAACACCAAGTGGTAAAGATATTAATAAAAATGGAATAAAACCTGATATTGAAGTAGATCTTTTGTTGAATGATGAAAATAGATTAACAAATTCAGATCTAGGAACTTTAAAAGATAGTCAATATGTTGTGGCTGAAAATATATTGCTTAAAAAGTTTAAAGTTGAAGGTAATAAAAATTCTTATAACCCCTTAAAATCTAATTTAGGTTTCGCTCTGAAAAAATAATTAAAACTTATCAATTCTCCTATATCCATACCAATCAGGAATAAGTTTTTCATTTCTCTCTTCTGGATCTGGGATTAAATTTATTTCCCAATTCTTTATCTTTATAGGATGCAAATCATCAACTTGTTCCAAATAATTGATCGCTGAGTAGTCATCATTATGTTTATTTTTTAAATTTGATTCCCAATTCTTTTTGGCTTTATTCTTTGCCTGAATAGCTTTTTTTGCGACAATTAGATTGAATTCGTGCTCCTCGTACATCTTTTTGGGATTGTACCCGCCTAAATTAACAAACCAAAGTAAAAAATCATCTTTTCGTGTACTACTTAAACTATCTTTATTGGATCTAGATATGACTATTTCATATCCATCAACATATCTAATACACTTATAACTATCGATATGAAGGCCGCTTTTCTTCCCTATCCATTGTTTCCTAAGCTCAGGGAAAGTATCCTCTATCGTTTCACCTAAGACCCATCTTACATCGTGTAGTTCTATATTACTTTTTAAACTTCTTCCCCCTAATACAACAATAAAAAGGGATAAATTCATCAGTTAATTAATTACTCATATCAAGCATTCTTTTAAGTGGCTTGTAGGCCATTGATCTAATTTGTTCGTCCATATGCAACTCTGGATTCATTTCTTTTAGACAATTAAATACTTTTTCTAATGTATTCATTCTCATGTATGGACATTCATTGCAACTACACCCATCTAGTCCAGGTACTTCAATATATGTCTTTAAAGGGTCATTTAATCTCATTTGATGGATTATTCCTGGCTCAGTGAGAACGATAAATTTATCATTATCACTATTTTGTGAATAATTCAGCAATTTGCTTGTTGAACCTATGAAATCTGCCAAATCTAATAGATTTTCTTGACATTCAGGGTGAGCAAGAACTTCAGCAGTTGGATTTTTGATTTTTAATTTTATAAGCGATTCTTCATTAAAAGTTTCATGGACAATACATCTGCCTGGCCACAAAGTTAATTTTCTGCCACTTTGACGTTCAACCCATCTGCCAAGATTCCTGTCTGGTGAAAATAAAATAGGTAAATCTTTGGGTAATTTGTTTACCAGATCAACTGCGTTACTACTAGTACAAATTAGGTCACTTTTTGCCTTCACCGCTGCACTGCAATTTACATAGCTAATGGCAAAATGATCAGGATGCTTGTCTAAGAATTTTTGGAAGTCATCAGGTTGGCAATCATCTGCGAGTGTGCATCCAGCATCAAAATCAGGAAGAAGAACAGTCTTATTTGGACTCAAGATCTTTGCTGTCTCAGCCATGAAATGAACGCCACAAAAAACAATGACGTCTGCATTTGTCTCAGAAGCTTTTCTGGATAATTCAAGTGAATCTCCAATAAAATCTGCAATATCCTGAATCGCAGGCTCTTGATAGTAATGAGCAAGAATTATAGCGTTTCTTTTTTTACGCAAAAAATTGATCTCATCAATGAGATTTTTGCTTTTATTTGAGACTGATATATCAGTCTTGTAATAGGAAACAGTAGTAATTAGTTTCCAATTCAATGTGTTGGGGCAGTATAGAGGGTAATTTCCAAAAAAATCTGACAGATATCCGAATCGCTATCGCTGGGGATTTACATGGCTCATGGAGTCAGGATGATCTAGATCTGCTTTTGGAACTGAATCCTGATGGTGTTTTATTTGTTGGCGACTTGTCCGATGGTGATTTAAGAATTGTTCGGGGAATAAATAAAATTTCTATACCCACTTCTGTCGTACTGGGAAATCATGATAGAGGTAGAGACGGATCTGGTAATGTTTTACAAGCCCAGTTGGATTTGTTAGGTGAAAAGAATTGTTCATGGAATTTATCGAAATGGGCATTAAATGAACTTTCTGTCGTTGGAGCTAGACCTTGCAGTGGTGGGGGAGGCTTTTTCTTAACACCAGAAGTTAAATCTGTATTCGGGGAGGTCAGCCTTGATGAATCTGTATTCAGGATTGTTTCTGCCGCCAAGTCAGCACCATTAGATTTTCCTTTATTAATACTTGCTCATGCTGGACCAGTAGGTCTTGGATCAGAGGCTTCTAGCCTTTGTGGCAGAGATTGGAAATTGCCCTCAATGGATTGGGGGGATAAGGATCTTGGTATCGCAATTGATCAAATTCGTAAATTTAGAGTTCCAGAATTAGTCGTTTTTGGCCACACTCATCATCAATTAAGAATTGGGGGGAATCGAACTAGAAAAACTTTTGCTCAAGATCTGTGGGGGACTTCATATTTAAATGCAGCGTGTGTTCCAAGAAGAGGTATTGATTCTGCAGGTGAGAATTTGTGTCATTTTTCTTGGGTTGAGTTCTCTAATAACAAGCTCGTTCATGTATCCCACAGATGGTTTAGGAATGATGCATCAATTGCATATAAAGAGATTTTATTAAACCAAGAAAACTAGTATTCACTATATTTTTATTTTCTTCATCTACAATTGACTTTAACTTTGCTTATTTAAATCAGGATCCTTAAATTTTCTTTCTGCAATCAAATAAGCACCAATTGCAGAGCCTATAAATCCCAAAATATTTCTCATTAATGGCAAAATATCATTAGTTCTTGTTACCACAGGAGCAATGCCAAAAATTCCAAATAGAATTATCCAAAGAGGAGAGAGGAGCAATAGCCATCCTATTGAAAATGATTTACCACCTTCTCTTGGAGAAGCCGCAAAACCTGCAATAACCCCCCCCAATAAAGAGGTTAATAATGTCCATTGCCATTGTTCTTGAGGTAAGCCAGGTACTACTTCGCAACCGCCACGGTCTAAACAGGTTTCTACAGCTTTAATTGAAGCTAAGATCGCACCATCTTCTCCGTTATCCCTTACATAAAATTGGTTTCCAAATCTAGTTTGCAGCTCCACCCAAAAGATTCTGGGCATTAGGGCAAAATATGCATCTCCAACATTGAAACTAAGTAAATTTCCTCCTCTAGGGTCAGCAACTATTAGTAAGCTTGTTTCATCAAGACCCCAATAGTCTTTGACAGCTAGCCCAGGGGTTTTCTCATATTGTGACAATACCCTTATTTTCCATCCAGTTTCTTGTTCATAAGAATTAAGTGAGGTTTCTAAATCTAATCTTTGTTTCTCACTAAGAGTTTTTGCAAGATCGATTATTGGTGTTTGTTCTTTTGGTAATAGTTCAGGATTATCGTAAGCAAATGTCCTCCCTCCCATTGAAAACATTATTATTAGGCCCAGGCAAAAAATTATGGCTCTTTTAAATGATTTCTTCAGCATGTGCTTGATTTTCTCTGAAGGTATTCTCCATCATGATTGACCCCACCGCGAGATGTCCCGAATGGTTAATTGATCGAATCATAAATAGTGGCGGTTCTATTAGTTTCTACAAATATATGGATTTAGTTTTAAATGATCCTGAAAATGGATTTTATTCAACTGGAAGATTGAATATTGGGAAGGATGGAGACTTTTGTACTTCTCCATCTTTGGGTAATGATTTTGCACGTTTATTAGCTATTCAAGTCGTTGATTGGCTTCTAGATTTAGAGAAGTCAGGAATTGAATCTGAATTGCTTTCTCTTGTTGAGATTGGACCAGGAGAAGGAACTTTATCTAGAGATTTAGCAATTGCTATTGCTGAAATTGAACCTGCTTTAATCAGTAAAATCGAGTTTGTTTTAGTTGAATTAAATGTAGGGATGAGAAAACGACAAGAAAAAGTAGTCAATAGTTTTGAGGGTATTTATTGTCGCTGGTGTGATTTAGAAGATCTTATTTTAAGGCCAGTAACAGGTGTAGTTATTGCTAATGAAGCTTTAGATGCTTTTCCAGTAGAGAGATTAATTTTTACTGGAAATAAAATCTTTAGACAAGGAGTAGCTTTAAGAAAAATAAATGATGAATATTTTTTGGAGTTTGTTGATCTCAAACCCACTTCGGCGATTATGGAGTTTTTGCAAGAATCGAATAGTCTTTTAAACATTGAGTTCCCACCAAAGGATATTTGTGATGGATGGGTTACAGAATGGCATTGTGACTTGCCAACTTGGTTTGGGAAGTTGTCTAAGGTTTTAATCAATGGCTCATTATTGATTGTCGACTATGCGATGGAATCCAAGCGGTATTACAATGCAAATAGATATGACGGGACTCTTATTTCTTACAGGAATCAAAAAGCAAATACAAATATTTTAAAAGATCCAGGATTGAGTGATTTAACAGCACATTTATGTATTGAATCAACTATTAGTTATGCCTTGATCAACGGATGGAAGTTTATGGGTGAGACTAGGCAGGGTCAGGCTCTATTGGCATTAGGACTTTCAAGATTCCTATTTTCTCTTCAAAATACAAGTAGTCAAGATTTGTCGGCCGCTTTAAATCGAAGAGAGTCACTATTGAGACTTGTTGATCCAATGGGGCTAGGGGAATTTAGGTGGTTAGCTTTCCAGAAGGACAATAGTTATGATCTAATTTTAAGCAATCGTTTCCTTCAAGAGCCAATTAGCTAAGTTTTTGCAAGCATTCATATATTTCTTTATTAGAGATATCATTAAATAATCTCACATCACCAATTGTTAAGGGCATAACGAAACTGACTTTGCCGTTTTTTACTTTCTTGTCGCCTTGAAGTGATCTTAGAACATTTTCTTGTTCAAGCTTAGGCCACTTTGTTGGTAAACCTGCTTTATCTATTAGTTGCTTCTGTCTTTTTGCGTCACTTTCTTCCCATAGTCCTCTTTGAACGGCCAACTGACCGACTGCGACCATACCCATTGCTACTGCCTCACCATGAAGCCATTTACCATAGCCACAAAGATTTTCGATTACGTGGCCAAATGTATGACCATAATTTAAGAATGCTCTAATTCCACTCTCCTTCTCATCTTTTATAACAATTTCTGCCTTTGATTTTGCAGAACGCTTAATTACTTCTATTAGAAGCTTCTCATTTATTCGTGAAAAATCGGAGATATTTTCTTGCTTTTCTAAAAGTTCGAATAGTTCTAGGTCTGAAATAACGCCATATTTTATTATTTCAGCCATACCTGCGCTGAACTCTCTTGCTGGAAGTGTAAATAACGTTTGTGGATCTATTAACACCAATTTAGGTTGATGAAAAGCACCTATAAGATTTTTACCTTTTGAATGATTTATGCCTGTTTTGCCACCAATAGAGGCATCAACCATGGCAAGTAAAGTTGTAGGTATTTGGACTACATGGATTCCACGCAACCAAGTGGCAGCGGCAAATCCAGTCATGTCTCCAATCACACCACCTCCAAGGGCAATCATTAATGACCCTCTCTCTAACCTGGCTTCATAAGCTGCGTCGTGGATTAAATCTATAGAAGATTGATTTTTTTGCTCTTCTCCTGCTTTCAATATTAGAAGTTTTGGATTGAACTTACTTTTGATCAGACTGTTAATTATGCAATCACTATAGTGATCTGAGACTTCCTTATTAGAAACGACTAAAACTTTTAGTCCATCTTTAAAACCAATTTTACATAGCTCATCTCCTAAACAATCAAGACTACTTTTTCCTATGACTATTTCGTATGGGTTGCTAGTTAAAGAGACTTTGATATGGAGGTTGTCTTTATTCACAGTTTGAGGATGTAAGATTTTTTGATGATTTACTATGTTAAACCACCAAAATATGGAAGCAATTATATGGTTGACTAACTCATTTTGAAAACCAATGATATATGTTCGTCATTGTTAAGTATTTATGCCAGGATCATAATAATTACATTGTGGAATATTCTTTGGGTTGTGAATCAAGGATGTTTTTATTAAAATCACAACTCATTCATTATTTCTGTTTGTTTGTACAAAATTTATGTTGTTTGCCTGCAAGTGCACAAATCTCTAAAAATGAGGTCTTGAACTAATGATTGGGGTCGTCGGTGGAGGACAGCTGGCAATGCTTCTTGTTGAGGCTGGAAAGAAAAGAGATATTGATGTCATTGTTCAGACGGGAGCTAAAACTGATCCCGCCGCCAAAAAAACAAATCAAGTAGTTCTGCATAACCCCACTAATGCTGAGGGTACAAAACTTCTTGCGGAAAAGTCCCGCATGATTACTTTTGAGAATGAGTGGGTTGATATACCAAGCTTACTTTCTCTTCAAAACAATGGAGTTTCTTTTATCCCCAGGCTACAATCTATAAAACCTTTAATTAACAAAATAACTCAAAGAGAATTGTTGAACAGTCTTGATATTCCATGCCCTGATTGGTTGCCTATACCCTTAGAAAAATCATCGAAAATTGAGATTCCTGCCGATTGGGAATTCCCATTGATGGCAAAAGCTGCCAAAGGTGGATATGACGGCAAAGGAACTAAAATTATTAAAAATTTAAAGCAACTTCAAGAATTTATTCAGGTTCAAACGAAGGAACAATGGATGTTAGAGAAATGGGTTTCTTTCGATAAAGAATTATCAATTGTTTCTAGTAGGGATTCAAAAGGAATTGTTCGATGTTTGCCAATCGTAGAGACTTTTCAATCTAAGCAAGTATGTGACTGGGTTCTTGCTCCAGCTGACATCAAACATGACGTTGAGCTTATGGTGAAAAACATCGTATCTTCTTTGCTGGCTGAGTTGGACTATGTTGGAGTTCTAGCTATTGAATTTTTCTATGGATCTGAAGGATTACTTGTAAATGAAATAGCTCCAAGAACTCATAACTCAGGTCATTTCTCTATAGATGCTTGTAGTAGCAGCCAGTTTGATCAACAAATTTGTATCGCTTCTGGTATTGATGCCCCTATCCCTGAAATGCTTGTAAATGGTGCTTTGATGGCGAACTTGCTTGGTTTGCAAAGCAACTATCCGATATCACTTACTCAGAGGTTGGATGATTTAAGGAGTATTCCTGGCGTGAATGTTCATTGGTATGAAAAAGAGGAAGAAAAAAAAGGTAGAAAGCTTGGGCACGTGACTTATCTCTTGAATAATAATGATGCTTTGTCTAGAAAAAAAGAAGCATTAGATGTTTTAAAAACCATTAGGTCAATTTGGCCTACCTCTTGATGCTGGTTGGTTTAGATTGCAGAAGTACTGCTTTGTTGGTAAAGGCCTTCTAAAGTGCTCTGATCTGACTCTCTTTCGATATGGGGAAGCTGTCGTGAAAGTGACGTATACCAGCTTGTTCTGGAAACGAAGCTCCACTTTGATTCCCCCTCTGGTTCTTCCAGGTCGATGCTTCTTGGGCCTTACGGCAAAGCGGTACTAACTATTAATTCAACTGGTAGATATCGTAAATTATTTAGTAAAAATTTAAATAACTAAGTAGTTAATAGTTTTTGTGAGATAACCTTCATTTTGGACAATATAAATAACTGATATTAAGAGGCCAATCCTTTGGCTTGCCGTACCTTCCTCAGTAGTTCATGATCTTCTCGTGCTCTTTTATCAAGAATGGCTATGTCTTTTCTGGCTTTTTGATCAACTTTTTGAATATCTTCTCTTGCTCTTTGATCGAGAAGGGCAACATCCTGTCTGGCCCTTTGATCGATGTTCTCAAGGTCCGCTCTAGCTCGCTGATCAACATTCTCAAGATCGATTTTTGCTCTTTCAACCATGCTCGTCATTGAATCGACCATCATTGTTAAAGCTGCGGGAACCTGCCTCTCGGATGTTGAAAACGGGGACTTTTCATTAAAACTAATACCAGTTTTCGCTTGATTCGAAGCCATAGGTTTAATTAAAATAGGCTCCAATTAATTAGAAGCCTTTCTTTTCTACTCTTATTATCTCTTTTTTTTAGCAAAAAAAAAAAAAATCCTCTGAAGAAAAACGAGATGTAATAGAAGTTTGATTATTTTGCTTGAAAATCTGATTTCTCTTCGTTAGAGCTCTTTTCGACCTTTTATGAAATCTAGATTTAATAACCAATTAATTAGGGATCGAACGATCAATAATTAATTATGAAATTACATCTCATAAACAATGTTCGTCCTATTTTGATAAAATGGAATTGAAATATTCTGATCTACATTATTTAAATTTATAGTATTTCATTTTGGATAAAGCCTAGCAATCTTTTCTTTTTGACTCTCTTTTTCTAATTCTTTTCTTTTCCTATCCTTGTATGAATCTTTATCTACATTAAGTCTGAAAAAGACGTAATAGAACATAATACCTGTAAATATTAATCCTATGAATAGTATCCAGAAACCAATTAATCCTGTAGGAGATAAATAGTTAATTTTAAAAGAACCATTGTTCATTTTTATTAGATAAAAATTAATTCTCATATTTTATCTAAAAAACTTGAAAATGCAGGAATAGCAGAGCTTTTGAAAAGTCTAAATTTATTGTCTTGAAATTAGACTGTTCATTGCCGATCAATGAGAATTTTTACGCATTAACACATCATAAAAATTAATTAGAATTTGTAATATTATTTGATTGAAATGGAAGAAACCCATAACTATGCCATGAACCTTCTAGTTCCACTAATGGGAATTGGTCCGCTGCTAATGGTTTTTATATTTAAAGGTGATAAAAAATCAAAGATTAGAAAAAGTTGGACTAGATCGACTAATTAGAATTAAAGATATAAGATAAATATTTTTATTTTAATTAGTACACTAGGCATATATATTCCATTAGAAGGTGCAAAATTCTCTTTATAATATTTTTTCTCATAGTTAATTTATTTTGTTTATATGTCTACTAGGTTTATAAGTAATCTTAAAGAATATAAAATTGAGGAATAAATCAAAGCTTCAAAGCTTCAAAAATTCAGTTGTTCGGTTTTCACTCACGGAAATATGTTTCATACGCTATATTAATTAAAATATCTAACTTTTTGTTAGTTAATCAGATTTATTGATCCGATATTGATGGAAAAGAAAAAAACCCAACAATTTGCTAAGTTTTTTCTTAAAGACTTAAAAATTAAAACACGCAATTACCAGGGTGAAAAAAATGTAATTACTGAATTAAATTCAGTATCAGCAAGTTAATTTATTTTATAAAAATAACACTTATATTCCCTTGTCTCAAAATTTCTTGAAATCTATTTTTTTATCTCAATCTCCAACAAAGTATTTTCTACATATTTCTGAAAATTAATTAGTAAATCAAATACAATAATTATAATAGTGTTTTATACCTACACTTTTTGGTAAAAAATAAAGACAATCTAAAAAAAGAATGGAAATTTTAAATATATGCTAAATGTATTTTAGTTTCTTTTTAGGGACATGAACAAACCCATTCAAAGAAAAACTACTCTTAAATGGAGTTCCGATGGAGAACTATCTTCTATTGATATGGCAAGGATACTGCAACTTCTTGCTAATAAGGAATTAACACAATGTGTATTAGCATGTGATGCTAATAAAAAATCTTCGGAGATACTATTTCATTTAAAAGATCGTTGATAAGTGCATTTACCTAAAAAAGTTTTGTTAATTTATCTAGAAATCTAATCATTGAATAGTATCTTTAGTTACTACTTATATAAAAAATATGAAAACAGCACAAGACAGATATTTTGAATGTTTAGAAGTTTGTATTGAAGATGAGCAGGGAAAGTCTTGTCGTCAAGTATGTGCACCTATTTTGAATGATGATCCCTTTGATCATCCTACAGTTCCAATTGCTAGTAGTAAGTAAACCTTTATCATTGAAAAATTAATAAATATATAATATTAAATATAGTAAAAACATTTAATAATTATTTTTTCTTATTTTAATGATATATTAATGGCCACTTTATTTATTGGAAGTTCACTATAAATCTCATATTAGCTAGAATGTTCTATATTTTTTATAATTATGGATACACCTATCTCGCATATTAATTTATTCAATGCAATTCTCGCTTTGTATGTAATTGGTTATCAAGTCTCAATATGCTGTGATTGGAGTTGGATACCGATGAATAAGGAAGACTATCAACTCCCTTATCAAGACAGATGGAGCAGTATTGGATAATAAATAATTTAAGACAAAATACTTGATATTATCTTGCCTAGACGAGATTAATTCGACTAGGATTTAATAAATAATCCTAATTATGTAAAAGAAATTACAGTACTATTTAATATGATTATAATTAACTAGTCAATATATTGTTAGTATCTTAATTAGAAAAGTTTAAACAATATTTATCTACAATATATTACTGTATTTATCATATGTTTTGTACTACGTGAAATAGTCCAAATGAATATCCTCCAATAAGTATCCATCCAAGTATGGCTGAAATTATTGTGGATCTTCGATTATGTCTTCTTATTGCATTCTCTATCATTTCATTTACATCATCTCTGTTTATCAACTTTGTTGATTTTGGATTAGTAGAAGTCATTTTTTTGTATGTAAATTTGATGCTTTGAGATGAATTTAGAAATCTTTCCCTAAAAAATTCAGCTATAAGATTGAATTCCTTAAAGGCAATAATGGTAGACAATGCCATTAACTGAGATCTAGGGTTGAAGCCAGAAAAAAATTTGTGAACATTTGTTAAGACTATAATGGATTTTTTCTTAGATTGTGTAGGTAAAATCACTTTAATATAATTTTTATCAAAATTATGAGTCTTAAAGCGTAAATCTAGCACCTTTAGAAAGTTAATTTTTTTGACCAATAAAACTTCAATTATAAATTTTATTCCATAAATATCCAATCAAGCTTATGAGCAAATTTTTATTGTTTAACTATTTAATATATTAATCATTCATTAATTATTATTTAGATGTATATTCACTTATCTAATTAACTCTGCTTCAATTAATATCTTTTTTGAGAATAAATTCTTCATATTAATTTTTCAAATTGATATGCATATGAAAAGATTAAGTTACGTTAGGAATTCTATTAATATAGATTGTAAACTAGGCTATAGATAGCTTTTAGAATAAATAATAATTATGTTAAATCATAAAAATATCGAGAAAATTTTATTCAAATCAACCATATAATTTCTTGTTTAACTTGATTTTAAGTAGGGGCTATCAATTAATTAGTAGATTATTAATTATATTCGTTATTGTCCTTTTCATTCTTTTCTAAGAGTTTTTTTGTTAGAAAAGGATATGAAGCTTGATGTTTTTCTTTCCATTCTTTGTGTTCTTTTATTTGTTTTTTTAACTTGTCTAGACTTTCTTTTTCTTCTGGGTAAACCCTCTCTAAATATTCGGGACTTAAATTTATGTTACCTTCAAATTCATATACCATCTCCTCGAATGACTCGCATATTCCAAGTATATCTGCCATGAAATCCTCGAACTCATCAATATTTATTTCTTGAAGAACTTTTCTTAATTTACTTTGACTTGTTTCTTCAGGTTCCCATTCTTTTTTTAAAACATGAAGGAGATTGAGTTGACCAATCCTATCAAGAAGATCCCATTTGGAGGCATCATCAGCTGAATAAAAATAAGAGCCGTCCCCAGATTGATAGAATTTTCCTCTTTCTTTATCCATTTATACTGAAATATAAGTTTATTAGATCTTCTCTAGTAGTTTTAAAGTAGTAAAAAATTTGATTCATTTATTTATAAATTTGAGATTTTTGCAAGGTATTAAAATTTTTTATTCGATTAACAATATAATGATAGCACTTCTTCTGACATCATTCTATCTTTTTGCTTGTTTTTAGACTTATTTCCTTAAAATATTAATTTATTATTCTAACTGATTAATTATTATTTTAATCAAAGAAATCTAATGGAAAAGGACCAATAGTTTTAGAGGTCAATGAATTGTCATAGTTTTGACAACTAATTAATATACCTTCTCCTAATCCAAATTCAATTCTAGCGTGTATTTCACCTGTTTTTTGATTTGCTTTTAAGAATATTGGCCCTTCTGAGCTAGGCAAAGAGATGCATTTCATCTTATTGCATTCAAATTTCTCTTCTATTCTCCTAATTATATTGATTCCTATTTCTAATGAAGGTGACATAATTCCTATTGTTAACCAATCTGATTTATTAATAATAGTTCTCAACTCATTGAAAAGTTTTTCTGACTGATTTTTATTTAGTTTTGGAGCAGATCTCAATTTATCAAGATCTTCTAATTTGCAGATTTTAATATCTTTACTAGACATTTAAATAATTATTTTAATTATTTTATCAGCCAAGTCAATCTTTTTTCTTTTATTTAATTTAATAATAATAATTTTGATCCATTTATTAAAGTATTTCTAAGTAAATTCTTTAATAATTCTAAATTCTGGAATTCATAAATAATAATAACTAAAGATATTGCTTAATAATAATTTATTTGAATAGGTATTCAATTTAGATTGTTCGATTCTTTTATTCTTCTTGATTCATGGAGAATTTCCAATTCATTATAGAGATCACGTAATGTTCGTTGTATATGATCTGTTTTGTCAATCGCTCTAAGCGAGTTCATGGCTTTTATAAGGCTTTCTTTCGCCTCTATTAACCCTCGACATTGAGTGCTGCCAGCTTCAGAGGACATCTTATTAGGTTGCTTGTCTGAAATTATTATATCTATTTTTTTTAATTTTTTAAATAATAATTTTATTACTTCTTTAACTTCACTTTAGATTCTTAGGCTTGACGAAGCCTGATTTTTTAATTAAAAACAAAACTAAGACTATATTTACTGATGGCAAAAGTAGAAAGCTTAGAAGCCCCTAAAGGATGGCTTATTGATCCTCACAATAAATGGGCAATTCATTTTGATTTTAAAAATGTATCTAATGAAAACATCGCTGCCGATTTCACTATTGATATGTGGGGAGTTGTTCCAAATGGCAAACCCATGAAGTTTAAAAGCAGAAGAAAGGTCACAAAACAAGATTCAGAAAAGACATGGCAGCAATTGATTGAAGCTAATTGGGTTGAATTTAATTGTAAAAATAGCAAGACTGCTTGAAATTCTCTTTTGGAATGTGCATTCTGCTTTTTATTAGTTAACATAAATACGTTTGTTTTTTATTTTCAAATTGCTAAATACTTTCCATAAAATCTTTAAGTTTTCTCTTATATTCTCAGCTGTCATTACTTCTTGGACCTCAATTCTCTTGTTGTCTAGTACGACTTTTAATTTAGAAATTAAGGAATTAATAACTCAAATGTATTTGAATCAAAAGAATTTTATTTTCAATGTAAAGGATTTATCAGTTATATTAGTAAAAGATGCAAATGAACGTTTTTCTGAAAATAATCAAGGAACAATTAGGTTGGAAAATGCAAGAAAAAAGATTGACAACATAGATCTCTAACAATATCTTGCTAAATTAACGTTTATTACTATTGATTTTGTATGTATTGGAGCTTGAATATTTTACCAGTTTTATCACATCGAATGTCTAAGACTGTGAGTGCCTAAAATCTTTTATATTGATATTTATCTTTCTATCTGTTCCAGGTTTAATAAATTCTATTCTCCTATATTAATATCTGATCATTTCTGATCTTTATTTCTAAAAACCTTATAATCAGATTTTTGTCGTTTCACTTCTAGATATTATTTCTTTACCTAATCTATATTTACTGAAAAATATTCTTACTAAATATACTGATTCTGATGAAAAAATTAAATTACTAATTTTTTTTGGAAATCCCTTTGAATTGGTCGTAGCTTACTATTATTATACTTTAGTTGAGATTATCCATTAATGAAAGATATATTATTTGATTTGAATAATATAAGGTTTGAAATTTCTTTTAAATCATATGATGAACTGCGACGAATTCTATCTTTTTATAAGAGAAATAATCTTTATAAAATTAATATTCCCTGTAAAAATAGCTTAAAAAAAGATTTTCTATTAGAATCAATTAAGATTTCAAAAGATGAGTTTCCAGGTATAGATATAATTCCTCATTTTAGTATCCTCCATGAATTCAGAAGAAATAGGCTTAATACTCAAGATTCATTTATCAAATTTCTTAAGGTCTTAAATCATTTAGGTTGCGAGGAAGTTCTTCTTGTTTCTGGTTCTCAAAAAAGATCGACATTAGACTCTTTATCAATTTTGTCTTTCCTTAAAGATAATCCCTTATTAAACAGTGAAGATATTGCTATTGGAGTAGCATTTAATCCTTACTTACCCAGCTTTTTGTTTAAAGAAGAGATTATAAGATTAGAAAAGAAACTCGAATCTGGTCTAGTAAGCTCTGTTTGGATTCAATTTGGTACGGATTACAAACTTCTAAAAAGTAGAATTAAAATATTAAAAAATATAATTTATTCTACTATGCAAAATAACTCAGAAGAATTAAATATAAAGCTTTTTGGTAGTATTTTAATTCCCTCCAAGCAATTTCTAGCTAGATTTAAGTATCGTCCTTGGAAAGGTGTTTATTGTTCAAGTGAGTTCTTAGACTCAATAGACTTTGCTAATAAAGTTGTAAAAAAAATCTTATTAGCTTATAAAGAGAATAATATCTTTCCAATAATCGAAACCAGCATTTTTAAAGATGAACATTTGAAAATATTAAAAAACAACTTTTTTGAATAAAAAGCATAATTAAATTTAAATTAATGTCTTTACCTGCTTTTCACGTTGTTTATATTTATTTTCTTCTATAGTCGTTCATTTTGTAATTGAATTAATCATTTTCTGAAATTAGTGTTTTCCTGCCATATTTGTTTTATGCTCCAACACGGGCTTAATTCTGTTTGGCGGAGCACTTTTTTCCCAATTATTGCTTTGCACTTACTTTTTGTTTGTGAATTCTTCGCGGTCGAAGATAAATTCCATTAATTTATTTAGAGAAGTATAAAGGAAAATGTTTTCATCAAGAAAAAAGACAGTACAAAAGCCTGTCCTTCAAACAAATTCTTTTGCAGCTGACACCTTTCTGCTTAGGAGAGGGGCAGAGGCTACAAGATATAAGGTTGCGGCTTTGATGATGTTCGTTGCTGGATTTGGCTTACTGACTTTAGGTACTTGGGTGCTTAATGATTTTAATTTTCTTACTTTTACGAACTAAAAATTCTTTTTAATATTTTTTATTTACTTGTTATTTTTCATTAATTTAAATATTTTATAATTTAATACACTTTCATCAGTTGATTTGGATAATTTTTCTTATCCTTGAGTAGTCTAACCATTGTGGTTTAGAATTTAAAATGTCAAATTCCTGGGATAAATATTTTTCACACTATTCAGACTGGGATGAGGCTCATTGTTTTAATGTAAGACTGGAACTCAAGTTTGAGGCTGAAATAAAGAATTTAGGATACGTTGAATACGTTAATGCCAACGATATATTTATATTAGAAAACGAAATTTCTAGTAAAAGGTTCCCTAAAAGTAAAACATATACTAAAAATCAAAATGAGATAAAAATATCTTTTGAAGTACCTTACGATTGGTCAATTGATACAGATTGGGAGGACAAAGCTCTTGTGCTACTTGGATTGTCTGAAGAGTGGGTCATAGACTCATCTGTTGAAGACAATTAATAAAACCTAACTCAAATTTGTTTGATTTGAGGTTATAAAATTTTGATTTATGTCTAAGAGTAGAAAATAAGTGCAAGCCCTTTTTGAGTGAGATGAAATTCTTTTTCTTCTCGACTTAGATCCATAGCTAACTCCTCACCCTCTTTAATTGCTTGCTCATATGGAGGTTTTGAAGGGGAAATTCCTTTATAAATTGCAGCTATCCCTAAGGGTGTTGCATTCCATGCAAAATTAGCTGTTTCTCCAATAGGAGGCTGATTTAAGGCTTCCTCAAGGAGATTAGATGAGTTTGATTTTGGGCGAGTTTTTGTTGTTGTCATTTTTATATTTAAGATTTCTTATAAAAAAAACTTGTTGAGTGATCCTTAGAAGAACTAATACTCATACTTTCTAGTCCATTGATTTGTTTTATGCGTGATTTTTGTTGATCTCTGCATTCTTTGAATGTTTTACTATTTTAGTTGTTTATAAATTTAGATAGATACTTTTCAATTACTTTAGAAATATTTTTATTGTTTATTCTGAATCATTTTTTGAAACATAATAAATTGTTTAAACTGTTCAAATAACTCTTCGTTATATTTTCCTTTTGGTTCGAATAAATTATCCTCTGAATGATTCTTATAATTATTTGTATTATAACTTACACCTTTGTCTGATATTAACTCGTCGAAATCACTATATTCGAATGATGATTTATCTATATTAATTTTTTCGCTAAAAAGTTTATGTTTATTGAAATCATTTGAATTATGAACATCTAATTTATCTCTAGCTATCAAGGCCTCCTCAACTAATATGCCAACCACTTTTGATTGGCTTAGTTTTTCTTTTATTGCAATTTTGGTTATCGTCTCATGAGCATTAATTGAGGGCAGATAGCCAATCCTTTTCCTTGTGGAGGGCATATATACCTGTATGACATAAAATTTAACTTACTTTACCTATTGATTGAATTTCAATTGGTTTATTTCTTTCTTGACGTATTATTTTTATAAAATCCAATCATCTAACATTATTTGAGCTTTCTCCAATTCATTATTAGCTTTATGCTCATTAATTTTTTTTAGAGCTGAATATGCCATTTCTCCTTTTTCCCAGAAATGAACTCCACTCATAAAGCTTAGAAGATTAGATTCACCACCAGAATTTGTATGTCGTTTAGGCATTTGTTCAACCCAAAGAGGTATTTCTTGATTTGAGTTTTTGATATGTCCAGTCCTAGAATAGACTATTGAAGTGCTTTTCTATAGAAAAAAAAAAAAGAGATATATAAATCCTTCAAGGATGTATTTTTATATAAATTGAGTTTTTAAATATATTAATTTGACTGGAGCTTTTTAATGTTTTTTGTCTTCAGGAAACTCTGGTTTCTCTTTCTTTTTTCTCCTTCCGTCAGAAAGCTCTAGTAAAGTTGAAAGTTGTTCATATACTGATCTTAGTGATGACAATTCGGGAAGTAAACCATCGTTTCTCAGGTCTTCGTCCATGTATCTAAGTTCTTGTCGCACATAGGAAAGAATAGATTTTGCTTCATCTCTTTTAGGGCCAGCCATATTTTTTTTCCAAAAGATACAACAAAATAGAACTGAATTACGATTTCAACTGCGTATCAAGACAATGTGTTCCTAGTTAAAATCTTTTCTCCTTTAAATTAAATGAAATCATATTGTTCTGTGATTTCATTTAATTCTAATTTTTTTCAATAAATAAAAGTAATAAATAGAAGAATTATATATTATTTCATTAAAATATAATTCATTGAATTCTATTATTTAATGATATCAGATCTTGTCATTATTGGTGGTGGTGCTTCTGGTTTTATGGGAGCAATCATTGCGATTAGTAATGGTCTTAGATCTGTTGTTATCCTGGAGGGCACCCCAAAAGTACTTGAAAAAGTTAGAATAAGTGGTGGTGGTAGATGTAATTTAACTAATTCATGTTGGGATATATCTGATTTAGTAAATAATTATCCTAGGGGAGATAAGCAACTATTAGGCTTGTTTAATAGATTTTCTACTGCAGAGGCATTTGATTGGTTTCAGAATAAAGGACTTGATCTTAAAATTGAGAAAGATGGACGTGTATTTCCTAGCTCTGATTCTTCTGAAGACGTTATAAAATGTTTAACAGATGTTGCGAAAAGATCAGGTGTAAAGGTATTTACTAATTCACATGTTAAGAAAATAATCATAAAAAAAGAGGGTTTTAATTTATTAGTTAAAGGAAATAATTCTTTCGAAGCAAAAAATATTTTGATTTGTACTGGTGGTCATCCTAGTGGACGCAGATTGGCTAAGAGTCTTGGGCACTCAATTATTCAACCTGTTCCATCCCTTTTTTCATTATCTACTCCTGAAAATTTATTAAGATCTTGTTCAGGTGTAACTTTAGATGTTCAGATTAAGCTTACGGTTAATAAAAAAAAATATACTGAAACTGGTTCTATTCTTATAACACATAAAGGCTTTAGTGGCCCTGTGATTCTTCGTCTTTCTGCTTTTAGTGCTAGAAGTCTACATGCTAATAAATATCAGGGTGAGTTAAGAATAAATTGGCTTTGTATGACGGAATATGAGGTCAGGTCAAAACTTGATTTTTATAAATTAGAAAATGCTAAGAAGGTTGTATTAAACAATAAACCCTTCAATGATTTGCCAAGAAGCTTATGGCGAGCACTTCTCTTAAACTTAAATATTGATAGTCAATTAAAATGGGCGGATTTATCCAAATACCAAAAAGATTCCATAGTGAAATGTTTAATAATGAAAAGTTTTATAATAAACAGCCGTGGTCCTTTTGGTGAGGAATTCGTATCAGCTGGTGGAGTTTCACTTAAGGAAATTAATTTCAAAACTATGGAAAGTAAGATATGTGAGAGTTTGTTCTTCGCAGGCGAGGTATTGGATATTGATGGTATAACTGGTGGTTTCAACTTTCAACATTGCTGGACAAGTGCTTGGGTTGCCGCTAACGCAATTTCGTCTAAACAAAAGAAACTTACTAGCCCTTGATGTTATTCAGATAATTTATCCAAGCGAAGCAATCAAGGCTGGCAGTGCAACCAATATTATTCCTACAGATGCCGTAGCCGCAAGGAGAGATGTGCTCACGATCACTTACTAATTAAAAAAATTTTAATACAATGCTTGTAATCTTGTTGTGAGTATTAATACTATTTTCAGTGATTTATTTATTCTTTTTTTAAGTTGCACAAATGGCCCGATAGAAATATCCCTTGAGAAAATTTTCATAGTTAAAATGCCAATTCATCTTTATCGAACTAATTCAATTCTTTGCTTGGCGAGCAACGGCCATCACTTGAGTATTAATACTTATCCTCCTTCTTGTAGCATTTTCTGTCCACGCTTTATATCCCTGTGCAATTAAAGTTCGAGTTAATGAATTTAGGTTAAATTGCTTAGTTCCATCCTCTTTAAAACAATATTTAAGGATTTAGCCATCCTTCTTTTAAGAGTTTTTACTGGTGCGCTTCTGATCCACCATGGGTTTGAAAAATTAAATGATATCAATAATTTTGCTGACGCTTTTGTTCGTCCCCTTCACTTGCCTTTCCCTATAACTCTCTCTTACCTCGCTGCTGCTTCAGAAATAGTTGGGAGTTGGTCATTGATAATCGGCCTTGGGACCAGATTGGGGGCATTTGCAATCTTAGGGACAATGAGTGTAGCCATTTATCATGCTTTGGTTACTTCAGGTTTTAATATCTACCTTTTAGAATTACTTGCGCTGTACTTTTCCTCTGCTATTTCAATAGTATTGCTAGGCCCTGGAAAATTCTCGGCTGATTATTTGATTAACGAAATTTTTATAAATAAGTTAAACCCTCTTGAAAATAGTTCTATGGAAAAAAGAAATTTAAATGTTGAAATTAAGACTAAAAAAGAAATTACTAATAAATTAAAGCAAGATAAATTTTTCGAATTTCCTTTCTCTAGTTTCTTGTCATCATAATTAAAAACTATTTATTTTATATCAGTTTCCCTACGTTTCATTGACCAATAAAACCACATCCAGGTTGGTAAAGTAATAAAGAATCCAATTAAAAATATATAACTTTTTGTAGTATCCCAAGAAGCTTTGTAGCAAGTTGTTTTGATTTCACTAGAGTTTGCTACTTTTGAACTAAGGGTTCTACAAATATTTAAACCATGAATACTAAGAGTGCCATAAGTTATGGCTGTGGGGACAGTAGCAAGAAATATTGCAATTATTAAATTGCCTAGTCTGAGATTGAGGTCTTTTCTTCTTTGATGATCCATATATATATTCTTAACCATCTCTTAGATATATCCCAGTATATTTCTTATTTTTTTACAAAAAAGTAATTATACTCTCTTCGCAATCTCTTGAATTCATTGAGATGAGATATATATAGATTGATTTTGGCAAAGTTTTAAGTAATCAATATTTTATAAATAATTAAGTGCGTTTAAAAACTGTTGATATAGTCGAAGTTTATAAACTTTGTAAAAATCCAGATGCTTACTATACTTGTCTTAAGCTAAAATCAAAAGATTGAAGCAATTTAATCTATTTTTTAATGTCTACTAGTAAGAGAGAAGAAGTTAGTTCTCATTTGCGTTATATCAGGCAGGAGCTTCGAGACTTGGATCAAATGCTTGGGCAATATGGGTTGTTGCCTGAGTTGTCTGAGCTTAAAGAGGTATATAACTCCTTAGATGCTCTACATCAACTGCTTTCAGGTAAGGTTAAAAAGAAACCTAAACCTGAATTTGATGATTAATAAAATCAATTAGTCTTTTAATAGTATTTTGAGCTCTTTCTTATAGGATTCATAAAATTAATTTTATATATTTAACAATATTCATTTGGGCTTGCAGAAAAAAACTAGTAACAATATATAAATAAGAAATCTTGCTAAGCAAACGCCTGAAGAAATTTGGAAAATTCAGTATAAGAAGTGGAAAAAATTAAAACCTTATCAAATTAGATTGATTGATTGATGATGGCCCTAAAAGTCAATCTCAGCGTGGCTTCTTAATTCGATGTAATGTGAATGGTTGATTTGAAAGACAGAAATTTATCTAAAAATACATAAAAGGTATTTCTTCATGGACTGATCCTTGGGAAGCATAATAATTGTTTCCATCTTGTTCTTTAGGTTTGATTAGAAAAATAATTTTTTTCTAATATGTCATTAATAATTACTTCTTTCACACATACTTGAATTACTACAGCCATTGGAATTGCTAACAACAACCCTATTGGTCCAAAAAGAATAGTAAATATAAACTGCGCGGTAATTGTTAGCCCTGGAAGCAACTTTACTTGTTTGTGCATTATTGAAGGTGTTATTACGTAGCTTTCAATATTTTGAATAACTATATATAAGCCTAAAACAGCAAGTGATTTCCATGGGGTATCTAGTAATGCAACAGAAAGAGGGAAAATAGTACTAATTGTTGGTCCAACATTTGGAATGAAGTTTAAAAGACCTGCAATTAAAGCATTAGCAATTACTAATTTTATTCCTAATAAATAAAGTCCAATAGAAGCAAGTATCGCTACACATATTGAGCTAAGTACAACTCCAACCATCCAACTACTTAAGGCATTACCACATGTCAACAAAATAGTTCTTGCACGCCTTCTGTAAAATGATGGGACTAGTAATATAGCAACTTCTCTATATGAATTTGGCTGAAATGTTATCATTAATGCAACAGAGACTATGAAAAATAGTTGAAGAATTCCTATCCCAACATTGCTGACTATATTTATTAACTTTGTAATACTATCTGTTACGCCACTAGCCAGTGTTGCACTGTCTGGGATAATGCTGAGCTGCTTTGTTAGGAGTGATCTGTCAGTTAGGTTTGGGATTCTATCTTTATATATAATTTCTGCAAAATCAAAAAATGTATTAAGTAAAAGCTCCCATAGTTTACTTGCTGCTGATGGTATTTGATTGATTAATTCTTGAAATTCACTTGTGAATTGAGGTATTATTATAACTATTAAAAAACTTGAAATTAGTATTATGGATATTATTGTTATTCCTAAAGATATCCATCTTGGGATATGACAGAAATCACGAATTTTACCAGTAATAGTGCAAAGAGCCATTGCTATAACTATCGAAGCAAAAAATAAAATGATTATTTCTTTTAAGCTCCATAAAATCAATATAGAAATGATTAAAGCTGTAAATGATAGTAAAGTAGTTAGTTTCAATGTTAATATTTAATTATTAGTCAATGAATTTGAATACCTTATAGAAAAACGGATGAATCTTTCAAATTCTTTTTCTGTATACCAGTTGTATGTAGACGTTACTTCTTTAATTTGATTCTCTGAAATAGACAAATTAATTTTTTTTGTTAGAAGCTCACCTTCTTTATCAATTAAATACATTTTTTGTATCGATTTAAAATTCTCTAGTGTGATTGTTTTAGGACTAAAAAACTTATATACTGCTTTACCTTTTTTGCCATCCAAGTCCCTGAATAAACGTATTTCAGGATGGTTTTTTTCGTTTTCCCCTTTAACGAATTGAATCGAAACTACATCCTTGATTTCAGTCATCTTTTCTTTTGATGTTATTAATAGATATGAACTTATTGAAAACTATAAGGGATTGAGGTTCTTATTTAAGATTTTAATTAATGATAATTTTAGGCTTAGACCACTAAGGTCAATCGAATCTATATTGTTTCTTTTATTAAGTTCGTATTCATAGCACTTATCGTAATAATCCAGCATGGCTTCACAGGCTTTTGACCATTCTTTTTTCTTAATCGCAAGCAATGCTTCTTTTGTTCTTTGTGGCCCTAATCTTTTTTGTATTCTCTCTACAGCGTTTTCTAATTCCTTTTGAGAGTTTTGACTATAAATATTGACTAAATTTTCTATACGTTCATTCTTAGTCTTTATTATTTCAAGGATTGGTGCTTTTTGCATTTGCGAATAGAACATATTTGGTATGCGACATTTCCCTAGATTGGAACTTTCAGCTTCTAGCCATATCTCAATAGTGTTGTCATTTTTGTGAAATTCTTCAAGCGACTCTGCAAGGATGTTTTCAAATTGTTGAGTTGTTGGTTGCTTCTCCATGCCTAATGACCCAAAGCTACTTCCTCTATGATTAGCAATTCCCTCTAAATCAATGACATGTATATTTTCTTTATTGATGTGATTGAGGAGATCTGTTTTCCTTGTACCTGTTTTACCTCCAATAAGTCTTATGGGTAAAACAACCTCAAACTGATTTAAAACCCATTTTCTATAACTTTTATATCCACCTTCTAATAAATAGGTCTTAATTCCAATTGTTCTTGCAAGCCAGGCAAACGCACCCGATCTCATCCCACCTCTCCAGCAGTAAATTCTTAATGATTTATCTTCCCCCTTTCTTTTTGTAATTGTTTTTATTATTATTTCCAAAAGTTTTGAAGTGTTTGGAAGGGTCACTTTTAAACCAATTAATACAGCTTTTAAGCGACTCTCTCTCTTATAGCTTTTTCCTATTGCTTCTCTTTCCGTATCAGAAAACAAAGGAATATTGATAGCGCCTGGCCAATGACCTTGTGAAAATTCGCTAGGACTTCTTACATCAACTATTGGACTGGTTAAATTCCGAAAATCCGTAACGGGATAGGCTGAATTGGTACGTTTCTCTGACATAGTATTAGTGCTCAGGTCATTTTAGGCCGGCAGTTGATCATGACTGAAGAAAAATCACATCCAAATAAAGAAAGCATAGAGGAGTTCTTGGAGTCTTTCATAATGGCTTCAGAAAGGAAACGACTTGGCTTGTTAAATGTTTTAGAAGAAAGAGTTGAGGATCTTCTTTCCTTAGGACCATCTTTAATGTCTGGCTTTGATCCAGGTTCCAGCGACTGGGCAGCTGGTTTTATTTTGCAACTCATTCATAAAACTGATGGCAATTTCATAAAAAACAATCTCAATTGCGAAGACCTTTCATGGTTCAATGCATCTTCAGAAGTTGGGTTTGATTATTCGCCTTTACAGCAATATTTATTAAATGAAAGTTATGAGGATGCTGATCGTTTCACAAGCTCAAAACTTAGAGAGCTAGCAGGAGAAAAGGCTGTAAAAAGAGGATATGTTTATTTTTCTGAGGTTGAATTAATACCTACTATTGATCTGTCAACTTTGGATAAACTTTGGTTGTTGTATTCTAGAGGTAAATTTGGTTTTACAGTTCAAGCAAAAATACTAAATTCAGTAGGAGGAAGATATGACAAGCTTTGGCCTCGAATAGGTTGGAAAAAAGATGGAGTTTGGACTAGATATCCTAAAGCGTTTAATTGGTCAATTGAAGCACCAAATGGTCACATGCCATTAGTTAATCAGCTTAGAGGTGTTCGATTGATGGATGCCTTGCTAAATCATCAAGCATTAAAAGATCAAATCTAATAACCATTTAATGAGGAATGTTTAATTTTTTTCATCGAATACTATTAATGAATTAAATTTAATATGTATTTTTTATTTATAGACTAATTCTTTGATCAGAAGATTAATTTACTAAGAGTGTTTTGTTTGTGGAGTCTTTTAAAAATTGGGCTGTATTTATTCACCCCTCTACTTTAAAACTAGCATCATTTGTTGAAACTCTTTTAGAGCCTGTAATCTGTAAAGAAACTGCAAAAAAAATTGAATTAGGTTTGCATGAGGCTCTTGTTAACGCTGTAGTACATGGAAACTTATCCAATCCTAATAAAGTTGTTCGTGTTAGAAGAATTCTCACTCCAAATTGGTTCATTTGGCAAATTCAAGATGAAGGAATAGGTATAGTTAAAAATAAAAGGCAAAGTTCTTTACCTATAGATATTGACGCTAATAGTGGAAGAGGAATATATTTAATTCATAAATGTTTTGATGATGTTAGATGGAGTAGCAAAGGGAATAGACTTCAGTTATCACTAAAAAAATAATTCTTTAGTGACTCTTACATCCTTTATCTTTTATCTCTTCTCTTATCCATAATATTGCTTGATTGAGTAGGTTTTCTATTTCTATTTCGTCTCCATCATTAATTAACTGTGAAATTGCAGAAGTAATTAATTCAGCACTTCTTCTTTGTTTGTTTCCCCTGAATTCATGCCAATTATAATTGTCAAGACTGATTTCATTATGAAGATCTTTGGCAAGAGACTTGGCTTTTTCTGACCAAATGAGTTTATCTTTTCTGATCATAATACTAGGTTGTTTTTAAGTGTATTCTTGGGCATCTTTTTAAATTAAATTGGTTTATTTGCTTTCCATACTTTAGTCATGAAGTGTGATTCAGAAGTTATTGATGTAAACCCACTTTCATCTAATCTTAAATTTATATCATCTATTATGTAGTCTCTGTAATAAGGTTCATGAAAAATTTTATGAAAGTTTTCCATAATTGAAGTGAATTTTGGAGAATCTTTTATCTGTATGGAATCCGCAAGGACAAGAGTTCCGCCAGGTTCTAATAATCTAAAGCATTCGTTCAAAACATTTTGTCGAGCATCTCTAGGAAGCTCATGAAAAAGGAAAACACAAGTTAATCCCTGAAAACTGTTTGATAAATAAGGCATATTTTCTGCATTCCCTTTTGTCAGTTGTACAAGATCACCACTTCTGGAACTTAGATATTTACTAGCCTGTTTTAGGTATGAACCAGATAAGTCCAGACCATAAAGTTCTACTTCAGGTAACGCACTTTGTATTTGCTGGAGAGTTCTTCCGGTTCCAGTAGCAATGTCTAAAACTTTTACTTTCTTTGAGCTTTCAGACAAAGATTTCTTTAGACCTCTTTTCAAAGGAGACAAAATTCTTCTTCTCATCGAATCGGCTGTTCCATTGAAAAGAATCTCAACTTGTAAGTCGTAAATCTCAGCGGAATGATCACTTAAGTATCCATCTGTTTGATGATGAAAATTTTGAAGATAGTATTTTGGGTAATCTTCCTCTTTAATGTCTCGCGGAATTTCTCTTGTTTTATTCTTTTTACGTCTTTCCCAGGTTTTGGGCATGTCAAGCCAAATTAAAGGATATTTCTTTGCCCATTCCAACCAAGGGGCTTCAAAAAGTTGAGATTTTGGATAAATGCCTTCCTCTGCTTCTTGCCAATCAATTCTTTCAAGCTTTTCCATCGATCTTCTAACTTCTTTTATTAGAACTTGATCGACTGGGAATTGGCCTGGAGCAGCTTCTGGTGCGAAAACCTCCATTAATTTTGTACTCAACTCTTTATGAGCTAAGCCAGCCAACGTTTTCCCCTGTTGAAGAGTGTGATAAGCAATTTTTTTAAGGCTTGGCGTCGCCATGAACCCTTGACAGAATATTTTTTATTATCTAACAGATTTAATTGATTAGTGACCAGTTAACTAAAAAAAAATTAAGGTCTATGCACAATTTGTACGTAGACCCTAATTTTTTGAGTTCTAATAATTAATCTATGAATTTATTTTAGGCGTCATAGTACATAGTGAATTCATGAGGATGAGGTCTTTGTCTTAACTGTTGAACTTCTTCGTATTTAAGATCTATCCAGTTATCAATGAAATCGTCAGTAAATACTCCTCCTTCAGTTAAATATTTGTTGTCACTTTTCAATGCTTCCAATGCATCATTTAACGAGGAAGGGACAGTATCTATTTTTGATAATTCTTCTGAAGGTAGTTCAAAAAGGTCAACGTCAACGCCATCCCCAGGATCAATTTGATTCTTGATCCCATCAATACCTGCCATCATCATCGCTGAAAAAGCAATATAAGGATTAGCTAATGCATCACCTGATCTAAATTCAAGCCTCTTTGCTTTTGGACTTGGTCCTGTCAAAGGAATTCTTACAGCAGCTGATCTATTACCTTGTGAATAAACTAAATTAACTGGTGCTTCAAATCCTGGTACTAATCTTTTGTAACTGTTGGTAGTTGGGTTTGTAAATGCAAGGAATGAAGGGGCGTGTTTCAGAATTCCTCCTATGTACCATTTAGCCGTTTGAGATAAATTGGCGTAAGTACCTTCGCCATAGAATAAAGGCTGACCACTTTTCCATAAACTTTGATGAACATGCATTCCTGTTCCATTGTCATTAAAGACTGGCTTAGGCATGAAAGTTGCAGTCTTTCCGTATTTTTTGGCTACATTTCTGACAATATATTTGTAAATCATCACATTGTCTGCAGCGTTGATTAGGGGTGCGAATTTCATCCCCAATTCATGTTGTCCAGCACCTGCTACTTCATGGTGATGTTTTTCAATAGGTATTCCAAGCTCACCCATTAAAAGAAGCATTTCAGATCTCATGTCTTGCGCTGTGTCATTGGGAGAGACTGGGAAATATCCTTCTTTAAGTTGAATTTTGTATCCAAGATTGCCACCCTCCTCAACTCTTCCTGTGTTCCAAGGGGCTTCTATCGTATCTACGCTATAAAAACTCCCACCTTCCCCTGAGTTATATCTAACGTCATCAAAAATAAAGAATTCTGGTTCAGGACCGAAGAATGCAGCATCTGCAACACTAGTGCTACCTAAATAGTCCAATGCTTTTTGTGCCAAAGCTCTTGGACATCTGGCATACGGTTCTCCACTTCTAGGTTCCTGAATTGAACAAATCAAGCTAAGAGTTTTGTGATGGTAAAAAGGATCTATCCAGCTTGTTGATGGATCTGGAACCATTGCCATATCTGATTCGTTAATAGCTTTCCATCCGCGAATAGAAGAACCATCAAATGCCAGTCCTTCTGTGAAAGAGGCTTCTTCAATAAGATCTGAAGCTACGGTTAAATGCTGCCATTTTCCATGTAAGTCAGCGAATTTTAGATCTATTAGCTCAATGCCTTCATCCTTAATTTGACGAAGAACATCTTGAGAGGTCTTGCTCATGATGAATTTGATTTACAACAGAGATACTTAATTATGAACGTAATAACAGATTGCATCTCTTTTTGTATCAAGATGCACTTTTTTTGGACTTTTAACAGAAAACTTTGATTTTTTTTTGCCTATTAGAGCATATCTAGCAAATTCCTATTGCAATCCCTAAAAAAAATACCCCGACTTTGCCTATCGCCTTTTAGGCTCGAAGTATATAAACCGATCTGTTTTCTTGGCCACTCAAATTCTTCCTTCTGTTGATAATCAACATCGTAAAGATTTTGGTCCAACTGTTTCTCCTGAAAGGTTATTGCTTGGGCCAGGCCCATCAAACGCAGATCCTGCTGTTTTGAAAGCGCTCTCACAACCTCCCATTGGTCATTTAGATCCTTTTTATGTGGAATTGATGAGTGAGGTTCAAGAATTGCTTAGATATGCGTGGCAAACTAGCAATCGATTAACACTTCCCATGAGTGGTACAGGAAGTGCAGCAATGGAGGCAACATTGGCAAATGTTGTTGAGCCAGAAGATACGGTTTTAGTTGCTATTAAAGGATATTTTGGACATCGCCTTGCGGATATGGCAGGTAGATATAAGGCAAATGTAGAAACCATTCATAATGATTGGGGTAATGCGTTTTCACTTGATGAAATAGAGGAGGCACTGAAAAAACATAATCCAGCTGTATTTGCAATTGTTCATGCCGAAACTTCAACAGGTGTTTGTCAACCTATGGATGGAATTGGCGATTTATGCAGAAAATATAATTGTTTACTTCTTGTAGACACAGTAACTTCTTTGGGAGGCGTTCCTCTTTATTTGGATGAGTGGAAAATTGACTTGGCTTATAGTTGCAGTCAAAAAGGATTAAGTTGTCCTCCAGGATTAGGCCCTTTTTCAATGAATGAAAGGGCTGAAAATAAAATGAGTAATAGAAAAGATAAAGTTCCTAACTGGTATTTAGATGTATCTTTACTAAATAAATATTGGGGTAGTGATCGTGTTTATCATCACACAGCCCCTGTAAACATGAATTTTGGCATTCGAGAAGCACTCAGACTTTTAGCAAAAGAAGGATTGGAAGTTTCATGGGATAGACATAGAAAAAATGCAAAATCGCTTTGGAATTCGTTGGAAAAGATTGGTTTGGAATTACACGTTAAAGAAGAATTGCGATTACCTACTCTTACAACTGTAAAAATACCTGATGGTGTTGATGGCAAGGCCTTTACTAAGCATTTACTAAATAATTTTGGTGTTGAGATAGGAGGAGGCCTTGGTGATCTGGGTGGAAAAGTATGGCGAATTGGTTTGATGGGATATAACTCAACTTCTACAAATGTAGATAAGATAATAAATATTTTTGAAACTGAATTACCTAAGTTTAGATAATAAATCCTTGCCTAATAATCTTTTATCTTTAAACCAATCCACGATAATCTTTTTTGATTCTTCTTCCATAAGGCCTTTTTCAACAATCATTTTATGATGGGCACTTTTATGTTCCGCGAGATTAATAGTTCCACCTAGCGCGCCTCTCTTTGGGTCTTCAGATCCATAGATAATTTTCCCCATCCTTGCCTGTATTAATGCACCCGCGCACATTGGGCATGGCTCTAGATTTACTATCAATGTACAGTCATTAAATCTCCAATCATTATTTATCCAAGAAGCTTGCCGGAGAGCTACTAACTCGGCATGACCTAAAGGATCTTTCATTGCTTCCCTTCTATTTTCCCCATAGCCAATACATCTTCCTCTTTTGTCGAGAATAACTGCAGCAATTGGAACTTCCCCTCTCTCTCCTACAAGGTTTGCTTTGGTTAGCAACCTTGTCATCCACTTTATTTTTTCTTCCTGACTCAATGCGATTGGTTTTGACAATTTTTAGATCTTTGGAGAATTATCAAATAAAATGATTTTCTACAGATTAATCATTTTTTTTGTTTGAACTGGATCACTCAATACTACAAATAGAGACTTATTTTCTTTGGACCCTTTCGCATCACCTCACAATTTAGATAGAGAACTGCATTCTTTACTTGCTCAGGCCTCAAGTAATCTTTGTGATTGGTTTGCTGAAACAGGTAGTAAAAGTCCAATGCCTGAGTCGTTTGAATTGCCAGAGGTCTATCCAGCCAAAGAAG
The DNA here is from genome assembly GCA_003216375.1 of Prochlorococcus sp. AG-402-O21. Taxonomy (GTDB): domain Bacteria; phylum Cyanobacteriota; class Cyanobacteriia; order PCC-6307; family Cyanobiaceae; genus Prochlorococcus_B. The sequence continues at coordinate 49,361 of QCIZ01000002.1, read as the reverse complement.
GTGTTTCTAATAATGTTTTATTGAGCGAACTTAAATTGTTAATGAATGCTTCCTATCGACCATCTCATCCAGGATCACTTGCTCATTTGGATCCACCTCCTTTATCAGCTTCAATAGTGGGAGATCTAATTTGCGCAGGTTTAAACAATAATCTTTTAGCCGAAGAATTATCACCCAGCTTGTCATCCTTAGAAAGAAACCTATGTAAATGGTTTTGTAAGAGGTTGGGTTTTGGTGATTTGTCAGGAGGTGTTGCAGCTAGCGGGGGAAGTTTAAGTAATTTAATGGCTTTAGTAATGGCAAGAAATATTGCTGGTTTAGAAAGCGATTCTGATGCTGTCTTTTTTGCTAGTGATGATTGTCATGTCTCATTCTCTAAAGCTCTTAGGATTATGGGTTTGAAACAGGAATCCCTACAAAAAGTTCCTACAGATGAAAATGGTCAATTACAAATTCCAAGTTTGCGATCAAGTTTAAATAAAATTAGATCTGAGGGGAAAAAATGCTTCGCTGTCGTTGCGACAGCAGGTACCACTGTGAGAGGAGCTATTGATCCACTCTCTGAGATTGTTCAATTTTGCAAAAAAGAGAAAGTTTGGCTTCATGTTGATGGAGCAGTTGGTGGGGTTTATGGTCTATCAAAAATTACTTCGGAAATTGTTAAAGGCTTAGGCTCCGCAGACTCATTAACTGTTAATCCCCAGAAATTATTGGGAATCACAAAAACTTCCTCTTTATTACTTGTAGCTAATAAAAACCATCTCTCTTCTACATTTTCTACTGGACTACCTTATGCCGAGCCCCTTACAGGTAATGACTTTCATGGAGGGGAACTTGGAATTCAAGGTACGAGATCCGCTGAGTCATTGAAGTTGTGGATTGGCTTAAGACAATTGGGTGAAGATGGAATAGAAAAAATACTTATAGAGTCTATAAAAAAAAGATGTTATGTAGAATCAATAATTGATACATCAAAATTTAAAATAATATCAGGACCTCTTCATCTTTTGTCTTTTACACCTGTAAATTATACTTCTTCTCAAGCCCTAGAATGGTCTATAAAAACGAGAAACTCTTTGTTAGCTAATAAGTTTATGCTCTCTAGACCAATGTATGGAAATAGATATTATTTAAAAGCTGTTATGGGAAACCCTAATACTAAATTTGATGATTTAAAAAATCTAGCTAATCTTATTAATCTTTCAATCGTTTGATTTTAAAATGAATAAGGATTTTTTTAATAAAAAAAACATTTTAGCTCTAATAACAGCTTTTATATCAATTTTGATTGGCCTAATTTATTTAGCACTGGTTTTTGTTTTAGATTTTAGAGGTCCAATGAGTCCTCCCCCCTCCGAGGCCTTGATCTCGGCGGTAGTTTTTTGAATTTTTTTTCAACTAAAGGATCAATAACCCTTTCATAAGCTCTTCGAATAAAACTTTTAAAATATTCATCTCTTTTGTTTAAGTTGTAATGATATTCAACAACTTCTTGGATTCCACCATCTCCCCAGTTTTGATCTTGTTGGAAATAAGTTATAAAACTTGCTCCAGCAATCCTAGTTAGCCAAGATACACTTATACCTTGAATTACTTTGCTAACAACTAAGGTTGGGAGTGACAAACTTAATGTTGAGCTTATTAATGAAACCCCACCCTTAACTAAACCCATAGTTGCAAGTATTTTTCCTACCGAAAATGCTAAGTTTTTTGCTTTATCTTTTGTTATTTCAACACCATATATTTTTGCGATTTCAATAACCATCTGTGCATTTACAGCCGCTGCGGCGATCATATCGATAACTGGTAATGGTGTTAATATTAATGCTCCGCTACTAAGCCAACCATACTTGTCAATACATTTTTTTGCTGATTGACTTCTTTGCTTAACCAATAATCTTTTCCCTTCTTTACCAAGATTGCTGCATTGAAGCAATATATTATCTGCTATCAACTCTTCACCTTCTTCATGTAATATATTTGCTAATCTTCTAATTAAACTGTTGATTTCAGGAGCAGGCTGATAGGGCTTTCTGCCAGGGATTGAGATTGTTTGTGGTGATGCTGCTGTACAAATAATATCTTTTGGTTCAATAAAATCACTACATCTAGAATTAAGAATTTCAATTAATCTTTTTTCCTCGTTCTCTCCTCTTAAATCTATTTTATTAAGAACGAGTAAAAGCCTTTTGCCTAATTTCGATAAAGTTCTAATTGTTCTTGTTTCTGTAGAACGTAAATCACCTTCTATTACTACTAACATTAAATCAGATTTACGAGCTTCTATTAATGCACTTTTTTCCCTTTCTCTACCTTGTATACCTGCTTCCAATATCCCTGGGGTATCAATAATTTTTATTCCTCGAGGGAGCCCTTTAAGCTTTAGTCTGAACGCCTCTTGTTTTTTTGTTGAGCCCATCTCAGGACTGACTTTACCTACTATTCTCTTTAGCAGAGCTCTTATTAATGATGTTTTGCCACTAGAACCAATTCCAAAAACTACTAAAATTATATCACCTCTATCTAATTCTAATGAAACTCTATTCTTTTCATCTTTTAATGCCTTTGCTTTGACTTTGTCGTTAATTAATGTGATCAATTGATCAATTGTCTTTAATGATTTTCCTGCAGCTTCTTTCTTACTTATCAGTGAAAAATCTAATATTTTTTTCTTATTTTTATTTTGGAAAAAAGATTTCAGGGTGTCTTGAAACCAATTTATTTTTTTTGAATAACTTAAACTACCTATTATTAACAATGTAATTAATATGGTAGGTATATTTATTAGTCTAATTATTGCTCCAACTAATCCTACAAGTATAAGGCTTATGAAAATTATGAATATATAAAATATTATTTTTTTAGAATTATAGATTTTCATATAATAATAATCATCTTTTAATACTTTATTCTCGATTTGTCTTTAGTTTTAATTATATCAATAATAAAACATATTATAGCAATGTTTATTGATACGTCTGCCACATTAAAAATAGGGAAATTAATTGGAACTAGCTCAAGAAAATCTAGAACGTAGCCTTTAAAAAATCTATCAATTCCATTTCCTACCGTCCCACCTAAAAGATAAGCGAGGCCAGTTAAATTCCAAAAAGATCTTGGTGGGGATTTTAATATAATAGTAATTAATAATAATGAGGCTAGAATACTTGTAATGGTAAGAATATTAGTAGAATTGCTAAAAAGACTAAATGCAGCTCCTTTGTTTTTTACTAGACTAAAATTTAATAAACTAGGAATAATATTTTTTGATCTTTCAAATCCTAATGTACTTAATACTAAAAATTTACTAACTTGATCTAATAAAACAATGTATAAAGAGTAAACTAATGTTTTCAAACTTCTACTCTTAAATGAAATCATTTTACTATTAAAATACGTTTCAATAAAATTGATAATAGACTTATTGATATGCATAGTAAAAATTGTGTTGGAAAAGGTATGAAAGTATTTATCAAGATAAGATCGAATAAATTATCGGACCAATTACCAAATATTTTATTAAAAACTAGATAAATAATACCTGTAATATGAAGAATGCTCAATGATAATAAAGTATAAATTGAATAATTAATTAAATTATCTTTTTGGTTTTGTTTGGCTAAAAAACCGCATATCCAAGCAGCAGGAATAAATCCTAATAAGTATCCAAATTCATGCGTTAAGATGTAACCAACACTGCCTCCTCCATGAAAAACAGGTAAATAGAATAAGCCTATAATTAGATAGGAAATCGCAGAAATTATTCCTATTTGTGGGCCGCAAAGCAATGAAGTCAAAAGAAGCCCTTGAATTTGCCAATTGCTACTAAGTGGGATATTTGATAGAGATAAGCCTTCTTTAGGGAAAATTATAGATGATGGTATCATTGCGCATATTATGATCAACATTACTCCTGTTATTGCTTGTACCCAGCTACTAAATTTTTTCAATGAATTTAATTAGTAGGTCTCATACATTAATTATTTACAAATTGATTGATATGTCAATAAGATGATTTAGAGCTATTTAGTCATAATGAAATTTTCAATTGGAGAAAAAGTATCTTTACAAGTTCCTTTGCCATACTTGAAGACAGCGGATTTCATATCAATGTTAAGGCCTCCAGACCTTGTTTCTCTTGATGAGGTTGGACTAATTATTGGGATAAGACCAAATGATTTATTAGAAGTGAAATTCAGAAGGGGCAATTTCTTGATTCCTTCTGAAAGACTTAAGATTTTGGATGATGATAACTTCCAATGAAATTAGAGTTTATTAAGTTTCCCAGTCTTTGCTGATTTTCCGAATAACTTCTTTGCTGCTACATACGCTTAGCAATGGCTCTCTTAAATATTTATTTGCGGCATCCTTTATTTCCTTACTAGTTATGCTTTCAAGTCTTAGTAGTATTTCTTTATCGTGATCCTTTTTTATACCAATTCCTAAAAGATGAGCTTTATGCTCAGCTCGTTGACTAATACTCTGTAATGAATGGGCCATTTGACCCCTATATTTTGTCTTTACAAGATTTAATTCTTCAGGAGATATTTCATTATTTATCATTTTTTCCCAACACTCTTTTAGTAATTGAAGAGTAATAATTGCTTTCTCTTCAGTTGTAGAAGCGTGCATGATAAATGGTATTTGATTTTCTCTAATAGGATGATAAACGCCTGCTTCATAAACTACTCCATATTTTTCTCTGAGAACCTTAAATAATAAACTTGACATTCCGTAACCTAAATAACATGATAATAATCTAAGCAGAATATCTGATTTGTTGTCATATCTAATTGTTGTTTTACCTAGTAAAAGAATGACTTGTTTTGTGTTTAATGAATGTGTACAAAGAGTAGCTTTTGGTTTAGAAATAATGTCAAATTTATTATTATTTTTATATAGTTGACTTTGATTAGTGAAATCTTTACTGATACCTTTAAATGCGTTTGTATTCTCTATATAATTTATTACATCATTTGGAAACTTTCCTGAAATTACTAAGTTTTTTTTTCTATGAATTAATGAACTTGCAATTGGCAATATATGTTCTTTATTGATTTTACTTATATCATCGATTGATCCTAGTGGATCATGTCCATATGGTCCATCAAGGTATGCCATTTTTCTCCAACCATCAAAAGCTAATTGATATGTACTCTCTTTTTGTCTTTTAATGGCTTTTATCGTTAGATCTTTTTCTAATTCAATCTGATCTTTTTGAAGTACAGGTTTTGTAATCATCCAACCAATTAAAGGTAGAAGCTTAAAAGCATCACTTTTGACACATTTAAGACTTATTAGAAGACCATCTTCGTATGTATCACAATTTAAGTTTGCGCCAGAACTCTCTACAATTTCAGCAATTTCCTGATTATTGTATGGTCCACAACCTCTAAGCATTGTTGAACTTAAAAGTTGATGAATCCCTTTCTGATTTTTTGGATCATTTCTACTACCATCTTCTATCCATAGCTTTGCGGACATTATATTCTTGCTATTAAGTTTATCTAGGATTATGTTCATATTTATTTCTCAGGTAAAGCAATAAATGTAAATGCATTTTCTGGATTAAACAACGGAAAAATTAATTCATTTAAACGTGAGGTTGTCCAATATGAAATATCCTCTATTGATTTTAATACTGATTGATGTCGTCCCCATAGAGCTTGATTTCCTAATGTTGAGGCGATTTGAGTGCTCAATTCTAGACCAAAATAAATATTATTTATGACTAATCTTTTAGCACGTTCTAAATCTTTATTAGTAACTAAATCTCTCTTCAATTCCTTTAGTATTTTATTGATTTCACTTTCAACAATTTTAAGATTTTTCTTTTGGCAACTGACATCTAGAAGAATTAATCCACCCTTTTCAAGGATTTGTAAATCTATATCTATTGAATCGATAATACGTTTTTCTTCTCTTAAGGCCTTAACAATAAGACTATTTTTACCTTCACATAAAATTGTTGCAGCAATTTCTGCCCCTAAAATCAATATCTGTTCTTTTGCAGGAGGAAGTTTCCATGCTTTTAATATTCTTCCGCCTTCAAGTCTAGGGATAGTTTCTTTTTTGTAACCTTTATTAAAAGTGGTTTTGGTGTTTATATTTTTTTCTTTTGAGATTGATTTTAATTCATTCAGTTTACTATTGTTTATGATTGAAAAAATATCGTTTGGTAATTGCCCTGCTATGCAAAGTGTACAGTTTTTACCTACATAATGAGTTTCATGGAATGATTTCATTTGTTTAGGACTTATACTTTTTACAGTTTTTTCATTACCCAGTATTGGTTTAGAATATCTATGAGGTGTCAAACATTCCTTTAATAATTTCATATAAATTATTTCATCTGGTTGGTCAATATTTTGTGCGATTTCTTCTAAAACTACTTCTTTCTCCATCTCAAATGCCTCTTTCTCAAATTTAGGAAATAATAATAGTTCTAATATTAAATTTAGTCCTTCTTCTATCTTTTCGGGTGGGACTAGAACATGATAGTGCACATCATCTAGTCCCGTCGCAGCATTACTACTTCCACCAAGAGACTCAATTTTCAAATCGAATTCACCTTCTTTAAGGTTTTTACTTCCTTTAAATATCATATGCTCTAAGAAATGTGCCATCCCTTCTTCATCTTTCATTTCATAAAGACTTCCTCCCTTGCACCAAAAGTCAATACAAGTCAATGTTGATTGTTCTATATCAGCTGCTACACAGCTAGCACCATTAGGTAATGACCAATAATTTACTTTCATTCTAAATATCTTAAAGCACACTAAATCTTTATGCTATATGAAGCTATGCTGATAACATTTGTAATTTTAGAATTAGATGTATAAATCTTTAACTGTACAAGAATAATTCAGTATTTAAATGTTTTTTAGATCTATATTTAATTTTATATTTAAATTTTCCTTATTTACTTGATTTATTATTGGAATATTATTCTTTTTCTAAATTAAACCTTTTAGCCTTTTGTGCTTATTCACTTCTATTTGCATAAAAGAAATCTCTTTTTCAGCTCTTTTTTACCTTAATAATCATATAATATTATGTAAGTATATTCAAAAATAAACAGTTTCTATGAATCTTAGCCATTCCCATTTAGCTTGAGTTCTTAGTTTTGAAGACAGTTTTTTGCAATCAAAGTAAATTTAATCCTCTTTTGCTTGAAGCTTTCAAACTTATCAAGAATAGAATCAATGCGTTGACTGATGTTAAACCTCTAAATATTGATCCCAATTCGATCAAGATTTACAGCAACCTAAATAAGCAGGAATTATTTATTAATAATGAGTTTTATCAAGCGAAAGGATTTAGAAAAATACATTTAGAAGTTGCAAAGCTTGGAAAATCATTGGAAATACTTCATTGTGTCTTTTTCCCTGACCCATGCTATGAACTTCCTATATTCGGAGCTGATTTGGTTTTTAATTCAAATAATATTTCAGCCGCCATTGTTGATTTGTCACCTGTTGGAAAGCATTTACCTGATTCCTTGATTTCTCAAATGAGATCATTAAAAGTCCCCAAGTTCAATGAACCTGGAAAGCTTCCAGAGTGGGGATTTATCTTTTCACCATATGTTTGCTTTATTCGACCAGTTGATAGTCTAGAAGAAAAATTATTTTTAAAACTCATTGATCAATATTTGTCACTACTATTATCCTCATTAGTTAGAGTAAGAGAAGACGAAATCAATTCGTTTAATACAATGGATAGATTTAATTATCAAAAACGATATTGCTTAAATCAAAAACGAAATGATAAGACCAGGGTTATTTTAACTAGATTTTTCGGCTCAACCTGGGCAGATGAATACATCAATAAAGTCCTATTTGAATGTTAGTTATGTTTAAATATATATCTTTTAAATTCTTATTCTTTCTCGGTATCTCACCCTTGTGTCTTCTCTGGATTAGTGGATGCAATAATAAAGACATTGAGGTAAATCAAAATCTGGATAATAATGAATTAGTTGATAGGATTGAATCTGTAGCTGCTTTAGGTCAATTAAATCCTCTTGGTGAAGTAAGGAAATTAGCAGCTCCAAATAGTGGAAAAGGTGGTACTCCAAGATTATCTAAATTATTAATTGGAGAGGGTGACTCTGTTTATAAGGAGCAAATCTTAGCTGTTTTTGACAATCGCCCTAAACTTGAAGCTAATTTGAAATCTGCACAAGCTAATTTAAATATATTAATGAGTGAAATTAGTATAAAAAGAAGGGAAATTAATAGATATCAAACTCTCGTTGATAAAGGAGCAGTGGCGCTTATCGTTTTAGACAAGATGAAAGATGATTTGTCTATTTCTGAGACCAGAATTTTAAAGCTAAAATCTGCTATCGATGCAATTGAAGTTGATTTAGAACAAACACAATTAAAAAGTCCAATTGATGGAATTGTTCTCCAAATCTTGGTTCGTGAGGGAGAGAGGCCCAATTCGTCTGGTGTTATTAATGTTGGAGCTAACCAATTAATGGAAGCGCTTATTGAAGTTTATGAATCCGATATTGATAGAGTTCAAATTGGTCAAGCTGTTGATTTAATTAGTGAAAATGGCGGATTTGATGGGTCTTTAAGAGGTCAAGTGAGTTTGATTAGCCCACAAGTTAGGCAAAGAAGAGTACTCTCAACCGATCCGACAGGCGATGCTGATTCAAGAGTTGTTGAGGTTAGAGTCAAGCTTGATAATGCATCAGCTAAAAAGGTTTCTCATCTAACTGGAATGAAAGTCATTGCTCGCTTTCTGCCGTAGTGGAAGTAAACAATTTTTTTAAAAAAAGAAAAATACCTCTTGCTTGGCTTTTACTTACAAGACAACCCTTAAGAATATTGGTGGCTATTGCAGGAATAGCATTTGCTGGGATTTTGATGTTTATGCAATTAGGTTTTAGAGATGGTTTATTTGATGCAAGTGTTACTGTTCATAAGTTATTTGACGCAGATCTGGTCTTAATTAGTCCACGCTCAAAAAGTTCAATAAGTATGAGCGGGTTTCCTCGAAGAAGATTAGTTCAAGCAATGGCTCATAGAGATGTTATTGGGACAACTTCTGTCAATTGGAATTTTTTGCTTTGGCGAAACCCTGAAAATTTATCAACAAGATCTATTCTTGCTTTAGGTTTTGAGCCAAGTAAGCCTTTATTGAGGGACTCTGATTTTGAAAGAAAGGCTAATACATTAAAAAATAAAGGTAGGGTTTTGTTTGACGATCTTTCCAGAGATGAATTTGGTCCTATATCTTTATGGTTTAAATCAGGACGATTAGTTGAAACTGAAGTAGCAGGTAAAAGAGTAAGAGTTTCTGGAATAGTTAGTTTAGGTCCTTCCTTTGGCGCAGATGGGAATTTAATAACCAGCAGTGAGACATACTTAGAATTATCCCCAGGTAATCCTAAAGGAAGCATTGAAATTGGTTTAGTGAGGTTAAAAAAGGGATCTGATATCGACAAAGTTGTACGGTCTTTGAATTTGAGTTTGCCTAGTGACGTTAAGGTTATGTCTTTGAAGTCATTTATAGATTTTGAAAAGAATTATTGGAAAAGTAGTACATCGATTGGCTTCATTTTTACATTGGGAGCTGCAATGGGATTTATTGTTGGCTGTGTAATTGTTTATCAGATTCTCTACAGTGATGTAAGTGATCATTTGCCTGAATATGCAACCTTAATGGCTATGGGTTATAACCTAAGAAGCCTTTTAGGGGTTGTTGCTAGAGAAGGATTTATTTTATCGATTATGGGATATATTCCTGCTTATATTTCAGGACAAGCTTTATATGCCTTGGTTAGATCATCAACTAAATTACCTGTTGAAATGAGTTTTAGTAGAGCATCAATTATATTTTGCCTGATACTTTTTATGTGTATGGGATCAGCTTTGGCAGCCATGAAAAAACTAGCAGATGCTGATCCTGCTGAGATATTTTGATGAATAAATCAATGTTTTAATTTAAATAATTTATGAAAAATATAATTAATAAAACTTTAAAAATTTCTTCGTTGAATCATTGGTATGGGCATGGAGAAATGAGAAGACATGTTCTCCAGTCCATTTCAATGGAAATTTCTCCTGGCGAGGTTGTTTTACTGACTGGACCTTCAGGATGTGGAAAAACCACTCTTTTAACTTTGATTGGAGCGCTTCGTAAAGTTCAAGATGGTGACCTTAGAGTATTTGGTAAACAACTTTTGGGAGCCAGCAGGAAAACAAGACAGAATCTTCGAAAAAATATTGGAATGATTTTTCAGGGGCATAATCTTCTCAGATGTCTTACCGCTGAACAAAACGTCCAAATGGGTGCTGACCTTTTAAATGGATTTTCATACAATGCTCGAAGAGCTCAGTCTAGAGAATGGCTAAGAGCTGTTGGATTAGAAGACCACTTATCTAAACTGCCTCATGATTTATCAGGTGGGCAAAAACAGCGAGTAGCAATTGCTAGAGCTCTCGCTGCTAGACCAAAATTACTATTAGCGGATGAACCAACATCTGCTTTAGATAGTTCAACTGGTAGAGAAATTGTTGATTTATTAAAAAAACTGGCTTCAGAACAATCCTGTTCAGTATTGATGGTTACTCACGATCCGAGAATATTGGATGTAGCAGATCGTCTCTTGCGAATGGAAGATGGCCAAATATTGCCCTCAGTTTAGTAAATTAGATAGATATAAAAAAATGTAGGAACCTAGCATGTCCAAAAGGCGAAATCTTAAGAAAGAGAAGCAAGAAAGAAACCGAGCATATGCCAGAAAATTTAAGAAACGTAAGCTTCGTAATGATGGTAGGGGAGAAGGCGCTGGCAATGGTGTTACGGGCACTGCAAATAACGGTGGCGCTGCTGATTGATAAATCGATATTTAAATGAAAAAATATTCTTTATTAAATCCTTTAATTTAAAGTCTTTAAATTAAAGCTTTGATTTTATTTTTTAATTAAGAATGTTAATAAGCGTTGTTATCCCTACTTACAACAGACTTCCGATACTAAAAAAGTGTCTAGTTGCATTAGAAAACCAAATTTTGAATGATAAAATTCAAAATTTCGAAATTGTAATAGTCGATGACGGATCAACAGATGAAACGGTCTCTTGGCTAAGAAATAATTTTGAGACTTATCCTCATTTAAGACTTTTTGAGCAATCACATGGAGGGCCTGCTCTAGGAAGAAATCTTGGTGTTGAAAGATCGAGAGGGGACATAATTGTTTTTATAGATAGTGATCTAGTTGTTGATAAATATTTCCTGATTAACCATGTTGATTCCTTGTTCAAAGCATGGAAAAAACTTGGTAATAGAAGATGTTTTACCTATGGATCTGTCATAAATACTTCTAATTTTAATTATCCCAATTCTGAACCTTTTAAACTTCAAGACTTGTCTTGGGCTTATTTCGCTACTGGAAATGTTGCTATAGATAAAAATGTTTTAGAAATATCAGGCCTTTTTGATACCTCTTTTAGGCTATATGGTTGGGAAGATTTGGAGCTAGGAGAAAGACTAAGAAATATGGGAGTAAAACTTATTAAATGTCCAAAAGCTATTGGCTATCATTGGCATCCAGCACTAGCGCTTGATCAAATTCCTCATTTAATTCGAATTGAAAAAGAGAGAGCAAAGATGGGGTTGGTTTTTTATCGGAAGCATCCAACTTGGAGAGTAAAATTTATTATTCAATACACTTTCTTACATCGTTGCCTATGGGAATTTTTAACTTTTGGTGGACTCATTAATACAAAGACAATAAGACCTCTCTTGGCTTTTTTAATCAAAAATGGCCAACAAGGTGCGGCTATGGAATTGTTAAGACTTCCTCTTAATTTGATTGGTGTGAGACAAATTTTTAGAGAAGCATCATTATTAGGGCTTCGATGAGCGATTGTTTGTTAGATTAGTAACGCAAACTTAAAACCGCACACCTGACTGTTTCGGGTGATAAATAAGTTTTGATTTATTAATCATCATTTAATTTATCCCTGTTGGGTGGAGGCGAACCCGGAACCCACAAAAAACATGGCTGTAGTTTCTCTCTCAGAGATGATGGAAGCTGGTGCTCACTTTGGGCATCAGACAAGAAGATGGAACCCCAAGATGTCCCGTTACATCTATTCTGCTCGTAATGGGGTTCATATTATTGATTTAGTCAAAACCGCTGTTTGTATGAACAGTGCTTATAAATGGACGAGAGGAGCCGCAAGAAGCGGTAAAAGATTCCTTTTTGTAGGAACTAAAAAACAAGCTTCCGAAGTCGTTGCTCAAGAAGCTATTAGATGTGGAGCGTCCTACGTCAATCAAAGATGGTTGGGAGGGATGCTTACTAATTGGACAACAATGAAGGCAAGAATTGATCGACTAAAAGATCTTGAAAGGATGGAATCTAGTGGTGCTATTGCAATGCGCCCCAAGAAAGAAGGAGCTGTTTTACGTAGAGAGCTAGAACGATTACAGAAATATCTAGGCGGACTAAAGGGGATGAGACGTCTCCCTGATGTTGTCGTCTTGGTTGATCAAAGGCGTGAGACAAATGCTGTTCTTGAGGCTAGGAAGCTAGATATTCCATTGGTATCAATGCTTGATACCAATTGCGATCCAGATCTTTGTGAAATTCCCATACCCTGCAATGATGATGCTGTTCGATCTGTTCAACTAGTTTTGGGTAGATTAGCTGATGCTATTAATGAAGGAAGACATGGCACTAATCAGTAGATAGCTTAACTATCCTCTAAATCATTATCTAAATTATTTCTCACTACCCCTAAATAAAATGCCGGAGATAACAGCAAAACTCGTTAAGGAATTGCGAGATAAAACATCAGCAGGAATGATGGACTGCAAGAAAGCCCTTGTTGAAAACAAGGGTGATATGGAAAAGTCTATTGAGTGGTTAAGACAAAAGGGTATCGCTAGTGCTGAAAAGAAATCAGGTAGAGTTGCCGCTGAGGGAGCGGTTGGTAGCTATATACATACAGGCTCTCGTGTCGGTGTCCTTCTAGAATTGAATTGTGAGACTGACTTTGTCGCTAGAGGTGACTTGTTCCAGGGCCTTTTGAGAGATCTTTCAATGCAAGTGGCAGCTTGTCCAAGTGTTGAATATGTAAGTGTTGATCATATTCCAGATACTATTGCTAGCAAGGAGAAGGACATTGAGATGGGAAGAGATGACCTCTCAGGTAAGCCTGATCAAATAAAAGCTAAAATTGTTGAAGGAAGAATAGGAAAGAGATTAAAAGAGATGGCTCTCTTAGAACAACCATTCATAAAAGATAGTTCAATAAATGTTGAAGAACTTGTAAAGCAAGTCGCTGGTAAAACTGGAGAGAATATAAAGGTTCGCAGATTTACTAGATATACTCTTGGAGAGGGGATTGAGGTTCAAGGACCTGATTTCGCTGAAGAGGTCGCATCAATGACCTCGGATTAATTTTGTCTAAAAATAAGTATTTACCGGATTCTAATTTTGATCCTTTAGATCAAATAAATTTACTAAAGAAAAAATGTAATAATATATCACCACATTTATATAGGGTTACGTCTATTTATCTTGAGGAACTGAGAAATTTTCTACCTCAAACGATCAGAACATCATTATTCTCTCTCATCACTGATAGAGATGGTGATGATTTTGGCTTCTCAACAGTTAATTCAAGAAAGATATTTCAGTTGAAAATTGACAAGTTAGTTTCAGATGATATCTCTCTTATAACAATTGAGCATTTAAATGAGTTGGCTAGGAAAATTGATGAAGAAAATTTTCGTCATTTGAATAATGCTAAAGATGAAATGTCAAATGCACTTAATTTGAAAAATGATTCTGAAAAATCATACTCATTTAGTAAAGCTAATTCAATTAATATAAGTTTAACTCCCCCATTGGAAAACTTATCAATTACTGAGGGATGGAATGGAGAATTAACAGCTCCATATTCAATCGAAAATATAGAAACTTATATGAAAAGTACAAAATCTGAAAGTGAATCTCTAATTAAGAATAAAAATAATGAGTATGAGACATTAAAAGATGATGATAAGAACACCGAAACCTTTAATTTAAAAAGTAAAGATATTGAAGTTTTGCAGTCAATATTTGCATTGACTGATGAATCTAATCCAATTGACTTGGATTCAAAGAGTGAGGAGTCCTCTCATGAGTCTCCTCCTTTTAAAGGCCTAACAAGCAATAGACTTTTACCACAATCACCAATTGGATTATACGAGTGGATTATTTCTATAGATTCAGCTTTGGTTCAAAGATTGCGTGATTTATCAGATTCCATTAATACTGAGCTTTTAAAATCAGGCTTGGTAAATACTCTTGTTCCAATTAATATCTTAGATGCTGCTTTGGCAGGTCAACTAATTTCTTCTAAATCAATATCAAATATTCTTACTTTTAAATTACCAACCAATAATCCATTAGCCCCTGGAGGATTAGATATTGATTGCCTACTAATTACTCCCTCGGATATGGAATTTGATAATCCAAGACTTAGAAAAAAAAGAGCTGACATTAAACATTTTCAAAATGTACTTTTAGGTATGATTAAACAACAACGCTATTGGCAAGGTCGCTCATTAGCAGAAGAGGTTAATAAAGAATGGTGGAAGGACACAAGCAAAATATAAGCAATAATGATTCAATAGCTACTCCTGATAGTAAATCAGGTGAACTAATAACATGGGTTAGATCTTTGCAACAAGCATTAACAGTTGAAGTTGATCACGGGTTTACTAATATTCAAGGTAGAACTAATAAATTTTCATTTTTTGTAAGTGGATATTTGTTAACCTGTCCTTCAATAGCTCTTCCTAAGACTGACTTTTCTAAATTAAAGGAATTAGCCTTGAAGTATGAAAATTATCCTACTATGTCTATGGACAGTAGACGTAGACTGATAGTTCAGACAAGACAGGCTCTTCATGGTCTTTATAAGTATCAAGAAAGTAATGATAGAAAAGACCCAAACGAATTAAAAATAAGAAGAAAGTATGAGTCTATTAGTTTTAGCAGAAGTTCTTCCGTAGATTTATTAAGTTTGCGAAGTTCGATTTCAGCTGTTAAGGGTGTTGGACCAAAACAAGCTGAGAGGTTGTCTACACTGGGCCTTTTTTTAATTCGTGATCTTATAAAGTATTTCCCTCGTGATTATGTTGATTACACTTCTTTGAAAACTATAGATAAAACTCAAGCAGGTCAGAATGTAACGATCGTTGCGAAAGTAAGACGATGTAGTTCATTTAAAAGTCCTAAAAATCCAAATCTTTCTATTCTTGAATTGTTTTTAAAAGATAGGACTGGAGGAATTAAAGTTACAAGATTTTTTGCAGGTAGTCGTGGTAGGAGTATTGCCTATGTAAAATCTCAACAAAGTTTATATGCTGTTGGTGCGACTGTTGCTGTAAGTGGTTTAGTTAAAGAAAGTAGATATGGCAAATCATTAAACGATCCCTTGATAGAAATTATCGATAGTCCTAATAGTTATTTGAAATCTAGAACTATTGGTCAGATATTCCCTGTTTATTCTTTAACAGAAGGTATTACTGCCGATAAATTTAGAGATCTAATACAGTCGATTCTTTATTTGACGTCTGAGATAAATGATCCACTCCCTCAAGTCACATTAAATAGACTAGATCTCCCTACTAAGAAGGAAGCTTTTTTTCATATTCATAATCCTGAGGATTCAAAAACTTTGGCTAGAGCAAAAAGAAGAATTGTATTCGATGAATTTTTACTATTGCAACTTAGTCTTCTTTTAAGACGCGATTTACATAAGAAAAGTGATTCCCCTAAATTAAGTATCGAGCCAAGTATTGATAGCCTAGTTGGAAAATTCTTAAGCATTCTTCCTTTCTCTCTGACAGATGCTCAAAAAAGAGTTTTAAAGGAAATTGAATCAGATATAGTCAAAGCTGAACCAATGTCTAGATTATTACAAGGTGATGTTGGTAGCGGAAAAACTGTTATTGCTATTTCAGCACTACTTACTGCAGTTCAATCAGGATGGCAGGGTGCTTTTATGGCCCCAACTGAGGTACTTGCTACACAACATTATCAAACACTCAGTAAATGGATTCCACAGCTTGAGTTGAATGTAGATTTGTTAACTGGTTCTACACCCAAGTCTCGTCGTAAACAAATTCTAACTGATTTAGCAAATGGCTCTACAAAAATTCTTGTGGGAACTCATGCATTGTTTGAAGATCCAGTTGTCTTTGAGCGACTTGGACTTGTAGTTGTAGATGAGCAACATCGTTTTGGTGTTAAGCAGAGGAATAAGCTTTTGAACAAAGGATTACAACCCCACTTGCTAACGATGACTGCTACACCCATACCTAGGACCTTGGCGCTTACTTTGCATGGTGATCTAGATGTTAGTCAATTAGATGAGCTTCCACCTGGCCGAACTCCTATAAATACTCAGCTGATATCACCAAAAGATAAAACTTATGCATATGATTTAATCAGAAGTGAAATCAATAAAGGACATCAAATTTATGTTGTTCTACCTTTAATTGAAGAATCTGAAAAACTTGAACTTAGTGCAGCTATTGACGTACATCATCAGTTGTCTACTGAAATTTTTTCAGATTTTACTGTTGAATTACTTCATGGCAAAATGAAGAGCTTAGAAAAACAAGAAGTTATTAAGAATTTTCTCAATAAAAAAAGCGATATACTTGTCTCTACCACAGTTATAGAAGTTGGTGTTGATGTTCCAAATGCCAGTGTGATGCTAATAGAGGATTCTGATCGTTTTGGTCTTGCTCAATTGCATCAATTAAGGGGACGAGTGGGAAGGGGAGCCTCCAAGTCTTACTGTCTCCTAAGTCATCAGAATAAAAATAAATTATCTCGACAAAGATTGGAAGTTTTGGTGAATTCTAATGATGGTTTTGAAATTTCTGAAATTGATTTGCGTTTTCGTGGCCCTGGACAAGTTTTAGGTACAAAACAATCAGGCTTACCTGATTTTGCTCTAGCATCATTAGCTAATGATGCTGACGTACTTGAACTTGCAAGGAATGAGGCTCGAAATATTTTAGATTCCGATCCTATGCTTACAAATAATTCACAGCTTCGTTTGCTCATAAAAGAACAGTGGGAGAAACTTAAAATTGGTAATAAATTAAATTAATTTTTTATTATTTATCAGTATTGAACTCATTTATTTTTACGGTTAGAATTTAATAAATATTTCGTACGTTTGAAATTTCATACACATTTTTTCTATAAATCATGAAGTTGAGACCTTGGAACAATATAAAAATAAATGAATGTAATGAGCCTTTGATTTCAATTCCAGAAACCATATTTCGATTAACACCACATCCTTATATGTCGTTAGGTGCTCCATATTCTAATGGAGCAGATCCATGGGTTTTACGCAGGAGTGTTTTGAAAAGATTAATGCAAGCCCAGCAATATCTTTTCGAGATTAATCCTCAATTACAGTTGGCTTTGTTTGATGCCTGGAGACCAATAGCTGTCCAGAAATTTATGTTTAATCACACTATTGAAGAAACTTGTATGTCGAAGGGGATTGATATAAATGATATCTCTGCTAATAGAGACATTACTGATGTCATTGAAGAGGTTGGTCGTTTCTGGGCAAAACCATCATCTAATCCTCTTACGCCTCCTCCTCACAGCACAGGTTCAGCTATTGATTTGACTCTTGCCGATATGAGTGGTAATCCATTAGATCTTGGCGGAGAAATTGATTTTATTGGCGCTGAATCAACTCCTGATTTTTATAAGAAAGACTATTTCATGATGCCTTGCTCAAAACATCATGTTTTTCATAAAAGAAGATCTCTTTTATATTCAGTTATGTCACAGGTTGGATTTGTTCAACACCCAAACGAGTGGTGGCATTTTAGTTATGGAGATCAACTATGGTCCTGGTTAAGCAAGCAAGGTAATGCTATCTATGGAGCAGCATTTGAGGTAAGCAAAGACATTACGCTTTCAGTGCCAAGTTTAGTCACATGATCTCCAAGGCTTGATGAAGTCCCAGTGTTTTTCCAGCTAAGGAATAATGGCTCTAATGTTTTTTCCAATTCATTTATAGACATCTTTTGTAAATATGGGGTTGCCATCCTTTTTAAATTAGTACTACCACCAAGCCATAGTTGGTATTGATTTAAACCACTGCCAACAAGAGCTAATTCTGCCATGTATGGCCGAGCGCATCCATTTGGACAGCCTGTTACTCTGATTAAGATTGATTTATTGATTTCTAGAATTTTTAATTGATTGTTTATTCGCTCCAACAGCTCTGGTAAAAATCTCTCTGCTTCTGTCATTGCAAGTCCACATAATGGAAGAGCTGGACAAGCCATTGCATGCCTAGCTATTGGCTCAGGGCTCCCTGGATCTGAAAAACCTATATTAATTAATGCATTCTTTATACTGGCTTTTTGATAATTTCCGATGTTGCACAATAAAAGATCTTGGTTAGGAGTTAGGCGTACATCCAAGGCATATTTTTCAACTATATTTCTAAGCTCTTTCTTTATCTCTCCTGTAAGCCTGCCTGATAATAGTGGTAGCCCAACAAACCATAATTTGTCAGATTGTTGATGCCAGCCTAAATAATCTTCAAGTATTGTATCCCCTTCGTGCTTAAGGGTGTCAATTCGTTTTGTAAAATATTTAGTTGTTAATTGCTTCTTAAACCAATCCACACCCATGTCATGCAAAACATATTTAAGTCTTGAGTGTCTTCTCGTTTTTCTATCTCCATAATCTCTTTGCAGAGCGAGAATAGATTGAACAAGCTCTAATATGTATTTACCTTCTACAAAACCAATAGGATCTGCAACCCTCGCGAATGTCGTATCTAAATTGTGTGTTCTACCCATACCTCCTCCTACGTAGACATTACATCCTTCTAAAACTCCTTTTGCATTCGTGAAAGTCACTAGACCTATGTCATGAGTAAGGATATCTACAGAGTTATCTCCTGGTACTGTGGTTGCACATTTGAATTTTCTTGGTAAGTAGGTTGCACCATACAAAGGTTCATTTTTGTCCCCACTAAAAACACCATGATTTCGTTGCAGCTTTCTGCTTTTTTTTACTTCAGGCGATGGCTTAATAGCATATTTCATCTCGCCATCAACCCATAAATCAATGTATGTTTTCTCTGCTTTTTGGGGTGATAAAACATCGGCAATATCATTAGCTAATTTTCTCGCAGCGGGATATGATCCTTTTTCGTAAGGAGCAGCTGGAGCCATTACATTTCTATTGACATCTCCACAAGCCGCGAGGGTAGATCCCATCGACTTCACTATTGTTCCTATTACTTCTTTAATATTGTCTTTTTTTATTCCATGCATTTGGAAGCATTGACGTGTGGTCGCTCTAAGCGTTTTATTACCTAGTCGATCAGATAGATCATCTAATGCTATGAAAAGGGGTCCTGGGACTAAACCAGCTGGATTTCTTAGCCTCAGCATCATTTGCCAATCTTTACCTGTGCCGCCTCTTTTTCTATGTTCCCGATCATCTTGTTGATAACTACCATGAAATTTTAGTAGTTGTACTGCATCGTTTGTAAAGTGATCGCTGTCGTTTATCAATTCACTTTGAAGAGGCTCATTTAAGTAATTACTATCGGCTTTAAATTGTTCGAATTTCGCTCGAGGGGAATTATTAGCGATGCAAGGTGAAGGAACAGTCTCTTCTTTTTCTACAGAATTTTTAAATTCATTTTCTTCAAAATTCATCAAAGCTTCAATAGCTGCATTGCTGAATCCAGCATCTTTTAAGTCTTTTTCTATATTTTTAGGAGCCTCTTTTGAATTACTTTTTTTAATCGCCTCGAGTCTTATGCCTTTAGGTAATGATTTATTGATCTGGTTTGCTTCTTCTTCTCTGAGCTTTTCATCGAATTTTTGTTGAATAGCTATTTCTGCTGAGCTTATATTCTTTTCGGCTTCTTCTTTAGTGTTACCTATTTTTTTTACAACATCACATGTTCCAAAAGCATCCCTTAATTTACCTCTTGGGACAGCAACCCTAAGGTAGAAACCAGATCTTCCAGGTATTTCTATGATCTTGGGCAATGGTACCTACACCGGTACCTACACTGTATCATTTTTCTTGTTAGTTGGTGCTTAATTGTTCAAATCAAGCCATGAATAATAAAAGATGCGTTCATTTATTATTAAATTTTTTCTAGGACACAGAATGTAGAAGTAATTCAGATTTAGATCTAATCTTGTAAGGAACATAAGGAAATTTTTTTGTCTACTTACCTTTTAGAAATCGGAACTGAGGAATTACCAGCTGATTTAGCTGAATCTGTTATTTCCCAGCTTGAGATGAATGTAAGTAATGACTTGAATTCTTCTAAAATAAAATTTAGTGAAATAAGAGTTACTACTACCCCCAGAAGAATTGGATTAACGATCGATGGGCTTGCTCCATTCTCTGAGGATAATATTGCTGAACGAAAAGGTCCTCCTGTTTCTCAAGCTTTTCATGATGGAAAACCTACAAAAGCAGCAATTGGTTTTGCTAGAAGATATGACGTTTCTCCTGAAAAATTAGAGATTCGAGAAACGCCTAAGGGTTCATTTGTTTTCGCTAAATTAATTGAGAAAGGCAAGCCAATTGAGAGTTTGTTAGCTGAATATTTACCTGGATGGATCACGAAAATTCAAGGAAGAAGATTTATGAGATGGGCTAAAGGGGATTTTCGATTTTCGAGACCTATCCGTTGGATTGTTTCTTTGATTGACTCAGAAGTTTTACCCTTTAGTATTTCAGGTTGTGATCCAGAAATTCAAATTGGCAATATCTCAAGAGCACATAGGTTGCATGGATCAGAATTAGAAATTAAAAATGCGAAAACATACTTTGATCAATTGCAGGATGCTGGAGTAACAGTTGACAGGAATAGTCGCCTTTCACATATCAATGATTTAGTTCTTAATCACGCAAAACTCAAAAAAGTTAAGCCAGATCTGACTGAACCCCTTTTAAATGAGCTGACAGATTTAGTTGAGTCTCCTTTTCTTGTGACTGGGAGTTTTGATGAATCTTTCCTCGATTTACCCCCTGAGGTTTTGTCCACAGTAATGAAGAATCATCAACGATATATACCCATATACAAAGTAAATGTTCAGCTTGACCCCTTGTCACTTGACTCTAGAAATATATTACTTCCAAGCTTTTTGTGTATTAGTAATGGATTATCTTCATCAAAAGAAAATATTATTTTAGGAAATGAAAAAGTATTAAAAGCTAGGTTTTCTGATGCTTCATTTTTTATAAAATCAGATTTATTAATCAATAGCTCTTCACGTATTAATAAATTAAAAGATGTAACCTTTGCTGAAGGATTAGGTTCTCTATATGACCGTGTAGATCGGATTGAATGGCTTACTAAATTATTAACATCAGAACTTAAATTTGACCAAGAGGATATTGAAAAATCTGTGAAAGTTGCACATTTTTCTAAACATGATTTAGTTAGCAATATGGTTGACGAATTTCCAGAGTTGCAGGGAATTATTGGATCTAAATATTTACTTCATGAGGGTGAATCCAGAGATGTATGCCTTGGCGTTTTAGAACATTACAAACCCAAAGGAACAGCAGACTCTCTTCCATCAAATAACCTTGGCAATGTGGTTTCATTAGCTGAACGCTTTGAATTACTTTTCAGCATTTATGCTAAGGGTGAAAGACCTTCTGGCTCATCTGATCCATATGCTTTGAGAAGGGCTGCTAATGGAATATTGTTGATTCTATGGAGTAAAGATTGGCAATTAAATATCAATGAAATATTAAATGATTCACTTATTTATTGGGAGAAACTTTTCCCTTCTCTTTCTCTTGATATAGGTAGTCTTACAATCGAGTTGAAGGAATTCTTTCGTCAAAGAATCATTAGTTTATTAGAAGAGAAAGATATCGACTTTGATATTATTCAGGCTGTTTCGGGAGACACAAGCTTAACATCAAAATTGTTAGATGATCCAACAGATGTTGATTTTCGTGCCTCATTATTAATGGATATGAGGAAAAATAATACACTTAATTTGTTGCAAACTGTTGTGACTAGAGCCTCTAAGTTGGCAGTTAAAAGTTCTATCGCTAAAGACGTAATAGATCCTTCTGGTTTTGTAAATAAGTCGCTATTTGAAAAAGAGTGCGAAAGCGAAATGTTTAATGTTTTGGAGAAATTAAAGCCTCTTACCATAAACTGTGATCGTGTTAAATATAAGTTGTTAGCTGATGGTTTAGTTTCAAGCGCAGAAACTTTAGCCAATTTTTTTGATGGAGAAGGGAGTGTAATGGTTATGACGGATGATATTAATCTAAGAAATAATAGGCTTAATCTATTGACGATACTTAGAAACCAGTCCTTGATACTTGCTGATTTCAGCAAGCTTAGTTAATTAATTTTGCTATTGTTTTTTACTAGTTTTTATACCACCTTTAATTGAACTTACTGCTAACATTTTATTAACTTCTTTATCATCTCTAACAGCACTTGGTACTGGCTTATATGTGCTTGGTGCTAGTGCTTTACCTCTTAAAACAGAACCAATTGTTAATAGGGTAAGTTTTAATTGTTGAAGCGGCTTCATGGCAACTACAGTTTTGTACAGATAACTATCAAACGTAAGTCTTTGAACATCCATGTCACCACACATCTCTACAAAGGCTTCCCTTGCTCCATCACTGGTATAGAAAATTCTTTGGAGAATATCTAAAACTGTATAAGTAGTTCCATATTTTTTATCCCATTTCTTTAAATATTTTTTGAGATCATTTTCTGTGGGTATTATTTTCCCATTTTGACTTGATTCAACAATTTGCTCGGCACACATCCTTCCACTTTTAGCAGCGAAATAAATTCCTTCTCCTGAGCTTTTGGTTACATAACCTGCTGCATCTCCAACTAGTGCCATTCTTCCAACAACTCTTCTTGGTCTTGGATGTTCAGGGATTGGATGAGCTTCTACTTTGATTACTTCTCCGTTTACGAGCCTCTTCTTTGCTCTCTCTCTGACACCAATCTGAAGGCTTTTTATCAAACCACCATTTTGTTTCATTGTTCCTGTTCCGGCTGCAACATGGTCATATTTGGGAAACACCCAACCATAGAAATCTGGTGATACATCTGTGCCTACATACATTTCTGCCCTGTCTTCGTAATACTTCATTTCCTCTTTAGGAAGTTTTATCCTTTCTTGAATTGCTACTGCATAGTTGTAATCACCAGCATCCATTGCTTTTGCAACTCTGCTTGTTGCACCATCTGCACCAACAATTAAATCCACCTCAAGTTGCTTACCTTTCTCTTCAGTTTGGTCATTTAGTGTTTCGGTGTAATGAAGAGTATATGGACCTTGTTTATTAGTACCAGTTTCTATTTTTGATACCAATCCATTTACTAATGTTGCACCAAGTTCTGCGGCACGATTTCTCATGAATGAATCCATGACTTCACGCCTCAACATGCCTATATATTCTTTGTCGCTTCCTGGATAAATATCATCCAAAATAATATCTACTTCTCTATTTGATGGGGATATCATTTTCATGTTCCTGACTTTCCGATCAATAATTGATTCAGGAAGGTCAAATTCGGAAACCATACATAATGGGATTGCTCCTCCACATGGTTTTGCATTGTCAAGCTTTCTCTCGAAAATCCATGTTTTAACACCTGCCTTAGCTAAAATTTCTGCAGCGCATGATCCACTTGGACCACCACCAATAACAGCAACTCTTAACATCTTTGGATGAAAAATTTAGTTCTCTATATATAAAACTTACATCCTTATCTCATAGAAAGTATAAAGATTAGAGATACTCGTTACTATCGAAACATCATTTTTGTGAATCCCAATTGTTTTGACCATAAGCAGATCGTATGAATTATCAAGATGACATCCCTCTGGCCAAAAGGATTAGATCCATTAAAACCCTTTCTAACAAATCTTTTTTGAGTTTAGGACTTCTATTAGTTGGCCTTTCTATATCGTTAAGCTTTTTAGCTAATAAATCATTTTTACGTCAAACAAAATCTTTTGATAATGTGATTAGCTCCTCTAAGACAAAACAAAATAAAAGTTTGTTGGGACATCTTCCTTATCCTGAGGCTTCAAAAAATGAGTTAATTCTTTTCTCTCCAGGTATTTACGTTCATAAAGAAATTTATGAAAATTTTAAGGAAATGCAACTTATGGCAGCCCAAAGAGGGATTTCTTTACAACTATTAAGTGGTTACAGATCAATTGATTTGCAAAGAGATATTTTTTATGAAAATAAATCCATTAGGAATCAAACTGCTGTTGAGCGTTCTATGGTCTCAGCTCCTCCTGGTTATTCCGAACACAGCACAGGATATGCAATCGATGTTGGTGATGGGAATTATCCAGATACCCATTTTGAGGTTGAATTTGAGCAAACGCCTGCTTTTAAATGGATGAAGAGGTTTGCCCCCAAATATCATTTTGTTCTTTCATTTCCACCCAACAACAAACAAGGAGTAGCTTATGAGCCTTGGCATTGGAGATTTGAAGGAACTGTTAATGCTTTGAGGAAATTTGAACCTGCCAATAAAATTACAAAATTCAAATAATTTTGACTTAATCTTTTTTATTTCTACTTTCATATTCGATATTTTTATTGGCATTTAAAAGATCTAAATGAAGTCATCGTGAGATATCCTTTATGTTCAAATTAATTCAGAGACAATTTAATTTTTTAAATTATGAGTTTTGATATACAAGCCATAAGGAATATCGCAATAATTGCTCACGTTGATCATGGTAAGACAACTTTAGTTGATGCACTTTTAAGTCAATCTGGGACTTTTCGAGATAACGAGGAAGTCCCAACTTGTGCAATGGATTCAAATGATTTGGAACGTGAAAGAGGGATAACAATTCTTTCTAAAAATACAGCTGTTACATATAACGACACCCGAATAAACATTGTTGACACCCCAGGTCACGCTGATTTTGGCGGAGAAGTCGAGAGGGTTTTGGGTATGGTAGATGGTTGTCTTCTTGTCGTTGATGCCAATGAGGGGCCAATGCCTCAAACTCGATTCGTTTTGAAAAAAGCTTTAGAGCAGGGCTTAAGACCTATTGTTTTTGTGAATAAAATTGATCGTGCAAGAGTAGAACCTGAAACCGCGGTAGACAAAGTTTTAGATCTATTTTTGGAATTGGGAGCTGATGATGATCAATGTGATTTTCCTTATTTATTTGGAAGTGGATTAGGCGGTTTTGCAAAGACTGAAGTGAAAAGCGAAAGTGATAATATGAAACCATTATTTGAAGCAATTATTAGGCAAGTTCCTCCTCCGGTCGGCGATCAGAATAAGCCTTTGCAATTACAAGTCACCACTCTCGATTACTCTGATTTTTTGGGTACGATTATTATTGGAAGAGTACATAATGGTGTAATTAAAAATGGCCAAAGGACTTGTTTAATAAAAGAAGATGGGAGTTTGAAAAAAGGAAGGATCAATAAATTATTAGGATTTAAGGGCTTAAAAAGAATTGAAATAGATGAAGCAAATGCTGGAGATATAGTTGCTTTGGCTGGATTTGAAGATGTCTCTATTGGAGAAACTGTTGCCTGTCCTGATGAACCGAAGCCTTTACCTCTAATAAAGGTAGATGAGCCAACATTGCAGATGACTTTTGTTGTAAATGATTCTCCATTTGCAGGGAAAGAGGGCAAGTTTGTAACCAGTCGTCAGTTGAAGGATCGTTTGAAAAAAGAACTTCTTACTAATGTTGCATTAAGAGTCGAGGATACAGATTCACCAGATCGCTTTTCTGTTAGCGGGAGAGGTGAGTTACATCTAGGAATTCTTATAGAGACAATGCGAAGAGAAGGGTATGAATTTCAAGTTTCTCAACCACAGGTCATTTTCAGGACAATTGATGAAATTAAATGCGAACCGGTTGAGACCCTAGTTCTTGATGTCCCTGAGGCTTCTATTGGGGCTTGTATTGAAAGCCTTGGAGTAAGAAAAGGTGAAATGCAAAATATGGAAACAGGTGCTGATCATCGAACCCAGCTTGAATTTGTTATCCCATCGAGAGGCTTGATTGGATTTAGGGGTGAATTTATTCGTGCAACAAGAGGTGAAGGTATTATGAGTCATTCCTTTTTTGAATACAGGCCATCTGTAGGAGATTTTGAACAAAGGAGAAATGGAGTTCTAATCTCATTCGAAGAGGGTGTCGCTACTTTCTATTCCTTAAAAAATGCAGAAGACCGAGGACAATTTTTTATTACTCCTGGAGCAAAAGTTTATAAAGGAATGATTATTGGGGAGAATAATCGCCCACAAGATCTTGAATTAAATATTTGCAAGGCTAAGCAACTTACCAACATGCGATCAGCGGGTGCAGATGAACTAGATCAATTACAATCTCCAATTGAAATGACATTAGAAAGAGCTCTTGAATACATTGGACCAGGAGAGATGTTGGAAGTTACTCCTGAATCTATAAGGTTGAGAAAAATTAATACAAGGAAAAATTTGAAAAAATAATGACTCTCATAGATAAACATGATGGTTTATTTATAAATGATTGTCGTTTTGAAATAGGAATGAAATTATTTAATTCTTGTCAGTGGTACAAATCTCATGATGTTTTTGAAGAGATATGGCATGAGACTGGCGGACCTGAAAGGCAATTATTGCAGGGCATATTGCAAGTTGCTGTTGCTCAAGTACATTTAGAAAATAGCAATATAAATGGTGCAACTATACTTTATGGAGAAGCATTGGGTAGGTTAAGAAGATTTCAATTAACTAATTTAGGATTAGATATTGTAGGACTTTGTGAATGCGTTAGTAGGAGATTGGAATTTCTCCAAATTGGTAAGGACTTAGATGGTTGCAGCGTGCCAGTTCTCTATTTCCTTTGAAAACTTTGTTAAGTCTATTACAATTTTTTTATTGAAAGTGAGATGATTTTATATAATTTTTTATGTAATGTTTTTTAGCTTTGGTAAAATCTTGAATAAAATTAAAAAAAAATTATATTAATTCAAATATATAGATCGGCATTTCTTGTAAATTACAATGGAATTTAAAAGAATCAATCAAATACAATTACCCGATAAGAAGTTTTATGAGATATTCCTACCTATTTTATTTATAGTAATTGGGTTATTCGGTGCATTTAATCATGCTCTTTGGAGAGATGAGATGCAAGGATGGCTAGTCGCTTGGCAGAGCGACAACTTGATAGATTTATGGAAAAATAATGCACCATCTGGACATCCTATCCTCTGGTCATTATTAATTTATTTTTCGAAAAATATTACTGGTACCCCAATAAGTATGCAACTTTTGCATTGGGTTTTAGGTAGTTCGGCTATTTTAATTTTTTGGAGATTTAGTCCTTTTAATCTATTGACTAAATCTTTATTTACTTTTGGATACTTTCCTTTTTGGGAATATTTTTTTGTGAGTCGTCATTATGTAATTGCAGAATTAATAATCTTTATTTTTTGCTCTATTTATCATTTAAAAGAGAGAACATATATCCCTTTTGCTTTATGTATAGGACTTTTGGCTAATACACAAGCCTTGTCCTGGTCACTAGCATTTGCTATCGGAATGACGCTTGTCTTTGATTGGTTTGTAAACCCTCAGCAAAGAGAAAATTATATGAGAAATAAAAAATGGATTTATGATTTGATTTCAAGTATCACTTTTACCTTTGCATTATTGTGTTTCGGAGCTTTTAGTCTTTTTCAAGTCAGAGATTCAGTTGAATTAGTATCTTCCTTTCTCGATTTTCGGCATTTTCTTAGAGTATTTGGACAGCTTTTTGGTGGATATGTTCTCATTATTCCTAACTCAAGTAGCTTTTTTGATTTAAGTTTATGTGCCTTAATTACTTTGTTTTTGCTATTCAGTACTATTACTTTTATTAAACGTTACCCTCTAGCCTTAACTTATTTTTTTAGTGGTTTAGTTTTTTTATTTCTTTTTAACTATTTTTTATATTTGGGTATTGGATCAAGACATTATGGGTATTATTTCCTTTTGATTATCTCATCAATTTGGTTATCGAAATCTAACGAAGACCAACAATTTATTTCATCTAGTGATCAAAATCTATTCACTAAGGGTAATTTATTTTATTTCCCTGGCTTACTGACTGTTTGTTTAACTATTCATATGGTTGTTGGTGTACATATGGTTTTCAATGATTTTCTTTTGCCTTATTCAAGTGGAAAGGAAACTGCTCAATATATACAAGCTAATGGTTGGCAGGATTTCCCAATATTTGCGACCAGAGATGTCGAGGTTGCAACTGTATCAGGATACCTTGATAGAGAATTTTACTTGCCTGAGTTGAATGGTTTAGGAAGTTATGCGCAGTGGGCGAATAGGGTTACATTAGAAAGAACTAAGACACTAGATGAAGTTCAAGTTTATTTAGAAAAATTTCCTAAAGTAAATAAATTATTACTACTTTTAAGTAAGAGATCAGCTATTAAGAATCTGGAGCCAGGTGAATCTCTTTATTTTGATAAATTTAGTGTATTTGCAGATTCTAAATTTGAGAATTCTTTTCATGATTCAGAGAAATTCTACTTGTATTGGGTTGAGAGGATTATTGATTAATTCTGTATATGTTAGGTATAATTTGTTATCAGATAATTCTTATGTATAAGCATTTCCCTGATAGGTTTTACTGAAATGACTCTACTTATTGAGAGTTTGAATTTAACCTTATCCCATAGAACTATTGTAAAAGAGGTTACTTTAAATGTTAAGCCTGGGGAAGTGGTTGGTCTTTTGGGACCAAATGGCGCAGGTAAGACGAGTACTTTTAATATGATCGTGGGGTTGATTAAGCCAAATAAAGGAAATATCTACTTGGACGGAAAGTGTATAAGAAACTTATCTATGACAAAAAGAGTTCAACTGGGTATTGGTTATTTACCACAAGAACCAAGTGTCTTTAGGAACCTCACAGTTATTGAGAATTTGGATATTGCTCTTTCTCAAGCCAACTTATCAAAATCTTTATATAGGAATAAGCGTGAAGAATTGATCGAGGAATTTAATTTGGTATCTTTTCTTGATCGTTTTGGTCATCAACTTTCAGGAGGGGAAAGACGCAGGTGTGAAGTGGCCAGAGCTTTAGCCGTTGGACGATTAGGTCCGAAATATTTACTTTTAGATGAGCCTTTTGCAGGGATTGATCCTATAGCTATTAATGACCTACAGAATTTAATTAGTAATTTAAAAAATAAAAATATAGGAATATTAATTACTGATCACAATGTTAGAGCAACGCTGGCGATAACTAACCGCT
The DNA here is from genome assembly GCA_003216375.1 of Prochlorococcus sp. AG-402-O21. Classification (GTDB taxonomy): domain Bacteria; phylum Cyanobacteriota; class Cyanobacteriia; order PCC-6307; family Cyanobiaceae; genus Prochlorococcus_B. The sequence continues at coordinate 20,017 of QCIZ01000002.1, read as the reverse complement.
CTTATATCCTTAACAATGGAGAAATCCTTGCTGATGGGTCTTCTAACAAGCTCAGAAGAAATCAAATAGTTAAAGAAAATTATCTTGGTAATTCATTTGATTAACTATTATGTTTGATATTCTATTTTTTTTTACAAGATTTCATAATTTATTAAAAAGAAAGTGGAAAATAATTCCGTTGTTAGATAGGTGGATATTTCTTGAATTATTACCACCTTTGTTTTTTTCAATTGCTGCTTTTACTGTAGTTTCTCTTTCTTTAGGCGTTATATTCGATCTTATAAGGAAAATAGTTGAGATTGGACTTCCCTTGTCTATTGCTATTCAGATTTTAATGTTAAAGCTACCTAGCTTTATTGTTATTTCTTTCCCAATGGCAATGTTGCTTTCAACATTATTAGCTTATGGAAGTCTTAATGATAATAGTGAAATTAAGGCTTTAAAAAGTATTGGTGTATCAATTTATAGACTCATATTACCAGGTTTAATCTTGTCAATTTTTATGTCATATATGACTTTCATCTTTAATAATAATATTGTTCCAATTGCAAATAAAAATGCTGAAATAGTTTTAGCAAATTCTTTAGGAAGATCTTTTGCAGATGAACAGGGAGAGGATATAATTTTTTCAAAGAAAGGCGAAATTGTAGACCCATATTCCAACTACAAAAAAAGAGGAGTTACACATCTTTTTTATGCTCGAAGATTTTTTGAAGGGCAGATGTTGGATGTCACAGTAATTGATTTCTCGAAAAGAGGTTTTACTCAGATGCTTAAGGCAAAAAAAGGAATTTGGAATAGTGATAAAAATAATTGGGAATTTTTTGAAGGAGATATTTTGACCTTAATTCCTGATGGAAGTAATACAAGGACTAAATTCTTGAGCTTTTTATATCCATTAGGAACTGAACTTACGACAATTGCTCAATTGCCCAAAGATGCAAATGATATGAACCTAGGAGAGGCGAAAACTGCCATGGAGCTATATCAAAGTAGTGGAAATATTAAAGAAGCAAGAAAAATGAAGGTAAGAATTCAAGAAAAATTTACTTTGCCTATTGCTTGTTCAGTTTTTGCCTTGATTGGTTGTAGCTTTGGGGTAATGCAAAAAAAAGGAGGAGGTAGAAGTCAAAGTTTCGGATTAAGTATTATTTTGATACTTATTTATTACATTTTGAGTTTTGGTTTTAGCTCTCTTGGAGTCAAAGGCATAATTATTCCTTTTTTTGCTGCTTGGACTCCTGTTTTTTTGTCTATGTTAGGAGGAGGTTTTTTGTTAAAACAAGCAAGCAAATGATCTGATCTTTTTAAGGAAATTCCGTATCTTTATATCCATGCTTGATTCTCGCTTAAATATCTCTTCTTTTGATCCTGTCATTCTCCTTGGGGTTGTTGCTTTCTTTTCCCTATTAATTTCATTGCCTATTTCATTTTGGTCGGTTGCTGGGAGTAGTAATTCCTCCAAGGCTAGATTTTTAGTTGCAGTAGCAAATCTTTTCCTAACTACTCAATTGATTTTGAGATGGTGGCAATCCGGACATTTCCCAATTAGCAATCTTTATGAATCACTCTGCTTCTTGACTTGGGGTTGTTCGTTGACTCAACTGTTCGTCGAAAGGGCATGGAGTTCTCCAATAGTTTCTGCAGTTGCAACTCCTATCTCATTGCTTTCAATAGGTTTTGCTAGCTTTGTTTTGCCAGAGAATTTGCAATCCTCGGCTCCTTTGGTTCCAGCACTTCGTTCGAGTTGGTTGGTAATGCATGTGAGTGTAATTATGTGTTCTTACGCTGCATTACTAGTAGGTTCAATTTTGTCTTTTGGTGTATTTCTTGTTGATTCGAATAAGCAATTTAATATTCGAAATAGCGCTATTGGTTCTGGTTTATTTAGGCGAAGTTCTGAATTATATTTAAATGATAGTAATGAGAATTTAAATTCAATTCAACCTGTTGAATTTACTAGTGCAGAGCAACTTGATTCTTTAAGTTATAGATCAATAACTGCTGGGTTTTTATTGCTTACAGTTGGCCTAATTAGTGGTGCTGTTTGGGCTAATGAGGCTTGGGGGAGTTGGTGGAGTTGGGACCCTAAAGAGACTTGGGCTTTAATATGTTGGTTAGTGTATGCTGCTTATCTGCATACAAGATTAACAAAAGGCTGGGAAGGTAAAAAGCCTGCATTGGTTGCTATTGCAGGCTTTTTCGTTATCATTGTTTGCTATATTGGAGTTAATCTTCTTGGGGTCGGCTTGCACAGTTATGGTTGGTTTTTTGATACATAGTTAATTAATAATTAATTAACTATTTTTCTACAATTATTCCATTTTGTGCATCATTGGCAACTTTTCTTAGAGCATCACATCCTTCTTTAAGTGTTGGATAAGCAAACATACCACTTCCCGCAATGAAACAGTTTGCTCCTGCAGCACAGCATTGGGATAATGACCAATCTGCTTTTATTCCTCCGTCAACTTCTATATCTACATTGTATCCATTTTCTAAGATTAGTTTTCTTAATTGAGTAATTTTGTTGAGCATTGTTGGTATGTATGCTTGCCCACCAAATCCGGGGTTAACAGTCATTACTAATACGTGATCAATCATGTCAAGGACATCCTTAACCATATCCATTGGAGTATGAGGATTAAGCGCTACCGAGGGAGACCCTCCTAATTGACGAATCTTGCCAAGAATTCGATGAAGATGAACATTTGCTTCAGCATGAGCAATTACTACCCCTGGCTCTCCGTTTGCACCCTTACTTGCTTCTACATATCCCTCTAGCATGGTTTCACAATTGTATTGACTCACCATTAACTGAGTCTCAAATGGAACTTTGCAATACTTTCGACATGCGGAAATCATTTCAGGTCCAAAGGTGAGATTTGGGACAAAGTTCCCATCCATCACGTCAAATTGAATTCTGTCCACACCTGCTAATTCAAGGTCTTTCACGCACTGACCCATGTTTGCCCAGTCTGCAGGCAAGACTGAAGGGATTATTTGAACTGGACGGTGTTCAGAAAAAATTGCTGATGAAATGGATTGGATCATTGTTTTTTGTCTTATGCCAGAGATTCTATTAATTCATGGTCACAAGTTCTAGTGTGACCTTGCACTGATACAGTAATTATCGCTTATCAACAGATAATAAGTTTTTTGTGAGTACTTTTTTCTAAGCATTTTTCAATGCCCTCAATTACTTACAATATTGTCTGCCTTAAGGCGTAAATTTCTTTACCTAGCTGCAAAAAGTGGATCGTACTCTCGTCCAAGAAATTCTTGAAGTAGTTGAGCAAGCTGCAATTGCTTCGGCTCAATTGACTGGTTTGGGTCAAAAAGATGAGGCTGATGCCGCTGCCGTAGAGGCAATGCGAAAGAGAATGGGAACGATTCAGATGCAGGGAAGGATCGTTATTGGAGAAGGAGAAAGAGACGAAGCTCCAATGCTTTATATCGGAGAAGAAGTTGGATCAGGCAAAGGACCTGGAGTTGATTTCGCTGTAGATCCATGTGAAGGGACAAATTTATGTGCTAACAGCCAGCGTGGATCCATGGCTGTTTTGGCAGCCTCAGATAGGGGAGGTTTGTTCAATGCTCCAGATTTTTATATGAATAAATTAGCTGCTCCTCCAGCGGCTAAGGGTAAGGTTGATATTAGAAAAACTCCTACTGAAAATATAAAAATCTTGAGTGATTGCCTGGGCATAGCAATTAGTGATTTAACTATTGTTGTTATGGATAGAGCTAGACATAAAAACTTGGTTTCCGAAATCAGATCTATTGGTGCGAGGATTCAACCTATTTCAGATGGAGATGTCCAGGCCGCGATAGCTTGTGGTTTTGAGGGAACTGGTACGCATTGCTTAATGGGTATTGGTGCCGCTCCTGAGGGTGTTATTTCAGCAGCTGCTATGAGGGCACTAGGGGGGCATTTTCAGGGACAACTTGTTTATGATCCTGCTATAGCTCAAACATCAGAGTGGGCAGACTATACAAAAGAGGGAAATATCAAAAGATTGAATGAAATGGGAATTACTGATATTGACAAGATCTACGAAGCAAATGAACTTGCCTCAGGAGAAAATGTTGTTTTTGCTGGTAGTGGAATAACAGATGGATTGCTTTTTGATGGTGTGAAATTTGAAAAAGATTGCACTAGAACTAGTAGCCTTGTTATTAGTACTCTTGATCAATCAGCAAGATTTACCAATACGGTTCACATCAAAGATGGTGCTCAAAGCATCTCTTTGAAGTGAGTTGTAAGTAAATGAAGTAAGGGGCTATTTATGCATATTGCTGTCGTCGGTCTTAGCCATCGCACGGCCCCAGTAGAAGTGCGCGAAAAGCTAAGTATCCCGGAAGAACTCATTGAAAAATCTTTTAATAATTTAAAGAAAATTGATCAAATACTTGAAGTCTCCATATTGAGCACATGTAACAGGCTTGAAATTTATAGCTTAGTTAAGGATCCTCAATTAGGAATAGATTCGATTAAATCTTTTCTTCTTGATTTTTCGGGCCTTGAGGATGAGATCCTTTCCCCACACTTATTTAACTATGTCCAAGAGAAAGCTGTCTCTCATGTGATGAGGGTCTCTGCTGGTTTGGATAGTTTGGTTTTAGGGGAGGGACAAATCTTATCTCAAGTAAAAAAAATGGTCCGTCTTGGCCAAGACCATCAAAGCTTAGGTCCTATTTTGAATAGATTGTTAACTCAGGCAGTTAGTACTGGTAAACGCGTAAGAAGCGAGACAAATCTTGGAACTGGAGCAGTTTCTATAAGTTCTGCGGCTGTAGAACTTGCACAATTAAAACTTGGTCAAGCTCACGGAAGGGATCAATTGATGAGTTTAGAGACTGAAAAGGTCGCTGTTGTTGGCGCTGGAAGGATGAGTCGTTTGTTGCTTCAGCATCTCCAATCAAAAGGATGTTCTTCACTGACTCTTCTAAATCGAACTAAGAAAAGGGCTGAGGACCTATCAGTAGCGTTTCCTGATATTAAAATTGATTGTCAATTGATTGATGAGCTTGATAGCTGCCTTTCTCACAGTACCCTTGTATTTACAAGTACAGCTGCTAATGAACCAATTATTGATGCTGAAAAATTAATAAAAATCGATAGAAAACCTTTACTTAGACTTATTGATATTGGGGTTCCGAGAAATATTTCTTCAGATGCTAAATCAGTCTCTGGAATTGAATCTCATGATGTTGATGATCTTCAAGAAGTCGTTTCAAGAAATCAAGAAGCAAGACAAAAGCTCGCCCTAGAGGCAGAGGGATTGATAGAGGAAGAATGTCGAATCTTTCTAGAATGGTGGGATAGTTTGGCCGCTGTTCCAACTATTAATTGCCTTAGATCTGTTTTGGAGTCAATCAGAAAAGAAGAACTTCAGAAGGCACTAAGCAGAATGGGACCTGATTTCTCCGCTAGAGAACGAAAAGTTGTTGAGGCCTTAAGCAAGGGCATCATTAATAAAATACTTCACACTCCAGTAACAAAATTAAGAGCACCTCAATCAAGAAATGATCGTAGAGATTCTCTTGATGTGATTGAAAAACTGTTTAATCTTGATGTTTCTAGTTCTTTAAACAAGCCTAAAAACAACTGATATTGTTATTTACTTTTGAAATTTTTACTACTTATCGCTTTTTACTGGATTAATGAGCACTCTATCCAGTAGGTTTGCTCCGAATAGCCGATTAATAGTGCCTTCATGAAGAGAGTACTTGCCATCATTCTTGGCGGTGGAAAAGGATCACGCCTCTATCCATTGACAAAAATGAGAGCAAAACCCGCTGTTCCATTAGCGGGTAAATATCGACTAATAGATATTCCAATAAGTAATTGCATAAATTCGGACATCAGTAAAATGTATGTTCTTACGCAATTCAATAGCGCTTCACTCAACAGGCATATCGCTCAGACTTATAATCTAAGCGGACCTTTTGGCCAAGGTTTCGTAGAGGTTTTAGCCGCTCAGCAAACACCAGAAACGCCATCTTGGTTTGAGGGGACTGCTGACGCTGTAAGGAAATATCAATGGCTTTTTCAAGAGTGGGATGTTGATGAATATTTGATTCTCTCTGGAGATCAGCTTTATAGAATGGATTACAGCTTATTTGTTGAACAGCATAGAAACACAGGTGCTGATTTAACGGTTGCCGCTTTGCCAGTTGATTCAGCGCAAGCTGAAGCATTTGGGTTGATGCGTACTGATGAATCGGGCAATATTAAAGAATTTCGCGAAAAACCAACGGGTGATTCATTGAAAGCAATGGCTGTAGATACTTCTAGGTTTGGTTTGGAAGAAAGTGAAGCAAGAGAAAAACCTTATTTAGCTTCGATGGGTATTTATGTTTTTAGTCGCTCCACTCTTTTTGACTTATTAAATAAATTTCCTTCTTATACAGATTTTGGGAAAGAAATCATTCCTGAAGCTTTAGGAAGAGGAGACAAGCTTAAAAGTTATGTTTTTAATGATTACTGGGAGGATATAGGAACTATTGGTGCATTCTTTGAATCAAATTTAGCTTTAACTCAGCAACCAACTCCTCCATTTAGTTTTTATGATGAGAAGTTCCCTATCTATACAAGGCCTAGATATTTGCCACCTTCAAAAATTGTAGATACGCAAATAACCGATTCAATAGTTTCCGAGGGATCAATACTTAAATCTTGTAGCATTCACCATTGTGTATTGGGAGTTAGGAGTCGTATTGAAAGTGACGTTGTATTAAACGAAACTCTAGTTATGGGATCTGATTTTTACGAATCTTATGAAGAGCGAATTGCGTTAAGAAATGGAGGGGGTATTCCTTTAGGAGTGGGACAGGGAACAACTGTTAAAAGAGCAATTCTCGATAAAAATGCTCGCATAGGCGACAATGTGACGATAGTCAATAAAGATAATGTGGAGGAAGCTGATCGAGCAGATCAAGGCTTTTACATTCGTAATGGAATAGTAGTTATCGTAAAAAATGCCACAATTCCAGATGGAACTATTATTTGATGTCTTAGAAATTTAATAAGCCATGTTTTTCAAGATTTTATTATCAAATATTTATTAAAGAATCCTTCAACCCTGACATTGAGCCCTTTAATGCAGCGAAATTAATCCACAGTCGTCACACTAACTCAAGTAGAAATTTATTAACTTAATGACCAAGGCACATTTTGGATTAGTCGGTCTTGGAGTAATGGGTGAGAACCTTGTTCTTAATGCAGAGCGAAATGGTTTTTCGAGTGTGGTCTATAACCGTACTTATCAAAAAACTGAAGATTTTCTTTTAGGTAGAGGTTTAAATAAATCAATTCAAGGAGCGAAGGATCTTCAAGAATTTGTATCAAAGCTGGAACGCCCAAGAAGAGTATTAATGATGGTTAAAGCTGGGGCAGCTACTGATGCTGTAATTAATCAAATTTCACCATTCCTCGAGGAAGGTGACTTGCTGATCGATGGCGGAAATGCCCAATTTATGGATACAGAAAGAAGAGTAAAAGAACTTGAGAGTAAGAGCTTTGGATACATTGGTATGGGTGTCTCAGGTGGTGCTAAGGGTGCACTTGAAGGCCCTAGCATGATGCCTGGCGGCACAAAGACTTCTTACGACGCTATTGAGGGTTTGTTGAACAAAATGGCAGCTCAGGTTGAAGATGGACCTTGTGTGACTTACATCGGCCCTGGAGGATCAGGTCATTTTGTTAAGACTGTTCACAATGGAATTGAATATGGTATTGAGCAAATTTTGGCTGAGGCCTATGACTTGATGAAGAGAGTTTGTGGAATGAGTGGTGATGAGATGGCATCTGTTATGAGTTATTGGAATAAAACCGAAGAACTTTCCTCCTATCTTGTTGAAATTACTGAAGCATGTTTACGAGTTAAGGATCCTGATGACAGTTCCGATCTTGTCGAAAAGATAATGGATAAGGCGGGTCAAAAAGGTACTGGCTTGTGGACAGTTGTCAGCGCGCTTGAACTTGGAGCTTCTGTCCCAACTATCTATGCATCTTTGAACGGAAGGGTTATGAGTTCGATGAAAGATCAAAGAAATTATGCAGAAACAATTTTGAACGGCAATAAGCCTTCGTTTGTTGATTTTGGAAAGCCCTCTGATGGAATGCCCTTGCTTATGGATGCAGTTGTATTGGCTACAATAGCTAGCTATGCCCAAGGCATGGATATTCTAAGGTTAGCTTCTGATGAATATGATTACGATCTTGATATGCCCTCCATTGCTCAAATATGGAAAGGTGGTTGCATAATAAGGTCTACTCTTTTGAGTCGTATTCAGGATGCATTTAAGAAAGATCCGAAGTTAAGCAATCTTATTCTTGATAGTTGGTTTACTGAACAGGTAAATAATCGTCTTTCTGGTCTGACTCAGGTTGTTTCTGCTGCTGCTAATGCTGGAATTCCAGTTCCGTGTTTAAGTAGCACTCTTGATTATTTAAATAGCTTTAGAACCTCTAGACTCCCCCAAAACTTGGTTCAGGCAATGAGAGATTGTTTTGGCTCTCATACTTATGAGCGCGTAGACAAAGCTGGATCATTTCACACTGAATGGATTGATTGATACTAATGACTAAATATGAAATTCAAGTTTCAGAAGATAAAAACTCTCTCGCTCAAGCTGCCTCTGATTTGATTGCTCAGATTGTTGAGTCAACTTTAAAAATTAAAAACAAAGCAAAAATTGCCCTTTGCGGTGGTTCAACTCCTAAGGCTGCTTATTCTTTATTGGGTAAAAAAAATATTGATTGGATGAACGTCGATTTGTTTCTTGGAGATGAAAGATGGGTTGACAATGAATCTCAAGAAAGTAATTGCTTCCTATTGAAAAATTCATTGTTTAAAGAAGGTAACCCTTCTCTAGAGGCATCATTTTTTAGTGTCTCAACCGTTGAATTAGCATCGCCAGAGGATAGTGCTAAAGATTATGAAAAAATTTTGAAAAATAATTTGGATGGGGATCCACCAAAATTTGATTTAATTTTATTGGGCTTGGGAGATGATGGGCATACAGCTTCCCTCTTCCCTGGTTCGGATGCATTATTTGAAAGAGATAGCCTAATAACTGTTGGCGAAGGTAAAGGTCATAAAAGAATTACCTTTACAAGTAAATTACTCAGTTCAGCAGACAATGTGGTCTTCCTAATCAGTGGATCTGCTAAACAAACGGCTCTTAAACGTCTACTTGATCAATCAGAATCATGGGAGCGAACACCCGCAAAATTAGTTTCACCAAACTCTGAAATTATTGTCTTAGCTGATAAAGAGGCTTACGCATCTTCCTAGTTAGATTATTGTATGAGTAGAGCATGCTTCTTAATTGATTCTTGATTCACCACTGCCTGAAATTTCAATAACTCCTCTCATACAGGGTTCAGGATTTTCAGATTGGAAATCTCTGAATGACACAATTATGGGCGGATCAAGTCTTGCAAAGTGTCGTTCTTCAGAGAAAGGCTTATTTCTTGAGGGTAACTTAGTAGAAGAAGGCGGTGGCTTTGTTAGTTGCCGATCTCCAATTTTTGATAAGCCATTTAATCTTTCCCAATATTCCGGATTAATTCTTGACGTTGAAGGAGAAGGGAGAACATTGAAATTTGCGATTGCCTGTGAAAAGAAACCTTTATCACTATCAAATCTTCTAAAAGGTGATATTCGTTGGGTTGCATCAATACCCACAAAGGAAAATGGAGTTAGTAGAATAAAAATACCCTTCAAAGATTTGGAACCGGCTCGTCGGGCAAAGCCTGTTCGACTACCTCTTCGTTTTGATCCTACTTCTATCAATAGATTTCAAGTACTTCATTCAAAATTTGGTCAGCCAGGCAAAATGAACTCAGGATTTTTTGCTGGTCCTATCAAAGTCTTAATTAAGTCAATTAGTGCATACTCCTGATTCGAAAGAAAGTTTGATAGCCGAAGTCGCCAAGGCTGCAGATCTTTGTATGAAGCCTTATGTTCATTCTGTTTTTTTAGAAAATCAATTAGATGATGATAATGAGCTTGATGACTTGATTTTTAAAATTCAATCTAGAAATATAGACGGCGAAAGAGAAGAATCTATGGATATTGAACTTGAAGTGTATAAAAGTGGGAATGAAGTAAATATGACTATATCTTGGAAATCATTAATTGATAGGCCGATATTGTGGCAAGGGAAGCATGCTGTTTGGATGGATAGCTCTTCTGGTGTTCAATGCGAAACGCCTTCATATGGAAAACTTTTTGAGTCCCTTGCGAGAAGACTCAGGACGATTTTTAAGGCTTCGGCTTTATTGACTTGAACTATATTTGATCGGTTGTAGCTCCTTGGCTTGATGAACTTACTAATCTGGAATACTTCCCAAGAATACCTGTCTTATATCTAGGCTTTGGCTTCTGCCATTTCTCTTTCCTTTTCGCAAGTTCTTGGTCTTCGACATTTAATTGGATTAACAATTTATTAGCGTCAACGGTAATACTGTCTCCTTCCTCCACTAATCCAATTGTTCCTCCAACGGCTGCTTCTGGAGCAACGTGGCCAACCACTAAGCCATATGATCCGCCACTAAATCGGCCGTCAGTAATTAGTGCAACTTTCTCTCCCAACCCTTGACCCACAATTGCTGAAGTTGGTGAGAGCATTTCCCTCATCCCTGGCCCTCCTACAGGCCCTTCATATCTAACAACTACTACATCTCCAGCTTTAACTTTGTTGTCAAGAATTGCAGTCAAGCATTCTTCTTCACTTTCAAAGACCCTTGCAGGGCCAGTTAAAACAGGGGTTTTTACACCACTGATTTTTGCAACACTTCCTTCACTAGCTAAATTTCCTTTGAGAATAGCTAGATGTCCTTTTTTATAAATAGGGTTTGATATTGGCCTGATAACATCTTGATTATCTTTGGGCTTTGAGGGAATATCGCTAAGAACTTCTCTAATTGTTTTACCTTCAATAGTTTGGCATTCTCCATGGAGCATTCCTGCATCGAGGAGCAATTTCATTACTTGAGGAATCCCTCCAGCTTGATGTAAGTCTACAGTTACGTATTTACCGCTTGGCTTGAGGTCGCAAATCACAGGAACAGTTTGCCTAATACGTTCAAAGTCATCGATTGTCAAATCAACTCCGGCAGTCCTGGCTATAGCAAGTAGGTGAAGGACAGAATTTGTTGAGCCACCAACAGCCATGATGACACTTATTGCATTCTCAAAGGCTTTTTTTGTGAGTAAATCTAATGGTCTGATGTCGTTCTTTACTGCATTGACAAGCACCTGAGCACTCTTGGCAGCGCTCTCTACTTTTTCATCATCTACAGCTGCCATTGTTGAACTAAATGGCAAACTAAAACCCATCGTTTCAATTGCGGCAGACATGGTGTTTGCAGTGAACATGCCACCACAACTGCCAGGACCAGGGATAGCATTTTTTTCTACTGCTATTAAACGTTCTTCGTCGATTTTCCCACTTGTTAATTGACCGACAGCTTCAAAAGAACTAACTACGGTTAGGTCGCAACCGTCTAATTTCCCAGGCTTAATTGTTCCTCCGTAAACAAAGATTGAAGGTATATTCATTCTTGCCATTGATAACATTGCGCCGGGCATATTTTTGTCGCATCCACCTATTGCTAATACACCATCCATGCTTTGAGCATTGCAAGCTGTCTCAATTGCGTCAGCAATAACTTCCCTTGAAACTAATGAATATTTCATCCCTTCTGTTCCCATAGAGATGCCATCACTAACAGTTATGGTCCCGAATGTTTGAGGCATTGCACCAGCCTCTTTTAAAGCGGACTCAGCTCTATTAGCCAGATCCATTAATCCCATATTGCATGGGGTTATTGTGCTGTGACCATTAGCGATTCCAATGATTGGCTTATTAAAGTCATTATCATCAAAGCCAACAGCTCTAAGCATTGCTCTGTTCGGTGACCGTTGAATACCCTGTGTTATCGCATTTGATCTAAGCATTTGATTTCTATTTAATTGTTTAAAAATTAGAATTAATTAGAAGATCCCAGGTCTTCTAATTGTTTCCGTACGTCTGCTATCGCCGAATTAAGCTGTTCAACACGTTGCTCAAGGTGTTCGTTGCTTTGATTGCCTAGAGTATTTGATTCTAATTCAGTTGCCTCAGAGCCATCTTGAATTCTTGGTGCATAAAGCATTGCCTTTTGCTTTCTGGTTTCTTGCCTTTTCTCGGCTTCAGAAAGTAACCACCAAGCTAGACCTGCAGCTCCAAGTACGGCACCACTAATTAATGATGCCAAACTTCCTGAATTTGAATCTCGGTATTGGCTCATAACTTTGAATAACTTCTTTAAATGCTAGTCCGATGAGGTGACTCTGGTTTTGATACGTAATGATGGATCACCAATTCCGGGTGATATTTCACTTTCTGATATTAATTCAGGATCTATACAAGCACAATAAATATTCAAATCTTGAATATTTTCACCGATTTCTTTAAGTCCTTGATTAGCGGCTAATGCTGAAATTACTCTTATCCTTCTTGCATCAATTTTTTTATCTTTAAGATGATTTAAATCTTTTAAAAGTTGTTTACCGGTTGTTATTTGATCTATGTAAAAAATAATTCCTGCATTTTCCTCAATTTCTTTAGGCAGCCCGCCAATACACAAATTTAAATTAGGAATTAAATTTCTAGCACCTCTAAAGAGCTCAAGCCCTGCAGGCAAATAAGGAATTGCCAAAATAGGAATATTTGGATCAATAATTGAACATTCAGTTGTTCCTGCTGAAGTAGTGAGCTGTTCTTTTTTACTTGGGATCCAATCTCTCAGAGCTTCATAAGTGAGCCAGGTACCAAGTTGTTCTAGGCCTGTTGCATAGAGGATTTCTGGGGTAGTAGGGTTCCTTAAAATAGTTAACCAATGTGATATGAGTGGGTGCGGAGGAACTATTACTCTTAAGCTCATTGACATGATTCATTCTTGGCCCTATTTGCCATAACGTGAATAATTAAATTACCTGTTAAAAGTCCTTTTAAGCTCCAATGAACAAAAAAACTTCTTTCATCTCTGATTTTAAAGCAATTGTTTTTGCTGCATTACTTATTTTTGTTTTGATCTTTCCTGCTCAAAGTGTTTTCGCTAGAACTCCTGCTGAGATTCGCAATCAAGAAGAACTAAATATTTCCCAGGATATGTCTAGCCAGGATTTAAGTGGAAATGATTTCGTAAAACTAGATCTAAAGGGCATAAATTTCAGTGAATCAAACCTGACAGGAGCAGTGTTTAATAATAGTAAATTGAATGGAGCGGATTTGCATGGTGCGCAGCTAAATGACGCTTTGGCATATGCAACTGATTTCGAAGGAGCTGATTTAAGGGATGTTGACTTCAATGGTGCATTATTGATGGAAAGTACCTTCACAGATGCTCTTATTGAAGGAGCTGACTTTACAGATGCGGTAATAAGTCGAATACAACAAAAGGAACTATGTTCTATGGCTTCTGGAACAAATTCAAAGACCGAGGAGGATACAAGCTATAGTCTTGGTTGCTAACTTGTTGAACAAAAATAAAGATGAGTGATAGTCGTATACCAGTTACTGTGGTTACAGGGTTTTTGGGCTCCGGCAAAACAACACTCCTGAGACATCTTTTAAGTGAAGCTCGTCAACGTCTAGCTGTAGTTGTTAATGAATTTGGAACAGTAGGCTTAGATGGAGACCTTCTTAAGACCTGTGGCTTTTGCCCTGATGATGAAGTAGATGAAAGAATAGTTGAATTGAATAATGGCTGTTTATGTTGCACTGTTCAAGAGGACTTCTTACCTGCAATGGAAGCCTTGCTCCTTAGATCAAACCAGCTTGATGGAATCATTATTGAAACCAGTGGTCTTGCTTTGCCAAAGCCTTTACTTCAAGCTGTTAATTGGCCTGCAATAAGAAGTAAGGTTTTCATTAATGGTGTCGTAACTTTGGTTGATGGATATGCTCTCTCAAACGGAAGTCCAGTGGGTGATTTAAAAAGTATTAATGAACAAATAACAAATGATAATAGTATTGATCATTTAACTCCAATAAATGGTCTTTTTAGAGACCAATTGATTTCTGCTGATCTCGTTTTGATTAGTAGGTCTGATTTGCTTTCTGAAAAAAGTTTTTCATTGGTTAGGGATGAGGTAAAAAAGCAAGGGAATTCCATTACTAATATTCTGCCAATATCTAATGGAAAAATTGAACCTTCAGTAATTCTAGGCCTTTGCAAAGAACAAAACAATATTTCTCGATCAGATCAAAATGACCATGACCATGACCATGACCATGACCATGACCATGTTGATGTAATAAGTGAGCATTTAAGATTTGAATTCCCAATTGATCAAGATGTATTGAAAGAAGTTCTTTTAAAACTTGTTCGGGAATATCAAATTCTTCGTATAAAAGGGAGATGCTGGATAGAGGGTAAGGCTTTGCCTCTTCAGATCCAAATGGTTGGATCTAGATTTAATTCATGGTTTGAGAGTGTGAATGATGATTCTTGGAAACCTTCTAAGGCTGGGATTGATTTAGTCTCTTTGAGCCTGAAAAGCGGAGTTGAAAAAGCTTTTGAATCTTCCTTTTAATTAATCAGTTCAAATTATTATATTTATATTAAAAATAGGTTGTATTTTTATTTTTATCCGCGATTCTTTGTGAGTTAGGAGATAATCCTCTTAAACCAATTTTCTAATAGTTTCTTCCCGGACTTTTTGTCGTGAGTCAAGCAGTTTCCACTACCCAGAAAAATGAAGTTCAGAGTGTTGCTAATGCTTTGAACCTGAAGACCTGCAATAAATGTGGCGGTAATGGTTATATGAAATCTAGCCCAAATTGTTATCACACTTGTCTGACATGCCTAGGTAAAGGATTAATAAGTGAACAATGAGAAAGTATCAATTAGAAATTTATCAAATATTATCTACAATAACTTTGTAACCTTATTCCTTGGATTAACTAAAGGAACGGTGTAGAAAATCCCATTGAATTTTAAAAGTGTCTTTATTTAAAGCAAGAGTTTTTGTTCATTTAAGACCTTCTGTTTTGGATCCGGCGGGAGAGGCTACTAGGGCAGCTACTAAGAGATTAGGAATAGATGGAGTTACTCAACTAAGAATTGGTAAATCTATTGAACTTGAGATCGAAGCGGCAAATAAGGAGGAAGCTCGATCGAAGATTGAGTTGATGAGTGATCGATTGCTCGCAAACCCTGTTATTGAGGACTGGTCTTTGGAATTTAAGGACGAACAGAAAACTCTTACAAACTAAATAAATGAATATCGGAATTATTGTTTTTCCTGGATCGAACTGCGACAGGGACGTTAGGTGGGCTACTGAAGGATGCCTAGGAATTCCTACAAGTTTTCTATGGCATGAAACTACTGATTTAAGTAGTTATGACGCAATTGTCATTCCAGGGGGGTTTAGTTATGGAGACTATTTACGCTGTGGGGCAATAGCAAGATTCGCACCTGTTTTAAACTCTTTAATCTCTTTTGTTGATAAAGGTGGAAAAGTTCTTGGTATTTGTAATGGGTTTCAAATACTTACTGAACTTGGTCTCTTGCAAGGAGCTTTGACAAGAAATAAGAATCTAAATTTTATATGTGATAGAGCAAATTTATCTATTGAAAGCACAAAATCATCTTGGATGAAAAATTATAAAATACATGATTCCATTTCACTACCTATCGCTCATGGAGAAGGTAGATATCAATGTAGCAATGACGTCTTGAAAAAATTGCAGGATGATGATTCGATTGCTCTAAAATACGCTCATAACCCAAATGGATCAATCAATGATATTGCTGGAATTACAAATAAAAAAGGAAATGTTTTGGGGATGATGCCACATCCTGAAAGAGCTTGTGATGATGCTTTAGGTAATATTGATGGCAAGTCAATTCTTAGTACACTACTTTCTTGAATTTATAAATCAATGCATTAAAAAAGCTGCTATCAAAGAGAGATAGCAGCTTTTTGTTAGCTTTTTTAGCTTAGTACTTGTATCCAGCTACAAATAATTGTTCATCAGAAGAAGGCTGAGAACCAGCAACATACAATCCTTTTGATGCCTCAGAGTTTGCTTGCGCTCTAGCTATGAGTGCTTTTTGTCCATCAGAAGTGTTCGAGCCTTTCCATGCTTTTAGACATGAATGTTGTAAAGCACGACCATATGAGAATGAAACATTCCACTTAGCCTTTCTGTCGATCTTATTCATCAGATTTAAATAAACTGATGCTGCTTCCTCGCTCAAACCACCTGAAAGGAAAGTAATACCAGGGACACTTGCAGGTACACAGCGTTCCATTGTACGGATTGTCATTTCAGCTACTTGCTGAGGATCAGCTTTTGTTGAACTGTCAGCACCTTGAACCGTCATTGATGGCTTTAGAAGAGTTCCCTCTAGAAGTACTCCGTTTACCTGGCAAGCCAAGTAAACTTCTTTAATTACTTCTTCTTGAACTGCTGCTGTCTTTTCAATTGAATGTGAACCATCCATTAAGATTTCTGGTTCAATAATTGGAACCAAGCCAGATTCTTGTACAGATCTAGCGTATCTTGCTAAACCCCAAGCGTTTTCTCTGATAGAAAGTTTAGAAGGACAACCATCGTCTGTTATTTGAAGCACTGCTCTCCACTTAGCAAATCTTGCACCTTGCTCGTAATAATCAGCAGCTCTTTCAACAAGACCGTCTAAACCTGAACAAAAAGTTTCTACATCGTGTCCACCAGCTAATGGTCTTAGACCTTTATCAACCTTGATTCCTGGAATAATGCCTAGCTTTTCAAGCTTCTTAACCATAGGCTCACCATCTGGATGGTTTTGGAAAAGAGTTTCTTCGAAAAGGATCGCTCCGCTTATGAAGTTTCCAAGACCTTCTGTGGTGAAAAGCATACCTCTATATGCTTTTCTGTTGTCCTCAGTGTTCTCAACACCTATTGAAGCAAGCCTTTTACCTACTGTTTTAGTTGATTCATCGACAGCAAGAATCCCTTTGCCTGGCTGGGCTATGGCACTTGCTGTTTTCTTTAGTTCTTCTGCGTAGTACGAGAGTGCCATTTATGCAACAAAAATTTCCTTAAGATTATTCCATATCAAAGGCCCTTTTTGTGGCTTATGACACCTAAAAAATTTTTTTTTTATTTAGTGAATTTCTCTAATTGATTTCAAGCTTCATTCCAATCGAGTTTGATTCTTTAATCTTGTCACAAACAATTTGGCTTGCTAATCCCTCAGCTAAGCCTGGAATAACTGGTGTACCTTCTTTTATGCTTTGAGCCCACCAGTTTTGTATTCTTGCTACTGGGGCAATTCGTCCATCTGTCCAGATTTTTGAAAAAGAAAGATCTGAATCTGGTTGAATACTTTTAAGAACGTCTTCCTTAGTTGAGAACCACAGCCCAAATCCGTGTACATAATCGTTCTGATTGTCACTGCTAAGAATAAGAGTTCCATTGCCGCCATAAATTTCTAGACTAAAACCCCTGCTTTGTTTTGTTACGGCAGAGAGATTTACTTGGACTGGAATCAAATTGTTATTAATGCTTTTAATTTGTAGTTGAGAAATGCTTACATCTTCACTTGTCACTTGTTTAGTGGTTTTTGATTGGGTGAAAAATCTTTGTTTGATTGAAGTTGAATTTATTGCGCTTAATGAATGTGTTGGACCAATTAGCCAATGAATCATGTCAAAAGCATGGGTACCTAACGCGCCCAGTACCCCTCCACCAGAATCTTCGTCTGAATACCAATTCCATGGTCTATCTGGATTAGCTCTGCTGCTCATTAGCCAATCTAGTTTTACAAAATATGGTTCATCTAGTTTCTTCTCGTTAATTATTCGCTTTGCTTGCATGAACAGAGGAACCGCTCGATATTCGTAATCGACAGCTATTTTTAAATCTCTTTTTAGGGCATTTCTTTGAAGCTCTTTTACTTCCTCAGAGTTTAAGCAAGTTGGCTTTTCTAGTAGAAGATGTTTTCCTCCTTTAATTGCCTCTAGTGCAAGCTCGTATCTGGGGGCTGGCGGAGTGGCTATGATTATTCCATCTACATTGGAATCATTGACTAAATCCTCCCATTTCTCGTAGGCAAGTAAATTGTGCTTATCGCAGGCTTCTTGAAGCCTTTCTGGCCGAGGATGCCACAATCCCACAAGCTCAATATTTTTATTAGATAATGATGCAGGAATATGAACACTTTCACCGAAACCTAGTCCTGCAATTGCTATGCGGAGAGGATGATCTGTATTGATCATTCTTTTAAATAAATGATGAGTTTAAACATTTTTGCAGCTATCTGAAATCACATCATCTAATAGTTTATCCCCATTAGGGTCTTCCCATTTTGCGGATAAATTCTTTTTACCATTAACTGAAATATCCTTGAATTTATTAGTCATACAATTGATTCTCATTATATAAATATTCTCCTTTATTTCCTTTGAAGTACTAGAGTCGATTTTTATGTATTTTGTCGTTAGTTCTATTATTCCTTTTCCTTCAATATCAATACTATCTCTATCTAAATATTGAACTCCAGCAGGCATTTGACTAACTTCAAACCAATTGATATCTGCTCCAAATACTATATTTGTCCTGTTGAATAAAATTATTAATATTAGTACTAATATGTTCAAGAGATGATTAAATTTATTTTTTATCTCTTGATTTATTTTAAGCATTGGTTCTTGATTTTACTTCTTGTGTTTTATGTAATCGAAGTATCTTAGTCAAAGTTTCTTTGAGTTCCGTTCTTGGTACAATGGTATCTACGAAACCATGATCTTGGAGATATTCCGCAGTTTGGAAATTATCAGGTAGTTTCTCTCTCAGTGTTTGTTCGATTACTCTTCTACCCGCAAAACCAATCAGTGCTTTTGGTTCTGCAAGTATTAAATCTCCAAGCATTGCAAAACTAGCAGTTACTCCTCCAGTGGTGGGATGGGTAAGTAAAGGCATATAGAGCAATTGAGCGTCTCTATGTCGTTCAAGGGCTCCTGAAATCTTTGCCATTTGCATTAGGCTTAGCATCCCTTCTTGCATTCGAGCACCACCCGAAGCACAAACAATTAGCAATGGCAACTTTTCTTTGGTTGAGTGTTCGATAAGCCGTGTAATCTTCTCTCCTACAACAGAACCCATTGAGCCACCCATGAATCTGAAATCCATTACGGCCAATGCCATAGGAATAGAATTTACTTCACAGGTCCCTGTTAATACTCCATCTTTAAGTCCAGTGCTCGCTTGACTTTCTCTTAGTCTATCTGCGTAAGCTCGTCGATCTTTGAAACCCAGAGGGTCAACTGGGGTTAAATGATTATTGATTGATATAAATGTATTTGGATCAGTAATTAGTCTTATTCTCTCTTTGCTATCTATTCGATTGTGATGCCCACAATTATTACAAACACTACAATTATCTATTAAATCTTTTCTATAAACTACTTGTCCACATTCCGGACATTTTTCCCATAGTCCATCACTTTCTTCAGATTCCTGAGTAACTTTGCCAACAAATTGGCCTTTCCTTCTATCAGCAAACCAGTCGAATAATGACACAGCTATTTTGTGATTGAATTTAATTTAATACCTTGAGTACCTTTAAAGGGATTAGAAAGTTTGAATCTTATCTATAAACCAAGAACAAAATATCCCAATTGATAAAAATGGTGCAAATGGATACTGTTGAAATGGTGAAAATCTTTTAGTAAGTTTTCCGTATAAACTATATATGGCTGATAGAAAAAATGAAATACATAACGATAAAAAACTTAATTCAATACCAAGCCATATTGTACTAATAGAAGAGAGCTTTATATCACCCATTCCTAATGAATTAATTCCAAAAATTTTAAAGCTTAAATAACTTATGGAATACATTATTGTAAAGATAATAACCATTGACAAAGAATTATTTATTATTAAATCTTTGATATTTATTTTTTCGTTTGATAAGCCTAAATATAGTAAATAAAGAAGCCCTGTTATCATTAATAAAAT
>QCIZ01000001.1 GCA_003216375.1 Prochlorococcus sp. AG-402-O21 | reverse complement strand
AAAGGCAGAAACTTACTCAACTGCAGTTGATGGCCAAACGAATGTAGAAATTCATGTGTTACAAGGAGAACGTGAGATGGCTTCTGACAATAAAAGTCTTGGAACCTTTCGCTTAGATGGTATCCCTCCCGCTCCTAGAGGCGTGCCTCAAATTGAAGTGACTTTTGATATTGATGCTAATGGAATCCTCAGCGTCAATGCAAAAGATAAAGGTAGCGGTAAAGAGCAAAGTATCTCTATTACTGGTGCATCAACTTTGTCGGATAACGAAGTTGATAAAATGGTTAAAGATGCAGAAATGAATGCTTCTGCTGATAAAGAAAAGCGTGAAAAAATTGATATTAAAAACCAAGCTGAAACACTTGTTTATCAATCTGAAAAACAAATAGGTGAGCTTGGCGATAAAGTTGATGATGAAGCAAAAGCAAAAGTTGAAGAGAAACGAGTCAAGCTAAAAGAAGCGCTTGAAAAAGATGATTATGAAACCATGAAAACTTTAGTAGAAGAGCTTCAACAAGAATTGTATTCATTAGGAGCTTCTGTATATCAACAAGCTAATGCTGCTTCACAAGCTGCTGATGATCCCAACGCTGATAGTAAAACTGATGGAGATGATGTTATTGATGCTGATTTTACCGAGACAAAATAAATTAATATTTATTGGTTTTCTATTTTCAGTCCAATCCATTCAGCGCAGGCAGGAGCTAACAAAAAACCATTTCTGTAGTGTCCTGTATTAATTAATAATCCCACTTCTAATTCTTTCAATAATGGAGCAGGTTCGTTGATTGGTCTAGCTCTGACTCCATTCCATTCATGACTGATTATTGCTTTTTTCATCCATTTTGGAGCAGTGTTGTTCATTTTTAACATTTCTTGTTTTTTAATTAGGCTTGGCTTGTTTCCACTCTCGACAGTTGCTCCCATAAGTACATGATTGGGACTATGGTGCATAAAGTTTATAGACTGATAATTTAATATTGCAGGCCACTTTTCCCAATCTTTATTTTCATCTTCTAATTCTAATTCAATGACTTGTCCTAATATTGGCTCTAAAAATATTTTATACCCTAATGATTTTAATATTTTTTGAGTATTTATTGCTGAGCAAATTACTATATAATCTTGATTAATAGATTGATTATCTTCTAAAAGAATATTCCATCTTTTTTCATGTGGCTTATCATTTTTGCTTATTTGAATAACATTATTTTCAATTTTATTTATTTCAAGTTGGTCAAGACTATGCATTAATGCTTTTATTAATTTTATAGGGTTTAATCGACCATCTTCATGAGAGATTAATCCCCCAATTAATTTTGTCTCAAATATAAAATTCCAGAAATCTAAAGTCTTTTTATCTAAAAGTTCAATTCCATATTCTTTTTTATTCTCAATTAATTCAACCATTGATTGATATTCTTTTTTAGAATTTGTTAATTTAATTAATGGTTTTTTAAATATAAAACTTGACTCATAATAGTTTATTTCAGTAAGCCATTCTTTCCATAGTTTCATACTTTTATTTCTTAGCAAAAAAGCCCTTCCTTTTGATCTTTTATAGATATTCCCCATCAGAATACCTAAACTAGCTTGTGTTCCATTTTTTGGATTTAAATTATTTATTTCTGAATTTACTCTTGGGTCGATTAAATTTACTTTGTAACCTTTTTTTCCTAGATGAAACGCAGTTGTAATTCCTGCTATTCCACTACCAATAACAGAGACTTCGGATTGCTTTTTTTCTGTTTTTTGGCTATTCGTTTGCATAGATGTTATGAAATTTGCTTGTTAATTTTCAATGAGTGGTCTAAAAAAGAGAATAGTTTAAGGATATAGCTTTAGTGAGCCTCAAAACAGTTATCTTACAGTTCATTTGTCCTGATCAGCCTGGACTTGTAAGTGATTTGTCAAGTTGGATAGCAAGTAAAAATGGGAATATTAGACATGCCGATCACCATACAGATGCAGATGCGAAATTGTTTCTCAGTCGCATTGAGTGGGATTTAGATGGATTTTTACTTGATAAAAATGAAATAAGAACCGAAGTAATTTTACTTGAGCAGAGATTGAATGGAAAAGCTGTATTGAGCTTTTCCAATGATTTTCCTAATGTTGCAATATTTGTTAGTAAGCAGAGTCACTGCTTAGTTGATCTTTTATGGAGAGTTAAGGCAGGTGAATTATGTATGAAGGTGCCTTTAGTGATCTCAAATCATTCAGATTTAGAGGGAATTTGCTCAAGTTTTTCTATTCCTTTTAAGCTTATAAAAGTAGATAAAAATAATAAAGCGGATTCAGAAAGTAAAATTCTAGATTTACTAAATGACTATAAAATTGATTTGGGGGTTTTGGCTAAATATATGCAGATTTTAAGTAGTTCATTTTTAGAGAAGTTTCCTAATTTTATTAATATTCATCATTCTTTTCTTCCGGCTTTTAAAGGTGCTCAACCATATCATCAGGCTTGGGAAAGAGGGGTAAAATTAATTGGCGCAACAGCTCATTATGTCACTAAGGATCTTGATGCTGGTCCTATAATTGAACAGACTATTTCTAATGTTAGTCATCGTGATGAAGTATCAGACTTAATAAGAAAGGGTAGAGATTTGGAGCGAGTCGCATTAGCAAGAGCTTTAAGATTACATTTAAGACGACAAGTTATTGTTTATAGAGGTAGAACGGCTGTTTTTACATGATTAATAATAGTTATTTCTTTAATTTAAAAAATTATTTTTTAGACAATATTGGCTGGAGTTGTTTTCAGCTTAGTGTATTTTGTTTGCCGTCGAGTGCATTAATTTCGTATGTATTATTGCTTGTAGCTCTATTCGACGGAAGTCTTAAAAGAAGGGATCTCTATTGGAGGGAATACTGGAATTATCCGCTAGTGCTTGTAACTTTTTTGATGCTAGTTGGTTGTTTTCGTTCTCATACCGGTTGGCTAGCTTGGTTTGGTCTCTTTAATTGGATGCCATTTTTTTGGTTTTTTTGGGGTTTTCAGCCATATTTATTAACTCCTGAAAGAAGAACAAAATGTGCTTCTTTGCTTGTATTAGGAAGTCTACCTGTTTTGATAACGGGCTTTGGTCAGTTGTGGCTTGGATGGGAGGGGCCTTGGGAGGTTTTTGATGGTTTGATAATTTGGTTTATTTCTCCAGGAGGAGAGCCTTTAGGAAGATTGTCTGGGTTGTTCGATTACGCGAATATCACTGCTGCATGGTTATCGGGCGTATGGCCATTCTGCTTGGCTTCAGTTCTTCATCCTTTTATTGTTGGAAGAAACCGAGTTATTCCTTTTGTTCTTTTAGTTGCCTTTATTGCAGCAATGATTTTGACAAACTCTAGAAACGCATGGGGTGCAATTGTATTAGGACTGCCATTAGTTATTGGTTCAGCATCCTGGAGCTGGTTAATACCTTTAATGCTTATTTGTTTTCTCCCAGTGATTATTGCTATTTTACCTGTGTTTGATTTTGGAATTCAACAGTTTGCAAGAAGTATTGTGCCTGATTCTGTTTGGATGAGATTAAGTGATATGCAGTTTGTAGACAGTAGATCTTTTGAAGCAACACGTATTGGCCAATGGAAAGTTGCTGTTAATTTAATTTTTGAAAAACCATGGCTTGGTTGGGGAGCAGCAGCTTTTTCTATTATTTATCCTCTTAGGACAGGTTTATTTCATGGTCATTCCCATAATTTGCCTTTAGAATTAGCAATTAGCCATGGCGTTTTAGTTTCTCTTTTGATTAATATATTTGTTTTTAGCTTATTAATAATTTCGGGTTTATATGGAATATTTAATAGATTAAATTCAACAAAAAATATAATAGTTGATCGAGCTTGGTGGACCTCTACTTTAATTTTAATCTGTTTTTATGCTACAGATATTCCATTATTTGATAGCAGAATCAATATCTTAGGTTGGATATTATTGATAGGTCTTAGATGTATGATTTATAATTATAAAAGCCAAAATAGTTCATTAACAAAAATTTGAAAAGTTTATTTTAATTCTCCTTCTTCAATTGTTATTTGTCTTTCATAAATTGAATGTTCATTAAATAATCTGGCAGTTAAAAAGCTAGCTATGCATGTAATCAAGAGTGGCTTTAGTATTAAAAGATTTTTAGTTAATGCGAAGGCTAAAAACATTGCTGTTAAAGGTGTCCTTGAGCAACCAGCTACAAATCCGCCCATTCCTGCAAAAATATAGGTTGTTGGTACATGGCCTGTAAATGCTTCTACTCCTATACCGCTCGCTAATCCTATCGCTCCGCCCAAAGTAAGCATTGGATAAAATAAACCACCTGGTGCGCCTGATGCAGCAGCAAGGCCAGATGCAAAGAATAAAACAAAAAATATACTTATTGCAAGTGTAAAACTGCTACTTTCATTAACAATAATTTTTTGTAATTCTTCGATATTATGAAAATTTTCCGGAATAATTGAATACATAGTACCAAGTAATAAACCTGATAAACTCATTCTTTCAATGGTTTTATTTTTAAACCATTTATTTCCTAGAACTTGCATTTTTAAAACATATCGGCAATACATTTCTGCTAAGAATCCAAGTAAGATTCCTAAAACTATTAGGTATAAAAAATCTATTGGAAAGAACTCGATTACTGGTGTGTATGCTCTCTCTAATTGAAAACCTAAATTATTAACAAATCCACCAGCTTTTTGATCTAGTCCAATCGCTTGCAAAATATCAGCGCAACTATCAGCCCAGAATGTTGTGACTACTACTAGTAAGAGGACTACTGGTCTGGCTGAATTTAGAAGTTCTTCAATTGCATAGACAAAGCCTCCAATAGGTGCACTAAAAATTGCTGCAATTCCAGCTCCTCCGCCTGCTGCAACTATGACTCTGCGAAATGAAATAGGGGCTTTTAGCCATTTTGCCATTTTCCAAGCAACAGATCCCCCCATTTGAACGGCGGGGCCTTCTGGGCCTAGTGGAAATCCACTGCCAATAGCAATAATTCCAGCAAACAGTTTTACTATTCCAACTCTTAATCCCATGGGGACTGGCTTGTGGCGAAGGAAAGCAATGATGTGACTTACGCCCGCACCTTTTGCTGCAGGGGCAAAATTTTGAATGAGCGATCCTGAAATTAAGCCTCCTAATGCTCCTAGTATTGGTAAAACTATCCATCTAGGCATAGATGCAAGAAGATTGGATCGATAATCTTCTAATGCATGAATTCCAGTTTTAAATAATATTCCCGTTAATGCTGCTCCTAAACCTGTAAGTATGAGAGCAAGAATTACATTTAGCCATTTCCTCTGAAGAAGTCTTTTTATGCTTTGAGTTGATTTTTTTTGTATTGGATTTTGACTTTTACTTTTGATCATTTAACTCAATTTAGGTTTGTAAAATAGAGGCCTCTTCTTCTTTTGTTATTACACGACCATCTTCGATAAAGTTTGGTATTTCATTAAAGTTTAAGTATCTGTAGATTTCGTCAGTTAATGGTGAAACTTTTTTGGAAGCTATTGCAAGATATTCATCAGTTGTAGGTATATGACCTAACAAAGCGCAAACAGCTGCCAGTTCTGCACTCCCTAAGAATACCTGAGCTCCTTTACCTAATCTGTTGTTGAAATTTCTTGTACTTGTTGAGAAAACTGTTGAATTATCTTCTACACGAGCTTGATTGCCCATGCATAGAGAACAACCTGGCATTTCCATTCGGCTACCGGCTTTTTCAAAAATTTTGTAGTATCCTTCTTTTTTCAAAATTTCTTCGTCCATTCGTGTTGGCGGACATACCCATAATCGTGCTGATATCTTGCCTTCTCCTTCGAGAATTTTTGCAGCGGCTCGATAATGACCAATATTAGTCATACATGAACCAATAAAAACTTCTTGAATTGGAGTGCCTGCGACTGCGCTTAAAAGTTTGACGTTATCAGGATCATTAGGACAAGCTAAAACAGGCTCTTTGAGTTCATTCAAGTCTATTTCAATGATTTCTGAGTATTGAGCATTTGAGTCGGCTAAAAGTAAATCTGGTTTTTTTAACCAATCTTCCATTTCTTTAATTCTTCTACTTATTGTTCTTGCGTCTTTATATCCTCTAGCAATCATATTTTTAAGCAAAACAATATTGCTTTTTAAATATTCACTGATTGTTGATTCAGAGAGTTGAATAGTACATCCAGCACAAGATCTTTCTGCACTTGCATCAGTTAACTCAAAGGCTTGTTCTAATTTTAAGTTTGGTAGACCTTCAATTTCTAAGATTTTCCCATTAAACACATTAACTTTGTTCGCTTTTGCGACGGTTAGAAGACCTTGCTGTATGGCCATCCACGGAATGGCATTAACTACATCTCTTAAAGTGACGCCAGTTTGTAAAGACCCTTTAAAACGTACCAAAACTGACTCCGGCATATCTAAAGGCATGGAACCAATGGCCGCTGCAAATGCCACAACTCCCGAACCGCCTGGAAATGAGATACCCAATGGGAATCGTGTATGACTATCGCCACCTGTTCCAACTGTGTCTGGTAAAAGCATCCTGTTTAACCAACTGTGAATAATTCCATCACCGGGTTTTAATGCTATTCCTCCTCTTTCAGCAAAAAAGTCAGGGAGTTCTTTTTGAGTTTTGATATCAACAGGCTTGGGATATGCTGCCGTATGGCAGAAACTCTGCATAACTAAATCAGCAGAAAATCCTAAACAGGCTAGTTCTTTCATTTCATCTCTAGTCATCGGACCAGTGGTATCTTGACTACCCACTGTCGTCATTATTGGCTCACAACTTGAACCAGGGAGCACCCCTTCTAAACCGCAAGCTTTTCCAACCATTTTTTGAGCTTGCGTAAACCCGTACTTTGATGCAGGTGGCTGACCAGGACGAATAAAAAGAGTAGAGGGAGGAAGTTTTAATTTTGTTCTTACTTTGTCTGTCAAAGCTCTTCCAATCATTAAAGGAATTCGCCCACCTGCTCTTACTTCATCAGTAATAGTTTGTGGTTTTAAGTCAAATTTTGATAGAAGTTCTCCACTGTTTGCCTCATTTTTACTTCGTCTAACTTCTCCTTTGTAAGGGAAAATAGATATGACATCTCCTGTTTTGAGATTGCTTACATCACATTCAATTGGAAGTGCACCTGAATCTTCAGCAGTATTAAAGAAAATAGGAGCAATTTTGCCTCCTATTACAACCCCACTCCCTCTTTTATTTGGCACGTAAGGTATGTCTTGTCCTGTATGCCAAAGGACTGAGTTAATTGCTGACTTTCTAGAGCTACCTGTCCCAACGACATCGCCAACATATGCGATTGGATATCCTTTCTTTTTTAATTCTTCAATAGTGTTTAAACCATTTGGATCTCGAGTCTCTAGCATCGCTAGAGCATGTAAAGGAATATCTGGTCTTGTTGTGGCATGAGTTGCTGGAGAGAGGTCGTCTGTATTTGTTTCTCCTTCAACTTTAAATACTGTTACTGTTATTTCTTGAGCTAAGGGTTGTTTATTAGTGAACCATTCTCCATTGGACCAGCTATTAATAACTTTTTCTGCATAAATATTTGTTTTTGCTAATTCTAAAATGTCGTTTAAAGCGTCATAAACTAAAAGGGTATTACTTAATGCTTGACAAGCTGAAGTTGCTAATTCTTTATTATTAGATTTTAGTATTTCAATTAATGCTGCTACATTATATCCTCCAATCATTGTACCCAAAAGCTCAGTTGCTTTTAGAGGATTTACTAATGGACTTTTTGATTCTTCTTGAGCAATTGAGCTAAGCCAAGTCGCTTTGACATAAGAGGCTTGATCAACTCCGGGAGGAATTCGATTAACAAGAAGATCCAGTAAGAAGTTTTGGTCGGCTTCTTTCTCTGGTTTTTCTAATAACTCTGTTAAATCTTTAGTCTGTTTTGCATCTAAAGGAAGCGGAGGGATTCCTAAAGCTTCTCTTTCTGCAACATGTGATAAGTAATTTTTTAGCATTTTTCAATCTCAATAGAGAATTTATTTGAGTGAGGGCCTTTTGTTTTCATTGTTTACAACCGCATGTTTCTTGAACAAACATTCAGATAATGCAACTTATTACCCCCTATGACTGATACTTCTCTAATCTTATATCTATGATCACGCTTTAAATGTCCACCTCATCATATTTTTCAATGGTGGATAGCACCTCTGACCTTCATGTGGTCGAGACTCGTCCATTAATGTCACCAGCATTAATTCATAGAGATTTGCCTTTAGACGAGGCAGCCTCTGGAGTTGTTTCTACTACTCGAAACAAGATTCAATCAATTCTGCATGGTAATGATCCAAGAGTTTTGGTGATTGTTGGACCATGTTCGGTGCATGATGTTGATGCCGCTATTGAATATGCAAATCGTTTAGCCCCATTGAGAGAGAAATATAGTCAAAAGTTAGAGATTGTCATGCGTGTTTATTTTGAGAAGCCACGTACAACTGTTGGTTGGAAAGGACTTATTAATGATCCTCATCTTGATAATTCTTACGATATTAATACTGGTTTAAGAAAGGCAAGGGGTCTATTACTTGATTTAGCCAAAAAAGGAATGCCGGCAGCAACTGAATTGCTTGATCCAGTTGTTCCTCAATATATTGCTGATTTAATTAGTTGGACTGCTATTGGGGCAAGGACAACAGAGAGTCAGACTCATCGTGAAATGGCGTCTGGATTGTCAATGCCGGTTGGCTATAAGAATGGTACTGATGGGACAGCAACGATAGCGATTAATGCAATGCAAGCGGCTTCAAAACCTCATCATTTTTTAGGAATTAATAACGATGGTCACGCTTCAATAGTGAGTACTACAGGCAATCCAGATGGTCATCTCGTTCTAAGAGGTGGTAAGAATGGAACTAATTATCATCTTGATGCAATTAATTTAATTGCAGATGAATTGGCAAAATTTAAGATGCCTGGAAGAGTCATGGTTGATTGTAGCCATGGCAACTCAAATAAAGATTTTCGTAGACAATCAGAAGTTTTGCGGGATGTTGCATCACAGTTAAAAGGTGGATCAAAGAATGTAATGGGCGTAATGATTGAAAGTCATCTTGTTGAAGGTAATCAGAAATTAAATTCAGATTTATCAAAACTTACCTATGGGCAAAGTGTTACGGATGCATGTATAAACTTTTCTACAACTGAAGTTTTATTAGAGGAACTAGCTGAATCAGTCAAATAAATTTAGTTGTTCTTTTATACTCCTATTAACCATATTCCTATACAAGTTACTCCAATAGGTACAGTTAAATTGTCGATACCCCAAGGACTTATTTGCTCTAAAAAAGTTGCGATTAGTGAGATGACTAAAATTTCTAGAGGCTGTATGCCTAAATTATTAGTTGAAGAGATAATTGAAGTCGTTATAGCTACTACTGACCCCATTGTTAATGTTCCAACGATCGATTTCGTTTGACCAAGTATTGACCATTTTGGAGAGTTAATAGACCTTCCTAGTAAACCTGCTAATCCATCACCAAAAGCCATTGATAGAACTCCTATGGAAATTGATGATGCATAGCGAGGCCAGAATAGTAAAAGTAAAAGTGTGATACTGATACCATATGCAATTGTTCCAAAACTTTTTCTCTCGACATCTTCAATGGCAGGTAATAAACGATATTGATAATTAACACCTAAGGATATGGTGATCAATAATGCAGTTGAGAAAGCTATATTTTTTGGAATATCAAATAACCAGGCTAAAAGAATTACAGGCCCTGTTCCTATATGAATAATTTTTCTACTTAACTCTTCTTTTTTAGGAAAATATCTTTTACATAAAACTGCAATGACTAAAATTATAACTATCCATATCGCAATAATAAAAATAGCTATTTGAATAGGCAATGTTTAAGCAGCGTTTTGATGAGTAGTCATTACCCTCAATTTTAAAATTGCTTTTGCTTCAAGTTGTCTTACACGTTCTCTCGAAACATTTATTTGTCTTCCAATTTCAGCAAGAGTAAGTGGTTCTTCTCCATCGAGGCCAAAGCGAAGTCTCATGATTTTTTGCTCTCGCTCATTTAATTGAGATAACCATCCTCCAAGGTGTTCTTTTTGAATACTTCTATCCATCCCTTCCATGGGCTCATCGGAATTGGGGTCTGGAATTAGTTCTCCAAGAGTACTTCGATCTTCTTCGCCTCTTGCATGAGCATCAAGGGAGGCACATGGTGCGCTTTGAGACACTAGATCTTCTAGATCTTGAGGTTCAATTCCCATCGCGTTTGCCAATTCGAGTCGATTTGGTTGCCTACCAAATCGATGCGATAATTCACGCGATATGCGGCGCATTTTTGAAAGTTTTTCGCTGATATGTATTGGCAGTCGTATAGTTCTAGCACTGTTATCTATGGCACGAGTCATTCCTTGTCTTATCCACCAGTAAGCATAGGTTGAGAATTTATAACCCATTGCAGGATCAAATTTATCAACAGCTCTTTCTAATCCAATGGCACCTTCTTGAACTAAATCGAGTAATTCGAGACCTTGGTTTTGATACTTTTTTGCAACACTTACAACAAGTCTAAGATTTGCAGCCATCATGCGATCTCTTGCCCGTTTACCCATTTTTATTTTGTGTTTCTGACGGGTAGAGCGTTGTTCAAGAGGAAGGCTCAGCAAATCTTTCATTTGTTGAACATGATGAGCAAGCTCAATTTCTTCTGCAGGAGTCAGAAGTGGCACTCTTCCAATACTTGTGAGATAGAAACCTATCGCATCAGTAGCTAGACGATTACTTTGTCTTCTTGAACTTCGAGATTTTTGACTACTTACAGTTGATGCAGATAGTTTTTGACTTGTGCTTGCCGAATTGGACTTCCCTGATGAAACATCAGAAATTTCCTTGGCAGATTCCAGCGGGATCCCCATCACCCTGGCCTCTTGAAATTAGATTTATTAAGAAGTTAGCACTTATAAGGAGAAGTTGACTAATTGAAACGAAAAATTTATGACTTTTTGCCTAATTAGGTATAAAGCGCATCAAAAAAACAGATTAAATGTTTTGAAAAAAGCTTTGAAATTTTTTAATTTTCTTCTTTTTTGTATAGCTTAATAATTTTTTCTTGAATATATTTTTTCTTATCATTCAAAATTGGATTTTTGGCGTAGCTACCATCACTTTGCATATTCCAAGAGTCTTTATTTTCTTCTAAATAACAATCTAATAAATGTTTAATTTCTTTTTTAATTTTATTATCTTCAATAGGCGTAACTGCTTCAACTCTTCGATCTAAATTACGCCTCATCCAATCTGCACTACCAATAAATACTTCTGCATCTCCATCGTTGGAAAACCAAAAGATTCTTGAATGTTCTAAAAACCTACCAATAATGCTTGTTACTTTTATATTTTCGCTTAAGCCTTTTTTCTGTGGATATAGGCAGCACATTCCTCTAATTATAAGTTCAATTTTTACTCCTTCATGTGATGCTATATAAAGTAGTTTTATAATTTCTGGATCTACTAGGGAATTCATTTTGGCTATTATCTTTGCGGGCAGGCCATTTTTTGCATAATTGATTTCTCTTTTGATTAGCTTTTCTATTCCATTTCTAAGAGTTACCGGTGCAACTAATAATTTTCTGTAGGACTGTTGTTTAGCAAACCCAGTCAGATAATTAAATAGTTCAATAAGATCTTGACCAAGCTCAGGCTGGCAAGATAATAAGCCAAAATCTGTATATGTTTTAGACGTTTTTGAATTGTAATTACCAGTCCCAATATGAAAGTATGTTCTTAATCTGTTTTTTTCTTTTCTTATGATCAAAGCAATTTTTGTATGAGTTTTTAGTCCAATGACTCCATAAACAACATGAACTCCAGCTTGTTCTAATTGTTTTGCCCATTGGATATTATTATCTTCATCAAATCTTGCTTTTAATTCAACGAGAGCCATTACTTGTTTTCCTTTTTCAGCAGCTCTTATTAGTGCATCAATAATTAAAGAGTCCTTGGAAATTCTATACAAGGTCATTTTGATTCCCATGACTTGCTTATCTTCCGCGGCTTGATTAATAAACTCTTCGACTGAGGTCGAGAAAAGATTGTATGGGTGATGGACTAGTAAATCATTACGGCGAATAATCGAGAATATACTTTTAAAATTGCTTTTATTTCTAGTATCTAATTCTTCTTGTTCTCGCAATTGACTATTTTTGAGTGAACCATGAGTAATGCCTTGATGCTCTTTAAATTTTAATTTCGGTAGATTGAAAGTTGTTAATTCTATTAATTCATCTAATGCTAGTAACCCCTCAATTTGATATAAATTTTCTTTGTCAATATTCATCCCTTCTTGTAAAAGATCAAGAATTACTTTTGGTGTATTTATAGAGACTTCTAGCCTCACCACCTCACCACCTTTGCGACGCTTACGTAAACCTTCTTCTAGTGCGCTCATTAAATCATCAGCTTCAATGTCTCGAAGCTCTAGATCAGCATCTCTTGTAACGCGAAAGAACGAATATTCTTTAACATCCATCCCAGGGAAAAGCATGGACAGATTATTTGCAATGATTTGCTCAATAGCAATTCCTGTATATTTTGTTGATTCTTTATCATTTAGTTCAACTGGAATACTTATAAATCTAGAAATACTTTCACCAGGAATTTTTATGCGGGTAAATTGTTCTTTATCTGATTCATTATCAACGATAATTGCAGCTAAATTTAAACTAAGATTACTTATAAAAGGGAATGGATGAGAAGGGTCAACTGCTAAGGGGGTTAGGATTGGAAAAATTGCAGTTGTAAAATAATTATCTATCCAAACCCTTTGTCTTTCATTTAACTCTTTATATTCAAGTATAAATATATTATTTTTTTTAAAGTCCTCTTCTATATATTTTCTTGTTTTATATTGCTGTGTTTTTAAAATAGGGTCTAAATAATTTCGAATTTCAATAAGTTGTTCTTCAGGAGATTTTCCATCTTGGCTTCTTTTTGAGATTCCACCTTCTACTTGTGATTTCAATGAAGCAACTCTAACCATAAAAAATTCGTCTAAATTATTGCTAAAAATTGAACTGAATTTAATTTTTTCTAGTAATGGCGTTTCCTCTTCTGTAGCAAGTTCTAAAACACGTTTGTTAAAATCTATCCAACTGAGTTCACGATTAAGATAAGTTTCATTATTGATTTTTGGACTAGTCATATCTATAACCAATTTATTCAATTTCTCATTATTAGTTTAATATCTTGATCATCTATCAGTCTAGGAGATTACTTTTTGCTTGGTAAGACTTTTACCTGAAATTAAAAACATAACAAATAGTAGAAGCAATATTGTGCCAAAGAATGGACTTCTTGGACCAAAAAGATCATATGAGCGTCCTGCTGCTATTGCTCCAAGAAAAGTTCCCAGACTTTGTAAACCCTGCAGATTTCCTAATACTGCTCCTTGACCTATAGAACTTAGTCTTCTTGAAATTAGTGCTCTTAAACTAGGAGTTACTAGTCCAGTTCCCATTGCAAGTATTGCGACGCCAGAAAATACAAGAGGAATTGAGGTATCTATATTTGCGAGCGTTAAAAGAATACATCCTGTCATTACAAAGCCAATACCAGTAAAAGTTAATCTCGACTCCCCAAATCTTTTTACAAGAGGACCAATTAGGCCTCCTTGAACAATCATCGCGATAACTCCAACGACAATAAAAGCAGCACTACATAATTCAGGACTCCATCCAAATTTTTCTTTTAAATAAAGGACTAAAACAGCTGTAAAGCCATTAAATGCCATAAAGAAAACAAAAAAGGATAAGCAAAGTCTTCTAGCTAAGGGGTTTTTGAATACAATTAGTAGCTGACTAATTGGATTCAAATCTCTTTTCCTTGGTAGTAAATTTCTTTTATTTTTGGGCAGTGTTTCCGGTAGAAACCAAATTACAAAAATAAGATTAAATATTGCAAATCCGCTTGCTACCCATACCGGTAAAGTAACACTAAATTTAGAAAGAGCTGTTCCTAATCCTGGACCAAGAATAAAACCTAAACCAAACGCTACTCCAATTAATCCAAAGGTTTTTGCGCGATTTTCGGGAGTTGATATATCTGCAAGTATTGTAGTAGCAGTAGCTGCAGTACCGCCACTTATACCATCAATTATTCTGGCTAAAAATAGTAAAGATAAAGGTAAAGCTGAGGCCCATAAAGGTAAATAATTATCCCAATTCAGGCTTACAGTTAATGCAAATAGACATATTCCTATTACTGAACCAGATACACATGTGATCATGATTGGCTTACGACCGAAACGATCACTCATAGCTCCAATTAGTGGGGCTGCAGCAAACTGAGATATTGCATAAGTTCCAGTTAAAAAACCAAGAGTCGTCGCGCTTGTCGTGAATTGTTCTAATAAAAAAGGTAATAAAGGCAAAACAATGGTTTCGCCCAAACGATCATCTAGAAGTGTTATGAAAGCTCCTAAAAGGGTGGGAATTTTTAGCCTTCTCAATGCAAATAGCTCATAATTTATTCACCTTCTCATACTGTCAGAGAACTTGGCTTCATTTAGTAAAAACAGTCTAAATCGATATTTGCGACCTTGTGAGAGTTCTGATGAAATGGCCCTCAGAGAAGTTTATGAAGATGCTATTCGAACTTGCGACAAATCCTTGTACAGCCAAGAACAGATTGAAGCATGGTCAGCTTTGGCGTATCTTCCTGGGATTTTAGATAAACCTCTGAAGCAAGGGGTGGGCTGGGTGAGTTGTGTTGATAAAACTATTGAAGCATTTGCTTTAAAATATCCCCATAATCGCTTGGCATTGCTTTATTGCCGAGGGCGTTCGTCACGCCAGGGGCATGCTACGGCTCTATTAAATCAAATTGAGGCAGATACTCTTAAAGATAGACCAATAACTTTAAAAACCGAGGCAAGTTTATGTAGTTATCAACTGCTTTTACGTCATGGATGGACAATTATTTCCCCTGAAGAAATTCAAATAGGTGGTGTGCATTTTTCTCGTTATTTGATGGAAAAAACTTTGTATTAAATTTATTTTTTAAAAATTTTTAGGAATCAATATTTTCCTCACTCCAATCAATTAATTTTTCTAAGTGCTTGATAGCATGTCCTGAATTGATTATTTCTTTTGCTTTATTAATTCCTTCTTTAATATCAGAGCTTAAGCTTGCATAAAAAAAATAAATACCAGCATTCCATTCAAGTGCTTTTATTAAAGGACCCTTGCCATTAAGAGCTTGTAAAGCAAATCTCTTCCATTCTCTGATGTCGTTCCATTCAATATCTTTTCCAGAACATTCGTAATCTTTGGGATGAAAAACAGTTCTAGTTCCATGTTGATTTTTGTACTGTCCAATTGTTGATGAACGACTAATTGAAAGATCTATTCCACCTTCCAGCCCTTTGATAGTCATCACATTTTGTTCTCCCATAAGCTCTAAGGTCTTCCAATGTCTTTCTTCAGTAGGTGAATGAACATAGCCACTTATATGTAGATGATTTCCTTGATGACATGTCCAGATTAATTCCATACTTGCTAGAGGTGGTCGCTTACCTATTTGATCTCTGTAAGGAATTAAATTTTCAGCTAGCGGAAAATGATCTGGCTGATGTATTAAAGCTAGGTCGTTATGGTTGAAAAAACTTTGCAGTTGTTCTATGGATAGACCAGTTAAATTTATTCCTAAGGCTTGAAAGAGTTCGTGATGAGTAACGCCGTATTTCACTGGCATACGAGAACCACCATGCAAAATAACAGGCTGTTTCTGAGTTAGTAATAGTAAAGTTGTTAGAGGGTAAATTGGCGCTGTTTTTTTTCGCCCATCAAAAGGCATCCCAAAAAATATAGGTTGACGTTGATTGCTGGGTGATTGAATTTTGGGTCCTAGTTCTATATAGGCATCAATCATCCCAGCTAATTCTTCAGGGATAGGACGTCTAATTCTATGCGCAATCATGAAGCCACCAATTTGTGCTGCACTTGCTTCTTCTTTCAGCATCAGCTTGAGAGCGGATTTAGTTTCTTCGCGAGTAAGATTTTTTCCTGTAAACTCACCACTACCTATTTTTTTTAAATAGGTTTTAAATTCTTCGTAATTATTCGACATAGGAGTTATTTCTCAATAGGAAGTATTGTTTTCTATTTTTTATTTCATATTTACGATTTCTTTTACGTATTTAACAAATCCTTTTTCATTGTTTTCAATTGGTTGATTGACTGGATTCACTGGAGCCACAATTACAGCGCTTGCTTTTAGTTCAGGCTGTTTAGATATGGGACATGATTGTTCATGCATCAAGTTGTTTGTCTCACAATGATTACTTTGAGTGAAGCCCCAGTGCATTGGTAGAAAAAC
Organism: Prochlorococcus sp. AG-402-O21; assembly: GCA_003216375.1. Classification (GTDB taxonomy): domain Bacteria; phylum Cyanobacteriota; class Cyanobacteriia; order PCC-6307; family Cyanobiaceae; genus Prochlorococcus_B. The sequence continues at coordinate 206,019 of QCIZ01000001.1, read as the reverse complement.
TGTGCCTCGACGTATACGATCAGTTTCTTTTACACGTACTGTAAGATGTCCTCGACGAGAATTAAGAGCAGATAACTCACCATCTTTAATATTCATATTTTTTGCATCCATAGGATGAATTTCAAGTAATGGTTCAGGGTGCATTTTATTAAGTCGATTTACTTTTCCAGTACGAGTCATGGTATGCCATTGTCCGAGGTAACGCCCAACAGTTAAGACTAACGGGTACATATCGCATGGAGGCTCAGCGATTCCCAGAGGTTGTTTAGTGTAAAACTGAGCTCGACCATTAGGTGTCTCAAACCTTTTATTTTCATAAAGTCGCTTCGCTTTTTTTGTAGGATTACTTCCTGTTGAAAATGGCCATTGTTGGGGACCAACACTTGTTAGTAATTCATGATTAAGACCTGAACTATCACAGAGACGACCACTTGTCAGAGCTGTAAACTCTGAATATACCTCAGAAGAAGAATCATAAGTAAACTGATCAATAAATCCAAGTTTTTGGCCTACTTCAGCAAATATCTCCCAATCGGGACGACTTTGACCAAAGCATGGACGAAAAGCTGGGCAAAAAGTGATTCGCCTTTCTGAATTAGTCATCACACCGGCTTTCTCACTCCATTGTGCAGCGGGCAATAATAGATGGGCATAATGAGAGGTTTCAGTATCTTCATATGCTTCGGATAAAACAACTAGTGAACAGTTTTTTATTGCGGCTTTTACTCGATTTAGATCAGGCATGCTTACAAGTGGGTTAGTTGCAGCAACCCACCAAAGATCTATTTCTCCTTTTTCCATTGCTTCAATTTGTTGCCAGGCGTTTAGACCTGGTTCTTCAGAGATACTTCCAGCCGGAAAATCCCAGTGATTTTCGACGACTTGTCTATGTTTTTTATTGGCAACATTTCGATAACCAGGAAGTAGATGAGATAGGCCTCCTGCTTCACGTCCTCCCATAGCATTTGGTTGGCCAGTAAGCGAAAAAGGTCCAGCTCCCTCTTTCCCGATTTGTCCCGTGAGAAGATGCAGATTGATAAGTCCGCCAACAACTGCAGTACCTTCTCTGCGTTGATTTACACCCATTGACCAAAGACTTAGTACCCTTTCGCGATGATTAAACATATTAGCTACTTCTTCTAATTTTTTTTCTGGGATACCACAAAAGCGAGCAACTTTTCTAGGAGTCCAATTTTTTATAATCGCTAAGAATTCTGAATATTTATCTGTATGATTTTTAATAAATTCTACATTTTGTCCATTCTTTTTCAGAACTAAATTGGCAATACCATATAACAGGGCTAAGTCACTGCCTGGAGCAATAGGTAGATAAATGTCAGCAGCTTTTGCAGTGTCTGTTAATCTGGGATCTATAACAATAATTTTTACTTTATCTTGATGTTGTTTTTTCCTTTTGAGTAGACGTTGAAAAAGTACTGGATGGCATTCCGCTGTATTAGTACCAATGAGGAATGCAACGGTGTAGTGATCAAGATCTTCATAACAACAGGGAGGACCATCTGATCCAAGACTTAAATTATATCCAGCGACAGCTGAGCTCATACATAGTCTTGAATTTGCATCAAAATTATTTGTACCTAAAGCTCCTTTGAGTAATTTTTGAGCAATATAGTAGTCTTCAGTATGAAATTGTCCAGAACCATACATCGCTATAGAGTTTGGACCTTTTTTGATTAAACTTTTTTTGATTTGTGAAACTATCTTATCTGTAGCTTCGTTCCAGCTAATCGGTTGATATTTATCATTTAAATTATCTCGATAGAGAGGTTGCTTTAATCTCCCTGGAGACAAGGTTTCTCCTACGGTTGCACCTTTAATACATATTTGTCCAAGGTTGGATGGATGATTGCGATCGCCTCTAGACCTCCACATCGGATAACCATCTGCATCTCTACGGACTGCTTTTCCGATTTCAGCTGGTGGTTGCATTTCTAGACCACATCCAACGCCGCAATATGGACATTGAGTAGTAGAATTTTCAATTTTCTCTGTCATCTCAATTTAATGAGATAAGAAAATCAAACCTTGGGTAGTTACCCAAGGTTTTGATTGGAAATTAATTAATATTTTAAGCAATTTCCCCTTCATGTAATTCATCGAAGGATCCTTTTGGTTCTTTAAGAAAGAAAAAGCACATGAATGCAACTATCAGCCCTGCTATTCCTAAGATTTGGAAAAAGGCACTATTGGAATTAGCAATTATCTCTGCTGTAGCTTCTCCACCTCCACTCATCCACATAGGTAGAAGACTAAAAATAGTTAGATAAGTAACTGCTCCTACGTTGCCATAGGCACCAACAAGACCAGCGACCTGTCCAGTAACTCTTCTTTTAACAAGTGGGACTAGAGCAAAAGTAGCGCCTTCACCTGCCTGAACAAAGAAGGAAGCAAGCATTGTTATGAACAATGCGACGATAATTCCACTTACACCTGAAAAAGTACCAGGTTTGATCCAACTCATGACAAGGTATCCAATTCCTAGGCCTCCGGTTAGAAAACTCATAGTATTTTTTCTACTTCCGAGCTTGTCAGAAATTAGACCTCCAGCTGGACGTGCAACAAGGTTAACGAAAGCAAAGGAGGAGGCTAGAATACCTGCTGTTGCTTTTGGTAAATCAAATGTTGTCTCAAAAAAAGTAGGTAACATTGAAACAACTGCCAGCTCAGAACCAAAATTAACAATATATGTGAGTTCAAGAATTGCTACTTGTTTGAATTCATAACGGTCTTCTTTTGGATAAATTTTAGTTCCTGCAATTAACTCTGAGTTTGTACGAATAATCCCCCAAGTCTGAAAAGCGAACCAAATTAAAACAGCAAAAAGAGCTAATGGATATGTTCCCGCATCAAGGAAACCAACTTTCTTTAACCTCCAACATAAAACAGAAAGTATGGCTGCAAACGGCACATTCATACCCAAAAGCCCCCAAAAATCTCGCATAGAAGTGACTTCTAGACCAGCTGTTTTAGTTGGGCGCTGATAAATTTTTCCAGGAGGAGTATCTCTGACATTAAAGAAATAAAAGATGCCATACAATGCTGAAATCACACCACTGCCAGCGATAGCACCTCGCCAGTTAAGAACGGCACCTGTTGGTAATTCAAATCCACCTGAAAAAGAAAGTAATCCAGCAATGGCAACCATTGTCAGAGCGGAGAAAGCCGAGCCAAAATTACCCCAACCTCCATATATTCCTTCTGCTAAACCGATTTCTTTAGGTGGAAACCATTCAGCCACCATCCGAATACCAATTACAAATCCTGCACCTACAATTGAAAGTAATAAGCGAGCGATAACTAATTGATTAAAAGTTTCGGCTGAGGCGAACAATAAGCATGGAACTACCGAAAAGATGAGAAGACTTGAGTATGTTTTACGTGGTCCAAATTTATCTAAAAGCATTCCGATGAGGACTCTCGCTGGAATTGTTAACGCAACATTACAGATAGCTACAGTTCGAATTTGACCCAAAGTGAGCCCCAAGTCTGCCTTAACAGTCGTAGCAAGGGGAGCCAAATTGAACCAAACAACAAAAGTTAGAAAGAACGCAAACCAAGTGAGATGAAGTGTTCGATATCTCCCTTGAAATGTCCAAAGATTTCCAAGCATTGAAATTAAAAAGTAAGAAAGAAGGCTTAAAAAATTTGCCTATTGAAAACGGTAAAAAATCAAACCGTTTTGAAGAATTAAATCAGCCGGTATATTCCGACCAAGTAGTAGTCGATACAAAAAATGAGAGTTTTATACCTATTTGATTGATTAAGTAGTTATTGCTACTAAAACGAATTAGTCGTCTGAGGATTTCAAGATCTTTAATATTATGCGCCAAAAAATACAAAAATTTAGATATCGGATGGATTGATTTCCTTGAACTAAGTTTAAATTATTTACTGATAATTGAAATTCTGATTAATCATATTTGAATCAATTAATCAATTGAAGATTAGTAAAATCAATCAATAAAAAGAGGAGACCACAAAGTTGCCTCAGAGGCTATTACAGGTTGAATATTGATAGAAGTTGAACTATTTGTATTTAATTTTGTATTTGATTGTTTAATAATAATGTTATCTCGTGTTCCCAGTTCAGACCAAAGAGTGGCAGGACTAGCAATTACTGGGTCAATAGTAGTGAATTTATTTTGAACAGTAGGGGAGTAGCTTCTAAAAAGCTGAACAGCTAAAGAACTAACAATGAAAGCCCCCAAAAATCCTGCTGAAACAGTAATGGCACTTCTTTCAGTGCTTCGTGCGGAACTCGTAGACATGATTAATTTGGATCGTTTTAGCTTAAGCTCCCCGTTCCTTGGCTTAAGGCGATTTGCGGCTCGCTGGAGCGAGTTGAACGTTTTTGTAGTCTTCACTACATATTTATTATGATCCCTTTTCAATAGCAGTGTTGTTCAGTGTAATACAAAAGTATTTAAAAATTATTCCAAAAACAGTTGACTGCTATATCTTTTGGCTTTCTTTAGGCTTTGATTTTTTATAATTTATGCCTCTATAAGAAAATAGAGTCTCATTGATAGTCATTTTGGCTTTGATTTGCCTATTTAGATAACTCGTGTTTGAGTAATGAAGATTTTTAATGTCTTCAGGTAGATATTTTTGACCTCTGTATGTAAGGAGATCCATGAGAATAGAGTGATGAACTACGCAAAAGTTTTCAAAGAAGACCCGAGCTGATCTAAAAAGAAGAATTTTGTATTAGTTAATACACAATAATGCTTTAAGCTCCTAAAAGTGGTTCAGATTGATACAAAAAAAATCAATGAATAGAAAAGTAAATCGTATTGACTGTAGTTACTTTTATAAATTTTACTTATTATAATTCTAAATTAAATCAATTAAAAATCAATCCTGTATTTTTAGATTTCAAAAAAGAGTAGGTGGGAAGTTGGTTAATCTCAGACTGAAAATAAGTATCATTATATTGGTTTGTAGATGCATAACCTTTACTTACATACCAACCATGAGTCATACCCATTAACATTCCTAAACTAATAGCAAAGCGCACTTTTTTGAAACGACTATTGCGAATTTCATAGATTTTTAGTACTTCAGTTGTCTTTATTTATACGAAAATTAATTTTCAAAAGAACATTTTTTAATTTATGTATGAGTTAATACCATTTTCTTTATGTATATGGATTTTAACCTCCTAAATACGACATTGAAGGATGAGGTTTTTGTGGTTTCGAGTTTTCAGATTGATCAAATCTATTTTCACTATATTTATCATCTCTTATTAGCCATATTGTCTCAAGAAATTCTTCTAAGCCTTTTTCATTAATTGAAGGATTGAGCCATTTTTTTAAATCAGAACCATTGTTTGAAAAAAGACAAGTATGTGCGAAACCATCACTAGTAATCCTTAATCTATTGCAGTCAGAACAAAAAGGATTAGATATCGAAGATATAGTGCTTATATAACTATTGCTATCTTTCATATACCATTTATGGGCTGTATTTCCTATTAATCTTCCAGCTTCATTGATTTTAAAATGTTCTTTTATTATACTGATCAATTCGTGAGATTTTAGAACTTCATTAGCTTGCCAATTATTCTTATTTCCTACATCCATATATTCTATGAATCTAATTTCAATAGATTTAGCTTTAGCAAAGTGAACAAGATTTAAGATCTGATTATCATTTAAGTTCTTTTTTATGACACAATTTATTTTTAGCCGACCCTCTAATGGATCAAAGCCAGCTTGTATGGCATTATCAATGCCTTGGAGAACATGATTCAGCTTATTTTTAGCTGAAATCATATTATTATCTCCTGTCATTATTGAAAATATTTTTGGATCTAGAGCATCTAGACTAACTGTAATTCTGTTGAGTCCATAATCAAATAAATTTTGACATCTATCTTTTGTTAATAATGATCCATTTGTAGTTATAGCAATGTCTTTTAAATTATTTATAGGATGATTTCTTGTTTTCTTTAATGTATTAATTGCTTCCATCAGCTTATTCAACTGGCTGCTTATTAATGGCTCTCCACCTGTTAATCTGAGTGAGTTTACTCCTAATTTGCAAGCAACCTTAATTATTGATAGGAATTGCTTATTAGTTAATGTAGTCAAACAGCTATTATTTTCTGGCATACAATATGGACATGAAAAATTACATGTATTAGTTAATGAAAGCCTTAAAACTTTTAACTCTCTATCATGAATATCTTTAATCATACCTTTAATAATAATTTAGTGATTTTAGTTCTTGTAATGAGTTGACATTTAAGAATTCTTTGTCTTTGGCAAAATAATAATGAAAAGGAATTGATTTTGTCCATCCCTGAAAATTTATTTTACCTAATTGAAGTCTTTCATTTAACTTTTTTAAGTTATTTTGATTTAGAGGATAAATGCCAAGTAGTGGTTGAGCCATTTTATTACTATGTGCGATAAGTGCTATATCTCTATTTTTTTGCCAACACTTGATAAAATCTTCAATATGCTTGCTATTAATGAAAGGCATATCTACTGGCATTAAGAGTATATAGTTATATTTTCCTAAAAATTTTGAATATAAAAACTCCATACAATGTAGTGGTCCATGGAAAGGTTTTTTATCAAATAATATATTTACTTTATGAAATTCACTAATTTCATTTATATGAGATTGATGATTAGTTAAGAGGATAGTTTCTAAGTCCAGTTTTTTCAGGATATTTAATTTATGTGATAACCAGCTATCGCCTTCATGATGTTTTAATAGTGCTTTATCTTTACCCATTCTGGTACTTTGCCCCCCAGAGAGAATACAAGCTTTGAGTTCTTTCTTAGTAGAACTATCTAAAATGATAATTTATTTTCTCTAAATTAAAAACTAGCATAAAACTTGAATAAATATTTATTTTGTTATCATGAAAACATAAATTATATATTAATTTAATCGATCTAATCTTCATTATTCGAAATCTCTATAGTTCTAAGAATCATTATTGATTAATATTTCTTTAAAAGCTTTAATAAGATTTCGGTGTTCATGTCCAGGTCTTGCAAGTTTACATAGAGCGAATCTTTCAAGTTCGCTCAAATTAGACCATATTTTCTGAGAGATCTGAAATGTATATTTGCTTGCTTCAACATCAATAAATTCTGGGACTGTACCCGATAACAACCAGGGCTCATCTTTTGAAATTAAAATTTCTTTTGCTTGACCTATACGACTTCGACTAGTTTTACTAATCAAATAGGATTTCAATTCATCTAAGTCGTCAATCGAATCTGACCAATAAACTATTTTTCTTTTATCATCTTGATTTAACTCCTGCCAATGTTGAAGCTTTAGTTTTAAACCGATAAGATCAAGTTTCCTACGAACGCATAAAGGTATACATCTTAGATCACTAATAAATTCATCTTCAAATTCAAAACAGTGGCTTGATTGTTCCAAGTCAAAACCTACGGATTTAATTTAACCATAATAACTTATTTGTGAATTTTACTATTCTCTAACATATAATAATTAATCATTATTTTTTATTTATCATTATAACTAATGATAAATAAGAAAATGGATTCAAACCTAACTCATTTAAATGAGAACGGCGATATGTTTATAGTTGATATTTCTGAGAAAATAATCACTCCGAGAGAAGCTCTCGCTGAAGGATATATTGATTTAAGTGTGGAAGCATTTGATAATGTTAAAGACGGCAATATAAAAAAAGGAGATTTATTTGCTGCTGCAAGATTTGCTGCAATTAATGCATCTAAAAAAACTTCGGAATTAATCCCACTTTGTCACTTATTAAGTTTAAGTAATATCAGGATTGATATAGATCTATGTAATAGAAAAAGAGCGATAAAAATCACTGCATTATGTAAAACGAATGCTCAAACTGGTGTAGAGATGGAAGCACTTACGGCGGTCTCTATAGGATTACTAACTATTTACGATATGCTTAAAGCTATCGACCCTTTTTTAACAATAAATTCAATTCGACTTTTAGAAAAAAAAGGAGGCAAAAAAGGTATCCTTAGGAGAGAAACTAATTAATTTTTTGATGACTCAAGAGCCTTTTTTAAGGGAGGGATTAAAAGTAGAAGAAGCTAGAAAAGAAGTTTTAAAGGAAATCAAGAACGTTTTAGATAATTTTACTATTCCTTTCGAAAGTATTCCTTTAGAAGATTCCTTAGAAAAAATTTCTTCAACAGATATTTTTGTAAAACAGAATATTCCCGGCTTTAGAGCTTCCATAATGGATGGTTACGCGGTTAGTCATTCTGCCAAGCCTCAGAAAGGACAATATTGGAAAGTTGTTGGAGATTCATCCGCTGGTAAACCTTACACTAAAAATCTTTCTGAAGGTGAAGCCATTGCTATAAGCACTGGTTCATTAGTTCCTGATGAATGCTCTTGGGTTATTCCTTTAGAACAGATAAAGACAGAAATGATAAAAGATAGCTCTTTTGAGAAAATACATCTCATAGACGACTTAACGAATATTACTTGGATTAGACCTGTCAATGATCAATTATCGGAAGGAGATATAGTATTAGCAAAGGGTCAAAAAATTACTCCTAGTATTATTGGATTACTGGCTAGTTGTGGAATAAGTTATATTAGTGTGTTTAAATCTTTCAAAATAGGATTACTTATTTCAGGCGATGAATTAATCAAACCTGGTATAGATAAATCAACTGGATTAATCTGGGAAAGTAATAGTTTTTTAATTAAAAGTATTATAAAAAATCTTGGATATGATATCAATGAAATATCAATTCAAGCAGATGATAAATTCAAATTAAAGAATTCTCTTATTGAACTTGCAAAAAATAATCAAATTGTAATTTCCATAGGTGGAATTTCCGTTGGGAAAAAAGACTATATTAAAAATATTATTAAAGAAATTGGAGAAATAAAGTTCTGGAAGCTTTTTTTAAAGCCTGGTAGACCCTTTGCCTTTGGTTTTATTGGTCAAGATATTCCATTTTTTGGTTTACCTGGTAATCCTGTGTCTGCAGTAGTAATTTGTTTGCAAATTTTGTGGCCCGTATTTCAAGTTTTTAGTGGAGTGAAGAATATAGAAACACCCTTTAGATTTAAGATCAGAATTAACTCTGATCTTAAAAGAAGAAAAGGTAGACCTGAATTGATTAGATCTAAACTTAAAGTAGATCAGCAAGGTGAGTTATACGCGGATATTCCACCTGCACAATCATCCTCACAAATTTCTTCTTTAATTGATTCTGATCTGTTAATAGAGATACCCCCTGATAAGGATTTACTTAAGAAAGGAACATATCTTTGGGCACAGCTTTTCAGAAAAACAATTTTATAGTTCACGTTGAAAGTACAGTATTATTTTTGACCCAGGAAGAACCTTTGTCAGTCCACTCCTTTTTCCAGAAAGGTACTTTGAATTTTGTTACCTCTAAAATTTCAGAGCAGTATTGATTAGCTATTCCTCTTTTATCCGCACAAACTGCTATGAGCACTATTGGCTTTAGTGGATCAATGAAGCCTACTCGATGGATAACTAACGCAGAAAAAGATTCGATTTTTTTAGTAATTTCTGATAAGTGCTTTTCGATTAACTTTTCAGTTAAACCACTGTAGTGATGGATTTCTAATTTTTTTAATTGACTTCCAAATTGATCTATCTCTCTAACTCGTCCAATAAAAATTGACATTGCAGCCATTTGATTATTAATTTCCCATTTTTCAATTTCTCGATATGGATCAAAAGGATCAGTTGCTATTTTGAATTTGTACTTAATTTTATCCACCTGTAAAAATCGGCATGAATGCTACCTCATCATTATCTTTAACAGTAGCTTCTAGACTAGAAATTTCTTTATTAATAGCCACAATTATTGATTGATGAGCTACATTGATATTAATATGTTTTAGTATAGATTTTGCTTTTTTATCTTCTATTAGGTCTAAAGAAAGATATTGTTCATCCCATCCATATTTTTCACTTAATTCAGCAAACAATAATACTTTGATTTGGCTAGCATTATTTTTCATGTATAGTTAATTCATATATTTTAATTGTTTTATACTAAGTGGTTTCTATTGCATTGTTAACTGTATCTGATACTCGAGACATAAAAAATGATGATAGTGGTCAATTTTTAGTTGATTCAGTAAAAATAGATAAACATAATATAAGTAATAGAATAATATGCAAGGATAATGTTTATATTATTAGAAAGTATATAAGTGATTGGATAGCTGATGATGAGATTGATGTTATTATCACTACTGGAGGTACAGGGCTTACTTTTACTGATGTTACGCCGGAGGCAATAAAACCCTTATTAGATAAAGAAATAGAAGGTTTTGCCGAAATCTTTAGATATATATCATTTAAGAAAATTGGCACGAGCACCTTGCAAAGTAGATGTATTGCAGGTGTGGCAAATGGAACTTTTATCTTTAGTTTGCCAGGATCTTTAGATGCAGTAAATACTGCATGGAATCAAATAATAAAATATCAACTAAACAGTGATACTAAACCATGTAATTTGATAAATTTAATTAATAGATTAAAAAAATAGATGGAAAAAGATATGGATTAAAAGATTGCTTTATTTCATTGGGATAGCATTAATTGCTTTTCTTTATTCGATTGTTGGTCATGCTGGTGCATCAGGTTATATAGCCTGTATGGTCATATTTGATAAGCCAGTTTCACTTATCAAGCCAACAGCTTTAATTTTGAATCTGGCAGCATCAACATTAAATTCAATAAGATTTTGTGGTGATGGTCATTTAAAAAAATATATATTAGTAAATTTTTTAATACCAATTCTATTAGTTTCAATTCCCTCTACAATTGTTGGAGGTAACTTGAATATCACTGATACCTTACTTAGATATTTTTTATCTCTTATACTGTTTCTTTCCGGAATTAGATTTTTAATTACATCTTTAATAATAAAAAATAATATTATAATTGATTATAAGCTGCCCTCAAAAATTGTTATTTTTTTTACTGGTTCAATACTTGGCTTACTATCTGGAATTACTGGGACAGGAGGTGGTATATTTTTAACTCCTCTATCTATTTTACTTAAGTGGATGCCACTTAAAACTACAGCTGCAGCTTCATCAGTTTTTATTTTTTTTAATTCTTTAGTTGGAATAATTACATGGCAAACAATAAATAATTCTTCAAAAATTAATGTCACATCTAATATTTTTCTTCATTTAATAATTGTGTTATTTTTTGCTTTTTGTGGAAGTTCTCTTGGTAGCAGAACATTTGATGATAATTTTATAAAAAAAATTATTTCTTTCATCTTATTTTTAGCAAGTTTTAAATTAGCGTTTGCATGAAATTTAATTATTTATTCGATCCAGAAATATATCTTGAATAGACAGTTGCTTTTTGGCTTTTTGTTGTAATTCCTTGATATCTAGTTGAGTAATAAGCTCTGAAATTTGGCGTGAACTATATTTTGTGCCGATCGAACCTAGTGCTATTAATGCTTGTTCTGCAATGGGATAGCTACCATTTAAAGCGAGCTGTTTGAGACGATCGATAACAGCATCTTCATTACGCCTTTGAAGAATTTTGATTCCTTTAATGACTACTTCATCTCTAAAGTCTTTTAGTGGTTCATTAACTAATTCTAAAAGCTCAGTTTCATGCAGTAAATGAGATTTAAAACTTAGGAGTTCTAACCCAGCTATTCTAATCGCTTGGGATTTACTCTTCAAAATTAATTCTAATTGGCTGTTATTTAGTACAGCTCCCCAGCAACCAAGTGCTTTTAATATATTTATATCTAGATCTTTTTGTTCATCAAGTTGATTAAGTAAAAAATCTCTTGCCTCAATTTGATGGCAGATACCAACTGCATAGATCAATTCAGGTTGTCCACCATGTTTTTTTATTAATGATTTGATTGATGCCCAACCTTTCTCAGCTAAAAAACCTAGACGTTCGCATAATAAATGTCTTATCTCATAAGGGAGAGATTTCGAATAAGCTTGTTCAATCCATAATGGATCTTTAGGTATATTTTTGTGATTAAATCTATCCCGAATTTCTTTCTCACTTAAAGTAGCCATCTTAATCAACTTTTTTCTTCGCTGAAAAATTTTCAATAAGTATCTGTTTCAGAGTATTTTTTATTTCATATTTAGGAACTTTTTTAAGATGAATTTTGCCAATTTTATTTGATGGTCCTTGTTCACCTCCAATACAAATATCATAAGCATCAACTATTTTCCCTTCAGAATCTCGTCCTTTTTTGCCTGTCAACCCAATTGCACCCATATATGCTTGACCACAACTATTTGGACATCCAGTCCAATGAATTTTGATTTCATCATCTAGATCCAGTTCCTGATCGAGTAGTTTAGAAACTTCTAATGCAGTATCTTTGGTATTTGTTAGAGCAAAATTACAATAGGTATTGCCAGTGCATGAAACAGTTCCTGCTGATAAATGTCCAGGATTCAAAGGGAATTTATCTAATAGGTTTTCTTTTTTGAACTCTTCTAATTTGTCCTTAGGAATATTCGTAATTATTATATTTTGATCCTCTGTTAGGCGTATATCCCCTGATCCATAATTTTCACTCAGCAAGGCAATGTCTTGAAGATCCTCTGAGCTTAATCTTCCTACAGGGACATGTAATCCAGCAAAAAATATATCTTTTTGTTTTTGCTGGTTAATACCAAGAAAGGACCTAGGGATTTTGCAAAAGTCACTACCAGGATCAGTCTTAAGTTTTCCGAACCGTTCTTCAACTAAATCTCTAAAATTTTCAATTCCAATTTTGTTCAAATACAATCTAAATCTTCCTTTAGGTCGAGCAGAGCGTTCTCCATGATCTCTCCAGAGACTTAAAACAGCATTTGTAAACTCACAAATTTTGTTATCCTCAATCCAAACGTTTAGTGGAATGGCATAGTCGTTTAATACTGATGAAAGTATTCCACCCACCCAAACACTAAAGCCTAAAATATTATTCACTTTTACAGGTAAAAAGACTAAATCGTTATGTAAAAGAAAATTATCTTTTGAACCTGCGATTGCAGTATTCCATTTCCTAGGTAAATTTGAAAAATCTTCATTTCCTTTACCATTATTTGTAAGATAATCATTTAATTGTTTTACATAATCTCTAGTGTCAATAATTTCTTCAGGATCAATACCCGCTATTGGGTTACCAGTTATATTTCTCGGATTATCGAAACCAGATTGAATACTATAGATTCCAGCTTTATTTAATCGTCTAAGAATTTCAGGTAAATCACTTATTAAAATCCCCCTAAGTTGAAGACTTTGTCTTGTTGTTACATCACAGCTTCCACTGTCTCCGTATCTTGCAACAATTGAGGAAACAATTTTTAATTGATGTGCATTTATAACACCATTTGGGACTCTCAGCCTAAGCATGAATTTACCTGGTGTTTTTGGTCTCCAAAACATCCCATACCATTTAAGCCTTAGCTCTAGGTCAGTTTTATCCATCTCTTCCCAGCCTATTTTTGCGAAATTTTCAATTTCTTTACCAATTAATAATCCATCTTTATTTGCTTTATTTTGTTCAATTTTATTTAATTTTTTCTCTTGCAAATAAGATTTCATAACTTGGTTGCTACTCATCATTTAAAAATTAATCTTTTCAAAGCAAAATGCTATCCATCAGATTCATGATTGCTTTGAGTTTTTGAAGATTGGATATTATGAACCTATTAATCCCTAAAACTGGCACTTACTATGTAGCAAAACATACAAAATCACGAACTTAGAATTTAAAAAGAAAAATGTAGTTTTTGATACAATTAATGCTCTTATTTTGTTGTTTTTTGGTTAAATAATCCCCATCAATTCCATGAAGGGTTTTATCAGGAAATTTTTATTTATTCTCCTTACTAAGAAATTAGTTCAATGAACAAATCTTCTAATAATTTATTATTTTTAAAAAATTCTGAATTTTTTGAAGGCATAGAAAAGAAAAAGAATAAAGTATTTTCTAAAAGAGATATTAGATTAATAATCCATGGTTCGAAAAATGGTTTTGTTCATCCTATTATGGATATTATCATCAATCAAGTTCAAAAAAGAAGAGGTAAATTAGTAGAATTAGAAGTCTTGACTAAAAATTCTTATCAAACTTCTTCTTCAAAGTTTATTTGGCTCGTACCCTTATTCTTATTACCAGGTAATCATGTCAGGATAGATGTTCCTTTGATAAGACATAGATTGAAAAATGAACTTATCAATTCTAAATTAACTCCTTATATTGGATCGTGGAATAACTGGATTAATATTCTTGTTGAAATGATAAAAGTCGAGAAAAAATCAGTGATACCAGTTCTCTTGCATCATCCTCTCCGATCACAGATTGCATCTGATCATATGCTATTCTTAGGCAATAGGCTAGGAATACAAACTGCATCTTGGACAGAATGGGATAAATTTTTAGAGAAGCCCAGTATGAATTATTCTCCAATACCTTATACATTATTGCCTACAGAAAAAACAAAATCTTTAAATAGAAAAGATTCTATTTCTTCTTTACTTGAAATCAAATCTTTTAGAAATGGTTTAATTAATTTATTAAGTGAGCTGCCATAATGTTTGTGAATTCGTTTAATTCTGCTTCTTTCTTCCAGAAAGATAGTTCTAATCAGAATAAAGATTATCTTCTAATACCTTATCTTTTAACTCCAAATAAGAATATAAAAATTGATAGTAATGAAGAACAGCTAATATGCTTTACTGAAATCATTAATCGTGGCTTTGTATATATATTTGGGCAATTGCTATGAGTAAAAAGGAATTTGGTACTGTTTATCTTGTGGGAGCAGGTCCTGGTGACCCTGATTTGTTAACAGTTAAAGCACAAAGATTAATTAGCCAATGTGATGCTCTTGTATACGACTCTTTAGTTCCAGTTGAGTTGGTCAACTTAGTATCCTCTACTTGTCAACTTCATTCAGTTGGGAAGAGACGTGGTCATCATTCAGTTCCTCAGAGGAAAACGAATGATATTTTGTTTGATTTGGCAAAGACTTGTTCTTCTATAGTCCGATTAAAAGGTGGTGATCCATTCTTGTTCGGTAGAGGAGCGGAAGAGGCATCCTATCTTCATAAAAAAGGTGTCCCGGTCCAGGTTGTACCCGGAGTCACCTCTGGTATTGCTGCCCCTGCTTATGTAGGTATACCTATTACTCATAGGCTTGCTGGATCTTCAGTGACTTTTGTGACTGGACACGAAGGGATTGATAAAAAGCGTCCATCAGTCAATTGGCGCTCTCTGGCAAAATCTAGTGACGGATTAGTGATATACATGGGTGTTCATAATTTAAAGTTCATCTCTACTGAATTAATTGCTGGGGGGATGAATCCATCTACCCCTGCAGCAGTGATTCAGCAGGGAACTGTTGTTGGACAACGTTTTATTAAGTCTCAATTAGTGAATCTTTTTGATCGAGTAGAAACTGAAAATTTAGTCTCTCCCTCTATCGTTGTAATAGGTTCTGTTGTTGATTTTCAAATAGAGGCTTGTTCTCCTCCACCAGCTGAAGTGACATTTCCTATTCCTATATAGATAGTATTTAAGATACTAATCTTTAGATTTTAATAAACTCAGCCAAAATTCTTTGGGGTTAGTTGATATTTTTAATTCTTTTTTGTTGATTCTTTCAATTGGACGACAACTTAAACTGTTAATTAAAAACCATTCATCATTATCTTTTGGTCTCGCTTCAATGAGACTCTCTTTTATTATATTCAAATCAATTCCTCGTTGACGCATTATGCCAGGGAGACAACCACTATTAGATGGTGGAGTCAACCAATTATTTTCTCTTTTTACTAATATATTTGCTGTAGTGGCGCAACATATTTCACCTCGATTATTTAATAATAGTGCATCATTAAAGCCTGCATTCTTTGCCTCTATGCGTGCTTGAATCCCTTGGTTATAGGAAAATGTTTTACAATAACTCAATCGGCTAAAAGAATTTCTCCTTTCAGTTTGACTAATTATTGTTGATATAGATTCAAAATTTAGTTGATAAGAATCTATCTCCAACCAAAAACTATGAAGGCTTGTCTTGCTGATATCAATTCCACGTTGTTTTGATGCTCCTCGAGTCCAATTAATACGAATCACTCCATTGACATTATTTAATTGCGATCGGTTAATACCATCTTCAACGAGTGAAATCAACCATTCTTTTGATGGTGGAGGATTCATTTCTAAAATACTTGCACTTTTTTCCCATCTATTTAAATGCTCATTAAGAAGCTGCGGAACTCCATTCAAAATGAAAATTGTTTCAAAGATTCCATCTGCAAAGTTGAGACCTCGATCATTAATTGGTACTTTTAAATCTTTGAAGACCCCCCAGTGACCATTAATCCAGCCTAATTTTTCGTTCTTATTTTCAGTCATGTTAATGCGTTTAAAAGTGGCATCAATTTCCAATTCATTTCCTCAGCTTCCTTTTGACTATCTGAGTCTGCAACAATTCCACATCCAGCATGAGCACTGATAGAGGATTCTTTAATCATTAAAGATCGGATTAAAATATTGCTATCAAGAACCCCATCCCAATTTATATTTAATATTGATCCACAATATGGACCTCTCGCTGTTGGTTCAAGTTCATACAATCTTTTACATGCTCTAAGCTTCGGTGCTCCTGTTACTGAACCTCCTGGCCAGCATGCTTCAAGCAAGTCAACCCAAGTTTTATTTGTTTTGAGTCTACCTTTAACTACTGAAGTGAGATGATGAACTTGTGAATAGCTTTCTAAAACTAGTAGATGAGGGACTTTGATTGAACCAGGTTGGCATACTCTTCCAAGATCATTTCTTAGTAGATCTACAATCATTACATTCTCAGCATGATCTTTTGGACTACAAATAAGCTCTGCTGCCCAATCAGCATCTTTTTCGGGATCTCTATCTCTGGGTCTAGTTCCCTTGATTGGTCTTGTTTCGACCTCTCCAGTGGGGAAAGCTTTTAAAAATCTTTCTGGTGAAGTTGATATAATAGCTTCTCCTTTTGCCATCTGATCGCCGATAATTACTCCAGCAAATGGAGCAGGGGAGCATTTTTTAAGTTTTGAATATACGTCTATTGGACGCATGGATTCTGGTAATGGGGCATGGCATGAGGTAGTTAGATTAGCCTGAAAAATATCACCGTTCGCAATCCATTCTTTGATCTCATCAACTCTTTCAGAATATTCTTGACTTGTTAACCTCCAGTCCCAAGATTCTAGGGGAATACTATGTTTTCGTTCTTCTTGTTTTGCTGCTTCACTGTCTCGTTTGGAAAGCTTTTGATGAAAAGTACTTTTTAGAAAATTTTCCATAATTGAGATGCGCTTTTTATTTTTGCCTTCTAGCCATAGCTCTTTATTTTGAAGATCAAATTTTAATATAGGGTCATGAGAGGCTATCCATAAAGTTGCCATAGAACTTGTTTGCCATGGATTTTGTGGCTCTGTCCAAGATGCAGCTTCATAACTCAACCAACCAGTCCAGTGCCCTGGCGGTAATTCGCGTAAAATTTTAAAAGGATTAGAGTCCTTTTTTGAAGTTTCTAATTTTCTAGAACAAAACTGTTCTAGAGGATTAATTCCTAAGGTGACCCATCGACCTAAATCACTCCCATCGCCATCAAGCCATATAAATCCTGCCTCTCCCCATTCTTGAATCAATTTAGAAGCTACTAGCTCAGGTGATTTCCACTGACATAGTAGTCGCTTAATGTTATTCACTAGATATTTTGGCTACATAGATCTTCTCGACCTATTTCTTTTAACGCTTTATCTCTAATACGACAACTATCACATCTACCACACGGTTTACTGTCACCTTGATAGCAACTCCATGTTTTTTCTATAGGAATTTTTAAGCGTAATGCCTCTTTAAAGATCTTTGTTTTTTCCCAATCTAGTAGTGGAGCCCAGAGTTTTATACCTTTCCCCTCGCGTCCCACTCTGCTGGATAAGTTGGCTAATTCTTGATATGCCTCTAAATAATCCGGTCTACAGTCTGGATAGCCAGAATAATCCATTGCATTGATGCCTAATGCTATTCGATTGGCTCCACGAGCTTCTGCAAGACTTAACCCAATAGCAACAAAGATAGTGTTTCTACCTGGAACGTAAGTGTTAGGAATAGTATTTTTTTGTATGCCTTTAGTGGGAATTATTTGTGACGTGTCGGTCAAGGAGGACCCACCCCAAGAAGATAAATCAATCTTGATTGTTATGTGATCCTCAAGATTTAAATCTTTTGCTAAATCTGCTGCTGCTTGTAACTCCTTAAGATGTCGTTGGCCATAATCAAAGGATAATCCAATCACTTTTTGCCCAGCTTCCATAGCTATACAAGCCGCTGTAGCTGAATCAATTCCTCCGGAAAGTAATGCAATTGTTGTTTGTTCAATCATTATTTTGTTTAAATCTAATGAAGCAAAATCTCATTTATCTAGATGGTTAGAGTAAACCTAGCCATTTGTGAGTTTGAATACTTAATTTCCAATCAGGATTGTTTTTTACATACTTGATTGCGAGTGTTTGCCCTTCTTCATTTTCCCATCCTGCTTGCAAAAATAATTGAGGTTTAATCTTTCCATTGTTTTTTATTAAATCAGCCATTTTTTTAGCAAAAAGTAAATCTTCAGCGTTCTGTATGACAACTTTTAATTCTTGGCAAGATAATAGATTATCAATGCGAGGAGGAGAATGCCGTTTAGGAGATAATGTTATCCAATCTGGGTTGCCACTTAGTGCATCTACGCCACTTGTTTCGAGATGAATTGGAATAGATTTTTTCTCTAGATTGAGTGTAGATTTTCTAATTTCTCTGCATAGATGATCTAAATTATGATGCAATGGCTCACCTCCAGTGATTACAACAAAAGCTGCACCTTCTTTTTGCGCTTTGGCTGTGCTAATTGATAAATCTTTTAAAGTTTGTTGTGGATGAAGTTCGGAATTCCATGAATTTTTCGTATCACACCAAGGACATCCAACTTTACAACTAGCTAATCTGATGAAGTAAGCGCTTCTACCAGCATGTTCTCCTTCTCCTTGTAGAGAATGAAAACATTCCACTACTGGTAGAGATGGTTCCATTTATTGCTGTTCTAGAGATTTTTCTTCAATAATTTTTGATTGTGGATTGAATGCTTCACTTGGTGAGGATGGGACGCGTAATTGTGCAGCTTGAATCAAGCCACTAAATAAAGGGTGTGGTTTCCCTGGCCTAGAGAGAAATTCTGGATGATATTGACATGCAATAAAAAATGGATGATTTTTTAATTCTATTAGCTCTACCAATCGACCATCAGGTGAAGTACCACTAATTACATAACCAGATTCCATTAGGAGAGTCCTATATGAATTATTGAACTCATAACGATGTCTATGCCTTTCGTAAACAACTTCTTCGTTATATAAACTTTGTCCGGTTGTGTTGGTTTGAAGTCTACAAGGATATACTCCTAATCTCATGGTTCCTCCTAGATCAACTACGTCTTGTTGTTCTGGTAGTAAGTGAATTACAGGATGTTTTGAATTTGGATCTAGTTCGGCACTAGATGCATCTACTAAACCAGCTAAATTGCGAGCCCATTCAATGACAGCGCATTGCATACCTAAGCAAAGTCCAAGGAAAGGAACCCTTTGCTCCCTTGCCCATCTGATAGCTGCTATTTTCCCATTTACGCCACGATTCCCAAAACCTCCTGGAACGACAATTGCATCCATTCCATGAAGTAGTTTTTCTGCTCCCTCTGATTCAATGTTCTCCGCATTGATCCAATGAAGATCTAACGATGCATCTTGGGAAATACACGCATGACGTAATGCTTCGACTACTGATAAGTAGGCATCATTTAATTGTACATATTTGCCAACTAATGCAACTTTGACAGAAGGGCCTGGATTGCGCAATTTATGGACTAATCTTTCCCAGTCTTTTAAATCACTTTCATGATCATTTAGATCCAAGCAATCTAATACCTCCTTGCAAAGTCCTTCATCTTTGAGTGCTAAAGGTACTGAGTAAATACTGTCAGCATCAAGGGATGCTATGACCGCATCAGAGTTAACTCCACAAAAACCTCCTATTTTATTTTTTAAATCATCATTAATTGGCCTATCACTGCGACAAACTAAAATATCTGGCTGAATCCCGATAGAACGTAATTCTTTTACTGAGTGCTGTGTTGGCTTGGTTTTAATTTCACCAGAGGTACCTATGTAAGGCAATAGTGTGACGTGAACATAAACAACATCGTTTCTCTTTACATCACCTTTAAATTCTCTTATTGCTTCAAGAAAAGGTAGAGATTCAATATCTCCAACTGTTCCTCCAATTTCTGATATCACTACATCTGCACCACTATTGTCTGCTACACGTTTAATTCTTTCGCGAATTTCACGAGTGATGTGAGGGATAACCTGAACTGTTCTTCCGTCATAGTCACCTCTTCTTTCTTTATTAATTACAGCTTGATAAATGGAACCTGTCGTGACACTGTTTAGTCTTGACATTGCAGTATCTGTGAAGCGCTCATAATGCCCAAGGTCTAAATCAGTTTCAGCACCGTCTTCAGTTACAAAAACCTCTCCATGTTGAAAAGGGCTCATTGTTCCAGGATCAACATTTAGATATGGGTCAAGCTTCAAAATCGAAACACTGTACCCTTTTGACTTCAGTAATCTGCCAAGACTTGCGGCAACAATTCCTTTGCCAATGCTTGAAACTACACCACCAGTGACGAAAACAAATTTTGCCATTTACTTTTCAATCATTCTTTAAGCTACCTTGATCTAGGTAAACACCAAGAAATTTACATATTTTCTCTCTAGGTTAATGTTTTTGCCGCTAATTTCTATCAATTTAATCAGGTTCGATCCATGTCGAGGCTATATGGAGGTCTTCTAATTGTTTATTTTCTACGGTTGCAGGGGCTTTAGCCATGGAACAACGAGCCTGTTGTGTTTTTGGAAAAGCAATAGTATCTCTAATTGAATCTTCATTGGCTAAGAGCATAACTATTCTGTCCAGCCCAAATGCAATCCCACCATGTGGTGGAGCACCCATTGAAAGGGCATCAATTAAAAAACCAAATTGCTCTTCTGCTTCATTTTTTGATAGACCAATTACTTCTAGTACGGTTTTTTGAAGTTCTGAGTTGTGAATTCTTAAAGATCCCCCACCAATTTCTAATCCATTAAGGACTAGATCATATGCTTGAGCATTTGAATTGGGTAATTTGTCTTTCCATAAGTTTTCTGATTCACCAATATCTTCAGGCTTAGGAGCGCAGAAAGGATGATGAATTGCTTCAAGACGATTTTCATCAGAATTGAATTCAAACATCGGAAAATCAGTGACCCAAAGAAAATTCCATTGAGTTTTTAATTCTTTGTCTGAGATTATCTTTAGATCTTTCGCAATAAACTGACGAACTCTATCTAAGGATCTATTAACAATATTTATGGGCCCTGCACCAAAAAGTATTAAATCACCAGGTTTAGCTTCGGTTTTTAAAAGGAGTTCTTTGATTTGCGAGGTAGTTAAATTATCTTTTATGGCTCCAATTGTATCGACTTCTTTATCATCTCTAACTCTGATAAATGCTAGTCCACCAGCGCCAGCCTTTTGGGCTTCGCTAAAAATATCTCCACCTGGTTTTATTCTTACATTACTAATTAAATTATTTCCATCCTCAATGGTGATGCATTTAACGCATCCACCAGAAGAAATAGCATTTGAAAAAACTTTAAATCCACTTTTGGAAAATAAATCATTTGTGTTGACAAGTTCCATTCCATATCGAGTATCAGGTCTGTCAGTTCCAAAACGATCCATAGCTTCTTGCCAAGTCATTCTTGGAAAAGGAGTTTGGAGATCAATCCCTTTAATTTTTTTCCATATATTTACAATTAATTTTTCATTTAATTCAATGATCTCTTTTTCCTCCATAAAACTCATTTCAATATCTAATTGAGTAAATTCTGGTTGCCTGTCTGCGCGTAAATCTTCATCACGAAAACAACGAGCGACTTGGTAATAACGTTCAACTCCACCAACCATCAACAATTGTTTGAATAATTGTGGGGATTGCGGTAAAGCAAAAAACTCGCCGCCACATACACGTGAAGGGACTAAGTAATCTCTGGCTCCTTCAGGAGTAGAGCGGGTCAAAATTGGTGTTTCAACTTCTATAAATCCTTCGTTTTCAAGAAAACTTCTAGCCGCTTTGACAGTGTTATGTCTCAATCGAAGATTATTATTCATTCTCTCTCTTCTAAGATCTAAATATCTATGCCTTAGCCTTATTTCTTCTTTAACACTCTCCTCATCATGAATTGACACTGAGAATGGAAGAGTACTAGTGACAGCATTGAGAATTTTTATATTTTTAGCTAAGACTTCTACTTCACCCGTTGGGATTTTTGTATTAATAGCTTCGTCAGGTCTCGCTCTTACTAATCCATTGATCTGAAGAACAGTCTCATTTCTAAGACTTTCAGCGATGCTAAAAAGATCCTGACCTTGATCTGGATCAACTGTGATTTGAATTGTTCCAGAACGGTCTCTTAGATCAATAAAAATTACTCCGCCATGATCCCTTCTGCGATCAACCCAACCACATAGTTGAACATTTGCGCCAATTGCGGAAGCTCGTAGTTCTCCACAAGTCTTATTGCGCATGAAATTCTCAATCATCATGAATAATGAGTTTCCCACAAAGACCGGCTTTTATGCACAACACAGTTTCTACTTGCTCAAAAACCTTTTCGATAGAAAGGTCGTTTTACGATTATTGCAGGATGTTTTTTTCCTCTAACTTCTACTTCTAATTGAGTATTTATTTTTGCAATTTCGCTTGGTACATAACCAAGAGCTATGGGCTTTTTCAATGTAGGAGACCAAGTTCCGCTAGTGACCATCCCAACAGTTTCGCTGTTGTGTAGAACTGGATATCCTTTTCTTGCAATTCCTTTATCAAGGACTTGAATACCAACAAGTTTTTTTTGCGTGCCAACTTCGGCTTGTTTTTCTAGAGCTTTCCTACCTATGAAATCATTAGGCATTTCTAAATGAACTAACCAACCCAAGCCAGCTTCAAAGGGAGTTGTATCTAGGTTGATATCGTTGCCATATAAATGCATAGAAGCCTCTAATCGCAGTGTATCTCTTGCTCCTAGCCCGCATGGAGTAACTCCCGATGCAATTAGACTCTTCCAGATAGACTTTGCTGTTTCAGGAGATGACAAGAACTCGAAACCTTCCTCTCCTGTATAACCAGTTCGTGCAATAAAAATTGATTCTTGTGACTTTATTAGATTGGGATTTGAAGTAATAGTTCTGTGACCAAAACGTGGCAAATTAGATAAAGGCTCTTCGAGAATTTTCTCAAGTGTACTGACGGAGTCTGGACCTTGGATCGCAATTAAGGCACCCTCTGGCATGAATTCGGATATTTTGATTTCTTTTTTAGAAAGATTTGAACTCAACCATTCAATGTCAGATTCTTTTCTTGCCGCATTAATAACTAGAACTATACTTTCTTCTTTTGTATCTAAAATTCCTTGATCATAAATGATTAGATCGTCTTGAATTCCTCCATTTTCTTTTAAAAACACTGTATAACATGCTTCACCAGGTCCTATTCGAAACACGTCTGAGGGAACTAAATTTTGTAATGCGCTTTTGATATTTTTACCTTTCAATTGCACAACACCCATGTGAGATATGTCGAACATTCCAACATTTTTTCTTACTGCATTGTGTTCTTCTATTAACCCAGAAAAACTAACAGGCATTTCCCAATTTGCAAAAGGGACCATTTTACCGCCTAATTCTTTGCATTCTTGATAAAGAGGAGTTTGCAGTAATTTCATTTTTTGTTGAACGGTAAAAGAAATTCACAATTAATACCGTGAACTTATAAGAATTTCTAAAACTAAATTTAATGCTTTGTGGCTCGATTCGGAAAGTTTTACTACTCTATGAGTCTTGAGTTAAGACTTAATGACTGCAAAAAGATCTTGTAGGAGCTGCAATCAATGTGCTTCAAGTCATTTTGATTCATTCTTATGGTGCAAACTTAGAAAAATAAAAATACATTCTGAGATATCTTCATTTGTTTCTTGTGGTCATTGGATAAAAAAAGAACCTAATTTTCCAAAGATTTCTGAAAAATTTGTTCATCAACAACTTGATTTTGGAAAGGTATTAGTTGAATGAAAATTTAAATGCAAATTTTTTAGGATGATTTGTCCAATAACATAATCAATGAACGTATAACTTTTGCAGCAAGGATGCTACTAATACCAGTGTTATCTAATTTGGGAGATAATTCGACTACATCAGCACCAATTAAATTATGAGACTTAATCACATCTATTATTGCTGCAAAATCTCCCCAAAAATAGCCTCCGGGCTCAGGAGTACCTGTTCCTGGCATTATAGACGGATCAAACCAATCTAAATCAAAAGTTAAATAGATTGGTCTCCCTTTAAAACTTTTTAGAGCTTTTTCTAAAGATTTTGCATTCTCTCCCAAAGTATGTTGAATTAACCTTTTACTATTGTTCATTTCAAGAAATTCTGATTTTGTTCCACTTCTTATTCCTATTTGAAAGATCTTTTTGCTCGGTAGTATTTCTAAACATCTTTTCATAGTGCATGCATGACTATATTTACTACCTAACCATTCATCTCTAAGGTCTGCATGAGCATCTAATTGAATCATAATTAAGTCAGGATAATTCTTAATTATTGATTTAATAACCCCACTTGTTATTGAATGTTCTCCACCAATAATAAGAGGCTTTAAATTATTTTTAAGTAAAATATTTGTAGCATAGCTTATATAATTAAGTGTTAATTTTGCATCTCCAAGGGGAACATCTAATGAACCTATATCAGCAAAGTTTATATCTTCTAAATCTAAATTTAATTGTGGACAATATGTTTCAATTCCATAACTATCTTCCCTAACAGCCGAAGGACCAAATCTTGCACCAGGTCTAAAGGAACAAGTTCCATCATAAGGAACTCCTAAAAGCGACACACTGCATTGATCGAAGCCTCTTTGGGCGCCCATAAATATTGCACCATCGTTATTAAATAGTGATAGATCTTTGAGGTTGGATTTGATCATGTTTTTGCTAGCTCCCTTTCTATGAATGCAGGAATACTGTTAAATGCACCTTGCTGCCATCGCTCACTCCAAACCTGACAATTTTCGGAGATCTCTTTTACACGACTTTTTTTTGGATGCATATATTTTGGCTTCTCCATAGATGCAAATGTCCAGCTCCATAAACCGCTTGGGTATATAGATACAGATCCATACATTGGATCTGCGTAGTCAAAAATTTCACGAAGAACTTTGACAATATTTATATGAATTTGTTGAAAAGACTCTGGAGATTCACTTTGTGTTGCCACAACCCCTCCTGGTTTAAGTATTCGTTTGCAATCTTTGAGAAAAGAATTGCTGAATAATTCTTTTGACGGTCCAATAGGATCTGCGCCATCAATAATAATCACATCATATGAATTCTCTTTTGTATTCTTTACCCAATCAATTCCATTCTTGATTTGTAAATTCAATCTTGAATCAGTCCATGCATTTCCTCCAATAGTAGGTAAATACTTTTGACTTAATTCAATAACTCTTAGATCAATTTCAATTAAGTCGATAGACTTAACCTCTTTGTATTTTAAACATTCTCTTGCACTACCCCCATCACCTCCTCCAATAATTAAAATATTATCTATTTGTATAGAACAAGACAAGGCAGGATGAACAAGACATTCGTGATAACACTTTTCAGACTTTTCTGCAGTCATCCAACAATCATCTAGTAATAGTGCTTTCCCATATCTTTTGCTTTCATATATGGTAATTTTTTGAAAAGGACTAGACTCTTCTAGTATTAATTTTCCCTGTAGTCCATATCTAACGCCTTGATGATACTCGTCAAGCCACTCTGACCTTGTTTTTAGTTTGTAGTTCATAATTATGATATTAATGCTTGAGATTGATCTTCGCTAATTCCCAGTATTTTTCTAATTTCTCTTTTGATTGGGAATGTAATTCGCCATCTATATTTTTTTCTATGTATGTTAATCTTTCTAGGAATCTTTTATTAGTTTTTGCTAATCCCTCTTCTATTGATATTTTATTCCATCTTGCAATATTTATCAATGTAAATAATACGTCTCCTATTTCAGCTTCAGCCTCGGAAGTATTTTCTTCTTTTAATGCATCTTTTAATTCTTCTAATTCTTCATATAATTTATCCCAGATTTGATTCATTTCTTCCCATTCGAATCCATTTTTTGAAGCTTTTTTGGAGATAATTAGTGCTGCTTTGGTAGAAGGTTGTGGTCTAATCTTTAATTTTAATTGGTCACTAATTGGGGTTTTTGAATTATTTAATGGTTTTTCATTATTCTTGATTTTTTCCCAAGAGTTCTCCACTTCTTTGATACTAACTTTTGCTTTATTTTGAAATACATGTGGATGCCTTCGAATTAGTTTTTCAGTGATGATGTCAATGACGTCTGTTATGTCAAATAAGTTTTTTTCTTTTGCTATTTGAGCATGCAAAATTACTTGTAGTAAGAGATCTCCAAGTTCTTCTTTTAATTCATCAGGATTGTCTTCTCGTATTGCGTGAGCAACTTCATAGGCTTCTTCTAGAACATATGGGATCAACGAAAGATGAGTTTGCTTGAGATCCCAAGGACAACCATTGATTGGATCTCGAAGGTCTGAAACTACTTCAAGGAGTTTATTCATTTTATCTTTTGTATTTATTTGGTTTGTGTTTGTCATTTCTAGTTGTCTTGAAAGAACTGTTACTAAGCACAGAAACGATTTCTTTTGAATCGTTGATCTAATTATGATTAATTCTCAACAACAGAGCAGCTTGAGGTATAAAGTAAATGAATTAGTCAAAGGACTAAAAATTGTATGGGCGATTAGCTCAGCGGTAGAGCGCCTGCCTTACAAGCAGGATGTCCCTGGTTCGAACCCTGGATCGCCCATCTAAATTATTCTTGATTTATGCAAAATGGTCCTGGATTAAAAATTTCAGCAACGGCAGTCGCAGAGTTAAACAGGCAAGCTGCTTTTACTGGAACTCCTGGAGTTATGCATATTGATTTGTTGGATGATAAGTGTGGAGAGGGTTGGAAATTTATCAGAATTAGACCTGGGAAAAACGACGGTGTTCCACTCGCTAGAGCTGACGGGATTACTTTGTATGCTCGCCAAGATCAAATTCTATTTTTTCAAGGTCTTAAGCTGAATTATTTTGGTGATCTAAGTGGAGGTGGATTTCTGATTAGCACCCCAAAAGGGGCTGAACCTTCTCCATGTGGATCAGGTTTTAGGAAACTGTCTAAAGTTAAATAAGTTTTTAAAACATTTATAGAATTGAATTTATTCTTCAGGAAACAAGATCTCAGAGAGCTCATCGGAATCAACTTCATAGACGCGAGCTAAACTTGTCTCAATTGCGCTAGTTACTTCACCTGGTAAGAATCTCATAGCATTTAAAGCATCATCGGATATTTCCTCTGTAAGCAACTTTTCTTTACCATTTAATTTTTCATCGTTGATTACAGCGATGACCCAGCTTTGATATGCGTAAACAAGATCGGAGAACTCAAGTTCAGGGTCGTTCAGATCCATGACAAATAAACAGATAACGAACAATAAACACTAGTTTGGCTGTAGTTGGAGAAAATGTCTTCTATGGAACAAATATCTCGCACGTCTATTCAAGCAAAAGCCTTTGAGTTCG
Organism: Prochlorococcus sp. AG-402-O21; assembly: GCA_003216375.1. Taxonomy (GTDB): domain Bacteria; phylum Cyanobacteriota; class Cyanobacteriia; order PCC-6307; family Cyanobiaceae; genus Prochlorococcus_B. Next base: position 178,196 of record QCIZ01000001.1, on the reverse strand, counting down.
CATTGCTGGAATTAATTTATAGTAAGCGAGATAGCTTTCAGCCATTATGGAGCATAGATAGCTGGGCTAAATTTTTAATTTGGTTAAGTTTAAATTGTGGGCTTTCTGGAGAAAAAGAAAGCCTGGAAATGTTTGCTAAAGCTATGGGGTCTCCTTTGACAAGTCGAATGAGAAAAATATTTTTTGAAAGAGCTTTAGAAGATTTGTCATTACATGTGATGGCTGATCCTGCAGAAGCGCAAGTTTTGATTATGCCTCTAGCTTTAGATAAGAGGATTAATGATAATGACGTAGTTCAAGCCTTAGAAAGGATCGGTTTAAGTGACAAGGTTTCTTTATCTTCGGCTGCATGGGAAAGGCATGACTCAATAGTTTCGATTCCTTGGAACATGAAAAGTGACATTTGAATTTAGGAAAAGCAAGAATGATGTAAAACTTTTGTCGGGAATGAGTAAATTAAATTAAACACATTTTTTTTTCTGTGATAGAGCGGGCAAAAACTACAAAATTATCTGAAGCCTCAGGGCTTCCTAAAACATATGACCCAGTTGGTACTGAAAATCGCTGGCAGAAAGCTTGGGAAGAAAAAGGAGCTTTTAAACCTGATCCATCAGCCCCTGGAGACCCATTCTCCGTAGTTATTCCTCCTCCAAATGTCACAGGTAGTTTGCATATGGGGCATGCTTTTAATACTGCCTTAATCGATACAGTTGTCAGGTATAAGAGATTAAAAGGAAAGAATGTTCTCTGCCTTCCAGGAACAGATCATGCTTCAATTGCGGTTCAAACTATTCTCGAGAGACAACTTAAGAAAGAAGGCAAAAATCGTCGTGATCTTGGTAGAGCTTCTTTTTTGGAAAAAGCTTGGGAGTGGAAAGAAAAAAGTGGTGGAAGAATTGTTGATCAATTAAAGCGTTTGGGATATTCCGTAGACTGGAGCAGAGAGAGATTTACATTGGATGAGGGGCTGAGTAAAGCTGTTTCTGAGGCATTTGTTCGTTTACATGAAAAGGGATTGATATATCGAGGAGAATATTTAGTGAATTGGTGTCCTGCCTCTGGTTCAGCTGTGAGTGATTTAGAAGTTGAAATGAAAGAATTAGATGGACATCTATGGCATTTTAGATATCCCTTAGTCACATCATCTGTATCAAGTGCGAAACAAATTAGTTACTTAGAAGTAGCGACTACACGTCCTGAGACGATGCTTGGTGATGTCGCAGTTGCTGTGAACCCATCAGATGAAAGGTATAAAGATCTCATAGGGGAGAAACTTACTTTGCCTTTAGTTGGCAGAACCATTCCAATTATTGGAGACCCTCATGTAGATAAAGATTTTGGAACTGGATGTGTCAAAGTCACTCCAGCTCATGACCCTAATGATTTTGAGATAGGTCAGAGACATGACCTACCTCAAATAACAGTCATGACTAAAAAAGGAACAATGAATCACAATGCAGGTCAATTTGAAGGCTTGGATCGTTTTGAAGCTCGTGAAGCTGTTATTGATTCTTTAAAGGAGATTGGTCTGTTAACCAAAATAGAAGCTTACAAACATAGTGTGCCTTTCTCTGACAGAGGAAAAGTACCAGTAGAACCATTGCTGTCAACTCAGTGGTTTGTGAAAATGGATCCTCTCTCTAGTAGTTGTTCTGAATTTTTTGAGAAAGGACAACCGAAATTTATTCCTAATAGATGGTCGAAAGTTTATCGTGATTGGTTAACTGATATTAGAGATTGGTGTATTAGTAGACAACTTTGGTGGGGACATCGCATTCCGGCTTGGTTTGTAATTAGTCAAACAGATAATAAAGTTGTTAATGAAACGCCGTACATTGTTGCTCGAACAGAAGATGAAGCGAAGAAATTAGCACGAGAAAAATATGGAGATTCAGTTAAAATTGAGCAAGATGAAGATGTGCTAGATACATGGTTTTCCAGCGGATTATGGCCTTTCTCTACATTAGGTTGGCCTGATGAATCCCATCCTGATTTTCAACGTTGGTATCCCACGAACACTTTGGTTACTGGCTTTGACATTATTTTCTTTTGGGTGGCCAGGATGACAATGATGGCTGGTGTCTTTACGGAGCAGATGCCATTTGCTGACGTCTATATTCACGGACTTGTTAGAGATGAACAGAACAGAAAGATGAGTAAAAGTGCTGGGAATGGCATTGATCCTTTATTACTAATAGAAAGATATGGAACAGATGCTTTGAGGTTTGCTCTTGTTCGTGAAGTTGCAGGTGCGGGCCAAGATATACGTCTTGACTTTGATCGTAAAAATCAAACATCAGCAACGGTTGAGGCCTCTAGAAATTTTGCTAATAAGCTCTGGAATGCAACTAGGTTTGCTCTTATTAATCTTGAAGATCAAGATTATGAAAACTTGGAGAAATACGATTCTTCTAAGTTGCAATTATCAGACAGGTGGATTTTATCAAGACTTGCACGAGTCAATCATGAGACTGCTAATCGATATGAAAATTATGCTCTTGGAGAGGCCGCTAAGGGATTATATGAATTTGCTTGGAATGATTTTTGTGATTGGTATTTAGAATTAATTAAACGACGATTGAATAATTCAGAAAATCTTTCTTCTGATGAATTATTAGATCGAAAAATAGCGAAAAGTGTTTTATACAAAGTTCTAAGCGATCTTTTGATTATGCTTCATCCTCTAATGCCTCATTTGACAGAGGAGCTTTGGCATGGATTAACAGGTTTAGATGAGGATCAATTTTTAGCTTTGCAACCTTGGCCCAAATCAAATGAACAAGACTTGAATCTAGATTTAGAAAGTTCTTTCTCTGATTTATTTGCATCTATCAGATTGATTCGCAATCTAAGAGCAGTTGCTGGGTTGAAACCCTCTCAAAAAGTTCCTGTCATGTTGGTTTCTGGTAAGGAGGTCTTACAAAAAACACTAACAACATCAATCAATGATATTGCTGTTTTGACCAAGGCTAAGGAAGTACAGATATTATCTCCAGAGCAAGCAAAGTCATTACCTTCAATTAAAGCTTTAGCAGGAGTAAGTGGAGAGCTTGAGGTAGTGTTGCCTATTGAAGGATTGATAGATATACCTTCATTACGATCCAGGCTAGAAAAAGATTTAAATAAAGCACAAAAAGAAATTGAAAGTCTTGCTGGACGTTTAGCGAATAAGAATTTTGTTGATAAAGCTCCCAAAGAGGTTGTTGAAGAATGCAGAGCAAACTTAACGGATTCAGAAGCTCAAGTACGTCTAGTTAAAGAACGTCTAATGGGATTGGATTAATCTTTCTAAACTATGTCTAACAACTTAGAAACTCTGGTTAATAATTTCATTCCTTTTTTAAGTAGCTCTTTTGGAATTTTGGTTTTTGCTTTGGTGTATGTTTTTTGGGTGACTTGTTTGTTACCAGGCTCATGGCTTTCCATGTTGTCTGGCTTTCTTTATGGCACCTGGCTTGGAAGTTCGGTGGTTTTTGTGGCAGCTTTTATTGGAGCTCATCTAACTTTTTATTTAGGGAGAACTTTTTTAAAAGAATGGGCTCGAAAAAAGGTCTCCAATTTTCCAAAAGTTCAAATAATGGAGAAAGCTGTTAAACGTGAGGGTCTCAAAGTCATTCTTCTCACACGACTTTCTCCTCTTTTTCCATTTGGCTTACTTAATTTTACATATGGCTTGAGTGAGGTAAAAGTTCGTGATTTTACTCTTGGAATGATTGGTATATTACCTGGCACAATTTTATATTGCAGCCTAGGTTCCTTAGCACTTAAAGTTTCAAATTTTGGTGAAGTACTCTCAGGAAGATCTGATGCTAGTTCATTTATTTCGAGCTTAATTAGTATTTTATCGACTATTTTAGTTGTTATTTTAGTTTTACGTTCAACAAGAAAACTCAATCAGGATTCTCAATAACTAGATTAATCATCAGCTTTTAAATTCCAATCTTCAATCACTGCAAATACGATAAACCAATAAAGTCTTATACGATTAAAAATACCTTTTTTAGAAGCAAGCATTTCATATTTTGCGCGTCCACATTCTGTTTTGATTAAAGAAAAGATTGGATTCTTATCCATTTTTAAATTTTAATCATTTTTACAATAATAGCTTAAATTCAGTTTCGTTAATTATTTTTACTCCAAGCTCTTCTGCTTTTTTTAATTTGCTCCCCGCTTTTTCTCCTGATAATAAGAAATCAGTTTTTTTACTAATTGAAGAGCTGACTTTTCCTCCAGCACTTTCTATCAATTCTTTTGCTTCATCTCTTGTAAGCGAATCTAAAGTTCCTGTTAAGACAAAAACTTTTTCATGAAAAATATTGGATTGGTTTGAATTGTAGTTTGACTCTAAATTCTCTTTTAGAGAAAATCCAATTGCTTTTAATTCTTTAATTAAGTTTTGATTATTAGAATCATCAAACCACTTAATTATTGCATCTTTCATCTCATTTCCGAATCCATAAATATTCGATATATTTTCAGGTGCCTCCCTAGCAATAGTATTAAGTTCTTCGATACTATGAAAGTTTTTTGAAAGAGATTTAGCATTCGCTTCTCCTATGTGAGGTATCCCTAAACCGTAGAGCTGTTTGTGCCAATTTTTGTTTTTAGATTCGTTAATTTCTATTAGTAAATTCTTTGCAGATTTTTCACCAAATCTTTCAAGTTTTAAAAGGGAATCAATTTCAAGTTTGTATAAATCTGCGATTGACTGTACATATCCTTCATTGACTAATTGATTAATAATCTTTTCACCTAATCCTTCTATTTTCATTGATCCTTTACTGACCCAATGACGCAAAAGACCTTTCAATTTTGCTGGGCATCTAGAATTAACACATTTCGTTATTGCTTCGTTCTCTTCTTGAATTAACTTGGAATCACATGCTGGACAGTTTTGGGGAAATTTTACTAATTTTGCATCATCTGCTCTAAATTCTTTTATAACTCTAATAACTTCAGGAATAATTTCTCCAGCTTTTCGTACAATTATGGTGTCATCATAATGAAGATCTAAAGATGCAAGTCTGTTTGCATTATGAAGAGTGGCACGATTAACAGATGTTCCAGCAAGTTCAATAGATTCAAACTCTGCTACTGGTGTAACAGCACCAGAGCGACCTACTTGGAAAATTAATTTTTTTAACTTAGTCGCTTTCTCTTCTGCTGGATATTTAACAGCGATGGCCCATCTTGGAGCTTTATGTGTAGATCCTAGGATGTTTTGTATATCAAATTTATCTATTTTTACTACTATTCCATCCGTGGCATAAGCTAAAGAATCTTTTTCGATTTCCCAATACTTGTAAAAGGTATTTGCTTCATTTAAGTTTTTTTTTGTTTCATAAGCAGTATTAACTTTAAAACCAATACTTTTTAAAAACTCAAGTGATTTAGATTGAGAATTTGGTTTTTTTAAATTGCTATCATTTGGCTCCCAATTTTCTGGTAAATAAATACTATATGCGAAGAAGTCAAGTTTTCTAGATGCAACTATTTTGGGATTTAATTGTCTTAATGTTCCTGCACAAGAGTTTCTAGGATTTGCGAAGAGTGGTTGATCAGTATTTTTTCTCTCAATATTGAGTTTATCAAATATATTATTGGGCATGAAAGCTTCTCCTCTTATTTCAACCCAAGAGGGTGGATTTTTTAGTAATAATCTTAATGGAATTGTAGAAATTGTTCTGATATTAGTAGTGATATCTTCTCCAGTTTTTCCATCTCCACGAGTTGCTGCTCTAGTTAAAATCCCATTTTCATATCTTAGTGAAATAGCATTCCCATCAATTTTTAATTCACAAATAAGTTCTGGATTATCATCTTCCTTGAATTTTTTATTTTCTGAACTTATTAATTTTCTTATCCTTCCATACCAAGCTTTTAATTCATTTACATTAAAAGCATTATCTAGGCTTAAAAGAGGAATATTATGATCAACATTTTTGAAACCTGTAGAAGGGATACCTCCTAATCTTTGTGACGGGCTATCATCAGTAATTAAAGATGGGTGGATATTTTCAATTTCAATTAACTCCCTATATAGTTGATCATAAACAGCATCGTCTATCTCGGGCGCATCTAATACATAGTAAGAGTAATTTGCTTTATTTAGTAAAGCTCTAAGCTCTTTTGCACGTTCATAATGTTGATTCAAGTTTGAATTCACTTCTCACATTTCGCTTCATTATGTATTGGCTTTCGCAATACGATCTATTTGCCAATTTTCGTTTATTTTAATAAAAGTAAAGTCCAGAGGCATTTCATTTTTCTTATCTTCTGATTTCAAGCTTAATGTGAGCAATATTTGATTGTCTTCTATTCTTGGTCGACCTGACTTCAAGTTTCTATATCGATTTAATTGCAAGCTACCCAAAAATTTGATGAAGTCTTGTCTATTGACATGTGATTTATAAGCTTTTGTTGTAAGTCTATAAGCCCCATCTATTCGGCCAGCTGCAATCTGATCAAAAAACTTTTTAACAAGAGGATTAATGCCTCTAGCGCTTATTACGAGTTTGATTGCGTTAAAAGTCCAAAAAAGGAGAAGTGCGCCAACTCCAACCAAGAGAGCTTTTAATCCAATTGCTTTGATAAGAGCACTATCCATTTTTTTAATTCCGTTTAGTTAAATATTCTGACTTATTAGCCATGAGATTAGCTTGTTTGTTATTGATAGTTAGACAGAATGTTATCGGAGCAATAATGCTAACGAGTTCTCGGCATCAATGTCTTTAATACCTGTTTTACCATTATTTCTTGAATTAAACAGACAATATTTTCAGAACTCTTTGCTTGAGAATGGATTTCCCAGAGTCTCTCTTCGTTGGAGTGATGGCCGCATGCGCACCACGGCTGGGATCTATAGAAGTAAAACGAATTTCTTCGGAGTTAAAGCTAGTGAAATAATTTTGTCTAGACCAGTATTGGAACATCTTCCCCACAAAGCATTGACGAGCACCTTGTGCCACGAAATGATTCATGCCTGGATTGATCTCGTTCTGAAAGTTGAGGAAGCACATGGGCCTAATTTTCATCAACGTATGGCAGAGATCAATTCCGCTCAAACGGATTTCCAAGTAACAGTTCGCCATTCGTTTCCCGTAACCAAAAAAAACCCCAAATGGACGGCAACTTGCCCTTCATGTGAGAGAACTTTTAGCTATAGGCGTATTGTTAGAGGTGCTGCCTGTCGAAGTTGTTGTAACAATTTTTTTGGTGGTCGATGGGATCAAAAATGTGTACTTGAATTTCAACCTTTTTCTAGAAGTAATAAATAATTTCATCTTTACGGTGATTCACTTGTTGGTTTGAAAGCGTTAAATTTAAAAGATGAGCCCATACAACAATCGGAATCAAAATCGTCAGCGATCTCGAGCGCCCCTTGATCGCAGAATGGATCAATGGATACAAACTGGAAAACAAGTTGTAGATGGTGTTGCAGGTAATCGCCCTGGTCAAAGAAGGGGAGGGTGGCAAGATAAAGAGACTTCAGCAAATTTCGATAAAGTTGGTCGTTGGGTGGAAGAAAAAATTGATTGGTTTTTTGAGGATGATGACGATTGGTTGGATAATGAAGATTTAGATGATGAACCTCTTCAAGAAAACATAAACAATAGAAAAAGACCCTTAAGTGCTATTTCCTTAAGAGCTCCTAAAGCTTTACCACCTCAGATTGAACGAAGGAGTAGCAATTCAGATGCACTTGATGAATGGCCAGATGATCAATCTTTTAAATTAAATAAGTGGGAAAGAAAAGATAATTTAATTAAGAAAAATGTACCCGATTTAAACGATTCTTTTCTAGATGAACGAACTACTCATAGAAGAAAAAACATACCAAGATCTAGTAGAAGAAAATACTAGTTTTTTAAAAAGCCTTTCTTGGTATTGGGCCTAACCATTTTTCTAGTTTGGGGCTGAAAACTTCTCTAATTACAGTTAATTCTTTTTGTTGACGAAAAAATCGATAATGCCTACTCCAAAAGGGACCATCTTCATTAAATTCGTATTTCAGCCAATTAGCATTAACTAATCCCAATCCGTCAACTTCTCTAAAAAGCTCTGAGCGTCCTTGGGTCAAGCTTTTCCAGATTGGTTGATCCTTATTTTGCAGATGTTTTTCGGCTTCTTGATAATTCCACCAGCTTTCAGCCCATGCCAGGGTTAAGTCTCCGCATGTCAGCCAAACTTGCCTTCTTATTAAAGGTGGCTCAAGTTCATTGACTTCTTCTGGTACACCAATTTCATTATTATTTTCTGTTTCCATTGAAATAACCTTTATGGCAACTTCATGACCTGTTAATAGTTTTAGATGTCTTGTTGGGCTGCCGTCACCCAAGAGCATTAACTGCCAAGCTCCAGAGAGCTTATGATTTCCCTTCCCTGAAAGAACACTTTCTTTCGATGCTTTCCAAATCACTTCAGGAGAAGGTAATTGAGATTGACGTGAATTCACTGTTATCAACTTTTGATTTGAAGTGAATCTTTTCTTTCAGCTTTTTTCATTTGCTCTATTTTTAACCATACCAGAAGTGCCGTGAGATCAGCTTTGCTTACTCCTGGTAGTTGAGCAGCATGCCCAAGGCTTTTGGGCTGAGAAATTGTTAATTTTTCCCTGGCTTCTTTAGATAGTGTTTCTATGTCATTGTAATTTAAATTTTTTGGCAATAACTTTTTACTTTGTTGTTTTAATTGATTTATTTGAGCTTTCTGCCTTTCTAAATAACCAGTGTACTTAATATCTATCTCAACTCCTTCTTCAACATCTAAAGGAATAATTTTAGTTGCTAAATTATAATTAACTAGGTCTTTATAGTGAATATTTGTTCTTCTCAGGAAATTTGCTAGTGTTATTGAACCTTTAATAGCAGTTCCAGTTGAGGAATATATTTCTTTTGCACATTGATCACTTTCTTTAATGCGCTCTTTTTCTAATCTTTTTTTCTCTTGATCGATCAAATTTTGTTTAGTATTAAAAATTTTCCACCTTCTTTCATCAATTAAACCTAATTGATAACCCACAGGAGTTAGTCTTCTGTCTGCGTTATCACCTCTTAAAATTAATCGATATTCACTTCTACTAGTTAATACTCTATATGGTTCTTTTAAATCTTTTGTAACTAAATCATCAATCATAGTTCCTATATAACTACTCTCTCTTTCAAAAATAAACCCTTCTTTATTGTTTGCTAACCGTGCAGCATTTAACCCTGCTACTAAACCTTGTGCAGCTGCTTCTTCGTATCCTGTTGTTCCATTTAGTTGCCCTGCGCTAAATAAACCACTTATTCTTTTTGTCTCTAGTGTTGCTTCTAATTGTGTGGCTGGAATATAATCATATTCAACTGCATAAGCAGGTCGAAGCATTACGCAATTTTGCAAGCCTGGTAGAGTCCTTAAAAGTTCTAATTGTAAGTTTTCGGGCAGTCCAGTTGAAAAACCTTGTACATACATTTCTGGAGTATCTCTACCTTCGGGCTCTAAGAAAATCTGGTGTGAATCTTTGTCAGCAAAACGTACAATTTTATCTTCAATTGATGGGCAATATCTTGGACCTTTACTATCAATAAAACCTCCATAAATAGGAGTTAAATGAAGATTATTTTTAATAAGTTGGTGAGTTTTTGATGTTGTTCTCGTGATATGACAACTCATTTGCTCCCCACTTTTCCAAGAAAGAGGATCAAACGAAAAGAATTTATCTGAAGCATCACTCAATTGCTCATCTAGGGAGTCAAGATCAATAGTTCTTCTATCGACGCGAGCAGGGGTTCCAGTTTTTAAACGATCAATAGTAAAGCCTAACTTTTGCAATTCTTCAGTTAACCCTTCAGAGGCCTGCTCTCCTGCTCGACCTGCGCTCATAGATTGATTGCCAATCCAAATTCTGCCTCCTAAAAAGGTTCCTGTTGTAAGTACAACTGCTTTTGCATGAAAAACGCTTCCAAAATAGGTTTTAATTCCCTTTATAAATCCAATTCTTTCTTGAATTTCTGGTGTGTTTTTTTCAATCTGATTGGGATAATGTTCAATTTCTAGCCCAGTAACCATTGCCTCTCTAATCTTTAAATTGGGAGTGTTTTGAAGGATTTTTAGCATTTCATACGCATATAACCGCTTATCTGTTTGTGCTCTCAATGCTCGAACTGCAGGCCCTCTGCTTGCGTTAAGGACCCTTTTTTGAAGAGCTGTTAAATCGGCTAATTTTCCGATGATCCCTCCTAGCGCGTCAACCTCATGAACTAATTGACTTTTAGCTGGTCCGCCTACTGCAGGATTACATGGTTGCCATGCAATGCGATCTAAATTGAGTGTAAATAAAGCTGTATTCAATCCTAATCTTGCAGAAGTCAGTGCAGCCTCGCAGCCTGCATGACCGCCTCCTACAACAATTACGTCAAAACTTTCATTTGAAGATTGTTTGGTAATCATCAATTAAGCATTTAGTAATTTAATTTTCGAATAATTAAGCAGCAAGATTTCTAAATCTAGTGAATTGGGGTTCAAAAAGTAATTTAACTGTTCCAACAGGTCCATTTCGGTGTTTTGTCACGATAACTTCTGTAATTCCTCTATCAGTTGTTTCTGGATTGTAATACTCATCCCTATAAATCATTAGAACCAAGTCCGCATCCTGTTCTATTGAGCCAGATTCACGAAGATCGCTGAGCATTGGTCTTTTATTGGTTCTTGATTCAACTCCTCTACTTAATTGAGATAAAGCGATGACAGGGACTTTAAGTTCTCTTGCCATACCCTTAAGACCTCTGGTAATCCTTGAGATTTCTTGAACTCGATTATCGGGCGAAGTACCCTCCATTAGTTGTAGATAATCAATTACGATTAGCCCCAGCTCTTTTCCTTGTTCAGCAATTAGGCGACGACATAAGGACCTCATTTCGAGAACACTTGAATTTGGTTTGTCGTCAATGAAGATTGGTAATTGACCAAGTGTATTAATACCTTGACCAAGTAATGGCCATTCATCTTGTTGCAAACGTCCAGTTCTTAATCGACTGCTCTCAATACCTACCTCGCTAGATAGCAGTCTGTAAGTTAGTTGCTCTTTACTCATCTCAAGACTGAATACACAAACAGGCAGGTCATGCAGTTGCGCTACGTTTTTAGCCAAATTAAGAACAATTGAAGTTTTTCCCATTGCTGGTCTGCCTGCAACAATTATTAGATCGCTCCTCTGAAGTCCTTGTGTCATTGCATCCAGATCGTAAAAATTAACTGGTATGCCTGCAACTGATGTACCTAGTGATCTACTTTCTATTTCGTTGAAAGTAGTTGTCAGGATTTCTGCAGTAGGTGTTAAACCTTTGGATGGTTGCTCTTGGCTAATAGCAAAGATTTTTTGTTCAGCTTGATCAATGGCTTCTTCCATTGGAAGGCTTTGATCAAAGCCTAATTTGATCACATCATTTCCAGATTTAATTAGTTGTCTGCGAAGAAATTTATCGCTAATTAATTTCGCAACTTGTTCGATTGAGGCTGTAGATGTAACCCTCTCAACCAGTTCCACTAATCGGTTGTTGCCTCCGACTTTTTCTAAAGAATTTGTATCAGCAAGCCAAGCGCTCATTGCTGTTAAATCCGTAGGTTTGCCTTGGCTATGTAGCATTAATGCTGTTCTATATATTTCTCGATGAGCAGATATATAAAAAGCTTCAATTGGTAGCAAATCAGCTATTCGTCCTATCGCATCAGGATCCAATAAAATTCCACCAAGAACAGATTCCTCTGCTTCCAAATTTTGTGGTGGTATTTGGTCAGGTTGAGCTTCAAAACGAGGCTTCTCAATCTTGGAATTATTAAAAGCTCCAAAATCTCTACCTTGTTTTGAAAAATCCCCGTTATTTGAAGAGGGGGTGCTTATCATTTATTGCTTGTTGGACAAGGACACCTACTTTGGCTTGTTCAGGCAAAGATGCAACTATTAGTAACTTGTAACTTCAAGGTTTATCTCAGCATTTACTTCGTTATGAAGTTTGATTTGAACTTTGTATTTCCCAACACCATGTATCTCAGGAACAGATATGTCTCTACGATCTATATCCTTTTTAGTAGCTTCTTTTACCACTTCTGCTACATCTCCATTTGTCACTGTTCCAAATAAAACCCCATCTTCTCCTACTTGTTTCTTGACAGTAAATCTTCCAATTGTTGTCAGAGCTGTTTGGAAATCAATAGCTTCTTGTTTTTTAGCAGCTTCTTTTTCTGCTTGTTTTGCTCTTCTATGCTCAACTTGTTTTAAAACAGTTGGAGTAACTGGTAATGCTTTTTTGTTGGGTAATAAAAAGTTTCTTGCAAAACCAGGTGCAACCTCAACAAGGTCACCATCATTGCCAAGACTTTTTATGTCTTCATTTAGAACAACTTGAACTCGCTTAGCCATGGATTGAAAATGAATTAATGCTATTTAATTATTGTTATTAATATTACGACGCGACAGGGAGTCTAATTTTTTTGGCTAACCCAATTGCTTTTAAAAAACGTATGTGTTGCCAAGTTAGATCTATTTGATTTCGTTGAAGGCCATGCTTTGCTGAATTAGGAAAAGCATGATGATTATTGTGCCACCCCTCTCCAAATGTAAGAGCTGCGACCCATTTATTGTTTTTTGAATTATCTCCACTCTCATATGCAATAGAACCCCAGCAATGAGTTGCTGAATTAACTAGCCAAGTGATGTGATAAACAAAAACCAGTCTTAGAGGAATTCCCCATAAGACCATTGCCCATCCTCCAACTCCAGCGGATTGGCCAATTAAATAAAGCGTCGCCCCTAAAGGTATTTGCAAAAGTAAAAAATTTTTATTTAAGAATCGATAGTAAGGATCTTTTATTAAATCTCCAGAAAGTCTTGGAACAGCTTTCATGGCAGGTACATCTTCAAACATCCATCCCATGTGACTCCACCAAAATCCTTTGTTGCTGTCATGATGATCAGCTTCAGTATCGGAAAAAGTATGATGATGCCTATGAAGACCAACCCAATCAATTGGTCCATGTTGGCAACTTAATGCTCCGCAAGTTGCAAAAAATCTTTCAAGCCATTTTGGAACCTGAAAAGAGCGATGTGAAAGTAGGCGATGATATCCAGTAGTTACTCCCAAGCAAGCAGTTACCCAATATAAGAAAATGAATCCAGAAAATGCTAACCAGCTCCAAAATTTAGCTTGCAAAGTAAATATTGTTAGAGAGTGAATTGTCAGCATGAATATGACTGTTCCCCATCTTCTTCTGGCCCTTTGGTTATGAATCCGTCTTGGTACATGACCTTGAAGCTTCTTCGATGCAGCCATCGCTTTATCGGCAGCAACTGGTTTTTTTAATGGAGCCGAAGCCTCGATTAAACTTGCAACCATTGGTGATCCGTCTACTTAGTGTATATAATATACGATAAGGATCCTAATCAGGTCTATCTGTCAATCTTGAATGTGATTTGTGACCTCTAGTTTTCGGGACCAATTGACTTCGGGTAGAAGGGCGATGGCTCATCTAGTGCATGTATGGCATGAGCGTAATGGCTGGTCTCATAAAGTTCTTCCTGCTTTGGCTGAATGCCTGGATCTAGGGAGGGTTCATAGTTCTCAAATCTCAAATCTACGAAATGGAAAACTTGTATCTCCAAGCCCTGAAGTGTTTTTTGCTTTGGGGAAGGTAAATCAAGTGCTTTCACGTGGAATAGAAAATATAGAAAGTCAAATATTGAGTGTTCATCCTGAGTTGCATAGATTTCTTCAAGAATCAGCTATCGCTGTTGAAGGAAATGATAATAACCCTCTTTCTGCAGGTGATTTTTTTGAGATTTTTGTTGGCTTAGCCTCTTTACCTTCTTCCTTTGATTGGTTTATTGAGGAAGCTGAGGCCCCTGAACTTAGCGCTGCTTTAGCTGACTATTTATGCAAAGGAAGGTCGTGGAGAATGTGTAGGGAACAAGTTATGTCGGCATATCCAGTAAGTAAAAAACAACGAAGAGAAAGATTTGAAGCAGTTATGGCAGGTTTAAAAGATTACACAGCCGAGGAGCTTGATGGTGAATTGTTAGATTTACACGCAACAAATAAATTGTTAAATACAAATAATCTGCAAGGTGCAGATGACTTTTTGGAAAATCTTCGCCAAAGAGGTTTATTGCTTAAGGATCAAGAAAAATTAGAAATTATTTTTTCAGATTAATTTTTTAAAACTTATTCTATTGAATTAAAAAACAATATGTCAAAAAAATCTGCTAAAAATTTTGTTGATAATGTAGAAAAAAAATTATATTTATCTATTAAAGAAAAGACTGAAAGTGTAACATTTAAATTAGAAAAAGTATTAAAAGCTTTTTCTGAATCTCATTTAAATGTACAACATTTTGCTTCATTGACAGGATATGGACACGGAGATTTAGGAAGAGATATAATTGATAAAATTTTTGCAGATGTTTTAGATTCTGAAAAAGCAGCAGTAAGACTTCAGCTTGTAAGCGGAACCCATGCTATTGCATCATCTTTGTTTGGAGTCTTAAGACCAGGAGATAGCTTTTTGTCTGTCACTGGAAGGCCCTATGAATCACTTGAAGAAGTGATTGGATTGAGGGGAAATGACCAAGGATCCTTGATTGAATTTGGTATTAACTATGAAGAAATATCTTTGAAAAATGATGGAAATATAGATTTTGTAGCGTTAGAAAAAGCTTTAAAAATACCAAGAAAATTAATTTTTATACAACGTAGTTGTGGTTATACATGGCGTCCATCTTTGAGTATTGAGGTTATTAAAGATATTTGTTATTTGTGTCATAGGATTCAGCCTCACTGTATTTGTTTTGTTGATAATTGCTATGGAGAATTTGTTGAAAATCAGGAACCAACTTCAGTAGGAGCAGATTTGATTGCAGGTTCTTTAATAAAAAATTTAGGGGGCACTATTGTACCTACTGGTGGATATATTGCAGGGAAAGCAGATTTGGTTGATAAAGCTTGTTGCCGCTTGACTGCTCCAGGTATTGGACCTGAAGGTGGTATTACCTTTGACTTAAATAGAACTATTTTACAAGGACTTTTTCTGGCACCTCAAATGGTTGCAGAGGCTCTAATTGGTGCTGAGATTATTTCCAATACATTTAGCGAATTGGGCTTTCAAGTGTTGCCAACCCCAGGCTCTATGCGAACTGATTTGATCCAAGTAGTAAGAATTGGAGACCCAAAAATTTTACAAATTATTTGTAGGTCTTTTCAGGAAAAATCACCTATTGGATCTTTTCTCGATCCAATACCTGCTCCAATGCCAGGCTATGAAAATAACTTAGTTATGGCTGGAGGCACGTTCATTGATGGTAGTACGAGTGAATTTTCTGCTGATGCTCCTATGAAACCTCCATTTGATCTATTTATTCAAGGAGGATCCCATCGCTCTCATATCAAAATTGCTTTGATTCATGCGCTATCCAATTTATTTCAGGCAGGATTGATCAAATTGCCCCAGAATGATTAAGCGTTTTTCGTTTTGACGCAATGGCTTTTTCCTTCCCAGATCATTTTCGTTTTGCTGACAGTCATGAATATGCTTTTGCTGATGATGCTTTAGTTCGAATTGGTATTAGTGAATTCGCAGTGGATCAATTAGGAGATATCGTTTTTGTTGATCTTCCAGATGAAGGAACTGCAATAGTCAAAGGAGAGAGCTTTGGCTCAGTTGAATCTGTAAAGGCTGTTGAGGATATGTATGCTCCAGTGAGCGGGAAAATTGTCCACATAAACAATTCTGTTTTGGCAAGCCCAGAGGAACTTCAAAATGATCCTCATGGTGAGGGATGGTTATTGATAATTCGTCCTGATAATCCTGATCAATTAAAAGAGCTTATGGATTCAGAAACTTATTCCAAGAAAATTGCTGCATAAAATTTTATTGAATAATTTTTTCTTACAACAAATTAGGAAATTTTTCTCTACACTGGCCTTCACTCAAATAACTTAATTTGCTTGTGCTTGAGAACAAGCTCATGTCGAAAGCAGAATTAAAGGATTTCACTTTTAAGTCTCGCCATATAGGTCCAACGAAAGAAGACGAAGCTTATATGCTTCGACATATTGGTTATGAAAATTCGGAAGAATTTATATCTTCTGTAATTCCCAATGAAATCTTTGATTCAGAAAACAATGTTATTTCCTTACCAGATGGGTCTGATCAAAATGAAGCTTTAAAAGAAATAAAATTAATTTCAAAGAAAAATGTTGAACATCGTTCGCTGATTGGGCTTGGCTATCATTCGACAGTTATACCTCCAGTTGTACAAAGAAATGTTCTAGAAAATCCCAATTGGTACACAGCTTATACTCCTTATCAAGCAGAAATATCGCAAGGCAGACTAGAAGCTCTATTTAATTTTCAGACTTTAATAAGCGAATTAACAGGTTTGCCCATATCCAATGCTTCTTTACTTGATGAAGCAACTGCGGCAGCTGAGGCAATAAGTTTGAGTTTGGCTGTTAGAAAAAATAAAAATGCTAATAAATTTTTAGTAGATCAAGAAATTTTGCCTCAAACATTTGATGTATTAAAAACTCGATGTGAACCATTAGGAATTGTACTGGAAATCTTTGATAACAATGATTTTGAAATTGAGAATGATGTATTCGGAACACTGATTCAGTTACCTGGGAAAAATGGTCGAATTTGGGATCCAACCTCAATAATTAATCTTTCACACAAATTTGATGCAATTGTAACTATTGCAATCGATCCATTGGCTCAAGTGTTAATTAAACCTATGGGAGAATTTGGTGCAGATATTGTTGTCGGAAGTGCTCAAAGACTAGGAGTCCCTATTGCTTTTGGTGGACCACATGCAGCTTTTTTTGCAACTAAAGAAAAATACAAAAGACAAATACCAGGAAGAATAGTGGGTCAATCAGTTGATCTAGAAGGCAATCAAGCTTTGAGGCTTGCACTTCAAACAAGAGAGCAACATATTCGTAGAGATAAAGCAACAAGTAATATTTGTACAGCTCAAGTTTTATTAGCTGTTCTTTCTTCTTTTTATGCAGTGCATCATGGTCCAAATGGTCTTAAACAAATCGCAAAAAAGATTCTTAAATATAGATCATACTTTGAATCTATTATAAGTAATCTAGAATATCCCTTAGATAGATATTCCGGATTTGATAGTATTGATATTTATTGTCCAGAAGCATCAAAAGTTATTAAATTGGCTTCTAAAGAAGGATATAATCTTAGAGTGCTTCCTATCGGATCAGATATTGAAAATGCGGCGGGTTTTGGTGTGACTTTTGATGAATTAACTTGTGATGAAGAAATTGATAAATTACATAAAATACTTGCAAAAGTTAAAGGGAAAAATGTTAATGAATTTACTACTTTCATTAAAGAAAATGAATCATTAGTTGACATTCCATTGCGAGAAAAACCTTGGCTTGAACAACCGGTATTTAATAAATATCAAAGTGAGACTGATTTAATGAGATATATACATTTTTTAGTGTCGAAAGATTTTTCTTTAGTCCAAGGAATGATTCCTCTTGGGAGTTGCACAATGAAATTGAATGCAGCTGCAGAACTTTTACCTATTGAATGGAGTGAGTTTTCCTCTATTCATCCATTTGCTCCTCATGATCAATTAGCTGGATTTCAGGAAATAATTACTGACCTTGAAGCTTGGCTGTCTGCTTTAACTGGCTTTGAAGGAGTTTCTCTTCAGCCCAATGCAGGTTCTCAAGGAGAATTTGCTGGTTTGCTTGTAATACGTTCATGGCATAAGTCTCAGGGAGAGGGGCATAGAAATATTTGCTTAATTCCAACCAGTGCACATGGCACCAATCCAGCTAGCGCTGTCATGTCTGGCTTTAAAGTTGTTTCTGTTAAATGTGATGAATACGGCAATGTTGATTTAGAAGACTTAAGGAATAAATCAAAACTTCATTCAAAGAATTTGGCTGCATTGATGGTCACTTATCCTTCAACTCATGGAGTGTTTGAGCCAAATATTCGTGAAATTTGTCATGTCATTCATCAAGAGGGAGGTCAGGTCTATTTGGATGGTGCAAATCTGAATGCTCAAGTGGGTATTTGCAGACCTGGATCTTATGGCATAGATGTCTGTCATTTAAATCTTCATAAAACTTTTTCGATCCCTCATGGAGGAGGAGGTCCAGGCGTAGGTCCAATAGCTGTTGCAGCTCATTTGGTTCCTTATCTTCCTGGACATTCAATTGTTCAATGTGGAGGCGAAAAGGCTATTTCAGCTGTCTCTGCAGCTCCATATGGCAGCGCTGGAATATTTCCCATCAGTTGGATGTACATTCGAATGATGGGTAGCTATGGGTTACGCAAAGCAAGTTCAATCGCAATTCTCTCCGCTAATTATTTAGCAAAACGACTTGATCCTTATTATCCAGTTTTATTTAAAGATCCTAATGGCTTGGTGGCACATGAATGCATCTTAGATTTACGACCTTTGAAGAGTCAGTTAGGTATAGAAGTTGAAGATGTTGCAAAAAGATTAATGGATTATGGATTTCATGCTCCAACAATAAGTTGGCCAGTTGCTGGAACCTTGATGGTTGAACCCACAGAGAGTGAAAGTTTGGCTGAATTAGATCGTTTTTGTGAAGCGATGATTGGAATACGAGAAGAAATCGAACAAATCAAATTAGGAAATATTGATCCTATTAATAATCCTTTAAAACAATCTCCACATACTTTAAAAACAGTTACGTCCGATGATTGGGATAGACCTTATTCTCGTAAAGAAGCAGCTTATCCATTGCCTGATCAGGAAAAATATAAATTTTGGCCATCAGTTTCACGTATTAATAACGCTTATGGAGACAGAAATTTGATATGTAGTTGTCCTTCAGTTCAAGACTTAGAAGAAGATAATTCTATTTGAAGACTGGTTAAAACTTCTTTTCTTAGTTAAATTTCAAGCGAAAACCAAATCTTTGGTTTTTCTTAGGCTGTTTTGCAATTTTTTCTATTAATCATTGCCACAGTTTTAAATCACATGGGGACTAAATGAACAAAAAGACATCTGTTGATTTTCCAGATCAAATTAATAAAAAGGATGAGTTGTCCTTGCCTTCTTTTTCTAATTGCTTTGAATCTGTTTTAAATAACGGAGAACTTTTACAAGTTGCTGGAACTAATGTTGTTAGAGTCCCATTTGGGGTCCGTCAACCTAAGAAACAAAGGCCAGCAAAGCTTTCTCCATGGGCAACTTTGGTATTACCTTTGCAATCATTTGATTCCCCAACTCCACCTCCTCATGCTGCATAAAAACTAAGCAGCGAGATTTGATTGATTTTTATCTAGTACGCCTGCGTAATAACTTTTTAATTGTTTTGTAGCTCCTGCCCATCCCCATCTCTCGGCTTCAGAACGAGCTGCTTTTCTCATCGCTGTTCGTTCTACTTCGTTGCCTAATAATTTTTTTGTAGCCTCAATTAAACTTAAAGCCCCATCATTTTCTCCATCAGGATTATATAAGCATCCGTTCTCTCCATCTGAAATGATATCTGGTATTCCACCTTTATTTGCTCCTACTACTGGGCATCCAGCAGCCATTGCTTCTAAGAGAACTAATCCCAGAGTTTCTGTACTAGAGGGAAATAAGAAAGCATCACCAGAGGCATAAGCACTTGCTAATTCATTTCCACTTAAATATCCGACAAAGGTAGTTGAGGTTCCCTGGAAAAATTTTTCTAATTGTTGTCTATATGGACCATCACCAACAAGAGCTAATCGGGTTCCTGGTAGTGCTTCAAGTACTGGTCTAATTCTTTCAATTTGTTTTTCAGCTGAGAGTCTACCGACGTATATCAAAAGAGATCCTTCATCGCTAAAGTTGCCTAAAAGACGCTTTCTCATTTGTTCGTCTCTTAGTTCTGGTTTGAAAATGTCTGTATCAACTCCTCTTTGCCATAAAGCGGTATTTTGAATTCCTTTTTCTGACAGTTCTTGAACCATTGCAGTAGAAGTACAAAGATTTAGAATTGCTTGATTATGTGCTGCTTTTAACAATTCCCATAAAAGCGGCTCTAACATTCCCATTCCATAGTGTTCTAAATACTTTGGTAAATGAGTGTGGTAACTAGCTACAAGTGGAATATTGTTTGTTTTAGCTAGCCAAATACCACCCAATCCAAGAACAGCAGGGTTAACTACATGTATGAGGTCAGGTTTAAAGCTTTCTAATTCATCTGAAACACTTGGACCAGGAAGCCCTAATTTGAGCTCTGGATATAAGGGTAATGGCATCGCAGGGACACCTACAACTTTTGCACCCATATAGTTTGATGGACAGCCTTCTGGACAAAAAACGGTAACCTCATCTCCTGATGCAACTAAATTTTGAATTGTTTTAGTTAGACGCGTTACTATTCCATCAACTTTGGGAAGGAAAGTTTCTGTAAAGAAAGCTATTTTCACTGAGCGTGTCTTTTCAAGATTTTGTAGTAGTTAGGTTTAGGATTTATTGATTTCTTTTGCTTGGGTTGATGTCCACGCAGATACACAGGGTATTCGTTGTAAATCACATCGACTGGAGAATTTTTTCGCCACATTTACAACTTCTTCTAAAAGGCCATTATCGAGAGTTGTTGGATCTAATCCAAGCTCAATAAAACATCGATTATCAACTATTAAATCATTTTCTACTGCTTCGTTTCTTGGGTTTGGAAGATAATTAATTTTTGCTCCAGTTAGAGAGGCTACTTTTTTAGCTAATTCCCCGACCTGGTGACTTTCAGTCATTTGGTTGAAAATTTTCACCCTTTCACCTTTTTCAGGTGGGTTCTCTAGTGCCAGCTGAACACATTTGACTGAATCTTGAATATGAATAAAAGCTCTTGTTTGTCCACCAGTACCATGAACTGTTAATGGATATCCTATAGCTGCTTGCATTAAAAATCGATTTAATACTGTTCCGTAATCACCATCATAGTCAAATCGATTAGTCAGTCTTGGGTCACGGCTAGTGACATCAGTATTTGTTCCCCACACAATTCCTTGATGAAGATCAGTGATTCTGATTTGGTCGTTTTTGTTATAGTAAAGAAAAAGCAATTGATCAAGCGTTTTTGTCATGTGATAAACGCTTCCAGGACTAGCTGGATGTAAGATCTCCTCTTCAAAACGACTGCCATCTGGTTGGGGTACTTCCACTTTTAAGTATCCTTCCGGAATGGTTGCGCCTCTATGGGACCCATAGCCATAAACTCCCATGGTTCCAAGATGAACAATGTGAATATCTAATTGAGATTCAACAATTGCAGCCAGGAGATTATGAGTGCCATTGACATTGTTATCGACTGTATATCTTTTGGTTGCGCTGCTCTTCATAGAATATGGAGCTGCACGCTGTTCAGCAAAATGAATTATTGAATCAGGTTTTTCCTCGATCAAAAGATCTAAAAGCTTTTGATATTCAGAGGCAAGATCTAAATGAATAAATTGAATAGGTTTTCCACCTATCTCAGACCAAGCTTTAATCCTTTCACCAATACTTGTAATTGGAGTTAAGGATTCAACTTCAAGGTCTATATCGATTTTTCGACGACTGAGATTATCCACGATGAATACATCATGACCCTTGTCAGCAAGATTTACTGCACAAGGCCATCCGCAGAAGCCGTCACCACCAAGAACGAAAACTTTCACTCTAAACTCCAAAAGAAAGAGCAAATGCTCATATTATTCAAGCTACTACAAGGGTTTCACTTGATTGTTAAAGAATATGCGATTAGCCCAATTACAAGGATAACTCCAGCAAGGGTAAAAAGCCAAGAACCTTTATTGCCACTGCTTTCTTTTGTAAGTATTTCAATTTTTGGTTCATCTGCAAAAACGTTAAGCCTGCCTTGACTTTCTTTAGTGACTGCCATGTTTTTTTGATTGTTAGCCTATTACGTTACTAATTTTTAACGAATTACTCTAATTTTTTGAAATAACTCCATCTAATGGAGAGCTTGGATTAGCAAGTTGGCTCTCTTGGAGCCTTCCAGATAAATAAGCGTCTCGGCCAGCTTCAGTTGCCTTAGAGAAGGCTTGAGCCATTAAAACTGGGTTTTTAGCTAAAGCAATAGCACTATTGACTAGAACCCCATCAGCCCCCATTTCCAATGCTTGAGCTGCTTCACTTGGAACACCAATACCTGCATCAATAATTATTGGGATTCGAGACTCTTCGATAATTATGGCGATGTTTGCTGCATTTCTTATTCCTTGAGCAGATCCAATAGGGGAACCAAGAGGCATAACAGTTGCACATCCAATTTCTTCAAGCTGTTTTGCAATTAATGGATCAGAATTTATATATGGAAGAACAGTAAATCCTTCTTTAACCAATTGTTCTGATGCTTTTAAAGTTCCAGTTGGGTCGGGTAATAAATATTTCTTGTCAGGAATAACCTCTAATTTTATAAAGTTATTATTCTCTTGACCTGCTAACTTTGCCAACTCTCTTCCTAGTCTTGCTACTCGAATAGCTTCTTCAGCATTTGTGCATCCTGCAGTGTTTGGGAGCATCCATATATTTTTCCAGTCTATCGATTCCATTAATCCTTTATGTCCATGCTCTAGTCCTTGAATTCTTCTTACTGCGACAGTAACTATTTCACATTTTGTATTTACTAGGCTTTTTTGCATGACCTCTAAGGATGAGTATTTACCAGTTCCAACAAGAAGCCGACTATTGAATTCTTTATTTCCTATTTTGAGAAACTGATTTGTTTTTTTCATTAGTATAATTATAATGAATTACGATTTATTTAGAAACCTTTTTTATTCAATAATTGATCTTTGTCTTTTCCAATTATACGTTCAAGTCTTTTAATTTGAGAGATTGCAGTTTTGTTATTTGGATCTAGCTTTAGAACCTCTTGATAATTTTTATAAGCTTCATCTTCTTTTAGTAAACGTTGATAAGCAAAACCTAGATTATTTAGTGCTACTGGATACTCGGATTTTGCTGTTAATGCTTTTTTGTAATGAATTACTGCTGATTTGAAATCATTTTGAGCAGCAAGTGCAAAGCCTAATGCATTCTCTATAAGTGCTTTAGCTTCTTGTGGTTCGCCATCAAGTTTCTTTAATGCTTGTTTTAAAGTTGTTGTGGCTTGAGGATATAACCTTTTCTTTAATTGGACAGATGCTAGTTCATACATTTTAGCTGAATCTTCATTCGTTTTTGAATCTTCTTTTTCTAATTTTATTAGTTTCATTTCATCTTTTCTTACTTTATATAGTTGTCTTCCTACTAAAACAGCAATAATAACTAGAAGCAAACACAATCCTATTAAATAAGTTTGAGGAAGATTAACTATCATCGTCTAAACTAAATACTAATTTATTGAGAGTATAATAATTATTTATTATTGTCATATTCTTAATTTTTCGAATTTCTTCTGTATTCTTTTATCTTAATTAATCATTCATTAATAAGTTTAAAGAAGAAAACATTGCTTCAGCCTATTTAACCTTTTGAATTAACTGCAATATTTGTGAATGTTTGAGGATCTGTAACTGCTAATTGAGCCAACATTTTTCTGTTGATTCTTATATCTGCTTTTTTTAGGCTACCCATGAACTTGCTGTAGCTTAATCCGTTTAATCTTGCTGCTGCATTGATTCTTGCTATCCAAAGTCTTCTGAAATCACGTTTTCTTCTTCTTCTATCTCTATAAGCGTTACAAAGAGCTTTCATAACTCTTTGATTTGCAGTTCGAAACAGAGTTCCATTTCCTCCTCTAAATCCTCTGGCTAGACGAAGGATTTTGTTTCTACGTTTTCTAGCAACATTACCTCTTTTAACGCGTGCCATAATTAATAATCAGAAATCAAGAAATTGAACTAATAAACGTTCTTGTTAAGTCTTAAGCATAGGGAAGCATAAGGCTTACGTTTTCTGCATCACGTTCGTCTACGACTGCTTTTGTTTTAAGGTGCCTTTTTAATTTAGGGCTCTTATGGTCGAGTAAGTGATTGTGAAATGCACGACGTCTCATGAACTTGCCAGTACCTGTTGCTTTGAACCGCTTTGCAGCAGCTTTGCGGGTCTTGAGCTTTGGCATTGATAAAGCATAGTTAGTCTATAAGAATACGTCCTTAAGCTCACTTAAGCCAACCCAAAATTATTAAATTCTTGATGGAAGGAGATTTTTGTTTTGAATAAAAGTTATTTACAGGTTCAAAAGCGTTTTTTTTGGTTTGGTTTGCTTCTCTTGATTGGTGTCTGTTATTCCAATCAAGCTTGTATTGCGAATCCTCGCAAAGTTAAGTTTTTTGCAACTCATCAGGCTCCTCCTGAGACGCCTCTAATAAGTTTAGAAAAAAATGTTTTGCTTGTAGGGATTAAGCCATACCTGGGAAAGGAAACCATTAATGACAATATTTCACCAGCTTTGAAACTTTTAAGCAATGGTAGAAATTTAATTTTGAAAGATGCTGATGGAATCATTCGAAAGGCTAAAGAAATTAATATTGGTTGGCGAGCCCAACAATTAAACAATCCAAAAGTATTTGCTAGAAACACAATTGGCCCTTTTGCAAGTTTCGAGTCTGCTGAAAGAATGGCAAATGATTTAAAAGATAAAGGTATTGAATCAACTATTGCTCATCCTTTGGATTGGGAGGTTTGGGTGTCGGCTGATGTAGATATTCCAGTATCTATCGTGTCGACTTATCAAAAAATAAAAGTTTCAAAGACTGTTTTACCTTATTTAGATGGAAATAGTGGAAAGATTGGCCTCAAGGGTCCTATTTCTTTGCAAGCCCCTGATGGGTTGCGTTGGGGAAAGGGGATATATTTGGGTCCGTTTTCTATCCAGTCAGATGCATATGGAAGTTGGACATTAGTTGAACATGTTCCTATTGAAAGATATTTAAATGGTGTAGTCCCTCACGAAATTGGCACTAGCTCACCTGAATCAGCACTAGCAGCACAGGCAGTACTAGCTAGAACATGGGCTTTGGCCAATAGTCATAGATTCAAAGTTGATGGATACAATCTTTGTAGTGATACGCAATGTCAGGTTTATAAGAATCCATCTCAAGCCACTCAAAAAATTAAAACAGCAATAAAAAAAACTGCTGGCAAAATTCTCATCTGGAATCAAAAACCAATAAATACTGTTTATCACGCCACAAACGGTGGAGTAATGGCCTCGGTAGATGAAGCATGGTCAACTAATCAAGTTCCTTATTTGCAAATGCGCTTGGATGGCCCAAAACAGTGGACTAGCACGGTTGATCTACCTCTATCAAATGAAAAATATTTGAAATCTTTTTTATTTTCAAAGTCTGAGGCTTTTGGTTCTGATCATCCATTGTTCAGATGGCAGAGAACTTTAGAGGCCTCTCAGATATCTAAACAGCTCAATCAAGCTCAAAAAGTGAGTAGTTCTTTTTATCCAAATAAAATTAAGGTTGTAATGAGAGGAAATAGTGGGAGGGTTACTTCGTTGAAAATTGGCGGAAAGTCTGGCTCAGAAATTTTCCTTAAACTTGATGAAATTCGTCGTGTCCTTAGACAATTACCAAGCACATTATTTGTTGTTAAAGAAATTAAAGAGGGTAAATGGCTTTTTTCTGGTGGAGGTTTTGGTCATGGAGCAGGAATGTCTCAGTCTGGGGCTATAGATTTAGCAAAAAATGGATGGACTACCAAACAAATTCTTTCTCATTATTATCCAAAAACTAAATATGGATTTTTGCCTTAGTGATGAAAGACTCTTAGAGTCACAAGTTGATAAAAGGACTACTCCATGGCTTTAGCCAAAATCAGTGGAGAAAACCGGCGCATTAAATCAATATTGTTTTTGATTTGCTGCGCTTTTGCAGGAATTTTTCCTCATTTGATAGAGCCCAGCAAGAATTTGTTCCCTTCAATTACTTTGGCTGTCTTACTGGGTGGGTATGGGTTAAGAGTTGTTTTAAGAGATCGCAGGGAAAATTATCAATTACAAGAAGAGTATCTTTTTAAGGATGAAAATTTTTTTGAAACTCTTCCCAAAGTTGATGTGTTGGTGGCAGCACGTGATGAAGAAAATGTCATTGAGCGATTAGTTTCAAGACTGTTATCAATTGAATATCCAGAGGAGAAGATTTCTTTATGGATAATTGATGATGGCAGTCAAGATCGAACGCCTACTTTATTACAAAAATTAAGTACTAGTTTCTCTAGAATTAATGTTTTAAGTCGTCCATTAATGAGTGGGGGTGGCAAGTCAGGGGCCCTGAATTCTGTATTAAATAAAACTGATGGAGAATGGTTATTTATTCTAGATGCTGATGCACAATTACAGAGCAATGTATTACTTAGAGCTATAGCCCTAGCTTTGAATGGTGGTTGGTCTGGCGTGCAATTAAGAAAATCAGTTGTTAATTGTGAATTAAATCAAATTGCAGCTTATCAAGCAATGGAGATGGCAATGGATGCTGTTATTCAAAGAGGCAGACTTGCTTGTGGTGGAGTTTCGGAGTTAAGAGGTAATGGTCAATTAATCAATAGAAAAGTGCTTGAATCTTGCGGTGGATTTAATGAACAAACTATCACTGATGATTTAGATCTAAGTTTTCGGTTTTTATTAACTCGATCGCCAATCGTAATAATGTGGGATCCACCTATTCAAGAGGAGGCAGTAGAATCATTTTCGGCTTTATTAAGACAAAGAAAAAGATGGGCTGAAGGCGGTCTGCAAAGGTTTTTTGATTATTGGCCTTTGTTGATATCAAAACGCTTATCCAATGTTAAAAAAATAGATTTATCTTGCTTTTTCTTATTGCAATATGTTTTACCAGTTGTGTCTTTTATAGATTGTATTGTATCAATTATTTTATTTGATATGCCATTGTATTGGCCTTTATCTATCGTTGCATTTGGTATTTCTAGTTTAGCTTATTGGAAAGGATGTTCTCAAAATAGTGAAGGTCCAAGATTACCGTCTCCAAATTTTATTAATATACTTGGAGCTACAGTTTACCTTGCGCATTGGTTTATTGTTATACCATTTATAGTTGTTAAAATGTCATTGTTTAGTAAGTCTTTAATTTGGGAAAAAACTGATCATATTGGATCTTAATTAAATTATTTTAATCATTCAAGATTCACAATTTCTCCATTAAAGAAGTCTGCAAATTGTTTAGCTTTTTGATCGATAGAATTTGTCTCTAAATTACTTTTTGAATCTACTTTCACCTCCATAAAATTATTTTTATGAGGTTCTGTATCAATTTTAGCTTGATTTTTTTGCTCTATTTTTGAAAGAGTCTTTTTTTCGTTTCTATTATTAGATAAAGCATCTTTTTGTTGTATTAAAAGAACTTTAGTTGATGAGCCTCTAGCTTTATAAAAAGCATCTTCAATAAGATTTTTACGACTTTGAATCATATTAATCCATTTTTCCGAGATTGCTATTTCAGCAGAATCTGAGTTCAAATTTATTAATTTAGCTTGTTGTGAAAGTAGCATTTTTGTGGAAGGAAGCTCTAACATAGCTATAACTTTTTTCCACGTTTCATCAAGATTTATTTCTTCAAAAGGCTTGGACTCTTCTTGAATAGATGTTTCCTGAATTTTTTCTTTTTTGTTACTTGAGACTATGGTTTTTGATGTATTGTTTTTAGGATCATAATTATTTGATATGGTTTTTCTAACCAATGATTCTTTTGCTCTAGTGTCTTGTTTATAATCTTGATCAGAAAGCATTCCAAGTAAATGAATCTCTAGCCATAATTTCGGCTGATTACTGTTCCTAATATAGTTTTCTGATCCTTTTAATTTAGACTGTAGATTTAGTATTTTATCAAGATTAATTGACTTTCCTAAGTCATTTAATGCTTCCCTATTTTCTTGAGAAATTTCACATAAATCAGTGTGTTGATTAGTGACTTTTGTGATAACTAAGTCTCTTAATACAGATGCTATTCCTTGTAAAATTGAAATCGGTTCTTTTCCCTTGATAATTAGACGATTGCAAATATTTAAAATAGAATTAGGATCTTTATTTACCAATGATTCTGCTAAATTTATTAATTCTTCTTCTGGTACAGCCCCTATCAGATTAATTATGTTTGATTGAGTTATTGGTGGAGGAAGCAAGCTAACTTGATCAAGTAAGCTTTCCGCGTCCCTTAAACCTCCTTGGGAATGCTTTGCGATTAAGGATATTGCATCTTTGTTGATCACAATTCCTTCTTTTTTAGCAATACTGGTTAAATGACTTTCTAAATTTTGCAGACCTATTCTTCGAAAATCAAAGCGCATGCATCTACTAAGAATTGTCGGTAAAACGCGTTGAGGATCTGTTGTTGCAAGAATAAATACTACTTGCCGGGGAGGTTCCTCTAAAGTTTTTAGAAGAGCATTAAAAGCCGCAGTCGAAAGCATATGACATTCATCTATTACATAGACTTTCCAGCGAGCTTTTGCAGGAGCAAATCTAGACCTTTCTATTAATTCACGAATATTTTCAACACCTGTATTAGATGCTGCATCAATTTCAATTACATCCAAAGCATTTCCAGCGTTGATTCCTTTACATAGTTCACATTCCCCGCAAGGTACGGTTGTAGCTTTTTCGCTTTTTAAGCAATTTAAAGATTTTGCGAAAATTCTTGCACTTGATGTTTTACCTGTTCCTCTAGGGCCAGAAAATATATAAGCAGGGGCAATACGATTACTGATTAAGGCTTGTTTTAATGTTGCTGTGATTGGATCCTGACCAATGAGCTCATCAAAGCTTGTGGGACGATATTTATGGTGTAATGGCTCATAAATATTTATCATGTGCAGTTAAAGATAATTATAAATTTAATTTTTATTGATTTGATCATATTCTAAGTTGATAATTATTGGTTAAATACTTGTCTAACTTTATTTTTGAAAATTTTATAATTGTTTTAATTAAATTCAATAAAGGTATTCAAAAAGTTTATTTTCTCTAAGCAGATTCCTTGACGATTCTTTTTTCATTCGATAAGAGAGGTACAACTTTTCCGAGTGTAATTTCATCCACCATTTTTTTTGTTACAATGAAGTTTTTAATTTTAGTTTGAGATGGAAGGCTATACATTAGGTCTAGCATAATTTCTTCCACAATTCCTCGCAAAGCCCTAGCTCCAGTTTTTCTTTTGTAAGCTTCTTGAGCAATTGCCTCAACAGCCTCTTCATCAAATGAAAGTTCTACATTATCCATACTTAATAAGGTTCTAAATTGTTTTACTAAGGCATCTCTAGGCTCTGTCAAAATAGATTCCAGAGCTTTAGCATTTAAAGGTTCTAATATTGCACTGACAGGCATTCTTCCAATAAATTCGGGAATTAGCCCATATTTCACTAGATCGTCAGGCTCAAGGTCATTAATTAAGTCTGCACCAATACGTTCTCGATTGGATTTGCTTCTTGTTCTATTTTCAGCTGGTATAAAACCAATTGAATTTTTCCCAAGTCTTTTTTGCACTACATCGTCCAGACCAACAAATGCTCCGCCACAGATAAAGAGTATTTGGCTTGTATCAATTTGGATAGAGTCACCGTAAGGATGCTTTCTGCCTCCTTGTGGTGGAACATTCGCTGTCGTGCCTTCGAGCATTTTTAATAGGGCTTGCTGGACGCCTTCTCCAGAAACATCTCTTGTGATGGAGGGGTTTTCACTTTTTCTAGCAATTTTGTCTATTTCATCGATATAGATAATTCCTCTTTGTGCTAAGTCAACATCCATATCTGCTTTTTGCAGGAGACGTAACAGAATGTTTTCTACATCCTCACCAACATATCCAGCTTCAGTCAGAGTTGTTGCATCCGCGACAGCGAATGGGACATCAAGCATTTCAGCTAAAGTTTGAGCAAGTAATGTTTTGCCGCATCCAGTGGGTCCGATTAATAAAATATTAGATTTTTGCAATTTTGTTGCTGTTAGATCAGTCTCGCCAGAACCGTCTCCTTTCCAAGCAAGTCTCTTGTAGTGATTGTAGACAGCTACTGACAAGATTTTTTTTGCTGGTTCTTGACCAACTACTTGAGCATCTAAAAATTTTTTAATTTCAATGGGCTTTGGAATGGAAGCTAAAGTTGGTGCAGGTTTAGTTGTAGTTGTTTTTGTAGAAGCTTTTGCTTTACGGCTTTGGTCATTTCCACTTCTTTGATGATTTGGATTATCAATTAGTTCTTCATCTAAAATTTCATTGCATAAGTCGATACATTCATCGCATATGTAAACTCCTGGACCAGCAATGAGTTTCCTCACTTGATCTTGGGCTTTGCCACAAAAGGAGCATTTAAGATGGGCCTCAAATTTTGCCATCGAGCTCTAAAAAAAATAGGTTGGATGGACCGATCATTAATTTTATTCAGTCTCAATTAATAGGATCATTTAGGATTAATGCCTTGTCAGCTTTCCTTAATAATTCATATGGAGTTGAGATTTGAAACCACTTTGTCGATCAGGCCATATTCAACCGCTTCTTCAGGAGAAAGAAAGTGGTCTCGATCAGTGTCTTCTGAAATCTTTTCAATATTTTGCCCAGTATGCTCGGCTAAAAGTGAGTTAAGAGTCTCTTTCAAATAAAGAATCTCTTTGGCTTGAATTTCAATTTCTACAGCTTGACCTTGTGCTCCACCAAGAGGTTGATGAATCATTATTCTAGAATTTGGCAATGCAAGTCTTTTACCTTTTGTTCCTCCAGAGAGAAGAAAAGCTCCCATACTTGCCGCAAGACCGTAGCAAATTGTTATGACATCAGGACTTACCTGCTGCATGGTGTCATAGATAGCTAGTCCAGCAGTTACGGATCCTCCAGGAGAGTTGATATATAATTGGATGTCTTTATCGGGATCATCAGCTTCTAAAAAAAGCATTTGAGCTACCAATGCATCAGCGACTTGATCATTTACATCGGTCCCTAAAAAGATGATTCTTTCACGTAGTAATCGAGAATAAATATCAAATGCCCTATCACCTTGACCTGATTGTTCAATTACTGTTGGAAGAACACCTGGTCCTGAGAATACACAGGACTTACTCCATAAATTATTAATGGGATGATTTTGTCTTGCTTCAATCAAATTAAAAATTTAATAACCAACAATTCTAATCTATGCGTAGAAACTAGGATTTGGGAGTTTTAGAACTTTTCTTTTCTTTATTTGTTTTTGTTGTTTTCTTTTTAGAACTTTTCTCCTGGTTCTTTTCAAGGGCTTTTTCTACAATAGTATTATTCTCTTCAAGCCAAGCAAATAATTTTTCTTGCAATAAATCATCATTAATAGCCTCTTTAAGACGATCTTCGTCGATGTTTTTTTCTTTTGAAAGCTTTATATCAGCTTGAACTTCTTTCAGCTTTGAATTGATTTCTTTTTGTGAAACTTCTATTTTTTCCGACTTAGCTAGAGCACTTAAAGCGAGTTTTTGACGAAGCTTTTTCTCTGCTTCTCCTTTTGAAGATTCCATTAACGATTTTACAAGCTCTGGAGTAAACATTGATTTGACATCAATTCCCTGCTGAGCAAAATTTTGAGCTGTTTGTTCAACAATCACGCGAACTTCTTGGTCAATAAGACTTTTTGGTAGCTCAACCTCAAGCTCTTGAACCAAAGCGTCAAGAAGTGAGTCCTGACGCTTTTTCTCTTGTTTTCTATCATTATCTTCTTTGAGCCTCATTTCAAGATCTGCACGTAAGTCAGTCATGTTTTCTTTATCACTTGCTTGCTTGGCAAAATCGTCATTTAGCTCAGGTAATTCTTTGATTTTTAAATCTTCTAGACTGACTTTGAATTCAGCCTTTCTACCTTTGGCATCTTCTTGGTGATACTCCTTGGGAAATTCACACTTTAATGTTTTTTCATCATTGATATTCATTCCAATTACACCCTCAATGAATCCTGGAATCATTCGACCTTCTTCAAGTTCTATTTCTATTGAATTCGCGCTTCCACCTTCAATTTCGCTCCCATCATCTGAGAAATTCCCTTTAAAACTTACTAGTGCAATATCTCCTTTTTTTGCGGCACGATCACTAACAGGTACCTTAGTTGCAAGTTGAGCTCGAGATTGCTCAATAAGTTCATCTACTTTTTTTGGATCAAAGATTAAATTTTCTACTTCAGCAGTTAGGCCTGAAGATTTTTTTAAAGTTGGAATAGGTGTGATATCAGTTTCAAGTTTTAATATAAGAATTTTTTCAGGGTTAAAATTTTCTAAAATAGTTTCAAACCCATCTTCAAGTTCTGGCTCGCATAACGGTTCAATTCCTTCCTGATCTAATGTTTCTGTCCATACTTTCTGCAGTAATGACTCTAGTGCAGAGGCCTGTATCCTTTTGACTCCAAGTTGCTGAATAACTACTGCTTTTGGAACTTTACCTTTGCGAAATCCTGGGATTGAGATAGATCTGCTGAGTTTGCTTAAAGCTTCGTCATAACTATTTTTGCATCGATCTGCTGGTACCTCAACCTCCACAGCAATTCTGCTATTAGGTTTCGAACTGGTTGTTACTTTTAATTTGGCAGCACTCATTGAAACGGAATTCTCAAGTTTGGTTAGCGTAAGAAAGCGTTAATTCACTTCCAAAGCTATTGTGGCCTAAAAAGTATCGAAAAATTTGTTATTTGTTGATTTTTCCAATAAGAAAAAATTTTTTGTTAAACCTTTTTATTCTCTTTATCACGCTTGAACCAACAGTTTCTTCTTCCCAATAGACCACTTACAGTTGCCATCCTTGGATCAAGCGGAGCTGTGGGTAAGGAATTACTGGCTTTGCTTGAAGAAAGATCTTTCCCAATTGAAAAATTAATTTTATTAGCTTCTCATCGTTCAGCTGGCGAGGTCCAAAACTTTTGTGGAAAAAAATTGATAGTGCAAGAAACAACTCAAGAGAGTTTTAAGAATGTAGATTTAGTTTTGGCTTCTGCTGGTGGCTCCATATCTCGTAAGTGGAAAGACACGATTAAAAGGGAAGGAGCTGTGATGATTGACAACTCAAGTGCATATAGAATGGACGAGAATGTCCCTTTGGTTGTTCCTGAAGTCAATCCAGCCGATGTAAGTAAGCATAAAGGTTTAATTTCCAATCCTAATTGCACGACTATCTTATTGGCGTTGGTTTTATCTCCATTGAATAGGCATATTCCTATTAAGAGAATAGTAGTATCAACCTATCAATCCGCTAGTGGTGCAGGTGCACTGGCAATGGAAGAATTGGAAAAGTTAAGTCAAGAAGTTTTAGATGGAAGAACACCAAAAAGTAAAGTTCTCCCTTATTCATTGGCATTTAATCTTTTTTTGCATAATTCACCTTTGCAAGCAAATAATTATTGCGAGGAAGAGATGAAAATGGTTAATGAAACTCGCAAGATTCTTGGAGCTCCAGAACTTCCTTTGACAGCAACATGTGTCAGAGTTCCTGTTTTACGAGCGCATTCAGAAGCAGTCAATATTGAATTTGAAAAGCCGTTTCCAGTCAAAGAAGCTTATGAGATTTTGGAATTCGCTCCAGGAGTTGAGTTACTTGAGGATTTTGAAAAAAATCGATTTCCCATGCCACAAGATGTAACTGGTAGAGACCCCATATCCGTTGGTCGTATCAGGGAGGACATTAGTAACCCTAATGCTTTGGAACTATGGTTATGTGGAGATCAAATCCGCAAAGGAGCCGCACTTAATGCAGTACAAATTGCTGAACTTTTATTGCCAAGAAAATCATGAGTCAGTCAGCTTTGTTATCACCAGCTCCTTTTGGAAGGATGCTAACCGCAATGGTCACTCCTTTTGATGAAAATGGGAAAGTTGATTATGGTTTGGCTTCTGATCTAGCAAATTATTTAGTAGATCAAGGTTCAGATGGCATCGTTGTATGTGGAACTACCGGAGAGTCCCCTACTTTAACTTGGCAAGAACAAAAAAAGATGCTGGAAACAGTGAGAAACTCTTTAGGCTCTAGGGCTAAGGTTTTGGCTGGAACAGGCAGCAATTCCACTTCTGAGGCAATTGAAGCCACGAAGGAAGCAGCTAATTCAGGTGCTGATGGTGCGTTAGTGGTGGTGCCTTATTACAACAAACCACCGCAAGAAGGATTAGAAGTTCATTTTCGCGCTATCGCCAATGCTGCTCCACAGTTACCTTTGATGCTTTATAACATCCCTGGGAGGACAGGATGTTCGATATCACCTAGTATTGTAAGTAAGCTTATGGATTGCAGTAATGTAGTCAGCTTCAAAGCTGCAAGTGGAACAACAGACGAAGTGACTCAATTAAGGAACTATTGTGGATCAAATTTAGCTATTTATAGCGGAGATGATGCTTTGGTTTTACCAATGCTTTCTGTTGGAGCAGTAGGTGTTGTTAGTGTGGCAAGTCATTTAGTTGGACCTGATTTGAAGAAAATAATAGAGAGTTTTTTAGAAGGAAAATACGCTGAGGCACTTTATTTGCACGAAATACTACAACCTCTTTTTAAATCTCTTTTTGCAACCACAAATCCCATTCCTGTTAAAGCTGCACTTCAACTTATTGGTTGGTCTGTTGGACCTCCTAGAAGTCCTTTAGTCTCTTTAAACAGCGAAATGAAAGAAGAACTCATGAAGATAATCTCTTCTATGGGATTGATTTGATCTATTTCCTCTTTCCAGAGTGGATTCGACTTTCATTTAGGTAACAACCAAGTTTTTTACATAAATCTTCCATGACATCAAGTTCAATGAATTCTCAAGGTTCAAAAAATAATCAATCAAAATCTCCTTGTTTGAGGATCATTCCTTTAGGCGGCCTCGGAGAAATTGGAAAAAATACCTGTGTCTTTGAATATGGTGATGACATCATGATTCTTGATGCTGGACTGGCTTTCCCCACCGATGGGATGCATGGGGTAAATGTCGTCATGCCAGACACTACCTATTTACGTGAAAATCAAAGTCGAATAAGAGGTTTAGTTGTCACTCATGGACATGAAGATCATATTGGTGGAATTTCTCATCATTTAAAGAACTTTAATATCCCAATTGTTTATGGTCCTCCCCTCGCCATGTCTATGCTTAGGGGAAAGATGGAGGAAGCAGGAGTAGCAGATCGAACAACAATTCAGGTATGTGGACCAAGAGAAGTTATCAAAGTTGGACAACATTTTTCAGTTGAATTTGTAAGAAATACACATTCAATTTCTGATAGTTACTCTTTCGCAGTAACTACTCCAGTAGGGGTAGTATTTTTCACTGGTGATTTCAAGTTTGACCATACACCACCTGATGGGCAGCCTTCAGATTTAGCCAGAATGGCTCACTATGGAGATAAAGGTGTTCTTTGCCTTCTATCTGATTCAACCAACTCCGAAGTTACAGGATTTACGCCCTCTGAATATTCTGTTTTTCCAAATTTAGATAGATACATTGCTACTGCTGAGGGCAGAGTGATGGTAACCACATTTGCTAGTTCAACTCATCGCGTAGCGATGCTTTTAGAGTTGGCGATGAAAAACGGTAGAAAAGTAGGCTTGCTAGGCCGTTCAATGTTGAATGTGGTTGGGAAAGCAAGAGAGCTTGGTTATATGCGTTTCCCTGATGATTTGTTTTTCCCAATTAAACAGATCAGAGATTTACCTGATAGAGAGACTTTTTTGTTGATGACAGGTAGTCAAGGAGAATCAATGGCTGCTTTGAGTCGAATCGCCAGAGGTGAGCATCAACATGTTCAGTTAAAAACTAGTGATACTGTCATTTTTTCTGCTAGTCCTATTCCTGGAAATACTATTTCCGTGATGCATACGATTGATAAATTAATAAAATTGGGTGCAAAAGTTATTTATGGCAAAGATAAGGGTATTCATGTTTCAGGCCATGGATGCCAAGAAGATCAAAAATGGATGCTTGGATTAACTAGACCTAAATACTTTATTCCTGTCCATGGGGAGTACAGAATGCAAGTCCTTCATGGGAAAACTGCTGTATCAATGGGGGTTCATCCAGAGAATGTACTGGTTATGGAAAATGGTGATGTTGCTGAATTAAGACCAGATTCTCTTGTTCAAGGTTCACCAGTTAAATCTGGAGTGGAATTACTCGATTCTTCTAGAACAGGGGTCGTAGATACTCGAGTCTTAAAAGAACGTCAGCAACTTGCTGATGATGGAGTTATTACTGTTCTTACTCCAATTAGCACTGATGGAGTAATGGTTGCACCTCCAAGGGTGAATCTTCGCGGTGTCATCACTAATGTTGATGCTAAAACAATGGTTAATTGGACTGAAAGGGAGATTAATTGGGTCTTAGAAAATCGATGGAAACAGCTTGTTTTGAAGACAGGAGGTAAGTCAGTTGAGGTCGATTGGATTGGTTTGCAAAGAGAGGTTGAATCAGGACTATCTCGTAGATTGAGAAGGGAGGTTCAAGCGGAGCCATTAATTCTTTGCTTGGTTCAGCCTGCTCCAGGTGGAACTCGTGCATACAAGCCTCAACTTGATCAAGAGCCAGACAAACGACAGGTAGTTAAGAAAAATGCTCAAACAGCACCTAAGGCAACGAATATGTCCGTAACAAATAAAGATTCAAATACAACAACGGAACAAAAAATAAATAGTGAAAGTAATACAGAAGAAATGCCATCTGGAAGAACAAGACGTCGCAGATCTGCAATTGGCTGATAACTGAATATTGATTACTTTTAAGGAGTCTTTTTTGATATATAAATAATATTTTTGTCCCATCGCATTAGGAAGTCTCCATGGAGATAGATTGTTCCAGGTGGTTTATCTTGAGATATTTTGGTATTTATTTCTTCGATTTGTAAAGCTGTCACTCTTGTTATTCCTAATATTTTTAACCAATTAGAAAGTATTATTTTTCTACTAGAGTTAGTCAAATCGATTAGTTTTTTTCTGGATAGAGAATTGATTTCTTCTCCTTGGCAAAATTCGATTGCTATTTTTGCTAACGATTGTTGGTCTTTTGTATAACTTTCAAGTCTATTGGCTACCGAGGCTATTCTTGAGTCTGCTCCTTTATAGATTGAATTTAAAATTGGTAAGACTTCTTTTCTAATTTTATTTCTTGTCAAATTAATATTTTCATTTGAAGGATCAATCCAAATTGGCAAATTAAACTCTTTACATATTTCGAGTGTTTCGTTTCTATTAAAGATCAGAAGAGGCCTTGCTAGATCTATATTATTCTCCAAAGTTCTTTGTTCTCTAAGGGTACTAAGTCCAACCAGATCAGTTCCTCTGGCTAAGTTCATAATGATCGTTTCTGCTCGATCAGTAGCTGTATGACCAGTTAATATTCTTGTACATGGAAAACTTATATTATTTGATGATAATAACTTGGCTTTATTTAATAGGTTTTTATATCTCCAATTTCTCGCTTTTTCTTCATTAGCTACTTCTTCTTTACTTGCTTTATTAGAGTGAAATGATATTTGCCTATTAAGACACCAAAGTTTTAGCTCTTCTTCTATTTCTGCGGATTTAGTATGCCATTGGTGATCTCCATGCCAGATTTCAACCTGCCATTCATATAGTCTTTTTAAATCAATAATTAATTTGAGAAGAGCCATTGAATCTTGACCACCAGATATAGCCAAAAGAAGTTTGGAGTTTATGGGAAGTAGAGATTTATTTTGTTTCAGCCTTTTGTGTAAACGCATATGCCATTTACTCCAAGACATGTCATTTTTAGTGGATTGTGACATTTGCTTTGGTTTCAGAGTTCTAATTGCTTTTTTTTAGTTCTTTTGCTTAGTCAGTGTCACAATCAGGTTAATAGTTGATGTTTTTATGACACGCTTGCAGACATTGCCAGTTTCACTTCAAAAAAGTATTAAAAATAGATCTTTACTAAAAGTAATTTCTGGTTTAAATAATTTTAATCCAGAATCAGTATTTCGAATTTCTAAAGCTGCAGGTCTTGGGGGTGCTGATTTATTAGATATTGCTTGTGAACCAAAATTAGTAGAACTGGCTGTCGAGGCATCCAAGATTCCTGTATGTGTAAGTTCCGTTGAACCCAAACTTTTCCCTCAAGCTGTTCAAGCAGGAGCATCAGTTATTGAGATTGGGAATTTCGACTCTTTTTATCCAGACGGGCGTTTTTTCTCAGCAGATGAGGTTCTCTCATTAGCGATTGAATCTCGTCGCCTTTTACCTGAGGTTGTTTTGTCAGTTACTGTTCCACATGTATTGCCTTTAGATAGTCAAGCTCAATTAGCTTTAGATCTTGTTGATAGTGGGGTTGATTTAATTCAGACGGAAGGAGGGACCAGCTCTCATCCCATTAGTCCTGGAACTTTAGGATTAATCGAAAAAGCGTCACCTACTTTAGCTGGTACTTTTGCTATTTCCACCGCTTTAAAAGAGAGTCATCATGATGTGCCTCTGATTTGTGCTTCTGGACTGTCTGAAGTAACTGTTCCTATGGCCATATCAGTCGGTGCTAATGGGGTTGGTATTGGCTCAGCTGTTAATAAATTGAACACTGAATTAGCTATGATTGCAACCGTCAGAGGTCTTCGTCAGGCTTTAGATTCCTTAAAATCGATTTCCACGATTAATCAATCCATTCTATAAGGTAATTTAAAATCTTTTTTGATAAAAATTTGAAGAACATGGAACTAATAAATTTGTTTTTTTTAGCATTTAATTAAGAATATGCCTGAATATAAACTGCAAGCTCCTTATGTTCCAAAAGGTGATCAACCTGCAGCTATTGAAGGACTTGTTGGAGGGGTAAATCATGGTGAAAAGTTTCAAACTTTATTAGGTGCAACTGGAACAGGTAAGACTTTTACGATAGCTAATTTGATAGCTCAAACGGGCAGGCCATCTTTGGTTTTAGCTCATAATAAAACACTTGCAGCTCAATTATGCAATGAATTAAGGGAATTTTTCCCTGAGAATGCTGTTGAATATTTTATTTCTTATTATGATTATTATCAGCCAGAAGCTTATGTTCCAGTTAGTGATACTTATATAGCTAAGACATCTTCAATTAATGAAGAAATTGATATGTTGCGCCACTCTGCAACTAGATCTTTATTCGAACGAGATGATGTCATAGTCGTTGCTTCCATTAGTTGTATTTATGGTCTAGGAATTCCAAGTGAATATTTAAAAGCATCTGTAAAGTTTCAAGTTGGACAAAGTATTGATTTAAGATCTTGTCTTAGAGAATTAGTTTCCAATCAATATACACGTAATGATATTGAAATTAGTAGAGGTAGATTTAGAGTTAGAGGAGATGTATTAGAAATTGGACCAGCATATGATGACAGACTTGTAAGACTTGAATTGTTTGGGGATGAAGTAGAAAGCATTAGTTATGTCGATCCTACTACTGGCGAAATATTAAACAAACTTGACTCAATTAATATATATCCAGCAAAACATTTTGTAACTCCGAAAGATCGTCTGGAATCTGCAATTAAAGCAATAAAAACAGAATTAAAAGATAGATTGGAATTTCTTAACCAAGAGGGTAAATTACTAGAAGCTCAAAGGTTAGAACAACGAACAATTTATGATTTAGAAATGTTAAAAGAAGTTGGATATTGTAACGGAGTCGAAAATTATGCTCGTCATCTCTCTGGCAGAGAACCTGGCTCTGCACCAGAATGCTTAATTGATTATTTTCCTAAAGATTGGTTATTACTTATTGATGAAAGTCATGTTACATGTCCTCAATTAAGAGCCATGTATAATGGTGATCAAGCAAGAAAGAAAGTCTTAATAGATCATGGTTTTAGATTGCCAAGTGCAGCTGATAACCGTCCTTTAAAGGATATAGAATTTTGGAATAAAGCAAAACAAACTGTTTTTATCAGTGCGACTCCTGGTGATTGGGAATTGTCTCAAAGTATAGGCAATATAGTTGAACAAGTTATTAGACCTACAGGTGTTTTAGACCCATTAGTTGAAGTACGTCCGACACATGGTCAGGTTGAGGATTTACTTTTTGAAATTAGAAAAAGAGCATCGAAAAATCAAAGAATACTTGTTACAACTCTTACAAAAAGAATGGCCGAAGATCTTACGGACTATTTATCTGAAAATAAAATAAGAGTTCGTTATTTACATTCAGAGATTCATTCAATTGAGAGAATTGAAATTATTCAAGACTTACGATTAGGGGAATATGATGTGCTAGTAGGTGTTAATCTTCTAAGAGAAGGTTTAGATCTACCTGAAGTATCTCTAGTTGTAATATTAGATGCAGATAAAGAGGGCTTCTTAAGAGCACAAAGATCATTAATACAAACAATTGGTCGAGCAGCAAGGCATGTTGAAGGCTTGGCTTTGCTCTATGCAGATAAAATGACCGACTCCATGGCAAAGGCTATTGATGAAACTGAAAGACGCCGTGAAATACAAATTATTTATAATACTAAGAATGGGATTACTCCTAAGCCAGCAGGTAAGAAAGCAAATAATTCAATTCTTTCTTTTTTAGAGCTATCAAGAAGATTAAATCAAGATGGAAATGCAAATGATTTCGTCGAAATTGCTGATAAGTTGATAGATCATAGTTCTAAAGATTCTGATAATGGAGTATCTCTAGAATCTCTGCCTGAATTAATTGAGAAATTGGAATCTAAAATGAAAATAACAGCTAAAGACCTAGATTTTGAAAAGGCTGCAATTCTGAGAGATCGTATAAAGAAATTAAGGCATCGTTTAGTAGGAAATTGATATAATTTTAGGTTTCATTTTTTCCTAATTTAAAGCAAGAATGAATTTCATTTAATGCTTTTTCACCATATTTTTCTGAGATAATACAAGTCGTTCTGATTTCACTAGTAGCGATCATTTCGATATTAATTTTTTGATTTGCTAGTGCTCTAAATATTTTACCGGCTGTCCCTTTTGTGAAAGGCATTCCAGAGCCTACTGCGCTAATTCGAACGATGGATTCTCCTTCTTCGAGACTTGATCCCTGCCAATTATTTAGCAATTCTTCTAAAATATATTTAGCTTCGCTTCTATCATTTTTCTTTAATGTAAAACTAATATCTTTAGTTTTATCCTTATGCTTTCTTTCTGATTGAACTATTGTATCTAAGCTGATACTTTTCTCGGCCAATGTGGAGCATATCGTGGAAGCAGTACCTGGCATATCTGGAACGTTCTTTACGCTAATTTGTATTTGATCTTTATCTAAAGCTATTCCTCTTACTTCAGGCTCATTTTTATTTTCAATAATAGGGTTAAGAGTAATTTGTTTATCGCTAAGTTTGAAAACTTCTCCTACACTTCGTAATGCTTTTTTCCCTAATTCTGAGTCAATTACGCAACTTACTTTAACTTCACTAGTTGCTATTAGCCTGATATTAATACCAGAATCAGATAGAGTTTGGAAGAGAGAAGATGCTATTCCAGGTCTCCCCATGATCCCGGCTCCGTAAATACTTAGCTTAGTCAGACTCTTTTGATAAGATATTTCTCCTCCAATAGTATTCATAAGTTTTTTACATTGAGCTTGCGCATTATTTAACTCATTTTCAGCAACAGTAAAAGTAATATCGTTTGAGTTGATTTGATGCGTAGCTTGAATAATAAGATCTACATTTACGCCGCCTTCTGATAAAGATTCAAAAAGTTCAGCAGCAATTCCTGGACGATCTGGAATATTAGATAGAGCTACGACGGCTTGATTTTCAACAAGTTCTAACCCATCGACTGGACTGCGATGTTCTATACCACCTTGAGAAAAAACATTGTTCTTTTTGCTAGTTAAAGTCGTTCCATCAAGGTCGTCCCAACTTGACTTCACTACAAGAGAAACGCCGAAATTTCTTGCTATTTCAACTGCTCGTGGATGCAAAACAGCAGCTCCAAGACTTGCGAGCTCTAACATTTCATCACAACTAATATTTTTCATTAATTGTGCATTTTTAACAATTCTTGGATCAGTTGTTAACACGCCGGGAACATCGGTATAAATTTCACATTTTTCAGCTTCAAGGGATGCTGCCAAAGCGACTGCAGAAGTATCTGATCCTCCTCTTCCTAAAGTTGTGATTTCAGCAATTCCTCCTATACCAAGACTTGTACCTTGGAATCCAGCAATGACTATTGTCTTGCCTTGACTTAAGAGTTTTTTTATTCTTTCTTTTCTAATCTCGAGTATCCTTGCCTTTCCATGAGCTGACTCTGTAATGATTCCAGCTTGAGTACCAGTTAAAGAGATTGCTAGTATGCCCAATTCATTTAGGGCCATTGTCAATAATGATATTGATACCTGCTCTCCAGTTGATAAGAGCATATCCATCTCACGATGAGGAGGATCAAGAGTTATCTCTGAGGCTAGTTTTGTTAACTCATCAGTTGTATGTCCCATTGCCGATACAACAACTACCAGATCATTCCCTTTCTCTTTACTTGACTTGATTTTTTGCGCGACAGCTTTTATTCGCTCAATGCTTCCTAGAGAGGTGCCGCCAAATTTCTGAACCAGCAAGGTCATTGAAATCTCGTTAACTTATTGATTATTTCAGTTACTAGTCAAAAATTTACTTTCTGTTAGCAGATTATCTTTAAAAGAATTGATTGGGTTGGTTCCTGATTTTATTGAGGCCTCGATTTTTAAAAGTTTTTTCATTAATTCAAGTAATGCTTCCAAAGATTTACCTTGAATTTGTTTGCGGATTACAAAAATACGTTTTGGATTGGCAATCCCAGCAAGTGTTGCTATTTCTTTGACGTCCAAATGTCCTTGAGAATCTAATAGATGTACCCAAAGCCATCCTCTAGCTTGACCAGTCAAAGTTGCAATCAACCTTAAAGCTGGTTCTCCATTTTTAAGTAAGGTTTGAATTTTCTCGAGGGCTATAATTTTCTCATCTTTAAGAAGAAAATTGGCTATTTCCAGCGCATTAGTAGAATTATTCTGAACTAGTTTTTTGACTATTTCCTCTGAAATCTCTTGCGGTTCATTTGGATTTGAATTTTTATTAACTGCCTCTGATAATAATCTTAATTTTTGAATCTCAGTATTAATTAAAGAGCTATCATTGCCTAAGCTATCTACTACTAAATCAATTGTTTTATGATTCATTTTTATATTAAATCTATGTAAAATATTTTTAACTAAGTTCCTTTGTCCATTTATATCCCATGGTAGTGGCAGAATAAAACTTATTTCCTTAGAAATGGGATTTGATTGAATACTATTTTGTATTAATTTTGTAGTTTTAAGTCGTTTGTCAGGTTTATTTATATTATTTAATATTAGGTGTGTATTATCAGGAATTAAGTTGAGTGTTTGTTCAAGTTTATTAGCAACTTCAATAGAACAACCGTTGCAAAATGGGCTTCTTCTAACAAGAACAACTCTGCCTCCGTTTCCTAATGGGGCACTTTGTACTTCTTCTAGTGCTCTAAAATTTTGTTTTGGATCATTTCCATCTATTTGACTATAGTTAAAACTTTTCCATACTGGATCTAGAATTTTTTGAATTATTTCTTCGATTTTCCTATTACAGGCTTCATAATCATCCCCCCATATTAAATGTATTGGCATTACTTAGATATATGTTGTTAAAAAGATTTCATTTTAAATTAACCAAAGAAACTTAACAGTGAAAATCCCAGAACATCCAATTTTTCTAGAAAGTCTGAAATATATTAGATCTCAAATGGATTCTACCGGACTTGATAAGGCTCAACAATCAATAGTAGAACGCATAATTCATTCCAGTGGTGATTTTAACTTGCAGTCATGCCTGAGGTTTAGTCCCAATGTGTGTGAGAAGGCGATTAGTGCATTACAAAATGGTGCAAAGATTTTGACTGATACCTCCATGGCAAAGGCTGCTATATCTCCAATGGCAAAAAGAACATTAAATACAGATGTTCAATGCATTTTAGATATGGCTCCTACTTCTATTGATTCCAGTTTGACGACTAGAAGTGCAATAGGTATGGAACAGATTTGGTTAGATATGGAAAGAAAAGAAGAATTATTGGTAGGACCAGTTGTTGTCATTGGAAGCGCACCTTCAGCCTTGATGACCTTATTAGATTTAATACAGAACGGTACTAAAAGACCTAGTCTTATTATTGGAATGCCAGTTGGTTTTATAGGAGTCTCTGAGTGTAAAAATCGACTAATAAATAGTGATAGTTCATATATAGTTTTGGAGGGATCTAAGGGAGGTGCTTCTCTTGCGGCAGCAACTGTGAATTCTTTACTGAGAGCTGCTGAAAATTAGCCTTCTTTAGTGAAGTTAGGAAATTTAGATTCACTACAAAATATTTTAATTTATTTAAGTTATTTTAATATTATTACAGCTTTTATCTTCAAGTCCATTTAATATCTTTCTGGCTTTTTGTATGATTTCTTTTGGAACACCTGCCAATCTCGCTGCCTCTATTCCATAACTTTTAATCGATCCTCCCTTCGTAACTTTATGAAGAAAAGTTAGTGAATTTTTAGTATGCTCTACAAGGACTTGAAAATTTTCTACATTTTTGTTGTATTCAGAAATTTGATTTAGTTCGTGATAATGTGTAGCAAAAATTGAACGACTTTTTATATTTTGAGCTAGAAATTCGCTCACCGCCCAAGCAATGGATAATCCATCAAAAGTAGAAGTACCTCGACCAATTTCATCTAATAAGACTAATGATTTTTCTGTTGCTTTATTGAGAATAAA
The DNA here is from genome assembly GCA_003216375.1 of Prochlorococcus sp. AG-402-O21. GTDB lineage: Bacteria > Cyanobacteriota > Cyanobacteriia > PCC-6307 > Cyanobiaceae > Prochlorococcus_B. Next base: position 133,554 of record QCIZ01000001.1, on the reverse strand, counting down.
AGCTGTTTCAATCATTTCTACCATAAAAGTAGATTGACCTGCTGCCAAATCATCTACTGCACCAACGCGAGTGAAAAGTTGATCAGCAATTCCTATTGTTCCTGACTTGGCTGGGATCCAACTCCCTATTTGTGCCATTATTTGCAAAAGACCAACTTGTCTCAAGTAACAACTTTTACCGCTTGCATTTGGCCCAGAGAGAATAATTAAATCAGTCTTTGATCCTAAATTAATATCATTAGGAACGAATACTTTATCAACAAGAATCTGCTCAACAACAGGATGCCGACCTTCTAAAATTGATAACTTCCTTGACTTCTTAGAATCTTTATCATCAACTATTTTGGGTTGAACATAATTGTTAGTTGCAGCAAGCTCTGCCAAGCCAGTCAAAACATCTAAACATGAAATTGCCTTTGCAGCTTGTCTAATACTTTTTGCTCTTCCTCCTACAAGAAGTCTAAGTGCACAAAATATTTCATATTCTAGTTGAGATATACGTGCTTTGATTTGAAAGATTTTCCCTTCCCTTTCTTTTAATTCGGGAGTAACAAATCGTTCTTCATTAGTCAGAGTTTGTCTTCTGATCCAGTGATCCGGGACATGTGTTGACTTCGCTTTGCTCACTGTTAAAAAATATCCAAAAGATCGATGATATTGCAATTTCAAACTATTTATTTTACTTATTCCTCTTTCCTTAGTTTCTTGAGATCTTAGCCATGAATTATGATCATCAAGTTGATTGCGTAGTCCATCAAGAATAGGGTTTACACCATCATAAATTAGACCACCTTCTGTAAGACTTAGTGGTGGATTATCAATGATTTCATTATTGATTTTGGATGCAATCTCTATTAATTTATGGTCTAAATTTGTAATAGATTTAAAGTATTTAGATTCTTTAAATGTTGAGTTGTCCAGATTTTTGGACAGTAATGGCAAACGGTTGATTCCTTCTGCTATTGCTACCAACTCTCTTGCTCCTGCTTGTTGTGCGCCTGCTCGCCCTGATAGACGTTCAAGATCTCCCATAGATCTGAGTATTTTGCGAAGGTTTCTTCTTAAATGGGGCGATTTAACAAGTAAAGCAATTATTTCTTGTCTGTTCTCGATTTCATCAACATCTGTCAAAGGTTCTTCTAGCCATCTTCTTATACATCTACCCCCCATTGCAGTTAAAGTCTTATCGATTGCCCATAACAAAGATCCTTGAAATTGACCTCCTCTTTGAGTTGAAACAATTTCTAAGTTTCTTCTTGTTTGATTATCTATAATTAATCCAGCATGCTCTAGTTTTATCTGAGGATAATCTAAGGAAATATGAGTTCTTGTTGTAGGCTCGTTTTGATTATTTAGATTTGGATGTGTTTTATTTAAATATGCAATTAAACCTCCTATTGTTTTAATTGAAAGTGAATTAGAATATAAACCTAATCCATTAATATCACTTAAAGAATAGTGATTTATTATAGCTGTTTTTGACTCTAATTCTGAAAATGAAGTTTGCTCGAATTCAGTAATCTTCATTGACCTTGTGTACCAATTATGATTATTTATTGTATTTTTTTCTGATATTACTTCAGCAGCTTCTAACTTAATTAACTCTTGTCTAAGATTATTAACTTCTTCGCCTTCTTGAACAATAAATTCTCCTGTGCTTACGTCCACTTTTGCTAAGGACCATCTTATTTTTTTTTCATTTGAATTGGAGTCAATTAGAACAGAAGCTAGCCAATTATTTTGCTTTGCACTCAACATGCCTTCTTCTAGAATCGTTCCAGGAGTAATTAATCTTGTAATACCTCTTTTAATTAATTTATTTCCTTTTGATGGAGCAGCTTCAAGTTGATCGCATATTGCAATTGATAAACCTTTTTTTATAAGTTGAGTGCAATATCTATCTGAAGCATGATGAGGTATACCAGCCATTGGAATTCGGCCAATTTTTTTACCTCCCTCCTTGCTAGTGAGAGTTAGCTCTAAAAGCTCAGAGAGTTTAATTGCATCCTCAAAGAAACATTCAAAAAAATCACCGAGCCTATAAAGTAAAACCCTATCTGGATTCTCTGTTTTTAGTTCGACATAGTGTCTTAAAGCGGGTGTGAGGTCATCAATATTTGGCAGGCTATGGTGACACCATTTTGGTTCTTCAATTTCAGGATTAGACAACCCATCCAAATTATTTAATTGGATGGGATTTTTTTTTGACTTTTTGGAACGTGGTCTTAGGTAAGCGTCATTTTGAAGTTCATTAGTAGCAAGCTTGTCTTTTGAAAGATTGGAAGATTTATCTCCTTTGGTGTCTATATCGGAAGATTTTTCTTCACTTTCAAAAAGGCTGCCTTGCAATGGATTTGGGCTGGCAGCCATTGAATTTCTAAATCTTTAATCCACGCATATTACAAGAATTATTGAATTTTGCATGTGAAGCCTCACTACAAATATTAAGACCTAGTTCATCAAATCACATTTACATGGGAGAATTATTTGATCTCGAGCAATTTTCTTCAGCTTTCTTCCTCATGCTGGCTATTAATTCCATCGTCGCGAACGCACTTTTATTCTCTTCATTGCTTTTGGTGATAGGAGTTCCTGTTTTCTATATGACTCAAACCAATCCAGAGGATAATAGAAATCCAAATATTAAAAAGATAGAAATACTTGCAGGTGTTTGGTTCCATTTGGTTCTCCTACAGGCATTGGTAGGCGAGTACATTACACATCAAATGAGTGTTTAGTGAGTAATTCGGGTAATAAAAATTTTATACATTTAGAGTTATTTTGTATAAATGTTTTAAATTTACTCTCAAGAGGTTACTGTTAATAAGTATTTAAGGCCAACAAGATGGCAACAATTGAAGGTACCTTTGAAAATTCATCTTCATTGAGCGTTGCAATAGTTATTGCTCGTTTTAATGATTTAATTACAAACAAACTTTTAAGCGGTTGTCTTGATTGTTTATCTAGGCATGGTATTGACGTATCTCAGTCAAGCAACCAATTAGATATTGCATGGGTTCCAGGTTCTTTTGAGTTGCCTATTATTTCTCAAAAACTTGCCCGAACTGGTAAATATGATGTTGTTATTACCTTAGGAGCAGTTATTAGAGGTGATACTCCACATTTTGATGTTGTTGTTGCAGAGGCTAGTAAAGGAATTGCAATTGTTTCTAGAGAGACAGGAATCCCAATCGTATTTGGAGTTTTGACAACAGACACTATGCAGCAGGCTTTAGAGAGAGCAGGGATTAAGAATAATTTAGGTTGGAGTTATGCTTTACAGGCACTTGAGATGGGCTCTTTGATGAAAGCAATCAGTTGATTTTGTTAATTGAAAAACTCAATTGAATAATATCTTTAAACCAAGGCATATTAATTGGTACCATATTATTGGATCTTTTGCGGATGTAGCTCAGTGGTAGAGCATCTCCTTGCCAAGGAGAATGTCGAGAGTTCGAATCTCTTCATCCGCTTTCTGTTTAATCAATTAAGAGTTTGATCTAGATTTAGGATCATTTAACCTAGGTAGGCACCACTTATTTACTTGATATTTTTAGCTTTTAATTTAAATACTTATCATCAATCACAATTGGATGATAAGTATTTACTATTAATGTTGAAATTATATAATGTTATCTCTTTTTCTTTCTATATTATTTAATGTGTATTTTATTTATGATTTAGCTAAGGTCTTTTTAAGTTTAGGATTCCAGTAAATCAATGATAAATTGCTCATGGTTAATAATATAATCAAATAAATTGTTGATGGGTTTTTAATTGGTTGATTCTATGTGCTCAAAAGACAAGCCTCTCTCTAAAATGCGAATTGCAATAACAGCGATTGATCTTGAGCAGGCAGAGCATCGTGGCATTGCATATCTGTCAAAAGGTTTAATAAGTTCTTTGTCTGATCTAGGAGCAGAAGTCTATTTACTAACAGGATTTTATGGTCGTCGCTTGAATCCGTTAATGAAATTGTCAATGAGTAAGCAGTCAGTGACAGAAGTTGACTGTGCGGACATACTTGATCAATTTTGTGATCCATCCAATCGAATGAAAAAAATAAAAAAGAAAAAATATTATGATCTTGATGAAGACTTAATTACGAAATTAGTTAATAAGATTGTAAATTTTATAAACAAATCAAAGATAATCATTGATTTATTAGTTTCTGTATTCAGATTTTATCTTAGGAGAGGTAGATTTGTAGGAAGATTAATCCATCTATCTAACTTTGAGCATACTCCTTATTTTGGTCAAGAAAGAGTAGATTATCTTTCTAGGATATCAGGTTTTTTATCTATTAGAGATATATATAATTGCAGTAATTTAAGAAGTAAAAGATTTCTATTTAAGACACCAATAATTGATTTAAGAAAGTTTAATATAGACTTATTAATAACATCTTGTCCTTTGAGTATTGATGTGAAAACTAATACTAAAAATGGTGTTAGTTTTCTACAGCTTATTATGGATTTTATACCCCTTTCTTTCTCTAAACATCCTGATCACCCTTTTGGCTTTTATAATCGCTTGAAAGATGCGATGAAAACTGATAATTGTTTTATTTCTAAGGCTTCGCGAGAAAAAATATGTCTTCTACTTGAAAAACCCTGTTCTAATGATGAGAAAAATATAATTTATCCATTGCCTTCATTAAATATAAATAAGTTGCAATTAGCTAGTAAAGTAAAGAATTTAAGAGGTATAAGTAAGAAATATATTTTATTTAACTCTTCAGTTGTACCAAGAAAAAATTTACATTTTCTAATAAATATATTCCAAAGTAGTGAATTGGCTAGCAAAGGTTTTGATTTATGTGTGGCTGGTAAAATACATGATGATAAATATGGTTTAGATATCAAGAAAATGTGTGAAAGTGATACGAATATTAAATTGTTAGATTATGTAGACGAAACTGAAAAGGCTTGGCTGTTTTTGAATGCTTATGCATTTGTTTCACCCTCATGTGTAGAGGGCTTTGGAATACCAGTTTTGGATGCTGCATCTTTGGGAGTTAGAGTTTTAGTCAGTGATCTACCTTCTCATCGGGAGATTTCAAATCTTGTGAAGGCAAATCAGGAATTCCGATTGCTTGACCTATCTAATATTGATAATTGGATTGATGAACTTAACTCATTAAATAGTTTAGAATTAGATATGGATAATGAAATTAATAATCGTCTTTTAAACTTCAATTTATGTTTTAATCATGTTAAAGATATTTTCGAAACAACTATTGTAGATTTGGTTACTTAGAGACTATAGAATTGATTAAATATGATCATTCATTTTTATTTATCATTAGTAATGATTGATTATTGTTTAACTTAAATCCTAATTGTTTGTAAAACTCAGAGCTATGAGTAGTCATTAAGTAGATTCTTTCAACAGATTTTATTTTTTTATTTGTTAAAATTGCTTCTATTATTAATTTTCCAAATCCTAGACCTTGACGATCTGAAGCAATAACTACATCCCATAGTACAGCTCTGAATACAAGATCACTTGTTGCCCTTCCAAATCCTATTAATTGATTTTGATCCCAAAGACTTACTACCACTGTACTATTGGAGAGCATCTTACCAAGTTGTTGTTTAGTTCTCCCCCTAGCCCAAAAAGTGTTTTTTTGGAGAAAAGATTGAAGTTTTTCTAAGCCATTTGTTGGGGTAAGTCTAGGTCCCATACCTAAAAGACGAAGCCCAGGGGCAGTTGGGGCATGTTTAACGAGCGATATTACTTTCATTAAAAATTATTTAAGACCTCTATTGCTTTAATACTACTTCTAAAGGATTCATTTTTATATTTCCAATAATAGAATAATGATTTCAAAGATTTAAATATTCGCTAAGGGATAAATCGTATTCCTATGCTTTGAATAGTACTATGACTATATAATCTGATTGTCTAGGATTAGTTTTAAAGATCAGAAACTTGTATGAATTTTAGATTCTAAACTGAATTAATTGCTGATTATGGATCCAGACTTTTATACAGAATTCGAAAATAATTTTCGTGGAAGCCGAGAACAAATAATAAATGTTCTTTCTAACTATGATGGTTTAATAGATTATATTTTAAATATAGATGATAATCCTTCTCTTCTTGACATAGGTTCTGGAAGAGGTGAATGGATTCAGAAATGCAATGCAAAGGGTTTTAAATCTATTGGGCTAGAGTTAGATCCTAAGATGGTTCATGATTGCAAGAAATTGAATCTAAATATTAAAGAAGGAGATGCGTTATTGTTATTAGATGATTTTTGCGAGGATAGCTTTTCTATAGTTAGTGCTTTTCATGTGATTGAGCATATGACTTATGAAAATATTAAAGAACTTCTTATTAAATCTAAGCGAATTTTAAAACCTGATGGATTACTTATTCTAGAGACACCGAGTATTGATAATCTAATGGTTTCTTCCAAATCTTTTCATATTGATCCTACTCATATCAATCCAATTCATCCTGATTTATTAGCTTTTATGAGTAAAAGAAATGGATTTGAAAAACTTAAATATTATTTTATTAATGGTGGACCATTGCAAAATTCTGAAGCTGATTCATTGACTAGGATATTTAATGGAGTTGCCCAAGATCTTGTATTAATAGCATCAAAGTCTAAAATTTTAGATAATTCAATTTTTGAAAATTTTAATCTCATACAAAGAGATATGAAATTAGGAATAACCTCACTAGATGCAGCAGTCGATTTTGATAATTATTCAAGGAATCGATATGCGCAATATGATGAATCTATTTTTATAATGCGAAAAAAGATTATTGATTTAGAAAGGCAATTACAATATTATGTAAGGCGATATGACAATAGTTTTTCTAAGAATCTTAATAAGTTACTTAGAAAATTTAAGAGAATTTTAGTTGGCTCAAGGGCTAGATTTAATAATAGAACTCAAAATTATTTACATATTTTGTTCAATAATAAAGTTTATCTAACCATGATAAAAAGAATATATAAAATTAAATGTATTTTTTCTCTTCTTAGATATCTTGAAAAGATGCTGGATCATTTTGGGTTTCGAATTTATCAATATAAAATTGTTAAAAGAAGCAAAAAGACAAAAGAAGATTGCGATCTAGTTGAAGATCACAATAGATATTTAGAGACTTATTTTAATTCTTCTCAGGATGCTAAGAATATTCTAAAGGATTTAAATAAATATTCTTAAGTTATGAAGATTATAATTGATTTACAGGGTTTACAAAGGGATGGAAATCGTAAAAGAGGAATAGGTAGATATTGTTTGGAATTGACTAAAGCCCTAATAAATTATTATCCAGAAAATCAATATATCTTATTTACTAACTCTGCATTATCTGATTTAAGGAGTGATTTTACTGATGAATTTGATAATGAAAACTTTAACTTAACTTATTTTCAATGCCCTAATGTATGCGATAACAATGAAATTTACTTTGGAAAATATTCAAGTCGTTGGTTGTCAATACAACTTCGAAGTTATGCATTATCTATAATCAATGCTGATATTATATTAATTACAAGTTTTTTTGATGGATTTAGAGATAATAGCTTGGTTAGTCATGATTCAGATTATCAATTGCCTCCTATTGTATCAGTTATATATGATTTAATCCCATTAATTCATAGTGATCAGTATTTAAGTCCTGATCCTGAATTTAAACTTTTTTATTTAAATAAAATCAAGGAATTGTCATCTTTAGATGGCTTATTAGCTATTTCTCAATCCTCTCTTAAAGAGGCCTCTAAATATATAGAAATAAACCCTGAATTAATTTATAATATTTCTTCAGCCTGTAATGAAAAAAAATTTTCCTCAGAACCTTATAATTCTAATTTTGAAAGAAAAGACTTAGGAAGATTCTTATTATATTGTGGAGCTACTGATCCAAGAAAGAATTTATGCCGTTTAATTGAAGCTTATGCATCACTTCCGCTTGGTCTGATATTTAAGCATAAATTAATTCTAACTGGTCCTTATTCAGAAGAAGAAATATTTTTAATAAAGGAATGGATGATCAGTTTTGGTCTTCCACCTGAATACGTTGTTTTCCTTGGATATGTAACTGATATTGAACTTACTAATTTATATCGTAATTGCTATTTGTTTGTGTTTCCTTCATTGCATGAAGGGTTTGGCTTGCCAGTTTTAGAAGCAATGAATTGTGGAGCACCAGTCATTGCTTCTAATCTTACTAGTATGCCTGAACTTATTGGCAATCATGACTTCCTTTTTGATCCATATGATGTAAAAGATATCTCATTTTTGATTTATAAAAGTCTTACAAATACAGATTTTTATCAGTCTATATGCTCAAATTCTAAAGAAAGAATAAAATATTTTTCATGGTGTTATACAGCTGAGATGACTATTGATGCACTAACAAAAGTAAGAGATAGGAAATCAATCCCATTAAAAAGAATTGATCATGATATTAATTTCTTAATAACTGAAAAATATAATATTTTATTGAAAAATATTCTTCCTAGTAGATTAATAAAAGTAAAAAGCAAGACTAATTTATATAATTTAAAACTTCTTTCTTCTGGCATATCAATTATTAATAAACAAGCAAAAAACATCCAATTAATTATTCAAGCTAAAAATGATAAAAGATTTACGTGGAGTGTTGAAGGTCCATTTGATTCTTCTTATAGCCTTGCAATTTTAAATAGAAATTTTGCTTTAGCCATGTATGAATTGGGTCAAAATGTTTTATTAATCTCAACAGATGGGCCAGGAGATTATGAACCTGATTTGAATTTTTTAGATAGACATAAAATAATTAATAAACTCTATGAAGAAGGCTTAAACAATAATGAAAGTTGTTTTATAAGTACCAGAAATCTTTATCCACCTCGAGTTCATGATTCAAAAGGTGTAATCAATTTATTGCATGCCTATGGTTGGGAGGAGTCTATGTTTCCATCTTTGTGGGTAAAGGATTTTAATTCCTACTTAACAGGGATCACTGTTATGTCATCTGAAGTAAAAAAAATTCTTGTTGATAATGGAGTGTATATTCCTATTTCTGTTTGTGGCTTGGGAGTAGACCATATAGTTGAAATTGATAGTTCTCCAGACTTCATTTTAGATACTAATAAATTTACTTTTTTGCATATTTCATCATGTTTCCCGAGAAAGGGTGTTGATTGTTTATTAGAATCATATTTTGAATCATTTACCTCTAATGATGATGTAATTTTAATTATAAAGACTTTTAATAATCCACATAATGATATTGAAAAAATGCTTGATTATTTTATAAATAAAAAATCTAATCCACCTGAAGTAAGAATTATCTATGATGAACTTTCACCCTCTGAAATGAAATCTCTTTACTTATCAAGTAATGCACTTGTAGCACCAAGTTGTGGAGAAGGATTTAATTTAACAGTTGCTGAGGCTATGACACTTGGTATTCCAGTAATAACAACAGGCTGGGGAGGTCAATTAGATTTTTGCAATAATAATAATTCATTTTTGATAGATTTTACTTTTGAATACTCTAATACTCATCTAGGTTTATATTCATCAGTCTGGGCTAGACCTTCCTCTTGTCACTTGGTTCAACTTATGAAAAAAATATATCACCTTTCAAGTGAATCTAGGCTTTCAATGGTTAAAGCTGCAAAAGATTCCATACGTAAATATAGCTGGAAGTACGTGGCAGAGAAAAATGTAGAATTTGTAAATAATTTTTGTAAAATATCTACTGAAAATCGATCAAACATTGGTTGGATATCAACTTGGAATACAAGGTGTGGTATTGCTACATATTCAGAACATCTGTTGTCAGAAATTAACGAAAATTATATTATATTTGCTCCAAATAATAATGATAATTCTGATGAGAAAGTTATTAGGTGTTGGAATATAGGCGATGATAACTTAGAATCATTATTAAATGAAATCATATCTAATAATATAACTTCTATTGTGGTACAATTTAATTATGGTTTTTTTGATTTTCAATCCTTTGCTAATTTTATCAAAGCAATTTATTCAAAAAATATAAAAATAATTATTTTTCTTCATTCAACAATTGATCCTACATCTGATAAATCAAAGATACTTTCTGATATAAAGGATATTCTATATTTATCCCATAGAATATTAGTTCATACGCCGTCAGATTTAAATCGACTTAAAGATATGGGACTAGTAAAGAATGTTTCACTTTTTCCACATGGCGTCCTGGATGTTGATGTCCAGAGAAAAGACTATCAATATCCAAAATTCTCAACAAAAGTAATTCATTTTTCTACATATGGCTTCTGTTTGCCAAATAAAGGTTTTCCAGAACTAATAAAAGCAATTGATCTTTTACTTAAAGAAGATTTTAAATGTCATTTATCCCTTTATACAGCTTTATATGATTCAAATACTTCTTTATTGTTTTACCAGGAACTTGTTGATTTGATTGATAATTTAAAAATTAATGAACATGTAACAATAAATACTACTTTTATGAGTGACAACGAAACAATCAAAAAACTTTCTAAAACCGATTTAGTTGTATTTCCATATCAGCTGACCAATGAATCAGCTAGTGGCGCCGTAAGGCAAGCAATATCTTCATTAACCCCCGTGGCCGTAACCCCTTTATCCATTTTTGACGATGTTTCATCTGTCGTTCACATGCTCCCTGGAAAAACACCTTCATTGATTGCTAAGGGGCTTAAAAATTGGTCTATTAATTATCGTGGTAAATCTCTTACTGATGAAGAAAGAAAATGGCGAAAGCAGCATTCTTTTAAAGAATTGGGATATAGAATTAAAGGTTTAATTAGAAGTCTTGAAGTAAATTATTAAAACTAATAAACTATCTAAGATAATTTTTGAGACTTCATTTTGTTTTCTAGTAGGTTATTTATAATTTCATCAACGGATAACTTTGCTCTCCATTTTAGATCTTTTTCAAGGGGTAAAGGATTGCCAAAACTGTTTGATATTTCATTCTTTCTCTTTAATCCTTCATCAATAAATACATGATTTTCCCAGTTTAAATCTAATTTACTATAAGTGATTTTTATAAAGTCAAGTAAGGAGGTTGATTTGCCTGTACAAACAACATAATCTTTATTTTTACCGCAATTTAAAATTGTCTGCATTGCTTCCACGTATTCCTCTGCCCAGCCCCAATCCCTCCTTATATCAATATTACCAAGTGTTATTTTATTATTTTTATTTTCGCTTGCTTCAATAGCCCCTTTAATAATTTTGTGAGTAACAAAATGTTCATTTCGAAATGGAGACTCATGATTGAATAATACTCCTGTTACGCAATTTAAGTTAAAATTTTCACGGTAAAACTTTACTAATTTAAAACTTGTTTGTTTACTAATTGCATATGGACTTATAGGATTTTGTGGATAGTTTATATCAGCTGCATTTTCTGTTAAGCCAAACATTTCGCTGCTTCCAGCAAAAAATATATTTCCTTTAAAATCTAAAGTTTTTGCTGTCTCAAGTAAATTTAGCGTTCCATTTATGATGCTTTCAGACGTTGTTTTTGGTATTAAAAAAGACTTGCCTACCGATGATTGTCCTGCGAGGTTATAAATTTCTTCAGGTTGATATTTATTAATCATATTTTTGATAATCGATTCATCTTTTATATCTCCGATTTGTAAATCTATTTCTTTTTCCACACCTAGCTTTTTTAGAGATTCAGATGGAGATGAATTATGTTTACTCAATCCGATTACTGTATAATCTTTTTGAAGAAGCGATTTGCAAATCAAAGCTCCATCTTGACCTCTTGCGCCAAGCACCAAGGCTTTTTTGCTAGACAAAACTGATATGCATGTTTTTTATTTTTCTCACTTTCATGGAGAAATGACAAGAACATTTAATCAACATATATTTTTGAATAATTTTTGACTTTTTCGATTGGAGCAAGTAATCGTTTGAGCTTTATTTTTTTGCTGATTAGAGTTACCAGCGGTGAATTGGATTCATGGTGTGCACTTTTTGATGTGCACAACGACTTATTCTGTTTATGGCGTATTTATAAGAAATTTTTTCTTTTAAAATTTAAATATATTATTAACAATCACGTTGTATAACGTTGTTATAGCAAGACTTACTGGTTGTTTTCTTTAAGTTTTATTGTCTTTTCAGGCATCAAGTCTTTAGGGTTTCGGCTATGTATCTTTTATGCGATTTTTCATAAAAGGATGTTCAAACACCCACAAAATCCAATGAAATACTAATCAAACTCTTGATTAATAACTCTAATCATATATAGTTTGTCGGAATTCTGAATGGGGTTCTTCTCTCTAATCATGAGAGTTGAGTTCCTTTCAAATTGCCAGGCCCATAATTCAGGGTTTCTCGGCAGCCGCAAACTTCTGCGGAAACCCCAACCACAAACCTTACATTTCTAACTGCTTTAACTAATGGCCCTAACAGAATCACAAATTCAGGAGCTTTACGTAGCTTACTTTGGCCGTCCGGCTGACGTTGAAGGTAAGGCTTATTGGTCTGGCTCGACTACTGGAATTTCTACAGTAGAAGGCTTTGCTGCAAACATGCATTCTCAAGCTGAGTTCCAAGATGCATTTGGTTCTAAAAAAGCAGCTACACAAGTCAATGAAATTTATCAAAATCTTTTCAGCAGAGACGCTGATGCTGCTGGCTTGGAGTATTGGACTGGTCAGATAGCTAATGGTTCTCTCAAGCTTGCAGAAATTGCTGTTCACCTAATTTGGGCTGCCAAAAATAATGATGGTGGTTCAGCTGATAAGACTGCATTAGAGAATAAAGTTTCTGCGGCAACTTCTTTTACTGCTGATGTTGCTGCTGATGCAACAGCTCAACTTGCTTATACAGCCGATGATAAAAATGCTTTTACAACTGCTAAAACTTTTATAAGTGGAGTTTCTTCTACTGCTGCAACCGCTGCTGAAATTGATACTCAAGTTGCACAGATCAAAACTGATTATTCAAACACCGGTGGAGAGACTTTCCTACTAACTACAGCTGCAGATAATGTTGTTGCTGGTTCTGGAAATGACACTATTAAAGGTGTTTATGACGATGATACTGCTGCAGCAAATACATTTACTGTTCTTGACACGATTTCTGGTGGTGCTGGAAAGGATACTTTAGAGTTAACATATGATGCTTCTTCTGCAGGTGTTTCTTTCCCTGCAGCAACAATAACTGGAGTTGAAAACTGGCAAATCAGAAACGTATCTGGTCAAGCTGGAACATTTGACTTTAGTACTTTTTCTGGTGAGGAAAAAATAGTCAACAATCTTTCAACTGGCGCTAGTTCATTTACTAACATTGGCGCTTCAGTTGATGCAGACGTTATTGGTAATGGCACAATTACAACCGGAAACTCAACCTTCGGTTATACAACAGCTGTTACTTCGTCAACTGTTGATTTGATGAACGGAGTTAATGGAGGAGACATTACAGTTTCTGGTTCTAAGCTCACAAGTCAAACATTTACTTCAACAGGTGCAGCTAATACTGTGGCTAAGTTGGTAACTGATGATACTGCGGTTACTTCAATAACAATTGATGCATCTACAAAGTTAAAAACTACAAGCACAACACAAGGTGATAGTGCAAAAGGAGCGAAAGTTGCTTCTCTAGTTATAAAGGGAGCTGGCGCAGTAGATATTAATGCAGCAGTTCTTTCAGATTCAATCACATCGGTTGACGCTACTGCCTCTACTGGTGATGTTGATATAAAAACTGGTGGTGGAAACTCCGCAGAGCTAACAGATCCTGGAACATTAGATATCGTAGATCTAACTGTTAAGACAGGATCTGGTAACGATGAAATAGACGTATCTGATTCTGACGCTGCTGATGATGTACTAGTAGAACTCGGAGCTGGAAACGACCTCTTGGTGGTTGGAGATGCTGTTACTGCAACTTCATCAACAGTTTCTGGTGACGTTTATGACGGAGGTGATGGAACTGATACTCTCTCTCTTACTTCTACTTTAGCGAGCAACATCACTGGATCAGGTGCTTCTGTAGCAACAACCAATATTTCAAACTTTGAGATAGTGTCTGTCACAGATTCTCTTGCTGCTGATTTAGATCTAGCAAAAATCCAGGCGACTGGTTTAAATACGGTTACTTTGGCTAACACAACTGCCGCGTACACAAACGCAGCTAGATCAATAACTTTAGCTGCTGGAGATGGAACGGTAAATTTAGCTGGTGTAGCTGGTAACGGTAAGTTAACGCTTGTTTCTTCAGGTACTGCAACTACTGATTCTATTACCTTAAATAGAAAGGAAGCTTCTACTGGTACGACTGATATTTTTAACGGCAAAGCAATCGATACAACTGGAGTTGAAACATTTACGATCGACACCTCAGCTGGTGGTAAAACAACAACTACTCAGACATTAGGTGCTATCACAACTGTTGCTAGTACAGGTGGAACTACAACTCTTGTTGTAAAAGGTGCGGCTGGTGTTGACGGTGTAGGAGTGCTAAAAGCACATGCCTATGATTTCTCTGGAATGACAGGTGCCTTCATTATGGGCACTACGGCTTTAATCAGTAATTATGCTGCTACTTCAACCACAGCAACAGTTATTACCGGTGGTTCTGGGAATGATGAGATAGTTGGTGATGCCGACAATATTCAGACAATCAATGGTGGAGCTGGTAATGACACTATTAACGGCGGTAGTAAAGCAGACACAATTAACGGCGGAGCTGGTGACGACATTATTGGTGCAGACAGCAAGGTAGCTGTTGGTACATCCACTGGTAAGGATGTAGTTGATGGAGGAGCTGGTAAAGACTCCATTACACTTGGTGGTACTGCACTAGTAACCATTACTGGTGGAGATGGTGATGACACAGTCAGCGTTGCTGGTAACTTGACTTATGGTCAATCAATTAAAGGTGGCGCTGGTACCGATATCCTTTCAATCACTACTGATGAAAGTGCAGCAGACTTTAGTGTGGTTTCAGAATTTGAAACTCTTGTTTTAGCTGGGGACATAACAGTAGATCTAGCTGACTTTGGAAATAACACCTTCACTACAATTACTAATGATGGTGGCGGTACAACTAGATCTATAGACGTTGAAGGAGTCGTCAACGAAACCGTTTGTTTTAAGACTGATGCATTAAAAACTGGCTCCACTATTGTTTTGAAGGATGCAACTGGTACTTCCGATAGCGTAAAACTTAAGTTAAGTGATACATCTGATCAAGACTTCACAACACTTCTGACTATTGCTGGTGTTGAGACAATCAATATTGAGTCAGATAACGCAAATGCAACTATCTCCTCAGAAGTAGATCACACCATTGATTTGGCAGTAGCAGCAGCTACAACAATCAATATCACTGGTGATGCAGGACTGGTTTTTGGAGCTGGTGAGACTGGTGAAGACATTACCAAAGTCACAACATTAGACGCTTCAGGTATGTCTATCGCTAAGGAAACATATGCTGGTGTTACTTATACTGCTACTTTCAATCAGATTGGAAGCTCAACAACAGTCAAAGGATCAAATGGTAAGGATGTCATCTCAACTGGAGTATCAAACGATACAGTTGACTTAGGTGCTGGAGCTGATAGCTTTGTATACCTAGGAGGTAAAGATACTGTGACTGGTGGTTCTGGAGTCAATACTTACAATATTGATGCAGATGGAACAAAAGCTGATCACCTAGTTATCGCTGACCTTAAGTCAGGAGATAAACTTGACATAGCTGGTATTACTACTACCGCGATTTCAGCAAATATTGGTGACGCAGTTACCTTATCTGCTGGTTCTGATCAAACTTTAGATAACTATCTAGCTGCTGCTTTCGCCGCAAATGCTTCCTCTACCACAGCACTTGTTCACTTCCAAGTTGGTGGAAATACTTACTTAGGTATTAACAACACAGATGGTAGAGCTGGTGCCGGTTTCGGTGCAGGTGACGCACTTGTTGAGATTACTGGTCTTGTAACTCTTAAAGGTGCAACAGTTGCTGGTTCAGAAGTCTTCACTATTCTTTGATAACTTAATATCATTCTTTGATATCAATAAACCCTCCCTGCTTAAGGGGGGGTTTTTTATTGAATAATATTTTAATTAAATAAAAATTGGTTGACTAATAAATTTTTAATTTAGTCGATCTTCAAATTAAAGTGATCTTAGAGAGTCAGCTTTATCTTGGAAGACTCCTAAAAGTAACTGTAAGTAAGACACTTTTCTTAGTTTAATATTTGCGGTTAAACTCATACCTGGTTGAAGAGGTAATTCATCTCCATTTTTAAGTTTCAGGAATTGTTCTTTTAGTTCTACATTTGCAGGGAATCGATAGCCTTTGTTTAGAGATGGTTCTGGAGACAAAGCGTCTGATCCTATTCTTTTTATTTCTCCTGGTATTACTCCAAAATCAGAAGCTGGGAATGAGTCAATACTTAGGTCTGTCTTTTGTCCAACTTTAACAAAACCAATAGAACGACTATCAATTTCAATTTTTGCTCTCAGTTTATTTAAGGGAACAATCTTCATGATTGGTTCGCTACTTTGAGCAACGAAACCAATTTCTTGAGGCTTCAAGTCAAATACTTTCCCTTTGATTGGAGAAATTATATTTTGATATTTCAAAGTCACTTCATTTCTTTTGAGTTGATTTTCAATTTCTGCGACTTTATTTTTTTGCTCTAAGTATTGTAATTCAGCTACAGCGCCTTCTTCAGCAAGAAATTTTATTCTTTCAAGAACTTCTTTATTTAAGTTATAATTTTTATTTAACCATGACTGCTCTGACTCTGAAATTTCGGTATCTAATTTTATAAGAATTTGTCCTTTTTCTACTGTTTCGCCTTCTTTTACAAGAATTTCTTGAGTAATACCTTGCATCGGCATTTGGATATCTATAACACCACCAATAGGTTCTAATTTTCCTTGTACTATGACTATTTCTTCTGTTTTTGCTAAAGAGAGCCAGCCTATTCCAAATACAGTACCTCCAATAATACTTAGAGTGATAGCTTTGACCCAAAGATTTGTTTGTTGAAGAACAACTTCATGATCTTCAGTTTTTACTTTTTTTTCTAAATATGTTTGAAAACTATTAATCTCCTTATAAGCTTTATTTATTTGTTTTATAACAAAATCCTTTTTTTTATTAAGATTAAGATCATCTTTCAATGATTCTATTTTTTTGATTAATTCCCGTTTCATTTTTAACTACTCTCTTGTTGTCTAAATAATGCATAGTACCTTCCTTTTAAATCCATAAGTTCACTATGAGTACCTATTTCACTAATGGTACCTTGATGCATCATTACTATTTTGTCTGCATTTTTTATTGTGCTGAGCCTATGCGTAATAAAAAGTACTGTTGTGTTTTTATAATTCTCTTTAATATTGTTGCATACTTTACTTTCTGATTCATAATCTAGTGCGCTAGTTGCTTCATCCATAATTAGCATTCTTGGCCTGCTCAATAAAGTTCTCGCGATTGCAATTCGCTGTTTTTGCCCGCCTGATAATCTCGATCCTCTTTCTCCAACATCACTGCTATAACCTTCTGGGAGGCTCATAATGAAATCATGAGCATTAGCAAGCTTTGCTGCGTTGACAATGTCATCGGCACTAGTTTGTGGATTTGTTACCGCTATATTTTCACTTATAGAACCAGAAAAAAGTAGTGGTTCCTGAGGCACAATGCCTATCTGTCGTCTTACAGAGTAAAGCTCAGTTTTACTTACATCGTATCCATCTATAAGGATCTTTCCAAATTCAAGATCATAAAGTCTTGGTAAGAGTTTCATTAGAGTGCTTTTACCGCTTCCGCTTTGACCAGCTATTCCAACAAATTCCCCTGCTTTAATATTTAAATCAACATTCCTTAGTATGGCTTCAGAGCCTTTTTCGAAGCTAAAAGAAACGTCTTTAAATTCAATATTTCCTTTTACTTCTGGTAAAGGTATATTTGCTTTATCGTTTTCATTAGATTCTTCTGGAGTATCAACAATATCTGCCAATCTCTCGAAAGAAATTTTTAATTGCTGATAATTTTGCCAAAGTGTACTAAGTCTTAAGAGTGGTTGTGTTACATAACCAGAAATAATTCTGAATGCGATTAATTGTCCTAAACTCATTTGTCCTTTTAGAACCAAAGAAGCTCCTATCCAAAGCACTAAAAGTTGGGATAGTTGTTGTAAAACCTGACTTGTCTGTTGTAAAGATGTCCCAGTTATTATTTGAGCAAAAGAACGTGAAATAAAACCGGAGTACAAATCTTGCCATTTCCAACGACTTACAGTTTCTACATTTTGAGCCTTTACTGTTTGAACACCAGTAAGAATTTCAACTAGATGACTCTGAGTTTTTGCATTTTGATTAGCTACCCCTCTAATTTGTCTTCTGATAATGGGGGAGCCTAAAAGTGTAATTCCTATTTGAATTGGTACTACTGCTAAAGCAATGAACGTCAGTAACCAACTGTAAATAACCATGACAACAATATAAATAATTGAAAAAACTGCATCCAATAAAGTTGTAAGTGCTTGTCCTGTCAGGAATTCTCTGATTTTTTCAAGCTCGCTTATTCTGCTACTAAGTTCTCCTACAGGTCTGCGGTCAAAATATTTAAGTGGTAACCGTAAAAGGTGATCTATTACTTCTGCACCCAATCTGGTATCAATCCTATTTGTAATTTCAGCGAATAAAAATGTTCTTAGACTTCCTAATATTCCCCCTAAAATAGTTACAACAACAAGTGCAATTCCAAGGACTTGCAATGTATCAAGACTTCTTTGAGATATTACTTTATCAATAATAACTTGAATAAGCAGTGGATTTGCTAGCCCAAAAAGTTGAACAATAAATGATGCTATTAAAACTAATATTAGACCGCCTTTGAATTTTTGTATTGATGGTGAAAACCAAGATAATCCAAAGTTTTTATTTGGTGTTAGGTTAGACTTCTCTACAGTTATTAGGTCTATATCATCTTTAAAATTATCATCAAAATCTTCTGGTTTTATATGAACTAAACCATCTAAAGGAGAAGCAATTAAGAGGCCATTTGAGTCGCTTTCTCTTATTATTGCAAATGATTTTTTCCAGGTAATTAAAGAAGGAGTGGGAAGTCTTGACGCAAACTTTTTAGGAATTTTCATGTTAGCTGCATGAAGACCCATCATAGAGAGAATTCCTCCGCATAATTGAATGGACATAGAATTTGTACGATCAAATTCGTCTTTTATGACTTTCTCTATTGAGTCTTTTCGAAATGCTATTTCTAATTCCTTCGCTAACATTTGGAGACAAGCAATTGTTTCTTTTATCTCTCCTTGAGCTTTGATTAATTCAAATTTTTGTGGTAACTGATAATTGCCTTGTTTGATTAGATTGCTTTTCTCTGGCAATATATTTTTGGAATTACTTGTTGGATAATTATCATTATTTGTTATTAATTGATTTGATTTATTTAATTCATTATTTGATGTGTAATTTAATATTTTATTATATATTTCTTTCGGGATAGAAATTAATCTCTCTTTAAATGGTGGTTTTGCTTTTATATTTGAAACATTTTCAATATGATCACCAATTTCTTTGTTTTCTATATTACTACTACCCACAATGACTATTTCATTAGATTGAATAGCTTGATCAAGCTTTAACGTACATTTCTGGTATAAGAAATTAAATACAATCTTACCTGTTAAGTTATCTTTAGCAGACTTATCAATTATTTTTTTAGCAACATCATATACTTCGCAAGGTTGAAGTGTTGAATCACACCATTCTTTGAAGCTAGGATTTGAGGTATATATATTAAGTATAGATTGGTCTGTAAAAGAAATAGTAATAACTTTTGAAGATGCATTGACTTGTTCACATGCCTCTTGTCTTAAAATTGAACCTATTCCAATTAATGAACCTTGTCCTAACTTCGCTATAGTTATAGGATTATTAGCTTCCTTGCCAATTAATCTGGCTTCTCCTTGAAGAATAATATGTATTAAATTGGGAATAATATCCATATCGCATATAGGCCTGCCCATTTCAAATTCAATAATTTTTGCTTGCGATGCAAGATTTCTAATTTCATTTTCTGAAGATTCCTTAAAAATATTAATCTGCTTGATTATTGCTTCTATTCTTTTTGAATTTTCTGATTTTGAATTAGTAGTATTAATATTATTTTCAGTCATTTCTTAATAATCTTTTTTGTGATTTGTTGAGAAAGAATTTAGTAAATTACTGATTTCTTTATTAGTTTTTTCAGTCAAGTCTTCTTCAAAGAGTTGCTTTGATAGTTCAAGTTTCATGTTTTCATCTAGCTTTGCTTCATTTATAGATTCGAGCCGAAGAACTATCCAGAATTCTTCTACTCTAAAAGGCTTGTTAACTTCTCCTATTCTACTTGTTTTTAGCATTTGGGTCAGAGTTGGATGACCTTGTGCTATTTGGATAGGCCCAACATGTCCTTGGGTGTCTTTCTCAGATCCAAGGGAGAACTGTTTTGCTAAATCTCCAAATGTCTTGGGTTCTTCTTTGATTCGAAGATATATCTCTTGTGCGTGGAAAAAATCTTGGACTCTTATAAGACTATATGTGACTTTGCTAATCATATCTTTTCTTTCTAGGAATATTTGTTCAGTTCTATGAGAAAAATGACTTAAACAATATTTGTTTATTTTAATTGGTCTTGAAATGTCGTTAAAGAAATCTTCTTTACTTGTATTCTTTTCTTTCAACCACTCATCAAACTCTGATTCGGTACTTATTTTTTCTTTATCAAAAATCATTTCTTTAATATTATTTTTCTCTTCTGTTGTTAATATAATCTCTTCAATAATTTCACTTAAAATCTCTTTTTTTATCAAGACCTCTAAAAGCTGATTCTTAATTAATAATTCAGTTATATCCTTCGTTAATATATTAGTTGATTTCATTATTCTATATTGCTTCCTCAATAGCTTTTGAATAGGCTATCTCAGCAGTTTTAAAAGCAGCAAGTTTTGCATTGAGTCTAACAATTTCACTTTGAACAAATTGTAAGCTAGCTATTTGGTTTTTAGCATTTTCGGAAAGTTTGTCTACATCATAGCTTTTATCGTTGATTTTAATTTCAGGCATTTGGGTTGTCGATTTTGAATGTCTAATCTAGCACTTGGAATAACATAAAACAGATTTATATCTGTAAATGATTTATATTTATTAATTTTGATTTAAATCAAATATTCATCTAAATATAGATTTACATCTGTTTATATACATTAAGCGATGTTTTATCTTTATGCCTAAATTTATAAACCGCTTATATCTTTAAAAATATTTATATTTTCATTGGATTGGGAAATATTCCAGAGAACACTCCATCTTTCCTCAACATTGTTATTCAAATTTCCTGTCCAGTAATTATATCCTTCTTCGTCATACGTTCTTCCAAGAACGTTGATATAAAGCTTCTCTACAAATGCTTCGTTTGTTAAATTTGATCCATATTTATTGATAAATTCATTTGATCCAAGAAAAGACTTAGAGACAATTTCATGATTATCTGTTCCTTCACTATATTGTTTTATCCAATATTTTAGACCGTTATTATCAGGAAATCTTGAGAATGCTGCATTATATATTCTAAACATTTCGCCTGATGCATCGTAAATTCCGGTTATTTGATCAAACGTATTTATTATATCTTCTTTGACATTTATTTCTTTATCTTTAAACTTTAAAGAATTGACTTTACTTATATCTTCGAGACCAACATTAGTTTTGATTGAATAGGTTTCCTCTCCTAATTTATAAAAACTATATTGATCATATTCTTTTTTATATGTTATATATCCTTTATCATTTTCTCTACCCCAAATACTAATTAAAGCATTTAAATCAGCTTCTGAGAATGAGGTTGAGTAACCCGATTTAGGTACATTGTAGCTCATTATAGTATCTGAGCTATCCCATTGTTCATTATATGGTTCATTGTTGGGATGAGATAGCCCCAGTGAGTGTCCAATTTCATGAGTAAGTGTATATTTTTCAATATTTTTAGTCTCATCATCATTGTTATCATTCTTCCATAATATATTCCACCAACTACCGTGTGCATTTGTTTTAGTTATTGCTTGGCCTATTACATTACTACTAAAAGATGAAGATGATTTCACAGAATAAATATCAATTAGTGAGCCATTCTTTGTTGATTGTTCTGTGAAATCTAAATCAATTAATTCATCTATAGTGCTAAATAATTCTCGTATAAAATTCTTGTCTAATTCGGAGTGACCTGAGCTTACAATCGTTGTATCAACTTTACTCGTTATGTAGCCATTGGCCCCAGTATCAATAAAATTTTCTAAATATAAAGTTCCTTTATAATTTTCAATAAAGTATGTCAAGCTCTCAGAGTTATTATTTAATAAAATATTTTTGGTATGTGAGATCGATGTTGTGCTTTTTAAAATATTAAAATCAATCATAATTTATCCTTATGTTTGAGATGTTCAATATCACTTTCAATCATTTCTTTGGCTAATTCTTGTAATGTATATTTTGGTTCCCATCCTAGCTTTTCATTTGCTTTACCTGGGTCTCCTAATAATGAATCAACTTCAGCAGGTCTATAAAATTTGGAATCAACTTTAATAACTATTTTTCCATTATCTTTTCTTTTCCCAACTTGATTTAATCCACTACCTTCCCAATTTATTCCGCCCCAATTTAGCAGCCTAGAGCAAATTTCTATGAATTCTTTTACGCTTGTTTGTTGACCTGTTGCGATTACAAAGTCTTCAGGTTTTTTTTGTTGAAGCATCATCCACTGCATCTCAACAAAATCCCTTGCATGCCCCCAATCGCGTTTTGAATTAATATTCCCAACTTTTAGACAATCTTGTAATCCTAGATGAATACTAGCTAGTCCTTTTGTGATTTTTCTTGTTACAAATTCTTCCCCTCTTCTAGGTGATTCATGATTAAAAAGAATTCCATTACATGCATATATGTCATATGCTTCTCGATAATTAACTGTTATCCAGTATGCATAAAGTTTTGCTACCCCATAAGGGCTTCTGGGATAAAATGGTGTTGTTTCTTTTTGTGGATTTTCTTGAATTAATCCGTAAAGTTCAGAGGTACTTGCTTGATAGAATTTTGTCTTTTTATTTAATCCAAGTATTTTTATTGCTTCTAATATTCTCAATGGCCCAAGAGCATCTGTTTCGGCAGTATATTCAGGACATTCGAAACTTATTCCTACATGACTTTGAGCAGCTAAATTATAAATTTCATCCGGTTTTATTATATTTATAATATTTATTAGGTTTGCACTATCGGTGAGATCGCCATAGTGTAGTATTAAATTATCTTCAATATGTTCTTTGATTATATTATCAATTTTAGAGGTATTTTCTGTACTAGATCTTCTAAGTAGTCCATGAACTAAGTATCCTTTATTAATAAGTAGTTCAGCTAGATAGCTTCCGTCTTGACCTGTAATACCAGTAATTAATGCTTTTTTTCGTTCTTGCATTTGAACCAAGTCATTAATTTTTCATTCTTTATGATTCTACTTTATGGTCTGGATTCGATTAGTAATTTGAAAACAATTAACTAATTGACTATTTTCAATCTGACATGTAGCTAGTTTTATTATAAGGAAGATGTTTATGAAAATTTCTTATATCCAATTTCAATAGCGTAAAATATAAAAACAAAATGTTTCGATCAAATAGTTAATGCTTAAACGACTTCTTGGTGATCCCAACGCCCGTAAGTTACGGAAGTATGCTCCTATTGTTTCCGATATTAATATTCTAGAAGAAGATTATGCATCTCTTTCAGATGATGAGCTGAGGACCCAAGTTACAGAATTTCGCTCAAAAATTGAGAAGGCTAGTGAATCTTCGTCTGAATTTGCCTTGATGGATGAGCTTCTCCCCGACGTATTTGCGGTTGTTAGGGAAGCTTCAAAAAGGGTTTTGGGAATGAGACATTTTGATGTGCAATTAATGGGCGGAATGGTATTACATGAAGGACAGATAGCAGAAATGAAAACCGGTGAGGGTAAAACACTAGTTTCAACATTACCAAGTTTTTTAAATGCTTTAGCGGGAAAGGGAGTTCATGTGGTTACTGTTAATGACTATCTGGCGAGAAGAGATGCAGAATGGATGGGGCAAATTCATCGTTTTCTAGGCCTCTCAGTGGGTTTGATTCAGCAAGACATGACGCCTCAAACTCGCAGGAAGAATTATTCATGTGATATTACCTATGCGACCAATTCAGAATTGGGCTTTGATTACCTTAGAGATAATATGGCCGCAACTTCAGATGAAATAGTTCAAAGGTCTTTTCAGTTTTGTGTAATTGATGAAGTCGATTCGATTTTGATCGATGAGGCCAGGACTCCATTAATAATTTCAGGACAAGTTGAACGACCTCAAGAAAAGTATCAAAAGGCTGCATCTGTTGTAGATAAATTAATTAGATCTAAAGAAATTTCAAAAGATGGAGTAGATCCAGAGGGTGATTATGAAGTAGATGAAAAGCAAAGAAGTTGCATACTTACAGATGAAGGTTTTGCGAAAACAGAGAAACTTTTGAATGTTAATGATTTATTTGATCCCAAGGATCCTTGGGCACATTATGTAACTAATGCTCTAAAAGCTAAAGAGCTTTTTACTTTAGATACTAATTACATAATTAGAGACGGTGAAGCGGTCATCGTGGATGAATTTACGGGGAGAGTAATGCCAGGTAGAAGATGGAGCGATGGTCAGCATCAAGCTATAGAGGCAAAAGAACAACTTGCAATTCAACCAGAAACCCAAACTCTTGCTTCGATAACTTATCAAAATTTCTTTCTTCTATATCCTCGTTTATCTGGAATGACAGGGACAGCAAAAACTGAGGAAGTTGAGTTTGAGAAAACATATAAATTGCAAACTACAGTAATACCTACAAATAGAAAAATTTCGCGAGAAGATTGGACTGATCAAGTCTTCAAGACAGAATCGGCAAAATGGAGAGCTGTTGCAAAAGAAATTGCTGCTATTCATCAACAAGGAAGACCCGTACTTGTTGGAACAACAAGTGTTGAAAAAAGTGAATTGATTAGTACTCTTTTAGAAGAAGAGCAAATACCACATAATTTGTTAAATGCGAAACCAGAAAATGTTCAACGAGAAGCTGAAATTGTTGCTCAAGCTGGAAGGTCTGGAGCTGTAACTATTGCTACGAATATGGCTGGTAGAGGGACAGATATCATTCTCGGTGGAAATAGTGATTATATGGCTAAATTAAAAATAAAAGAATTACTGAGCTCTCGCTTAATTAAACCTGAAGAAGGACATAAACCACCAATTCCTTTGCAAAGGACAACTGAATCTGTTGGATTTCAAACAACTGATAAGAAACAAAAAAAGAATATTAGTCAAAATTCTCTAAATAAATTGTTTCCAGTAACTTTGTCAGATGAAACAGATAAACAACTTGCTAATGTGATATCTGGTTTAGTTAAGTCTTGGGGGGATAGAACTCTAACCTCGATTGAGTTAGATGATCGAATAGCAACTGCGGCTGAGAAAAGTCCTACAAAAGATGAGGACATTATTTCTTTGAGAAAAGCTATTAATTTAATTAAGGATGAATATCAAGATGTTATTAAAGATGAAGAGGAAAATGTTCGTAATTTCGGCGGATTACATGTTATTGGTACTGAAAGGCATGAATCTAGAAGAGTTGATAATCAACTCAGAGGAAGATCAGGGAGACAGGGGGATTTTGGAAGTACAAGATTTTTCTTATCTCTTGAAGACAATCTACTGAGGATATTTGGAGGAGACAGAGTTGCAAGTCTTATGAATGCATTCAGGGTAGAGGAAGATATGCCAATTGAATCAGGAATGCTTACTCGTTCATTAGAAGGAGCACAAAAGAAAGTAGAAACTTATTATTACGATATTAGAAAACAAATTTTTGAATATGATGAGGTCATGAATAATCAAAGGAAAGCTGTATACACAGAAAGAAGAAGAGTTTTAGAAGGAAAAGAATTAAAATTGCAAGTTTTAGGATATGGTGAACGTACTATGGAGGAAATAGTGGAGGCATATGTGAATGAAGATCTTCCACCAGAAGAATGGGATCTAGACAAGTTAGTTTCAAAGGTGAAAGAATTCATATATTTATTAGAAGATTTAAAGGCAAATGACTTATTTAAATTAAATGTAGATGAATTAAAAAATTACTTAAAAGAAGAGTTGAGAAATGCATATGATTTAAAGGAAGCCCAAGTTGAAGATTCTCATCCTGGAATGATGCGTGAAGCTGAAAGATTTTTTATACTTCAACAACTTGATACTTTGTGGAGAGAGCATTTGCAATCGATGGATTCTTTGCGCGAATCAGTTGGCCTTAGAGGATATGGACAAAAAGATCCTTTAATTGAATATAAAAATGAGGGTTATGACATGTTTTTAGAAATGATGATTAATATGAGAAGAAATGTTATTTACTCAATGTTTATGTTTCAGCCAGCCAAAAAAACTACTGGATGATGAAATTTAATTATCTAAGTAATGGAAGTTGATTCTAAAAAATTACAAGAGTTATATATTGCTTATTTTGGCCGGCCAGCTGACCCGCCTGGAATCCAATATTGGCTTTTACAAGCTAGTAAAGGGGTTAAGTTAAGAGAAATAGCATGTCATTTATCTATCCAAGATGAATATAAGAATTCTATAATGTATGGTAAGTCTTTAGACTTTAAGATAAATCAATTATATCTAAATTTATTTAGTCGAAAGGTTGATTTTGCTGGATTAAGTTATTGGTTAAGATCGATCCAATCAGGCTCTCATGATATTTCAGATTTAGCATGTGATTTAATTGGATCATTATCAGTTTCAAGTCAAAGTAATAATAAGCAGCAAATTATTGATAAAATAGCTTTAGATAATAAAGTTAAATCTGCTGAATTATTTACTAAAGAATTAGAGTCAACAATTAATGGAGTTAGCTTATATCAACCTTCTTCTATTAATCCTTGGATTTCTGGCCATGCGCTATCAGTCGGTGTGGAATTTATTAGTCAAGTTAATTCAGAAAATATATCTAATCTTATAGAAGTAAAAAAAAATATTCAGTCGATTATTTTATTTTCGAAATCATCAAATTCTAAACCTGTTATTGAACTAGAAGGAGTATCTTTATTAATACCAGTTTTTTCTAATAATAAAAAATTTACAAAACTGCTTGCAAATACTATAAAGGTTCCTTTCACTGGTGGCAGTCTTAAAATTAAAAATAATCAAACAAATGTTGAAGCTTTATCAAATTTAAATGTCACTTTTACTAAAGGAGAACGTGTTGCATTAATTGGTCATAATGGTTCTGGGAAAAGCACTTTCTTAAAACTTATTTCAGGCATATATTCATTAACTTCAGGGAAAATGAAAATCAATGTTAATGTTTATCCAATGCTTCAAAAGAGTTTTTTAACCAGTAATGAATTAAGTGGAATCGATGCTGCTAAGGCCCACTATTTGTTGATTAATAGTAATTTTAAAGGATTTCAGAAATACCTTAGAGAGATTATAGATTTTTCAGGTTTAGGTAATTATATCTCTTTACCTGTTAAAACATATAGTGAGGGAATGTCAGCTAGATTAATATTCTCTCTTTTAACCTCATGTAAACATGATTGCTTGGCTATTGATGAGGGATTTGGAACAGGAGATGCTGAGTTTTTTGAAAAAGCAGAGAAGCGACTTAAATCTTTTATTGATTCGGCAGGAACACTTTTTTTAGCTAGTCACTCAGAGGAATTACTTAGACAATTTTGTACTAGAGGAATTGTCTTTAATCATGGCTCAATTGTTTATGACGGCCATCTTGATGAAGCATTAAATTATTATCATGCGAGTGATTATTATGAAAATATTTAGAGATAATATCAAATTCTCTTATGAGAATAGGCAGCTTTGGTGGTTTACAGCTACTTCAAGAACACGAGCTAGATTTGCAAGAACAGCATTAGGTAGCTTTTGGCTTGGATTTTCGAACCTGCTCTCAATAACTACTTTAGGTATTGTCTACGGGACAGTTTTTTCTGTAACTGATTTTAACTCTTATTTGATTTATCTTGGTATTGGTCTTGTTGTATGGAATTCAATCTGTTCTTCTATTTCAAGTGCTCCGATACTTTTTATTAACAATAGATCTAATATTCAAAATTTAAAACTTAAGCCGATATTTTATGTTCTTGAAGAATGGGCTTTTCAGGTACAAACTTTTTTTCAGTCATTTGCATTAGTTTTTCTAGTTCTTATATTTTTTAATAAGTCTCTTTTCTACAACCTTATCGTTTCATCTTGGATTCCATTTGTTAATCTATTTATTTTTTTATTTTGGTTTCCTTTGATTATTGCGTTAATAAGTCTTCGTTTTTCAGATTTTGCTCAATTAGTTCCTATCGTCTTACAATTAATTTTTTTAATATCACCTATTCTATATAGAAAAGAAAGCTTGGGAGATCTAAATTGGATAACTAATATTAATTTTTTGTATATATTGATAGATTCTTTACGTTACAGTTTGATAACCTCAAATGTTAATTACTATAGTCAGTTTTTAATCTTGATTATTAATATTTTTGGCTTAATACTTTCTCTTTTGATTTTACATTTCCAAACTAAAAAAATATCTTTTTTGGTTTAATACTATTACTTATAGGATTTTTATGATTAAATATCTTCTTCATTAGTGCCTAAAAAATCAATAATTTCTTTATCTCTGAGGCTTTGAGATTCGTTAATAAAAATTTGTTTTTTCTTTGTGGGAATATTAGTTTTTTCAATTAAATCTTGTAATCCAATTATATGATTTTCTAAGTGATCAATCCTGTCCATTAAATTTTTAATAACATTTCCTTCAGCATCTGGTAATGCTGAATGTGCAAGAGGATTAATTTTCACTCCACTTTGATGAACCACTCTTCCAGGAATTCCTACAACGGTGCTATTTTTTTCAACATTTTTAACTACTACAGATCCAGCACCGATTCTGGTATTTGAACCTATTTTTATAGCACCTAGTACTTTTGCTCCAGCTCCAACTACAACGTTTTCCTGAAGAGTTGGATGACGCTTGCCGCTGTCTTTCCCTGTCCCCCCAAGTGTGACTCCTTGGTAAAGAAGGCATCTATCGCCAATTTCACTCGTTTCTCCTATTACCACTCCCATACCATGATCAATAAAAACGCCTCTTCCTATTTTTGCTCCTGGATGGATCTCAATACCAGTTATATTCCTTGTTAATTGACTAAGAACTCTAGGTAACAAAGGAAGTTTGTAATTCCATAATTTATGACTAATACGATGTAAAACTAATGCTTGAAAGCCAGGATAGCAAAGTACAATTTCAAGAAAACCTCTTGCAGCAGGATCTCTTTCTTTGATAATTTTGAAATCTGATTTAATTAATTGAATCATCGATTAAGTCAGTAGTTTTTTGATCGAGAAGACCAATTTCTTTACGTAATTCTTCTATGGTGGAATCACTTAGGTACTTATTTGCGCAGTGGATTTGGGGCATTCTCATTAATTGAGATATATTTTGCCTCAACGTATGTTCAATAACAGGCTGGCTCGGACTATCACAAATGACGTGACTTGCCGCTCTCAATAAAGCAATAAGACGGCTCCCTACATCAGGATTGGCAGTCATCAAAAGAATTTCATTGCCGCGCATGCTGTGTAAAATCACCTCTGCTGCTCTCAGTATTCCTGGGCTTATGCTGACTATCCCTACACAACTACCTGAACGAAGCTTGTTTAAAATTGTTAGCTCTTTTTGAAAATCACTAAGATCTACTGCTACAGCTCTGACCTTATGACGTTTAGCTATCTCTTCTAAGGGTTGTAAAAAATATCTACTTGTTACCACAGTCCCTTTGCTAGAACTTTTTAAAACACTTTCAAGTTCCTCCATTGGGACAACCTCGACAGGGACATCTAAGTGAGGAGCTAACTCTTCTGCAATCAGCAAAGATGCCCCTATATCTTCTCTTGGAGTACTAACAAGTAAACGTGCTCCACATCTAAGTCTCCAATCAATTTCACGAGTAAATAATTCTCTGGTTTGTTGCAAGGTGCAACCTGCATTTAAAAGCTCATCAATACTTTTACGCACCTCATTGTCTATGTCTTTGACGACTTTCTTACGTATTGAGGGTGAGCTGTTTCTTAAATCTTTTTGTTTCTGTTGATCCCTAACATAGATACCTGATCCTGCAATCGCTTCTACGACCCCATCACTTTCAAGTTGTCTATAAACTTTGCTGATTGTGTTTCTATGAAGTCCTGTTTGCATTGCTAGTTGTCTAGTACTAGGCAACCTATGTCCAGGGGGGTAATGTCTAGCTGCTATTGCAAAACAAATTTGATTGTATAACTGACTTGATGCAGGGATTTCACTTTCTTGTTGTATGTGGAATCTCACAGATATATGACAGGTTTTAATGTGGCTAGATTAATGAAAAGAATACCAAGTGACAATTATTTATTTGTCTGATGTCAACTTTACTTAATTTAATTGATTGTCCTTAAAGCTTTTTTTGGTTCAGTTAAATCTTTTTCTTTCTTTAACAATGGAGTTTTACGCGGTGTTAAAAACATAATCATATTTCTTCCCTCTCTCTTTGGAGATTGTTGCACTTCTGCTTTCTCTTCAAGATCATTGGCCATTCTTTTCAAAAGAGTTTCGGCAAGAGCTGTATGTTGTATTTCGCGACCTCTGAAAATAACTGTACATTTTACTTTGTCTCCAGCTTTTAAGAATCGAGTGGCTTGACTAATACGAACTTGATAATCGTGTTGATCAATTTTGTATCGCATTTTTACTTCTTTAACTTCTGTTTGATGTGATTTCTTCTTAGCCTCTTTTGCTTTTTTTTCTTGTTCAAACTTGAATTTTCCGTAATTCATTATCCTGCATACTGGAGGAGTTGCTTTTTCGCTCACTAAAACAAGATCTAGCTCACGGTCTTTAGCAACTTCTAAAGCTTCTTCACGGCTTATGACACCAAGTTGGGTGCCATCTGAATCAACTACTCTCAGACTTTGATAGCTGATTCTTTCATTAATGTTTGGCAGCTCCCTTTCTGGAGCGCGACGATCAAAACGAGGACGTGGTGGCATTCAGTATCTAAATTAGGTGGAAAGAACCTTTGGACTAATTCTAAGCGTATTTGAAATTATCAACTTAGAACCTCATAAATAGACGATAAAGCTTCGGATAGTGCATTCTCGTCATTTAGCCATTTTGAATTATGTTTATTCCTGAACCAAGTTTTTTGCCTTTTGGCTAGCTGGAGTGTGCGTTTGGTTGTTATTGCTAAGGCCTCCTCAAAGTTTATCTTTCCATTAATCATAGACCTTGCCTCCCCATATCCAATAGTTTTTAGCAACTGTAAATCATTTCCATATTTCATAATCATATTTTCAGTTTCTTCAATCAATCCGTTTTTATACATTTTTTTAGTTCTTTCCTTGATTCTCGTGTTTAAATTTTCAGGGTTTAAACCAAGCTCTAAAATTTCCCATGGAGGAGGACTTGAACTTTTTTGCTTTGAAAAACTTTTTCCTGTGGCATAAAAAACCTCTAGAGCCCTAATAGTTCTTATGGCATCTTGGGGATGTATTTGTTCTGCAGCCTTTGGGTCGCAACATTTTAATAAACTATGCCTTTCGTTCTTTTCTATTTTATTAAGTTGGTCTCTTAAGAATTTTTGAGGAGGTACTCCAGGAGGATTAAGTCCTCCAATTAATGATTGAAGATATAGTCCACTTCCTCCAACAAGTAAAATTAACTTATGGTTTTTTAATTCTTCCTCCATGGAAGTTCTTGCTAGCAAATAAAATTCATAAAGATTTATTGGTTTTGAAGGTAAGCATAAATCAATTAAAAAATGAGGAACTTGTCTTTGTTGTTCTGGTGTTGGTTTGGCAGTCCCAATATCCATATCGATGTATATTTGACGTGAATCAATATTGTGAATATTGGTTTTGATTTTGTTTGCAATATCAATTGCCAGTTCGGTTTTCCCGCCTGCAGTTGGACCCATGAGGGCTATTACGAGTGGTTTATTGGGTTGCATAATTCTTTGTTCTGAAGTTTTATTAGCAGTAATTGCATGACAATTAATTATTTTGATTTGGTTTTGGAATTTTTCCAAAGACTTTCCGTAATGCCAATGTTAAATTGAAATTTCAGGAAAGGTTTCGACTAATGATCGTATCAAAGACAACCTGGCCTGTTTGCTTTAACCCGAATGAGTAAAGATTCAAAAGTCCAAGCGGCTTATGGTGCTGAGCAGATCCAAGTACTGGAAGGCTTGGAACCTGTCAGGAAGCGCCCAGGAATGTATATAGGCTCAACCGGGTCTAAAGGGCTTCATCATCTTGTATATGAAGTTGTTGATAATGCGGTAGATGAGGCACTTGCCGGCCATTGTGATCAAATAACTATTTTACTTTGTAATGATGGTTCAGCATCTATTACTGACAATGGTCGAGGAATTCCAACTGATATTCATCCTCGCACTGGCAAAAGTGCACTAGAGACAGTATTGACTGTTCTGCATGCAGGAGGAAAGTTTGGAAGTGGAGGATACAAGGTCTCTGGAGGCTTGCATGGAGTTGGTATCTCTGTAGTAAATGCTTTGAGTGAGTGGGTAGAGGTAACAGTTCGCAGACAAAGAAAAATCCATTTCCAGAGATTTGAAAGAGGTGCATCAATTGGAAATTTAAAATCAGAGAATCTTTCCAAGTCAGATCAAAACTTAACGGGGACCACTGTTTGTTTTAAACCTGATGAAAAGATCTTTACTGATGGTATAGCTTTTGAATACGGAATATTATCTTCGAGGCTTAGAGAACTTGCATATTTGAATGGAGGAGTTCGAATTGTCTTTCGTGATGAAAGGATAAAGTTAAAAGATTCTAGACAAATTCCTCATGAAGAAGTTTATTTTTATGAAGGTGGAATTAAAGAATACGTTGAATATATGACTAAGGAAAAAGATTCACTACATCCAGAGATAATTTATGTCAATTCTGAAAAAGATGGAGTTCAAGTAGAAGCAGCAATGCAATGGTGTGTTGATGCTTATTCAGATAGTATTCTTGGATTTGCCAATAATATTCGCACGATCGATGGTGGAACTCATATTGAGGGATTAAAAACAGTATTAACTAGAACTTTAAATACATTTGCCAAGAAAAGAGGTAAAAGAAAAGATTCTGACTCAAATTTAGCAGGAGAAAATATTAGAGAAGGATTAACCGCTGTTCTATCGGTAAAAGTACCAGATCCAGAATTTGAAGGCCAAACAAAAACTAAATTAGGCAATACTGAAGTGCGCGGAATTGTTGATAATTTGGTGGGTGAATCTCTCAGTCAATATTTAGAATTTAATCCAGGTATAATAGATTTGATTTTAGAGAAAGCAATTCAAGCTTTTAATGCTGCTGAGGCAGCAAGAAGAGCTAGAGAGCTTGTTCGCAGAAAAAGTGTTTTAGAAAGTTCTACATTGCCAGGTAAACTTGCAGATTGTAGTTCAAGAGATCCATCAGAATCGGAGATTTATATAGTTGAGGGAGATTCTGCTGGTGGATCTGCTAAGCAAGGTAGAGATAGAAAATTCCAGGCAATTCTTCCATTGAGAGGTAAAATTCTAAATATTGAAAAAACTGATGATGCGAAGATATATAAAAATACTGAAATTCAATCTTTAATAACGGCTCTTGGTTTAGGTATTAAAGGAGAAGATTTTGAAGTTAAGAATCTCAGGTATCACAGAGTAGTAATAATGACTGATGCTGATGTTGATGGTGCACATATTAGAACATTGCTTTTGACTTTCTTTTATAGGTATCAAAAGGCTCTTGTGGAAGGTGGTTATATTTATATTGCTTGTCCTCCTCTCTATAAAGTAGAACGAGGGAAAAAACATACTTATTGCTATAACGAATCAGATTTGCAAAAAACTATTGCAAGTTTTGGAGAAAAAGCCAACTATACAATTCAAAGATTTAAAGGCTTAGGAGAAATGATGCCCAAACAATTATGGGAAACAACAATGGATCCTACAACAAGAATGATGAAAAGAGTTGAGATAGAAGATGCGCTTGAAGCTGATCGAATATTTACAATTTTAATGGGTGATAAAGTTGCACCAAGAAGAGAGTTTATTGAAACTCATAGTGTTGAACTTGATCTCGCAACTTTAGATATTTGATGAATATAATTAGTACTTTTATTGTTTGGACATGGCTTTTAGGTATTGCTTTGGTAGTGCCAACAACATTACCTGCTGGTGGTGCGCAAGAATCAATTATCCAAAATAGAAAAAACAATGTTGGATCACCAATAATTGCATTGAAAGACTTTAACTTGCTTTCTTCAGCCTCAAAAAATTCATCTATTTTAACGCGTGTTAAAGCAGGAACCCCAGTCAATATTTTGAAAATATGGGATAGTTCTGATAGGGGAAAATGGTTATTAGTTAATATTTCAATTCAGGATTATAATCAAATTTTCTATAAAAGAGGATGGGTAAATATTGGCAACTATTGATACATTTCAGCATATTCTATTGGTTTCTATTGGTTCAGTATTTGGAGTAAATGCTAGGTTTATAATTTACCAAAAACTTAAAGAAATAAATATAAATCGATATTTTATTATTCTAGCAATTAATACTTTTTCTTGTTTTCTGCTTGGTTTATTTATTTCTATTTTACCCAAGATAAAATCTTTAACTTTTTCATCTCAATTAGCATTTTTTGTTTTGATTGGTTTTTTAGGAGGACTAAGTACTTTTTCTACTTTTGTTTATGACTTGTTTGATTTATGTCTGAAATCTAAGTTTTTTAAAGCATTAAAACTATTTTCTTTTTCTTTTTCTTTAGGAATATTTGCTTTAGCTTTGGGTTCCTCTTTAGGTAATTAATAAATGAGAAATTTTCTAAAGAGAAATAAATTCTTTCTTATTTCAATAGGGGCTGTTCCAGGTGCTTTATTTCGATGGCAGATTGATGATGTTTTTATAGTAAATATAATTGGTTGTTTTTTATTAGGGATGATAAATTCTTTACCTATTTGTCGCAGATATAAATTGATTTTTGGGTTTGGTTTTTGTGGATCCTTAACTACCTTTAGTGGCTGGTCTTTTCAATTATTTCAATTAATTAGTAAAGGTTTATATAAATTATTTTTTATGAATTCAGTTTTAATGGTACTAATTTGTTTTTTTGCTATTTGTTTAGGTGATTTCTTTGCTGGGAAAGTTATTAATTAGTTAAGTAAATTTTCAATAGCTTTTTGTATTTCCACACTATCTGGTTCGACTGAACTTTTGAACCTTGAGATGGCCTCTCCTTTTCTATTAATAAGAAATTTCTCGAAATTCCATTCAACTTCACCAGCTGGATCGACTTTGTTCAATGTTGTAAATGGCTCTGTTGTATTGCCTTTTGCATGAACTTTTTGGAAAAGTTGGAAATTTGCTCCATAGGATATTGAACAGAATTTTTTGATCTCTTCTAGTTCTCCAGGTTCTTGGTTCCCAAAATCATTACATGGAAAACCTAAAACTTTGAAACCTTTTGATTCGTACTTATCTTGAAGACTTTGAAGAGCTTTATATTGCTTAGTGAATCCGCATTTGCTTGCAACATTCACAATCAACAAGACATCTCCTTTGAAATGATCAAAAGTTATTTTTTCATTATCAAAAGAGAGGACTTGAACTTTGCTGATATTTACGGACATGGATATTGAAGTAACAAAAATGGAAGTTAGTCATAAAATAATAGAGGCTTGTTGCTCCGAATATGAAAGAACAATTAGGGGCATCCAGTGAGACTCAATCTTTAGCGAATGGCAGTTTGGTCGCTGAGGCAGTTGCACAGCAATTAGAAGCAATGCTTTCCGCAGGTAATTACGACGGAGTTAAATCACTTCTGAATCCCGTACAGCCTGTTGACATAGCTCAGGCTATTGATACGTTGCCGATGATTTTACAAGCCTTGGCTTTCAGGTTGTTAAATAAAAATGAAGCTATCGAAGTTTATGAATATTTAGATCCGTCAGTTCAACAAAATCTTTTAGATCGCTTGAGATCAAATGAAGTACTTGACTTGGTTGAGGAGATGTCACCTGATGACCGAGTACGTCTTTTTGATGAATTACCTGCAAAAGTTGTAAGACGTTTGCTCGCAGAGCTGAGCCCCGAGGAAAGACGTGTAACTGCTCAACTTTTGGGTTACTCATCCGAAACAGCTGGGAGATTGATGACGACAGAATTTATAGATCTTAAAGAATTTCTTAGTGTCTCTCAAGCATTGAAACTGGTAAGACAAAGAGCTACTTTTTCAGAAACAATTTATAGCTTATATGTAACTGATAAAGAGAGACACCTGACTGGAATTTTATCTTTAAGGGATCTAGTAGTGGCTGATCCTGGATCACTGATTGGGGAGGTTATGACAAGAGAGGTTGTTAATGTGAGAACAGATACTGATCAGGAAGAGGTTGCAAGAGCAATTCAAAGATATGATTTTTTAGCTTTACCTGTCGTCGACCTTGAAAAAAGATTAGTTGGCATTGTGACTGTGGATGACGTGATAGATGTGATTGAACAAGAGGCAACTAGGGATATTTATGCCGCTGGTGCAGTTCAAGCTGGGGACGAAGATGATTACTTCCAAAGCAATTTATTCGTTGTAGCTAGACGCCGAATTGTCTGGCTTGCTGTTTTGGTTTTGGCAAATGGATTAACAACTCAAGTTATTGCAATGAATGATGAGGTTCTGAAACAAGTGGTTTTATTGGCTGCTTTCATTCCGTTATTAATTGGGGCGGGTGGCAATGTTGGGGCTCAAAGTTCAACGGTTGTTATTAGAGGTTTAAGTACTCAACGAATTCAACGACTTGGTCTATTTAGGGCTGTTGCCAAAGAATCTTTAGCTGGAGCATTGCTAGGTATTTTAATGGCTATTTTCGTTGTCCCTTTTGCTTGGTGGCAAGGAGAGGGCCCCTTGGTTGCTACAGCTGTAGGTATAAGTTTGATCGCTATTACAACTCTTGCTGCGACGGCCGGTGCTTCTTTGCCTTTGCTTTTTGATCGCATGGGATTAGACCCCGCTTTAATGTCTGCTCCCTTTATTACTACCGCTACAGATGTTGCAGGAGTGTTGATCTACTTAAAAACAGCTTCTTGGCTTTTAGGAAGACTGGCGTAGAATCTGACTGAGTGTTTATACTCAAAGTGCGGGGAGCCGATCCCTATGTAATTGATCTTTACAATTCTTAGTAGTAAGCTTAACAAAACTAAACAAATCCATGACAACGGTAGTAGAGGCTCTTCAACCAAAGAAAACAACTGCCGTTTCTGCTGCAAGGTCTGTATCTGACATTGATTTGGTTCGTTCTTATTTAAGAGATATTGGAAGAGTACCTTTACTGTCACATGAGCAAGAAATTACTTTAGGTAGACAGGTTCAAGATCTAATGGTTCTTGAAAATATTGAATCAGAAATTGAAAGTGATTTGGGAGAAAAACCTGAGATTAGTTTGTTTGCCGAAAAAGCTGGAATGTCTATTCTTCAACTTAAAAAGAAGCTAAAAAGCGGTAGAAGAGCGAAAGAGAGAATGGTTGCTGCAAACCTTAGATTGGTTGTGAGTGTTGCTAAAAAATACACTAAGAGAAATATGGAATTACTAGACTTAATCCAAGAAGGGACTATTGGTTTAGTACGAGGCGTTGAAAAGTTCGATCCAACTCGTGGTTATAAATTTTCTACGTATGCTTATTGGTGGATTAGACAAGGTATTACAAGAGCAATAGCAGAAAAAAGCAGATCAATAAGACTCCCAATTCATATAACTGAAATGCTTAATAAATTAAAAAAAGGTCAACGGGAATTAAGCCAAGAACTTTCTAGAACCCCTACCCTAAAAGAGTTATCTGAATATGTTGAATTACCTGAAGAGGATGTTAAAGATCTAATGAGTAAAGCTGGGCAACCTGTTAGCTTAGAAACAAAAATAGGCGATAGTGAAGATACTATTTTATTAGATCTTCTTTCAAATGAAATTGATATGCCTTCTGAGCAGATAGAAAATGATTGTATGAAAGGAGATCTAGAAACATTACTTGAGCAATTACCTGAATTACAAAATCGAGTTTTAAGAATGCGCTACGGAATGGATGGCGATGATCCAATGAGTCTAACGGGGATTGGAAGAGTCCTAGGAATTAGTAGGGATAGAGTAAGAAATCTAGAGCGTGATGGCTTGAGGGGGCTTAGAAAAGCAGGTGAATCAGTTGAAGCCTATATGGCTTCTTGAATTATTCTTTCAAGAATTGGATTTACTTTTTCAGGCATTTCGTCATGAGGACAGTGCCCCGCATTAGCTATTATTTCTAAAGACTTTATACACTCAAACTTTTGACTCCACTTCTTAGCTTCTTTTACAGGCTCCCATGGGTCTTTTTCGCCCCAAATTAAATGAACTGGTTTTTCGAAATGCTCAAGTAAATCTGGAGCAAGATAATCATCGAATAGATTTATGAAACCTCTAAAAGCTTCTGGTGCTCCGTTCCTTTGCGTTGGTTGAAAAAGTATATCTATTAATTCTTCATTAACATTACTTCCGCTTGGATAGGCTACTTTTAATATCTTTCCAATAAATGCTGGATTGGCTGCATTTGTGAATAGGGTTGTACTTAACAATCTTTGTCTTACTAAAGTTTTAATGACTGGCCTGAAAAATCGCATTAATAATGATTGCTCGGCTAGCCGTTTATCATCCATTGTTCGTTGAGCACAATCAATTAATACTACCCCTAAGCATTTTTTAGATAATTTGTTTGATGTATTTAATGCTATTACTCCTCCAATTGAATTTCCTATTAATAAGACTGGTTTATTAACTATTTCTTTGCAAAAATCAAAAACTTGCTTACTCCAATTATCAAAGCAGTAATGAAAATTTTGGGAGGTTTTCTTTTCATAAGGCAAACATGAATTTGGTTGACTACTTTCTCCGAATCCTACTAAATCCAATGCATAGCAAGGTGCCTTAGAGCCTATACTTTTTTGATTCAGTCTCCAATGATCTTTAGATGCTCCAAAACCATGTATTAAGACTATTGCAATTGGAGAATTTATTTTTTCTCCCTCTACTTGCCAGGCAATTTGCATATTTTGCCAAGTCCAGACTTGTTTCATAAGTTCTTGGTTGAAGATAGCATCATAGTTATTAATATAAATATATCTAAGAATTTATATTAATGATTATTTGTTAATAAGAATTAGTTTTAGTGAACACTAATTCTTGAGTATTTATAGGTATCAAAACTTGATAATTTAATTCATTTTCATGCATTTATTAAATATATGGGCTTTCTAAATTAGTGGGGTTAGAATAAGTATTATTCAAAATCAAAAATATAATGACATCGGCTATTTATTGTTGATTATATTATGCCAGATCAGAAATTTTTACTTCGTCTCGCAGAGGAGATAAATAATAAAATTACTACTGTTTCTGCATTAAAGAGTAAGCTTAGGGTAATTAACTCAACTTATCTAATAAGGTCAATAGCCTGGATGAATAAATTTGATATAATTTAAATTCAAATTAGCTAATAAATATATAAAATATTAATATCTAGTTTATTTTGGTACTTAATGATTGAATAAATTTAATTCAAAAATGAAGCTTATTACTTATTTTAATGATATTCAAAATGATCTATTGATATGGTTCTCTGATAATGGTCGTCTTCGAATACCATGGAAACTTAAATCTGATGGCTCTAGGCCTGAAACTGGCGAAATACTTTCTCCTTATGGGATTTGGATTGCTGAGGTAATGCTTCAGCAAACTCAATTAAAGGTGGTTTTACGATATTGGTACAAATGGATGATGACTTTTCCAAATTTAGTGTCATTGACAGAGGCAGATGAGCAAGAAGTCCTTCTGGTTTGGCAAGGGCTTGGTTATTATTCAAGAGCGAAAAGACTTCATAAATCCTCAAAATTATTATTAAATTTAATTGGTGAAGTTAATAGTTCCGATTTTTCTTTTTGGCCAGTTGAATTAGATCAATGGATGGCACTTCCTGGAATCGGGAGAAGTACAGCGGGCAGCATTATTTCTTCAGCCTTTGATTTACCACTTCCAATTTTGGATGGTAATGTAAAAAGAATTCTCTCTAGATTGCTTGCAAGTAATAAATCAACCCAGAAAAATACTAAAAGATTATGGATTTTAAGTGAACAATTAGTCCCGAAGGATAACCCTCGGGACTTTAATCAAGCTTTGATGGATTTAGGTGCATTAGTTTGCACAGTTAAAAATCCTAAATGTTCTTTTTGTCCAATTCGTAATTACTGCCTTGCTTTTTTAAAGTACGATCCTATTGATTTTCCTAAGAAAGATATGAAAAAAGTCATTCCTGTTCAAGAAATTGGTATTGCTCTGATTTTTAATAACGATGAAGAAATACTTATTGATCAGCGTCTAGAAAAAGATAGTATGGGAGGAATGTGGGAGTTTCCAGGCGGTAAAAAAGAGTCATATGAATGTATTGAAAAAACTATCAAAAGAGAAATCATGGAGGAAATTGGAATAGATATTAAAGTTGGAGAAAAGTTAATATCTTTTGAGCATTCCTATAGTCATAAAAAACTCTATTTTACAGTTCATTTATGTGAATTTCTTTCTGGTAAACCAAGACCTTTAGCAAGTCAAAAGTTACTTTGGGTTGATCCAAGTAGACTTCTTGAGTTTCCTTTTCCTGCTGCTAATACAAAAATTATTTCTACATTATTTAAATATCTTGGTATTGAAAAAGACAACCTATGATTAATTGATAATTTATGAAAAATGACTTTATTGATATTCAAGATCAAATGAAATCTTCTAAAGTAATCTCTTTTGGTGAAGCATTAATTGATCGTCTTGGTCCACTAGGAGGTGATCCTTCTTGTGATAAGCCAGTTAAAGATTGTTTTGGAGGAGCTCCAGCAAATGTTGCCTGTGCATTAAGTCGATTAGGTGTAAGTGTTTCCTTGGTTAGCGCTCTGGGAAATGATCCGATAGGCAAGGATTTTAAGAATTTGATGATTGATAGAGGAATAAACATACTTGGTTTGCAGGAAGATAAACTTCGTCCTACAAGGATTGTTTTAGTGAGAAGAGAAGATAATGGAGAAAGAGTGTTTGGGGGGTTTGAAGGGGAGAAGGAGTTGGGATTTGCTGATCAAGCTATTTCCAAAAAAAAGATTATTCAAGATTGGCAATTGGTTTCTCACAAAGCTAAATGGTTAATTATTGGAACAATTCCCTTGGCTTCTGAGATTTCAGCAGATGCTTTTTTCTGGTGTATTGAAAAGGCTTTGAATTCTGGAATAAAAATAGCTCTGGATTTGAATTGGAGACCTACTTTTTGGAGAAAGAAAGCTTCAAAATCACTAGCACCGACGCTTGAGGAGAAAATTCAAATAAATTCAATTTTGAAAAATGCTTCGCTCATAAAACTTGCAAAGGAGGAGGCGGAATGGTTTTTCAATTCATCAAATCCAAGAGATATTTCATTTTCTTTATCTCAACGACCATCTGTAATTGTTACTGATGGTCCAAACCCTGTTGAATGGTTTCTAAATAATATTTATGGAAGGTCGAATGCCATTTCACCATCTTCAGTAATTGATACTACAGGAGCTGGAGATGCTTTTACTGCGGGAATAATTTACAAACTTTTATCGATTGATCTAGATGAAATAAATCAAAAAATAGCGCAAGACATAATTCAATTTGCGATTGCATGTGGTGCATATGTATGTAAAGGGGCAGGGGCCATAAATCCACAACCTTATCTTAAAGATATTGATAATTTATTGTCTTTATATAAGGGAGGAATGAGCTGAAAATAGCGGGCTTTTTTATTTAAGGAATATTCTAGTTTTCCTCTCCAAGCATCAGGCATTGGAAGAGATAATCTTTCTGGCCATTCAACAACCATCAATGCTCCCATGGCTTTTGATTCTTCTTCTTCTTCTAAAAAAAATTCGTTTGCTGCATGTGGCTCTTCAATTCTATACAGATCAAGATGGATTAATGGAGGAGATCCCACGGGATAATGTTGAGATAAAGGAAAAGTGGGAGAAGTTATGGGCTCTTGAATTCGTAGACTTTTTGCAATTCCTTTAACTAATGTGGTTTTTCCTGCTCCAAGAGGCCCATATAGAAGGAGAATGCTTAGATCTGGAAATTTTTTTGTTAATGTTGATCCTAATGACATCGTTGATTCAGGTTTGTCTAGAGTCCAGCAGTAATTATTGTTCTGCTGAGCAAATGAATTAAAAACCTTGAATTGTTTTTCACTATCTTTTCCCACAATCTCCCATAGAGAGTTCAATTTATGTTCGCAGCAACCAAGTCAAATCTCAACAGTATTGATAAGAATACTGATTACAAAGTTAACGATATAACCGAAGCAGAATTCGGCAGAAAAGAACTTTTGATAGCTGAAACAGAAATGCCTGGTTTAATGGCACTGAGAAAAAAATATGGAACCGAAAAACCATTAAAAGGGGCTTTCATTGCAGGTAGTCTCCACATGACTATTCAAACAGGAGTTCTTATTGAGACTCTTGTTGAACTTGGTGCAAAAGTTAGATGGGCTTCATGTAATATTTTCTCTACTCAAGATCATGCTGCTGCAGCTATTGCAAATTCAGGAGTCCCAGTATTTGCCAAAAAAGGTGAAACTTTAGATGAATACTGGGAATATACTCATAAAATTTTTGAATGGGAAAATGGTGAATCTGCAAATATGATTCTTGACGATGGTGGAGATGCAACTGGATTGATTGTTTTGGGGAGTAAAGCAGAAGAAGATATTTCAGTTCTAGATAATCCTTCAAATGAAGAGGAAATAGCTTTATTTGCATCTATCAAGAAAAAACTTTCTCAAGATCCAAATTTTTATTCAACAGCTAAGTCGTTTATTAAAGGTGTAACTGAAGAAACGACAACTGGTGTAGCACGTCTGTACCAAATGGAAAAGAATGGAGAACTTGTCTTCCCAGCAATTAACGTAAATGATTCTGTTACCAAAAGTAAATTTGACAATCTTTATGGTTGTCGAGAATCCTTGGTTGATGGCATTAAAAGAGCTACAGATGTAATGGTGGCTGGCAAGGTAGCCCTTGTTATGGGTTATGGAGATGTTGGTAAAGGTTCTGCTCAGTCACTAAGAGGTCTAGGGGCGACAGTAATGATTTCTGAGATAGATCCTATATGCGCTCTTCAGGCGGCAATGGAGGGTTTCAGAGTGGTTAGGCTAGATGAAGTAGTTGAAGATGTCGATATTTTTGTTACTGCCACGGGAAACTTCCAAGTTATTCGTCATGAGCATTTAGTCAAGATGAAAAATGAGTCAATAGTTTGTAATATTGGCCATTTTGATAATGAAATAGAGGTTTCCTCATTAAAGTCCTATGAATGGGAAAATATTAAGCCTCAAGTTGATCACATAACTCTGCCAAGTGGCAATAAAATTATTCTTTTAGCAGAGGGAAGATTAGTCAATCTTGGATGTGCAACTGGTCATCCAAGTTTTGTTATGAGCAATTCTTTTACTAATCAAGTATTAGCTCAAATTGAATTATTTAAATATGGAGTTAAATATCTAAATAAAGTTTATGTTTTGCCAAAACATCTCGATGAGATGGTAGCTATTCTTCATTTAGATAAGATAGGAGCAAGGTTAACTAAGTTAACTCAAGAACAAGCTGATTACATCAATGTTCCAATTCAAGGTCCCTATAAGACAGATCAATATCGTTATTAATTGATTTCAATAATAAAAACTAAATGGAAATATCAGAATTTATTTCTTCTTTACCAATATTGATAGGAAATGCTGTAGAGACTAACCAGTGGATTGGTTATGGATCAATCTTATTAGCGATGTTTTTGGAAAATCTAATTCCTCCAATACCTTCGGAATTAATAATGCCTCTTGGCGGCTTTTATGTCGCTCAAGGTCAATTAGATTTTTTTCCAGTTGTTTTAGCAGGATTAATAGGAACCGTAATTGGGGCTTTGCCTTGGTATGGAATTGGCAAATTAGTTAATGAAGAAAGACTTGAGAAATGGCTTGAGAACAATGGACGATGGATTGGAATTAATCCTCAGGATCTTGCTCGAAGTCGTAAATGGTTCAATAGGTATGGTGTCTCTTTGGTTTTTTGGGGAAGATTAGTACCTGGAATTAGGACCTTGATTTCAGTCCCTGCCGGGGTCGAGTTAATGCCCATTACTCCATTTCTTAT
The DNA here is from genome assembly GCA_003216375.1 of Prochlorococcus sp. AG-402-O21. Taxonomy (GTDB): domain Bacteria; phylum Cyanobacteriota; class Cyanobacteriia; order PCC-6307; family Cyanobiaceae; genus Prochlorococcus_B. Next base: position 89,175 of record QCIZ01000001.1, on the reverse strand, counting down.
TTGGACGACAGCTGGGAGCTTGATATGGACTTTATTTTTAACAATTACAGGATTTTATCTGGGAGATAATTATGCAAATATTGAAACGTGGATTAGTCCTTTTTCAAGTGTCTTTAAGATCATTCTTATTTCATGTATATCAGTTGCACTAGTAACTTTGATTTATAAAACTCTTCGTAAACTAATTATCAATTAAAAGAATATTTTTTTAAAATGGTATCTCATCATTATTTGGTTGTTGATTAAAAGAGTTGATGTTTTGAAAATTACTATTTTCTGAATCTTTTTTCGATCCTAATAATTGAAGACGATCAACTCTTACAACTGGTTTGTTTCTATCTTCTCCAGTATTACGATCCTTCCAAGTATCCATTTTGAAGCTACCAATTACGCCTATCAATGAGCCTTTTTTGACGTAATCGGCTGCTACTTGCGCTTGTTTTCCCCAGATTTCAAGATTAAACCAATCTGGTTCATCCTCTCGATTTCTTCTGTTTACAGCCATAGTTAAATTTGCTACCACCGTTCCAGATTCAAAATATCGAACTTCAGGATCTCTTCCTGCTCTGCCGACAAGAGTGACTGAATTTATTCCCATTTTTGCCTCTGATGTTTATTGGTTGCTAAATAATATATTTATCTTAGTTCAACTCTCTTTATGATTGCTCAAATGATTGAAATCCGTGTTTTTTAACCGTTTCAAATTCTCCCGAGATATTGGGATCGATTTAGGTACAGCTAATACCTTGATTTATGTTTCTGGCAAAGGAATTGTTTTACAAGAACCATCAGTCGTAGCAATGGATTTGGAGGAAGGAGTTCCTTTAGCTGTAGGTAATGATGCAAAATTAATGTTAGGTCGAACACCTGGAAATATACGTGCTGTTAGACCACTGCGTGATGGAGTGATAGCTGATTTTGATGCAGCAGAGCAAATGCTTAAGACATTTATTCAAAAGTGCAATGAGGGGAGAGGAATCATTGCTCCTCGATTAGTGGTTGGTATCCCTAGTGGAGTGACTGGTGTAGAGAGAAGAGCAGTTCGTGAAGCTGGTCTCGCTGGAGCAAGAGAGGTACATTTGATTGATGAACCTGTAGCTGCTGCAATAGGAGCTTCTTTGCCAGTCACAGAGCCTATTGGAACAATGATTGTTGATATTGGTGGAGGGACTACTGAAGTGGCTGTTTTAAGTCTTGGTGGAACAGTTTTAAGTGAATCTGTAAGAGTTGCGGGTGATGAGATTAATGATTCTATCGCTACTTATTTGAAGAAAGTACACAATTTAGTGGTCGGGGAGAGAACTGCTGAAGAGATAAAAATTAAAATTGGATCAGCTTTTCCATCTAATGAATTTGATTTGCAATCAATAGATGTAAGGGGCTTACATTTACTCTCAGGGCTGCCTCGTTCAATCAATTTGAAAGCAGGCGATTTACGTGAAGCCATGTCAGAACCTTTGAATAAGATTGTTGATGCTGTAAAAAGAACTCTTGAGAGAACTCCACCTGAGCTTGCTGCAGACATTGTTGATAGGGGGATAATGCTTGCGGGAGGCGGAGCATTGGTTAGAGGAATTAGTGATCTGTTAAGTCATGAAACAGGAATTTTTACTCACGTAGCTGAAGATCCATTGTTGTGCGTCGTAAATGGATGTGGTTTGGTGTTGGATGATTTTAAATCAATGCGAAGAGTTGTAGATACGCCTGATTTTGCTAGAAATGTAATTAGAGATTAAATAATGATCAAAGCCCGAGGGAACATAGGGTTTCATTTGCTTTTGAAAAGTAGGTTTTGGGTAATATTTTTATTTGGAGCTTTATTATTTGGTATTCGTTGGACAAAAGGAGCAGGGTATTTAGATTTATACTCAATTTTGCTAAAACCAATACTGCCTGGCACTGCTCAAAGAGAATGGATTAAGGAAGGAGAAAATATTGAAAGAAATATTCGATTAAAATTACTTGAGGAGGATAATAATCGTTTAAGAAGAGCTCTTGCTTTAAAAGAGTTTAATAGTAATCAAAGAATTTCAGCAGCTGTCATATCTCGATCTTCTAGAAATTGGTGGCAATTGCTAGAAATTAATAAGGGCGCAAAAGATGGCGTTGTGAAAGGACAAACAGTAATTGGACCAGGTGGCTTAATTGGTCTTGTTGACAGCACGACTCCACTTACTTCTAGAGTTAGATTATTGACTGATCCTGGCCATCAAGTAGGAGCTTGGATTTATCGAACAAAGCGTCATGGGATTTTGACGGGGATGGGTACAAATAGACCAAAACTAATTTTCTTAAATAAAAATAATTTAGTTAAGATTGGAGATGCTGTAACTACATCTCCAGCAAGTACTTTATTACCTCCAAACTTAACAATTGGAATTGTTCAGTATGTTAACGAAAAAGCTTTGCCTTCTCCATATGCAATAGTCCAATTAACTGCATCACCTGAGGCAATAGATTGGGTTCAAATTTTGAGAAATAATGGCTAAAAATAATAAGCAATTATCAATCTTTTTTATAATAATTTGTTTGCCAGCTTTTATAATTATATCTCCTGATTGGCTTAAAATAAATGGAATAAGCCCATGCTGGCCTGTGATATTATTGTTACCATTTTCTCTTAAGAACCCTCCTTGGAGGGCAGCTTCGGCTGCTATAATAACGGGAATTTTTGTAGATTCTTTTACAATTAGTGATGCCTCTTATATCCCGTCTTTGTTTCTTTTGTCTTTAGTTTGGAGTCAATACGGATTGCATAATAAAAAAATCGAATTATTTTTAAATATTGGTTTAATGGCCATATTTGGGACTGCATTTGTTGGTCTTTCGATTTGGGTTCAAAAAATTATTATGTACAGTGTTTTAAGAAATAATTGGTTTCATTCTTGGTCAATGTATGTAGTCATTTCTGAAGTTATTATAACTGGATTAGTTGCTCCATTTTTTTCTTCTTGGCTTCTTCTTACTTATAAAAAAAACTAATTATGAGAATTTAAAATCTTTAAAAATACAATAAATAATTATTTAATAGTGGGGTCTCTATCTTTTAAATTAGTCCAATGGCTTTGAATACCTTACTTGAAGATGATATCTTAAATATAACAAGAAGCCATTTTCGACACAAAATTTCGATGGTCCTGTCACTAAGGCAACAACTAATCTTATGACCTGTATTTTGGTTGTAGATGATGAACCAGCAGTATTGAAAGTCTTGGTTACGAGGCTTAACCTTGCTGGTTATCAGGTTTTATCTGCACAGGATGGAGAGCAAGCTCTCGAGGTTTTTCATAAAGAAGCTCCAGACTTAGTTGTTCTGGATGTAATGCTTCCCAAGATGGATGGTTTTGCAGTTTGTCGAAGAATAAGGGCAGAGTCTTGTGTTCCAATAATATTTTTGACTGCTCTTGAAGCGATTTCAGAAAGAGTTGCAGGTTTGGATTTAGGCGCTGATGATTATCTCGCTAAACCATTTAGCCCCAAGGAATTGGAGGCAAGAATTGCTACGATATTGAGAAGAGTTGGGCCTGCTCCGACAGTGGATGAGCCTAGAGAGGTTCCTTCAGGACAAGGAGTAATGAAACTTGGTGATCTTGTTGTAGACACCAATAGAAGGCAAGTCAGTAGAGGCGGAGCAAGAATAGGTCTTACATATACAGAATTTAGTTTGCTGGAATTATTATTTCGTGACCCTGGCCGTGTTGTGCCTCGAGCAGAGATTTTGGAACAGCTTTGGGGTTACCCTCCCAGGCGAGCTGCGGATTTAAGAGTTGTGGATGTATATGTGGCTCGTCTAAGGGGCAAGCTTGAACCAGATCCAAGGAATCCTGAATTGATTTTAACTGTTAGAGGTATTGGCTACGCTTCTCAAAGAATGGGGGAATTTCCTACTGCTATTGCCAGTTAGAGATTCATAGCTCAATATTGATAGGTTTTGCATTTGACCCGTTTTTACTGCCGTATGTATGAATTGCTTTGTCTGAATTAAGAGATACCCGCCTTGAGAAGGCAAAAGCACTAAAAAACATTGGACAAGGTCCATATGGTTTGAATTTTAAACCTACTGACACTTCCTCAGCTTTACAGGAAAAATACGCAGATTTGCCAAATGGCGAAGAAAAACAAGAAGAAGTATCCATTGCAGGGCGAATAACTTCCCGAAGAGTGATGGGCAAACTTGCTTTTTTTACTCTTGCTGATGAAACAGGCACAATTCAACTCTTTTTAGAAAAGGCGACATTAAATCAAAATGAAATTAACGAGAATTCAAAGAATAATTTTGAGAACATTACTTCTCTAGTTGACTCTGGTGATTGGATAGGAGTAATTGGAATATTAAGGAGAACTGATAGAGGTGAACTTTCTATCAAGGTTTTCGAGTGGTCAATGTTGTCAAAATCTTTACAACCTTTACCAGATAAGTGGCATGGTCTTGCCGATGTGGAAAAGCGCTATAGACAAAGATATTTAGATTTGATTGTGAATCCACAGTCAAAAAAGACTTTTCGAACGAGGGCTTTATTAGTTAGTTCAATTCGACGATGGTTAGATGAAAAAGATTTTCTTGAAATTGAGACTCCAGTTTTACAATCAGAAGCAGGTGGAGCGGATGCAAGGCCTTTTATAACTCACCACAACACCCTCGATTTACCTTTGTATTTGAGAATTGCAACAGAATTGCATCTTAAAAGACTTGTAGTTGGAGGCTTTCAAAGGGTTTATGAGCTAGGAAGAATTTTTAGAAATGAGGGGATTAGCACTCGGCATAATCCTGAATTTACTTCTGTTGAAATTTATGAAGCTTTTTCAGACTATTTCGACATGATGGAATTAACAGAACAACTACTTTCTTCTGTTTGCGAAAAGATTTGTGGATCTACCAAAATTAATTATCAAGAGCAAGAAATAAATATGAAACCCCCTTGGAGAAGGGCCACTATGCATGAATTAGTTCAGGAATTCACTGGTATTGATTTTGAATTGTTTGGAGATAATGTTGACGATGCTAGAGCTGCAATGATTCGAGAGGGCCTTCAGACACCTGATAAGGCTGACAGCGTTGGAAGACTGTTGAATGAAGCTTTTGAGCAAGTTGTAGAGCCTAGGCTGGTGCAACCCACATTCGTGATGGATTATCCAATTGAGATTTCTCCATTAGCTAGAAAACATAGGACTAAGAAAGGTTTAGTTGAAAGGTTTGAACTTTTTATTGTTGGTAGAGAGACTGCTAATGCGTTTAGTGAGCTAATTGATCCTATTGATCAAAAAGAACGTTTACTTTTACAGCAGGCAAAAAAAGAAGCAGGCGACCTTGAGGCTCACAGTTTGGACGAAGATTTTATTAATGCTCTTGAAGTCGGAATGCCTCCAACAGGAGGACTGGGAATAGGAATAGATAGGTTTGTAATGCTATTAACAGACAGTCCTTCAATAAGAGATGTAATAGCTTTTCCACTTTTGCGACCAGAATCAAATTTAAAACAAACTGGAAAGTGACCCATCAGAGTGGATAATAGGCGAGTAAGTATTTTGTTCAGATGAGTGGCGAGAGAGTTGGTTTTCGTTTCAAGCACGCAGATGCTGTTGTGAAGCGGAATCCCCAGGGGCGTTCAAGACGCGGTTGGGTCATGGAACCTGTTGAGCAAACGACAAGCAGGGGGACAAAAATGCCTGCTTATCGTATTAGATGGAGAGATAGCGAGCGTCCTGAAATTGTTTTACAACATATGCTCATTGCTGACCCTGATCCAACACCTCCGCCGGAAAATGTTAGTTTAGATGTTACTGATAATTAATCATTAAAATATTATTTTTCTAGAGAAAATTTTTGTAGAAGATATTAATAAATTTGTCCTTCTAAAAACGTTTTAGAGCATTGGCTACATCTCTTTTTGAGTCATTAGCTTTCTCTCTATCTCTCTTGTCATGGAGCTTTCTTCCTTTCCCGACTCCTATTTTCAACTTGATCCACGAGCCTTTGAGGTAAAGAGTTAAAGGTATTAATGCTAAGCCTTTTCTATCTAAATTAATTTTTAATTTTTCGATTTCTTTTCTATGTGCAAGAAGTTTTTTGATTCTTAGAGGTTCGTGATTGAAAAATTTACCGGCATGATCATGAGGAGATATATGAACATTATGAAGTTGAATTTGATCTTTTTTAATTAAACAAAATCCATCTTTTAAGTTTACTTTTCCAGCCCTAATCGATTTGACTTCGGTTCCAAGAAGCTCTAAGCCAGTTTCAAGTGTTTCTAGGATTTCATATTCATACCTTGCTTGTCGATTTTCGGCTAAGCGACGATTTCCAACGCTTGAGGAATTTTTTTTTGATTTTTTCTTTCCTTTTTTGCTCATTCTTCTATTTAGCTCCATTTTTGTTTAGATGCCACTACCCTTCGTTCATGGCAATTGTGTCTTCAATTACTAATCATTCTCCACTCCCCGATGATAAAGGAGAGGAAAGATTGGTTGGTTCTACTCTTTTAAAAGAGGAACTTAAATTATCTAAGCAAGATTCACTAAGGCCTAAATCTTTTGATGAATTTGTAGGACAATCTGAGTTAAAGAAAGTTCTTGAAATTTCAGTTAAAGCATCATTGACTAGGGGAGAAGCGCTTGATCATTTAATGCTTTATGGGCCGCCTGGATTGGGAAAAACAACTATGGCTTTGGTTATTGCTGAGGAATTAGGAGTTAAAGCTAGAGTGACAAGTGCTCCAGCACTTGAACGTCCGCGAGACATTGTTGGATTATTGATCAATATGCAGCCGCGTGAATTGATATTTGTTGATGAGATTCACAGACTTAATCGCATTTCACAGGAACTTTTGTATCCAGCTATGGAAGATAGAAGGTTGGATTTAACTGTAGGGAAAGGTACTTCCTCAAGAATGCGATCAATCGAAATCCCCCCTTTCACCTTGGTTGGTGCTACCACAAAGCCCGCTGCTTTGAGCTCTCCTATGCGAGATCGCTTTGGAATCACTCAGCGACTGGACTTTTACAACTATTTAGATCTTGAAAACATAATTAAAAGATCTGCAAACCTGATTGATTTATCAATTTCAGAAGAAGCATCATATCAATTAGCCAGAAGAAGTCGAGGGACACCCCGAATTGCAAATAGGCTTATAAGAAGAGTGAGAGACTATGCAGAAGTGCATTCCTCTTCACACATCATTGATGTTGAACTTGTTAATGATGCACTTGATCTACATCGTGTAGATCAAAGAGGTTTAGATGCAACAGATAGAAGTTATTTAGGCTTATTAGTGAATCAATATCAAGGCGGACCTGTAGGACTTGAAACTTTGGCAGCTGCGCTAGGAGAAGATTCAACCACTCTTGAAACTGTGGTTGAGCCTTATTTAATGCAAATTGGTTTTTTACAAAGAACTGCTAGGGGAAGGGTTGTTACTCCAGCTGCCGAAAAACATTATCTGTTAGCTTCACCAAATAAAAGAGATAAATGATCAATATAAGAGCTGCAACACTTCTACTTGTGCTTTCTATTTTTTTTGTACCATTTTCGTCGCAAGCCAAGGTACTTCCAAAATACTTATTCGATAAAGCTCTTCAAGAAAGCAAAGATGGAGATTTCATTCAAGCTGAAAAAGATTGGAGTTTTTACTTAAATAACAACCCAGATGATCCGGCTGCATTAAGTAATAGAGGAAATATTCGTCTTGCTCTTGGTGACCCTCAAGGAGCTATTAAAGATCAAACAATGGCTATAGAAATTTCTCCTGAAGATTTAGACCCTTACCTTAATAGAGGAATTGCTGAAGAAGCTTTGCGGCTTTGGGAAGAAGCTAGTAATGATTACAACTACGTTTTAAAAAAGAATCCTAAAGACGTTTCAGCTTTATATAACTTAGGTAACGTTATGGGCTCTATGGATAATTGGATTGAAGCGAAGAAATTATTTTCTCAAGCTGCCTCTTCAAATAATTCCATTGCTATGGCTAGGTCAAGTGAGGCCCTTGCGATTTACCAATTGGGTGATCTCGAACTCGCTGAAAAGAAAATTAGATTATTGATTCTTAAATACCCCTTATTCGCAGACGCTAGAGCAGCCCTAAGTGCGCTTCTATGGCGTAAAGGCTTTACTGGTGAAGCCGAAAGTAATTGGGCTGCAGCTGCTGGACTTGATATTAGATACCGTGAGAAAGATTGGTTGTTGCATATCCGACGTTGGCCTCCAAAACCTACAAATGATTTGATTGCATTTCTTGCGTTGGAGGATAGATGAAGGACTTAGAAAAAAAAATTGAATTTTTGTCACAACAAATGCTTCCTGAGTTAATTTTATTACGTCGACATCTCCATGCTCATCCAGAATTAAGTGGTCAGGAATATCAAACTGCTGCTTTTGTCGCTGGAGAGCTTAGAAAATCAGGTTGGGAAGTAAAAGAAGCAGTCGGGAAAACAGGTGTGGTTGCTGAAATGGGTAATAAAAACGGACCTGTTATTGGCTTACGAGTTGATATGGACGCTTTGCCAATCGAGGAGAGAACAGGTTTGGATTATTCTTCTTCAATCCAAGGCTTGATGCATGCATGTGGGCATGACTTACATACTTGTATTGGCTTGGGAGTGGCAAAAGTATTAGCAAATAGTAAATTTACAACTTCTCGAATCAGAATCATTTTTCAACCTGCTGAAGAGATTGCACAAGGTGCAAATTGGATGAGAGCTGAAAAAGTTCTTGAGGGAGTTCAAGCTCTTTTTGGTGTTCATGTCTATCCAGATTTGTCTGTTGGAAAAATTGGAATCAGAAGTGGTACTTTTACCGCTGCCGCTGCCGAATTGGAAATAGATATCATTGGTAAAGGTGGACATGGAGCTAGACCCCATGAAGGAACAGACTCCATTTGGATCGCGGCAAAAGTGATTAGTGGTCTTCAAGAGGCTATTAGTAGACGTTTAGATGCTCTTAAGCCAGTAGTAATTAGTTTTGGGAAAATTTCAGGCGGAAATGCTTTTAATGTAATCGCTGAGAGGGTTAAGATTCTTGGCACAGTTAGGTGTCTTGATAGCCAACTTTATAAAAAATTGCCTCAATGGATTGAGAAAATAGTAAAAAATATCGCCTCTAATTATGGAGCCAAGGCAAATATAAATTTCAAGTCAATAGCGCCACCAGTTTATAACGATCCAGAATTGACTAATTTGTTATTTGATTGTGCGAAGAATTTTATGGATAAAGAAGATATTGTTTTTTTAGAAAATCCCTCATTAGGTGCTGAAGATTTTGCTTTCTTTTTGCAAGATGTTCCTGGGACGATGTTTCGATTAGGAGTTGCTGGAGAGCAAGGTTGTGCTCCATTGCACAGTGGATATTTCTCTTTGGATGAAAGAAGCCTGGAATTAGGAATAAAAATTTTATCTCAAACAATAGTGATGGCCTCTAAATCTCCTCAACACAATTAGTTGTTTTATTTTATGAACAGATTGGGTAACCCATTAATTTCAATTTCAGCGCCTTTGCTAATTTTATTAGCAATTACTGGCTTTTTACATAGAGAGGGCAAAGATAAAATTCAAGCGATACCTGCTCTAGTAGTTGGAAGTGGATTGGTTTTCACTGGTGCCGTTAGAAGATTTAGGCGACGAAGAATGTTGTTCCTAGAGATAAAAAAAGATATGAATGATCAAAATTTTTAACTCTTAATTTTTATCTATAAAAACTTTAGGGTTCAGTTGAGGATTTCGAGCTAATTTGTAATTATCACTAGGGGTGCCATATCGCTTAGCTTTATGGCTGAGATCACACCCTCCGAACCTGATCTGGTTTGAACCAGCGCAAGGAAAGTGAAACTTGTGATCTTTGCATATTGCTCCCTTCGTTTATTCAATAGCTTTTTAGTTCATGCGGAATTCATGGGTTGCTTCCAGAAAGGGTAAAAACAATGTTTCTCAGATGCATTTTGCTCGCAAAGGTGAAATCACTGAAGAAATGGTTTTTGTTGCAAAGCGTGAGAATCTTCCTGAGACTCTGGTTATGGAAGAGGTTGCCCGAGGTCGGATGATTATCCCTGCGAATATTAACCATACGAACTTAGAGCCTATGGCAATAGGTATTGCCTCGACATGTAAAGTAAATGCCAATATTGGTGCTTCGCCTAATGCAAGCGATATTAGTGAAGAATTAAAGAAGCTTGAACTGGCAGTAAAATATGGCGCAGATACTCTTATGGATCTCTCTACTGGAGGGGTTAATTTAGATGAGGTTCGAACTGCAATCATTAATGCCTCCCCTATCCCGATTGGCACAGTTCCTGTTTATCAAGCGTTAGAAAGTGTTCACGGTTCTATTTCAAGGTTAACTGAGGATGATTTTTTACACATAATAGAAAAGCATTGTCAGCAAGGAGTTGATTACCAAACTATTCATGCAGGCTTATTGATTGAACATTTACCCAAGGTTAAAGGTCGTATTACTGGAATAGTTAGTCGTGGTGGAGGAATTCTTGCTCAATGGATGCTTTATCACTACAAACAAAATCCTTTGTTTACTCGTTTTGATGATATTTGCGAAATATTTAAACGCTATGATTGCACTTTTTCTTTAGGAGATTCACTAAGACCTGGATGTCTCCATGATGCATCCGATGAAGCTCAACTTGCTGAGTTGAAAACCCTGGGTGAATTGACTAGACGTGCTTGGGAGCATGATGTCCAAGTCATGGTCGAAGGGCCTGGTCATGTACCTATGGATCAAATTGAATTCAATGTTAGGAAGCAAATGGAGGAGTGTTCAGAAGCTCCTTTTTATGTCCTCGGTCCATTGGTAACAGATATATCTCCTGGTTATGACCACATCTCAAGTGCTATTGGTGCAGCTATGGCAGGTTGGTATGGTACCGCGATGCTTTGTTATGTAACACCTAAGGAACATCTTGGGTTGCCAAATCCTGAGGATGTCAGGGAAGGTCTAATTGCTTATAAAATTGCTGCTCATGCTGCAGATGTAGCAAGACATAGATCTGGAGCACGTGATCGTGATGATGAATTAAGTAAGGCTAGGAAAGAATTTGACTGGAACAAACAGTTTGAATTGTCATTGGATCCAGAGAGAGCTAAGCAATATCATGACGAAACCTTGCCTGAAGAAATTTTCAAGAAAGCAGAGTTTTGTTCAATGTGTGGTCCTAATCATTGTCCAATGAATACAAAAATTACAGATGAAGATCTTGATAAATTAAATGATCAAATCAAGTCAAAAGGAGCAGCTGAATTAACTCCCGTAAAGTTAAACAAAGAAAATTAGTTCTTTGTTTAACTTTTCTTTCTTGGATTAACTATTGGCAAGTAATTGATTAATTTTATTTGTTCAGAAGATTTCTAGATTTTTCTATTACGTTCTCAACTGTAAATCCAAATTTTTCCATACATAAACCACCTGGAGCAGATGCTCCAAAGCTATTCATGGTCACGCTGTCACCATCAAGACCAATATATTTATGCCATCCAAAGCTCTCTGCAGCTTCTACTACTAGTCTTTTTCTAATGTTGGAAGGTAAAACTTCTTCTTTATAACTTTCAATTTGTTCTTCAAAAAGTTCAACGCATGGCATAGAAACCACACGCACTTTTTTCCCTTCTGAAGTTAGTTTTTTCGCTGCTTGTACACATAGATCAAGTTCAGTTCCAGTTCCGATAAGTATTAGTTCAGGGGTGCCATCACATTCTTCAAGAACGTATCCACCTAGAGCAACTTTCTCTACTGATGAATTTTGTTGATTGGCCATGCCCTGCCTACTTAGGCATAAGGAACTTGGTCTTTTACGATTTTTAATTGCAACTTTATAAGCACCACTGGTTTCATTGCCATCGCCTGGACGGAAAACCATCATATTTGGCATTGCTCTCAATGATGGAATTGTTTCTATGGGTTGATGTGTTGGGCCATCTTCACCAACACCTATGGAATCATGGGTTAAAACATAAATAACCCCAAGTTCACTCAGAGCAGAAAGACGCATAGAACCTCTCATATAATCAGCGAAGACTAAGAAGGTTCCACCGTAAGGAATTAGACCACTGTCGTGATAAGCAATACCATTCAATATCGCCGCCATAGCATGTTCTCTTACACCAAAATGCAAATAACGTTTTTCCGGACTGTCATATTGAAAAGATCCAGTTTCACCTTTGATATCTGTGTAATTTGAATGTGTTAAATCTGCAGAACCTCCTATTAGTTCTGGAATGTTGGGACCGAGAGCACCTAAACATATTTGAGAATGTTTTCTTGTAGCTACCCCTTTGTCATCAGCTGTATAGGTCGGTAAATCTTTGTCCCAGCCTTGAGGTAGTTCTCCTCTTAACATACGCTCAAATTGAGACGCTTCATTAGGATATTTTTCTTTGTAAGCAGCTAGTGTTTGATTCCACTTTTCCTCTAGTTGAGCACCTTTTTGAATAGCTTGACGATATTGATCGTAAGCATCTTGGGGCACCTCAAAAGGTTTATAAGACCAACCTAGTTGTTTTCTTGTGAGTTCAGCTTCTTCTTCACCTAAAGGAGCTCCGTGAATGCCAGCAGTATCACTTTTATTGGGTGATCCATAACCAATAGTTGTAGTTACTTTGATAATGGATGGCTTATCAGTGACTGATTTTGCTTTTTCGATTGCTTGCGCTATGCCCTCAACATCTGTATTACCCTCGGGAATGTCTTGTACATGCCATCCGTATGCTTCATATCTTTTTAAGACATCCTCTGTAAATGAGACATCTGTTCTGCCATCAATAGTGATGTGATTATCGTCATAAAGAGCTATTAATTTGCCAAGTTTTAAATGCCCAGCAAGAGAACAGGCTTCTGAAGATATACCTTCTTGATTACATCCATCTCCCATGATCACATAGGTGTAATGGTCTACAACTGTTGCATCAGACTTATTGAATTTTGCTGATAGATGAGCTTCTGCAATCGCTAATCCAACTGCATTTGAAATTCCTGCTCCTAGTGGTCCTGCAGTTACTTCTACTCCAGGAGTTTCAAAAGTTTCTGGATGCCCTGGTGTTTTAGCTCCCCATTGTCTAAATTCTTTTATATCTTCAATGGTGACAGAGTCATAGCCAGTTAAATGCAGAAGAGCATACAAAAGCATGCATCCATGTCCTGCTGAAAGAACAAACCTGTCTCGATTAAACCATTTTGGATTTTTGGGATTATGACGTAAGTGTTTGTCCCATAAGGCATAACCCATAGGTGCGCAACCCATTGGGAGCCCTGGGTGACCACTTTTGGATTTATTAATTGCATCAACGGCAAGCATCCTGATGCTGTTGATGCAAAGTGTGTCTAGGGAAGTAGTCAAGGCAACCATTTTGAATTAGTGAGTGAAAAATTAAGTGAAAAGTGAAAATGAAATTGATTAGATCATTTGTCGAAAAGCTAGACAGACATTGTGACCGCCAAACCCGAATGAGTTAGATAGTACGACGCCTAATTTCTTTTCTCTTGCTTTGTTGGGGACATAATCTAGATCACAATTTGGGTCTGGATTTGAATAATTGATTGTTGGCGGAATTATTTCATGTTTTATTGCAAGAGCACAAGCAACAGCTTCGATTCCACCAGAACCTCCTAAGAGGTGCCCAGTCATTGATTTAGTTGAGCTTATTGGCACTTGATAAGCATGATTCCCTAAAGCAGTCTTTATGGCAGATGTTTCATTGCTGTCATTGGCTGGAGTACTGGTTCCATGAGCATTAATGTAATCGACTTCTTCTGGATTAATTCTCCCATCAATCAATGCAAGTTTCATAGCTTCAGCTCCTCCAACTCCTCCTGGTGTCGGAGATGTGATGTGATGGGCATCACATGTTGTGCCATAACCAATAATTTCTGCATGGATTGTTGCCTCTCTTTCTAATGCATGGTCAAGAGTTTCTAAAATTAATACTCCTGCTCCTTCGCCAATAACGAATCCATCTCTTTGAGAATCAAATGGTCTACTCGCTGTAGATGGATCATCATTGCGAAAAGATAGGGCTTTGGCACTCGCAAAACCTGCTACTCCTAAAGGGGTGATACTTGCTTCTGCTCCACCGCAAACCATTGCATCTGCTTTGCCTAATTGAAGCAATCTGAATGCGTCACCAATCGCATTTGATCCGGCAGCACAAGCAGTTGAAACTGCTGAACTTGGACCTTTAGCACCAAGTGCAATAGCTGCTAATCCAGTAGCCATGTTTGGAATCATCATGGGAACAGTAAATGGACTAACCCGATTAGCTCCTTTTTTGTCTAAAACATGAGCTTGGGTTTCCATAGTCAGCAATCCGCCAACTCCTGAACCAATAATTACTCCAATTCTCCCAGAATTAGAATCGTCAATGATCAGACCTGAATCATTCAGGGCTTCTTTTGCCGCAATGACTCCAAATTTTGAGAAACGATCCCATCTTTTGGATTCTTTTGGCTCTAATTTGCCAGTCGGGTCAAAACTTTTCACCTCTGCTGCAAATCTGCATGCATGTGATGAAGCATCAAAGAGTGTTATTTGATCTACCCCATTTTTCCCTGAGGTAAGCCCTTGGAGGTAACTTTCGAGGTCGTTGCCGATTGGAGTAATGGCACCCAGACCTGTAATAACAACTCGATGGAGTTTCTCCATCATTTGAACCTCAAGACTGTTTTTCTTCGATGTATTTGACCGCATCCCCGACAGTGGCAATGCCTTCTGCAGCTTCGTCAGGGATTTCTATGTCAAAAGCTTCTTCGAGAGCCATCACTAATTCGACAGTATCGAGAGAGTCTGCACCGAGATCGTTTTGGAAATTTGAATCCGGTTTTACTTCGCCGGCTTCAACGCTTAGTTGTTCTGCGACGATAGAACGAACTTTTTCAAGGATTGCTTCCTGGGACATAACCTTCTTAGACCTGACTTCTAATCTTACGGGTTAGAGTGTCGAGTTAACAAAAGTGACGGCATTGCAACTATTTTTTTTTATGTAGCGAAACGTAGGTATAGTTTTATACATCAAGGAAATATGGGTTGGTAATTTGTCACACGCCGTCAAAATCTATGACACCTGTATTGGCTGCACCCAATGCGTAAGGGCTTGTCCACTGGATGTTCTTGAAATGGTCCCCTGGGATGGCTGTAAAGCTTCTCAGATAGCTTCATCTCCAAGAACTGAAGATTGTGTTGGGTGTAAGCGGTGTGAAACCGCTTGTCCAACTGATTTCCTCAGTATTAGGGTTTATTTAGGTGATGAAACAACTAGAAGTATGGGCTTGGCTTACTAAAAATTAGTATTTTTCGTAAAGAAGGTTTATTTTATATAAAAATAATTTGTGATATTAATTTAGGTTTATGTGTGGAATATTTGCTGTAATTGGATCAAGAGAGGTTTCTTCCATACTTATTGATGGATTGAGAAAACTGGAATACAGAGGTTATGATTCTGCGGGGATAGCAACAATTGACAATTCAAATAATGATCAAATTGGAAAGCTGAATATTAAAAAAACAAAAGGAAAGTTGATTAATCTTGCGAATTTAATTAGCAAAAACCCTTTAAAAGGTCATGTAGGTATTGGTCATACTAGATGGGCTACTCATGGTAAACCTAATGTGAGAAACTCTCATCCTCACCTTGACTCAACAGGGCAAATTGCAGTTGTCCAAAATGGGATTATTGAAAATTATAGGGATTTGTCTCAAAGCCTGAAACTCAAAGGAATTAAATTTATATCAGAAACTGATACTGAGATAATTCCACATTTAATTGGGCTTGAAATAGAACAAAGTCTGGCTAATGGGCTTTCTCCCAATGGACAAACGTTGTTAAAAGCTGTTCAAAAGGTTTTGAATTTGTTAGAGGGGACTTATGCAATAGCTGTAATTTGGTCTAAGGCTCCCAATGCTTTAGTAGTCTCTAGCGGACAGGCACCATTAGTTCTTGGTTTTGGCGAAGGTGAGTTTTTTTGTGCAAGTGATACCCCTGCATTAGCAGAATTTACACGTACATTTTTACCTTTAAAGGATAATGAAATTGCACTTTTAAGTCCATTAGGAATCGAACTTTATGATGATGATGGAAACAGGAAGCACAGAGCACCTTCGCTGTTAAAGGGCACCGAGTTTTCTGCGGATAAAAAAAATTTCCGCCATTTCATGCTTAAGGAAATTTATGAACAGCCAGAGAAAACACAATTATGGATAGATAGATTTTTGCCTATGGATTTACCTTTGGAGAATTCAGTGGCTTACCCAATCTCGAAATCCATCCTTGAAAAGATAGAACAAATACAAATACTTGCGTGTGGAACGAGTAGACATGCAAGCATGGTTGGTGCTCATTTGTTGGAACAGTTTGCAGGGGTCCCAACAAAGGTATATTTCGCAAGTGAATTTCGATATGCTCCCCCTCCACTTTCCCCTAACACTTTGACAATAGGAGTAAGTCAATCGGGCGAAACCGCAGACACCTTAGCTGCACTAAGGATGGAAAAAGAGAGAAGAGATTCTTCTAAAGATGCTAATTTTTCTTTTCATCACTTGGGAATAACCAATAGAGTTGATAGTTCATTTGGTCGCGAACTAGAAAATGTTATTGATTTTGGATCAGGTATTGAAATAGGTGTTGCAGCAACTAAAACTTTTTTGGGTCAAATGTTGTCCTTTTATGGTTTAACACTTTTATTTGCTTCTCATAGAGAAAAAAGAACCCCTAAAGAAATTTTGAATCTCTCCAATGATTTGAGATTAATTCCTAAACAACTAACAGATCTTATAAAAAAACATGACGCTCTTTCACAGGAAATAGCACATTTGTTTGTTGAAACAAAAGATGTAATTTTTTTAGGTAGAGGAATAAATTATCCAATTGCTCTTGAAGGTGCTCTTAAACTTAAGGAAATAAGTTATATCCATGCTCAAGGGTATCCAGCTGGGGAGCTAAAACATGGACCAATTGCACTTTTAGATCGACATGTTCCAGTGGTATCCATTGCTGCTCCAGGTGTCGTTTATGAAAAAGTTCTCAGTAACTCTCAAGAGGCCAAAGCCCGAGATGCACTTCTGATTGGGGTATCTACTCATGGACTGGAATCAGAAATGTTTGATGAATTATTTATTATTCCAAAAGTTAGTGAATGGGTTAGCCCTCTATTGACCATTATACCTTTACAGTTATTTAGTTATCACATAGCTGCTCATAAAGGTTTAGATGTTGATCAGCCTAGAAATTTGGCAAAAAGTGTAACTGTTGAATAAAAATCTGAATGATTTTTAGAGTTCCAATAAACCTGGGGGTGGATTGATTAGCAGCCATTTTTCTTTGATTTCTATTTCTGGGATAATTTCTTTAACAAAAGGTACTAAAACTTTTTTACCTTCTACCAACTCTATCTCTAGAAGGTCATTCCCTCCTTTGATTAAGTCAGTTACATAACCAATTAAAGTCTTTTTTGGACCTTTTCTTGCTTCTAAACCAATCAAATCAAAATAATGGTACTCATCACTACTCAAGTTTGGTCTGCTATCAACTGGTATGACTAACTTCCATCCAATAATTGCCTCTGCAGAACTCCTATTAGATACTCCTTCGATAGAAAGTACATAGATAGATTTACCTGGAATAAGTGTTCCTTTTCTTAAAGTAATTTCTGTGGGTAATTCGTTGTTTTTTTGAATCCACCGTTTTCCTGGTTTTGTAAATCTTTCAGGAAAGTCACTGCTAGGTTTAATGCGAATATCTCCTCTTAATCCTTGAGGAGCAACAATTTCACCTATTGGCATCCATTTATCTTTTTCAATCATTTTTATAAGTAGACTTTTTAAGAGTTTATTTGAATATGTTTAATTATGACTGATTCAAAAGATCCTATTCTCCCTGGGACAACAGTAACTGTTAATAATCAAGAGTCAATTTATAATGGTTATGAAGGCTTTGTTCAAAGAATAAGTGGTGATAAAGCCGCAGTGCTTTTTGAGGGAGGGAATTGGGATAAATTATTGACACTACCTTTGAAAGATCTTATTAAAAGCTAATAATGATTTTAATAAGTCATTATTAGCTTTTAATAAAATTAGCATCGAAATCCTTTAATGCTTTGCTTGCGGCATCTTTTTCTGCTTGTTTAATTGACTTTCCCCAACCTTCAGCTATGGATCGATTTTTAATATAAACAGTACAAAAAAATCGTTTTGGATTGTCATGCTTTTTGTCGATTTCAATTGTTTTATATACGGGAATAGATAATCCCTCACGTTGAGTCAATTCTTGAAGTGCTGATTTATAATTTTTCTTATGAGGATCAGCTAGAATTTCTTCACTTTTTTCATTCCAGAAGGGAATTAGCCAATCTTTTATAGGATCTAAAATCGTGAGACTTTCATACAAAGCTCCTATTAATGCCTCAGTTGCCTCTGCTTGAATAGTTGCATTTGCTGATTTATCTCTAAGAGACTTTTTCCCAATTACTAATACGCTTTTGATCTTTATTTTTTCACCAACTTCCTCTAGCCATTGATCACTTACAAGATGTGAACGAAGTTCAGATCTCTCTCCAACTTGCATATAAGGATATTTATTTTTTATGAAATCTGATGCAATGAGTCTTAAAACTGCATCTCCAAGAAATTCAAGATTCTCATAATTAATTTCACTATTTGCTGAACTATGTGTTAAAGATTCATTAATATATAAAATATTTCTTATTTTTTCATTGGTAAATTCTTTTTTATATTTTTGATCTAAATTTAGACTTTTTATAAAATTAATTATTTCTTCTACTCTTTGAATTGAGATTTTCATAATTATTTAAAGCACATACTTTAATGTATAAAAAAATAGAATCTTGATAAAATTTTTTTTATAAAATTAATAAAGTGAAAGCAGGTCATAAGCCGGGTTCTGTTCATTCTTCTTTCTTTAGAAAGTGAATGGGTAATCATCTATCTGGGACTAACGTTACCGATAGCCTCAAGCGGCTCTTAATAGGGACATGGTTTATGGCCATCCAGAGTCCCTCGCCTTGCTCCTGGCCGGGGTTTACCTAGCCAGCACCTCTCGATGCTGCTGGTGCGCTCTTACCGCACCTTTGCACCCTTGCCGGGCTTGTTGGGATTTCCCCATTAAGCATTAGGCGGTGTGTTTCTGTGGCACTATCCTCACGGTCACCCGCACTGGGAATTACCCAGCAAGCCTGGCCAAATAGGAGCCCGGACTTTCCTCAATGGAATTCTTCAGCTTTTTGCTGAAGTTCAATTGCGATCACCTCCCCTGCTTTCAACTCCATCATGCCTCAAGGCATAATTAATTACAGGGGGCTGTAGCTCAGTTGGATAGAGCGACGGTTTCCTAAACCGTAGGTCGTGGGTTCGAGTCCCGCCAGCCCCGTACGAAAAACGAATTAAAACTAAAATTTTGTAGTCCTATATGTGGTGGGTGTGCAAAATCTGTACTCTCTCGCTAGCGTTGGTGTAGTGAATCAGTCAACATGGCCCAGCTTCACGATCTTCGCTTGCGATTACTTGTTCAACAAGAGAGTGAGCAAATATCTAATTCTCAACCAAGTGATTTAGATTTATCAATTGTTCAAGCTCGATGCTTATGTTGGTTAACACTTCTAGCTGAAGCACATGAAGATCAAGCTAATGATGCAGAAGGAAGAGGTGATACAGAGCAAGCGATGGGATGGTTTGCTGATTCAATGAGATTACGGGATGTCATACAAGTGGTTACTAGCGTTGAAATACCTCTACCTGAAAGCTCTGATTTAGATAACACTGAAGGTGGAGGAGACTTATTTAACGATGAGCCTCCTATGACGGCCTAAAAAATGCAATGATGGTTTCAAGCTGCCTTGATGAAGGTGCCTGAAGAACCTTGCCAATGTCCAGATTGCCTAAGATTTTATCGGGAACATGATCGTTTAATCAGAGAGTTTCCCACTTTGCGCAAACAACAAGAGATCAATTGGGCAGCTCTTCAGTCTTTTAGAACTTTATGTGGACGAGTTTTAGAAGATTTACAAAATAAAATGAATTCAAATTCATCCAATCAATCTGAGGAAAATTTCCAAGAAGGTACTACTGAGAAAAAAGAAAAATCGATTACACAAGTAATTTCAGACCTGGAGAATGTTAATGCTCATCTATATTCTATGGAAGCTTTAATGGAAAGAATTTTCGATGTCAAAGTTCCTGATGAAGTTGAAGATAAATTTCGAGAAGTTGCTGGTGAACTTGCTCCAGATCCATTAAATATTGATAGATTAAGGTTGAATAGATTATTACATCAAACTCCAGACTTGCCTGATAAGTAGATATTTATTTTTCGCAACTTATTTCTACAGGTAATGGTTTCACTTTCCAAATAGATTGACAATATTCTCTAATAGATCTATCTGATGAGAAAAAGCCTGATCTTGCTGTATTTAATAACGCCATACGGTTCCATTGCTGACTCTTTTTCCAGGCTTTACTAACCTCATCTTGCGCCCGAAGGTAATCATCAAAATCTGCCATCACAAAGAAAGGATCATTCCCTGTCAAAATATTTATTATTGGTTTAAATAGCTCACTGTCACCATTACTGAAATGCCCAACTTCTATTAACTTAAGAGTCTCTTGTAACTCAATTGATTCAGTAATAAAGCTATTTGGACTGTAACCTTGATCTCTTAGTTCCATGATTTCTGATTCTGTCTTTCCAAATAAAAAGAAGTTTTCCGCTCCTACTCTTTCTCTAATCTCTACATTGGCTCCATCAAGTGTCCCAATTGTCAGTGCACCATTCATGGCGAATTTCATATTCCCAGTTCCTGAAGCTTCTTTACCAGCAGTAGAAATTTGTTCAGAAAGATCAGTAGCTGGATAGACTTGCTCACCAAGTTTTACATTGTAGTCAGGAAGAAAAACTACCCTTAGTAATCCCTCCATATCAGGATCCGCATTAACAACATCTGCTATGCCATTGATAAATCTAATCATTAACTTCGCCATGAAATAACCTGGCGCAGCTTTACCACCAAAAATGATCGTACGAGGTGCAATATTTTTTGTTATTCCATTTTTAATCCTTAGATATTGAGCAATGACTTGCAATGCATTTAAATGCTGTCTCTTATATTGGTGAATTCTTTTAACTTGTACATCAAATAAACTTGAAGGATCTACAAGAACTCCAGTTTGTTTATGTATGAAACCAGCAAGTTTTCTTTTCCCAGATAGCTTGGCTGAAGCAAAAAGATCTAAAAAATTTGAGTCGTTTTCTTTTTTTTCTAATTCAAGTAATAGATCCATGTTGGTGATCCAATTGGGACCAATTTCTTTGTCAAGAAGTTTAGAAAGTTCAGGATTTGCTAAAGCCACCCATCTACGCGGGGTAACTCCATTGGTAACGTTAGTAAATTTTTCAGGCCAGAGTTCTGCAAATTCAGGTAATAATTGTCTTTTAATTAAATCTGAATGTAGGGCAGCTACTCCATTTACATGATGTGCGCCAATTGTCGCTAAATGTGCCATTCGAATAGCTTTTCCACCGTCTTCATCAATAATCGAAAGTTTTCGTAAAATTGAATCATTTCCTGGATACTTAAGTCTTACTTGTTGAAGGAATCTCCTATTGATTTCGTATATAAGTTCTAGATGTCTGGGTAATAAATTTCTAAATAGGCTGAGGTCCCATTTTTCCAGAGCTTCAGGTAACAAAGTATGGTTTGTGTAAGCAACAGATCTATTAGTGATTTCCCAAGCTTTTTCCCAATCAAGCCGATGTTGATCGATTAAAAGTCTCATTAACTCAGCAACAGCAATGGCTGGATGAGTGTCATTAAGTTGAACAGTCCAATGATTCGGAAAATCCTCAATAGGTATAGATCGCTTCTCTAGACTTCGAAGCATATCTTGCAAAGAACAGCTTACAAAAAAGTGTTGTTGCTTCAAGCGCAATCTTCTTCCTTCATCAGTTCCATCATTGGGATATAACACCTTGGAAAGAGTTTCTGAGGCTACTTTCTCTTCAACAGCACCATAGTAATCACCAATATTGAAAGCATAAAAATCAAAACTTTCGGTTGCATCAGCTCTCCATAACCTCAAGCGATCGCAGCTATTAACTCTATAACCAAGAACGGGAACATCATGAGGAACACCTATTGCATGTTCGCTTGGAATCCATCTGGATCGATAATTTCCATTGTCATCTGTGTAACTCTCTGTTTGCCCACCAAAACCAACCAAACAAGCTTCGTCTGGTTGAGGTAATTCCCATGGCCAACCCCCTTTTAGCCATTTATCAGTAACTTCTACTTGCCAACCATCTCTGATTAATTGATTGAAAATGCCAAATTCGTACCTTATTCCATAACCCACTGCAGGAACCTGAAGACTTGCAAGTGATTCCATATAACAAGCTGCCAGTCTACCCAAGCCTCCATTTCCGAGTCCAGGTTCTTCTTCTACTTCCAATATGTCATTAAGAGATTCAATACCAAACCTTTTAAGAGCCTCTTCTGCTTCTTTCTTGATCCCTAAATTTAATAAATTATTGTTTAGTTGAGGTCCGATTAGAAATTCAGCGGAAAGATATGCGACTGTTTTTTGAGGTCTTGCTCGTATTGTTTCTTGGCTTGTGAGATATCTGCTCATCAATCTATCTCTTACGGCAAAACTTAAAGCCATATAGAGATCTCGAAGGCTTGCCGAAGTAGCGAGTTTGCCGAGAGTGAAAAAAAGATGCTCAGTCATTCCATCGAAGACAGCATCGGCATCCATGCCAGCCCTAACAGGATCGGCATAGCATCCTGGGGTAGGCAGACGCAGATCTATTGACTGGGAGCTGCTCATAGGGGCATCAAATGTTTTTGGACGCTAGCCAATAAAGTCTGAGTAATCAGTTAGTAACTTCAGATCCACACCTTATTAATTAAGTCACCTTTGATACTTATCCCAAATATGCCCTGTGATTAGGTAATTTATGTCTTAAAGAAAAGGCTTTTCTAGAAAACCTGATGGTATTAACTCCTTTAGTCTCAGCCCTGAATACGCATGATGTCGAGGTCGCAGAAACACTTATAGGTGTCATTAATTTCTTAATGATCTTTGTTGCGGCTAGGACTTTGGCTGAAATCTTGGTTCGACTAAGTTTGCCTACAATCGTTGGTGAACTTCTTGCTGGAGTTTTAATTGGTGCCTCGGGATTGCATCTTCTATTGCCGCCAAGTGCTCATGCTGAGTTGAATCAAGGTTTTGTTTCTGTTATCAGCACACTTGCTTCAGTACCTAAAGAAGCAGTACCAGATATTTATTTTGAAACTTTTCCGTCATTACAAGCCGTAGCAACTTTAGGGCTATATGCATTGTTATTTTTAACTGGTCTGGAAAGTGAATTAGAGGAACTTGTAGCAGTTGGAGCACAAGCATTCACAGTTGCAATGGCAGGGGTGATTTTGCCATTTGCTTTTGGAACTTTTGGATTAATGTTTATTTTCCAAGTAGATATTATTCCTGCGATATTTGCTGGTGCATCTATGACCGCAACGAGCATAGGTATTACTGCAAGTGTTTTTGGTGAGCTTGGTTATTTAAAAACTCGTGAAGGTCAAATTGTTATTGGCGCAGCAGTATTGGATGACATACTTGGAATTGTCATCCTTGCGGTAGTAGTAGCTCTTGCTACAGGAGGATCTTTGCAAATTGCTCCAATTGTCAAATTAGTATTAGCTGCAACTGTTTTTGTCTTTGCTGCGATTGCTTTGAGTCGAACAGCTGCCCCAGCCTTTGATTGGTTGCTTGAAAGACTTAAAGCTCCTGGAGCTGTTGTTGTAGCTTCTTTCGTGATATTAGTTCTCAGCTGTTTTGTAGCTACTGCTATAGGTTTAGAAGCTGCTTTGGGTGCTTTTGCTGCTGGATTGATATTAAGTAGTTCAAAAAATAATCACGCAATTCAACAATCTGTTTTGCCATTGGTATCTCTATTCGCAACTATTTTCTTTGTGCTTGTTGGAGCAGGAATGGATCTCTCTGTAATCAATCCTCTTGATCCACAGAGTCGCTCTGCTTTGATTGTGGCTGGTTTCTTATTTATTGTTGCAATTGTTGGTAAAATTGCTGCTGGTTGGTGCTTTGTCATTGATAAACCAACAAATAGATTGGTAGTTGGCTTGGGAATGATGCCTCGAGGTGAGGTCGGATTGATTTTCTTAGGATTGGGAACAAGTGCTGGTTTGCTTACTCCTTCCCTTGAGGCTGCAATATTGTTGATGGTTATTGGAACAACATTTTTGGCTCCTGTTTTGCTAAGAGTTGTTTTGAAAGATAAACCCCCTTCAGGAGGTAATTCAATTCCTGATGAGGTTGCAGCTGATCCAGTTGGATTAGTTTAAAAAAAATTTATTACTCTATTTTCTGAAAGGTGAGGAAATTTCGAAAAAAAGAAATAAAATCACCAATCTCTTTCTATCAATGATTTACTAAGATCTATAAGTGTCAGTTTATTCTTAAATGGTTTCATCAGTTGTAGAAAAAAATCTTTCTGATTGGAAATTTTTAGGTCATTCTGTTCACAGTTTGAGCATTATTCCTGAAGCGCATAAAAGTAAGACTGATGAAGAAAAAGGTCCAGCGATTCTTTTAATACATGGTTTTGGTGCCTCAACAACACATTGGAGGCATAACTTGCCAGTACTTGGGAAGCAGTATGAAGTACATGCTTTAGATCTTCTTGGCTTTGGTAAAAGTTCTAAACCTGGAGGTCTTGCTTATGGAGGTCCACTTTGGAAAGATCAAATAGTCTCTTATGTTAAAGAAAATATTGGGAGACCAACCATACTTGTTGGTAACTCTCTAGGAGGATATGCCGCGCTTGCAAGTGGTGCTGATTTGGGTACTGAAGCAGCAGGTGTAGTTTTGTTGAATGCAGCTGGTTATTTCAGTGAGGATAAAAAGCCAACAACAGGATTTTGGGCTACTGCTAGAAAGACTGTCGCAGGAATCTTTCTCAAAAATGCTCTATTTCAAAGGATAATTTTTGAAAATCTTAGACAGCCTTCAACAATTAAACGTACTTTGAATCAAGTTTATATTGATACTTCTAACGTTGATGATGAATTAGTAGAATCCATACGAAAACCATCCTTGGATGCTGGGGCTTTTAATGTCTTCAAAAGTGTTTTTGATCCCGCAGGACCTCAGGGGAGACCACTTGATGAGTTGTTTGCTCAGTTAAAGTCTCCATTACTATTGCTCTGGGGGAATCGAGATCCTTGGATGAATGCACCTGGTAAAAGAGCTACTTATAAAAAACACACCCCTGAAAATACAAAAGAAGTTGTTTTAGATGCTGGCCATTGTCCACATGATGAAGTCCCTGATCAGGTTAATTCCGCTCTTTTAGAATGGATTGACCAGCTTTAATCGATGTCCGTCAGTTTCACAAAAAAGAAAAATCCCTATTCTCACTGGGAATATAAAAATACTGAATTTGATTCATTAATAAGAATTGTCCCTGAAAGAGGGGGGTTGGTTACTGAATGGCAAAGCGAAGGGAAAGATCTTTTATATTTTGATTTAGAACGTTTTTTAGATAAAGATAAAAGTATAAGAGGAGGAATACCTATACTTTTCCCCATATGCGGTGATTTATCTGAAGACTATTCAATAGCTGGTAAGAAGTATTTATTAAAACAGCATGGTTTTGCAAGAGATTTACCTTGGTCAATTAGTTTAATTGAAGATAAATCAGGAATCAGGCTAAAGCTTATTGAAACTGATTGCTCACGTTCACAATTTCCTTTCTTTTTCACCCTTATCATGGATGTTAAATTGAAAGAAAAAAGTCTTCAAATATCGGTGAAAATTTATAATCAGAGTAACGATTCTATGCCTTTTAGCTTTGGCCTGCATCCATATTTTCAAGTTTCAAATTTGCAAAAAATAAAGATAGATGGATTACCTGAAAAATGTATTGATCAAACAAATATGAAAGTTACTAATGCATCTGATCAAATTAGAATTTTAGCTAAAGGAGTCGATTTTCTCTCTTATCCTTCTTCCTCGGTTAAGCTTTTCGATAGTTTATCTAGGAATGTAATTGAATTAATTTATCAAGAGCCAATGGATACATCAGTAATATGGACTGATCCTCCAAGGCAAATGGTTTGCCTTGAGCCTTGGACTAGCCCAAGGAATTCATTGGTCACTGGAGATAGAAAACTCGAAATTAAACCAGAAGAATATATTCAATTACATACTACTTTTAAGCATAATTCTTTTTAGTTAGTTAAGTTTTTGAGTATTATAATTTGTCACTAATTAAATTCAATTTATAGCTTTTTGTATGACAAATATTTCAATATTTTGTTAGTTTTTGCATCTACGATCAATATATTATAGATTCATTATTCATGAATTTGTGATGAATAATGTTAGGAGCAGATGTTTCCTCTCCAGGAGTACTTAATATTGACGACCTAAGGTCAAGAGCTAAAAATCGTCTACCGGCAATGGTTTTTAACTATATAGATAGCGGTGCAGATAGAGAACAAACACTTTCACAAAATTGCAACGCATATAATGAAATTTTATTTCGTCCTAGATGTGCAGTCTCTGTTCCATCGTGTGATCTTGGAATATCTGTTTTAGATCAGAAATTTCAACTTCCTTTTTTGTTGGGACCAGTAGGGAGTAGCAGGATGTTCTATCCAAAGGGAGAAGTTGTTGCAGCTAGAGAGGCAGGAAAAGCTGGAACTGGATATACCTTATCTACTCTTTCAGGTTGTTTATTAGAAGATGTTAAAGCTGCTACAAGCGGGCCAGCTTGGTATCAGCTTTATTTGCTAGGCGGTAAAGAAGTCGCGCTGAAAACAATTGCTAGAGCCAAAAAGGCAGGATTCTCAGCAATAGTTGTAACAATTGATACACCTGTATCTGGCTTAAGGGAAAGAGATATGCGATCTGGAACCCAACAGCTTTTGTCGAGGAATCCTTTTGAGATGCTTCCTTATATTCCTCAAATATTAGTTAAACCATGTTGGTTGACTCAATGGTTAAGTGATGGAGGTTTAATGAGTTTTCCGAATGTGCAATTAGATGATGGCCCTATGGGCTATACGGCAATTGGTCCTGCTTTAGAGCAATCAGTTGTTACTTGGGAGGATCTTAAATGGATACGCGAGGCGTGGGGTGGAAAAATTATTGTTAAAGGTATACATATTGGTGATGACGCAAAAAAAGCGGCCGAGCTAGGTGCTGATGCAATTGTTATTTCTAATCATGGAGCCAGGCAACTTGATAGCGTTGCTCCCACGATACGTGTTTTGCCTGAAATTTTAGCTGCAGTCAATGGAAAAATAGATGTGTTATTAGATGGAGGTATTCGCAGTGGTAGTGATGTCGTTAAAGCATTATGTCTTGGGGCAAAAGGGGTTTTGATAGGTAGAGCATATGCTTATGGACTTGCTGCTGCGGGAGGCAAAGGCGTTGCCAGAGCTATAGAAATTCTTCAAACAGACATAATCAGAACAATGAAACTATTGGGCTGTGGATCTGTTGCCGATTTGAATAAATCTTATATTCAAGTCCCTGAAAGTTGGGAGAGATTTGAATAAATCTTTGATTGAATAAGAGATTAATTTTCTATGAAAATAATTATTTTTGATGATGATCCAACTGGATCTCAAACTGTTTATGGATGCCCATTATTATTAAATTGGGATGAGCAAACTCTAGAGAAAGCATTTAAACAGCCTTCACCTTTGATATTTATACTTGCGAACACAAGATCTTTGTCGTCTGATTTGGCTGTTGAGAAAACTAGAGCAATATGTTCATCTATTAAGAAGTTTTTTTTAATACAAGGATATTCTAAAGAAGATTATTTTTATATCAGTAGAGGTGATTCAACATTGCGTGGTCATGGTGTTTTGGAGCCTGCAATTCTTGCTGAGGAATTAGGACCATTTCATGCAACATTTCATATTCCAGCTTTTTTGGAAGGTGGTAGAACAACTGAAAAAGGTATTCATTATCTAAATGGGATACCTGTCCACAGAACTGATTTTGGTCGTGATAGTGTTTTTGGTTTTTCTACAAGTGATTTAGCTAAATGGATTGAAGAAAAAAGTTTTGGAAAGATTCAGGCGGAAAAAATCTTGCATGTAGAAATTAAACAATTAGAAATCGCTTTTAATAATGAAGAAGGTTTTATATCTCTTTTAAGCTTTTTGTCTCAATTGGAAAATAATATTTCAGTAGTCGTGGATGCTAAATTACCATATCATTTAGAAACACTTGCTAGAGCGATTAAAGTTGTTTCTAAAGAGAAAAGATTTCTTTTCAGAACAGCAGCAAGCTTTATTAATTCTTTATCTGGATTACCAATTAACCCTAAAAGTACTGCAGATTTAGTATCTTTGAAATCTAAAAATAATCAGTTTAAATATAAACCAGGTTTGATAATGGTCGGTTCCCATGTGAAATTAGCGACAGCTCAACTAGATTTTTTATTGAAAGATAATTCCTGTAAAGGTTTGGAAATACCTGTCAGTAAATTAGCTGATATTTTCACTTCAGAAGATTGTAAAAATCTAATTTTAGATTTGGAGGATAAAATATTATCGAAAATAGATAATATTTTGTATACAAAAAAAATACCTGTTTTATATACAACTCGTGAAGAGATGCAATTTTCATCTCACTCTACAAGAATGAAGTATGGGCTTGAATTGGCTGAGTTTATGGCAATCTTAGTTGGGAAAATAAGTAATAAATTCGGATATATTATTAGTAAAGGAGGTATTACAACACAACTTCTACTTCAAAGAGGATTAAATTTTAATCAAGTAATTTTAAAAGGTCAAATATTACCAGGCTTGTCTATAGTACAGAGTAGTTCTGATCAAAATAATTTGCCAGTGGTTACTTTCCCAGGGAATCTAGGTAATGAAAAAACACTTCTAGAATCATTTAGATTGATGGAGTTTGATTCTTAATTTCTATAAGATTCTAAAAAAAATTTTAGTTAAAATCTTTCAACAATTGATTTAGCAAAATCACTACAACTAAGAGGTTCTACGCGTGGTTCCATTAATCTTGCAAGGTCATAAGTAACTTGTTTATCTGAAATAGACTTGCTTAATCCATTTGTAATTAATTTTGCTGCTTCATTCCAACCTAAATATTCCAGCATCATTACTCCGCTTAGGATTACTGAACCTGGATTTATTCTGTCCAAACCTGCATGCTTCGGAGCTGTTCCATGGGTGGCCTCGAAAATAGCTGCTTTATCTCCAATGTTTGCACCTGGTGCCATTCCCAGTCCACCAACAATTGCAGCGGCAGCATCTGATATGTAATCACCATTTAGATTGAGAGTTGCAAGTATGGAATACTCTTGAGGACGAGTTTGAATTTGTTGAAAAATACTATCTGCTATTCGGTCATCAACCATCACCATATCCTTCCATTTTTCACTGCCATGACTACTTCCAATGCTTGTAAGAACTGAACAAACCTCATCACAAATAGCTTTCTTTTTTTCTTCTGTTAAAGATGAATAACCTGGATCAATCAACTCAGCATTCTCCTCATAGGAGATGCGAGGATTTTTTTCTACATTATCTAAAATCCAACTTTCTCTCTCAGTTACGCATTCATTCCTGAATTCCGTTGTTGCTAATTCGTATCCCCAATCTCTGAAAGCCCCTTCGGTGAATTTCATAATGTTGCCCTTGTGAACTAAGGTCACATGTCTTTTGCTCCCTTCAAGGGTGAGTGCATGTTTAATTGCACGTCTGATATGTCTTTGACTACCACTCTTGCTCACTGGTTTAATTCCAATTCCTGCTCCGCTTGGAATCTTCCTGTTTTTTAGTTTTTGGCTGGCTGGAATTATTTCATTATTCAGTTGATCAATCAACTTGATGCATTCAGGATCATCAGATTCCCATTCAATACCCATATAAATATCTTCAGTATTTTCTCGATAAACAATTACATCTAAATCTTGCGGCTTTTTATGAGGGCTTGGTGTCCCTTCATAATATTTGCAGGGTCTAACGCATGAATATAGATCAAAAATCTGTCTTAGAGATACGTTTAAAGATCTAATCCCTCCGCCTACAGGGGTGGTTAAAGGTCCTTTGATTGCTATCCCGAAAGTTCGTATCGCCTCGAGAGTATCTTTTGGTAAGTATTGATAAGTTCCATATAAGTCACAAGCTTCATCACCTGCATAGATTTTGAACCATTCAATGGATCGATTTTTACCATAAGCTTTTTCAATAGCTTTATCGATTACTAATTGTGTGGCTGGCCAAATATCTATTCCTGTTCCATCACCTCTGATAAATGGAATAATTGGATGGTCTGGAACTACTGGGTTCCCATCAACAAAAGTAATTTTTTGCCCCTCTGATGGTGCAGTGAGCTTTTCAAAATTTGCCATAATTTTTATTCAGCGATTAATTGATCTAATGTTGAGCTTATGTCTAAGTGGTAAGTTTTGATTAAATGATTTTGAACTCATGGCAGTAGCCTTGGCTAGGCAACTTCGTGAAGGGACTAAAAAGTCTCATACGATGGCTGAAAATACAGGTTTTATAAGTTGTTTCCTGAAGGGAGTGGTTGATCAGTCCTCATACAGAAATTTATTAGCTGATTTATATTTCGTTTACTCTGCGATGGAGGAAGAGATAGAAAAACTTTGTAAAAACTCGCATCCGATAATTTCTCCAATTGGATTTAAAGAGCTTTTTCGTAAGGAAAAATTAGAACAAGATTTGTCATATTATTTTGGTAGTAATTGGTCTGAATTGGTAAAACCCTCTAAGCCAGCTCTTGAATATGAAGCAAGAATTAGAGAAATCGCCAAAGATAATCCTGAACTTTTAATTGGGCATCATTACAGCAGATATATAGGTGACTTGTCTGGGGGACAGCTTTTGAAAACTATCACTAAAAAAGCTATGAATCTACCTGGGGATGAAGGACTTAGCTTTTATATTTTTGAGGAAATAACCGATGAAAAAGAATTTAAAATTAATTATAGAAATACTTTAGATAATCTTCCGATTGATCAAAAGATAGCAGATTCAATTATAGAAGAGGCTAATAGATCTTTTAAATACAATATGGATATTTTTAATGAATTAGAGGGAAATTTAATTGCTGCTATAGGGAAAGTTTTATTTAGATTTTTTACAAATAAAAAGCGAAAAGGTAGTACAGAGTAATGAAATTAAAATTTTCTAAAGACTATTTCTTTATTTATATTCAGTCTCTATTAAGATGTCTATAATAGTATAGAAAAAAGGTTTGTATTTATTCTTTTTAACTAATTCAAGCACTTTAAGCGAGAGTAGATTATTAAACTCTCCAAGGAGGTAACTGTATATGTTTGATGAACTTTTAGGTGAGTTAACAAAAAATATTCTTGAACATGGCGGTAAAAAATTGACTGTTCCGAATGAATTTTGTGAACGTGTTTCTAAAAAAGGAAATTATAAACTGAATAGCTGGTTATGGGATGTCCCTGAATTTCGAAGATGGAGAGTCACCAGATTTGACGCAGGTAATCGTCTTCAAGTATTAAATTCAGTTGCTTATCCGCATTATCAAAATGATATGCCAATTATGGGTATTGATATTTTGTGGTTTGAAAAAAAACAAAAGCTAGTTGCTATTCTGGATTTTCAGCCTCTTGTTCAAGATAAAGAATATTTTGATAGATACTTTGATGGCTTAAAAAGCCTAAAAAAATGTTTTAATGAGTTTAATTCTGATATGAAAAGTAATATATATGATCCAAGCAAGTACTTTTCTCCATGGGCTCTATTTTGCAAAGGTGGTAGTTTTGAAGCGGAAAATATTTTACCAAAGGTTTTTAGCTCTTTTCTGAAAAATTATTGGTTAAATCTTGATTTATCTAAAGCTAATGAAAACCATATTAAATCTCAAGAGGTCAGCTTATTACATATAGATTATGATAAATATAGTGCTGAAAAAGACCCTGCTCATAGTTTATTTTCTGCCTTTTTTGGTAAAGAATGGTCAGAGAAATATATGAAGGAGTTTTTATTTCCCTTAAGCCTAGAAAACATTAATTCTTTATTTTAGTTTCTAAATGAAAAGCAACCGAAATAATAGTCTTGATCCTATTTCAATTCGTAATTGGCGTTGGACTTATTTTCTAGATAAAACTATTAATGGTTTTTCTATTTTTCAATCTAGCCCTTATCCAATAGAGAATGATTTTCTTTTTAGAGAATCTTTTTTTGGTTCAAGTTCTAATCCTAAAAAAGTTATTTTGGAAACATGGGGTTTAAAGACAGAAAAAATACGTCAGGCTAGATGCGCTTGCTTACAAGCTGGAGAAATCACCTCTGTAATGAATTTGGTAATTTCACCTTTCAATAATTATGATTTACCTTTTTTTGGAGCCGATTTTGTAACACTTCCTAGTGGACATCTTATTGCATTAGATCTTCAACCTGCATTAAAAGATGATCTGATTCATACTAAATATGTTTTGGAGAAATTAAAATCTATACACGCTAATTGGCAATCTAAACTTCCTTCAGGTGGAGAGATACCATCGGAGGCTAAAAAATATTTTTCTCCAGGTTTCCTTTGGACTAGAATCCCTCTAGGTGAAGATGGTGATAAATTAATTAATCAGGTTATTAAACCAGCTTTTGATGAGTATTTGAATTATTTCTTGGATTTAGTGACTAATGCAAAGAGGATTTCACCAGAAAGATCTTCAAATCTACTAAATGGTCAGAAAAAATATATGCGATATAGAGCTGAAAAAGATCCTGCAAAAGGAATGTTAAAAGGTTTTTTTGGTCACATTTGGGCTGAAAACTATATAAATAATATTCTTTTTGATTTACAATAAAGTATATACATTTTTTTAATGGTAAAAAAAATTCTATTTGTTTGTTTGGGGAATATTTGTCGTTCACCAGCAGCTGAAGGAATCTTTAAGAAAAAAATTAAAGATAGAGAGTTAGAAAATCTTTTTGTTGTTGATTCTGCAGGAACTGGTGGTTGGCATGTTGGAAATCTGGCAGATCGAAGAATGCGTGAAGCAGCATTATCAAGAGGAATAGAACTTACAAGTAGATCAAGAAAAATCGACCACAATGATTTATATGAATTTGATCATATTCTTGTTATGGATAAAGATAATCTTAATGCTGTTAAATCATTAATTAAAGATAATACCTATCCTATTAATTCTAAAATAAAACTTATTTTAAGTTACTCTAAAAAATCACAATTCGATGAAGTTCCTGATCCTTATTATGGAGGTCAAAATGGCTTCGAGAATGTTCTAGACCTATTGGATGATGCTATTGATGAATTAATAGATAGTCTTATAGATTAGGGGTTGGCCAGATTTCTTCTGGAATCTTTGATCTAAAAATATAAGTCATTTCTGTTAATACATCTTCAATATTTAGTCCATCAGTAACTAGTTCTATTGCATCTTGAGCCTTTTTTAAGGGGGCGATTTTTCTTTCGCTATCTTTTTTATCTCTTTCCTTAATTTCTTTTTCAAGATCTTCAATACTTGTATATTGATAACCTCTTTTTTCTAAGTCCAGAGACCTTCGTTTTGCTCTTTCTTTTGGAGTGGCTGTCAGAAAGATTTTTACATCTGCATCTGGGAATACAGCTGTGCCTATATCTCTTCCTTCAGCAATTAAACCTCCGCTATCTCCAATAACTTGTTGTTTTGTTGTAAGTAACTCTCTTACAAATTGTTGTTTGGCAATTTCAGAAACTATTGAAGTAACTTTTGGAGATCGTATTTTCTCTGTTACATCAGTATTATTAATGAATATTTTCTGTTCATCTAAATTTGAGTTTTGAAATTCTAATTTTGCATCTTTTAAGATATCTTTAATTTCAACTTGGTTACTTGGATCAATCGAATTATGGAGTATTAACCAAGTTACTGCTCGATACATTGCACCAGTATCTAAATAAATAAAACCAAGTCTCTTTGCAAATTCTTTAGTTACTGTGCTTTTGCCAGCACCAGCTGGGCCATCAATTGCAATAATCGGTTTCCGATGCATAAGAAAAGTGTGATCAATGAGTCTTGTAGATCCACATCTTACCGCTGCGGCTAAAAGACATATACCTTTTATATTCTCTTTTTCTTCCAATGAAAATGCATCTACAATTTTGATGTATTCGATTTCTAAATTGCTGTGTTTAAGCTTGGACTCGATCTTTTTGAGACTGATTATCTTTTCTTTAGAAAAAATATTTTTAGCATCTTGAATTACATTGGGTAAAGCCTGAGCATTCACTCTTTCAGAATCGCTTAGATAAGTATTTCTTGAACTATAAGCAAATCCACTTTGATCTCTTTGTGTTGCAAAGGATTCAATTCTTATTGGTATAGAGAGTTCTTGAAATAGTTTTCTAATGATAATTAATTGTTGCCAATCTTTTTCTCCTAGAATTAGTTTCTCTGGTTGGATGATTTTGATCAGGCGAATAATAACGGTTGCGACTCCATCAAAATGTCCTTTCCTTTCAACACCACATAATTGATTGTGTAATGTTTCAGGAACTTGAATTTTGAAATGCGAATCTTCTCCTCCAGGAAAAACCTCAAAATAATCTGGAACCCAAATTGCATCTGCTCCTGCAATAAATGCTAATTCAGCATCTCTGTTTATATTTCTGGGATATTTTTTGAAGTCTTCACCTTTGCAAAATTGCAATGGATTTACAAAAATACTTACAAGAATAATTTGGTTTGTGTTTGTTTTCCTTTCTTTAGCTTTCTGAATTAAATATTGGTGCCCAGGGTGAAGTCCTCCCATAGTAGGGATGAAAATTATTGTTGAATTTTGGTCACTAAGCCAATCTTTTAATTGAGCATTAGTTTGGAAGATTTTTTGTCCCACTATGTTGGTAAACAAATTAATTTCATCAACTTATGATTGAAATGAAATAGGTTAATTGCATACTGATCCCATATGGATTTCATATGAGGGTTCATATCTTTTGAAAAAGAAAGCTTTTTACTGATGGATTACAAAACTGCGGGAGTTGATGTTACTGCTGGAAGAGCCTTTGTGGAGAGAATTAAATCATGCGTTGAAAAAACTCACAAAAGTGAAGTGATTGGAGGGTTAGGAGGCTTTGGAGGATGTATAAAAATTCCAAAAGGCTATGAAAGTCCTGTATTGGTAGCGGGGACAGATGGAGTTGGTACAAAATTAGAACTAGCTCAGCAATATGGCTTCCATTTTGGAGTTGGAATTGATTTAGTTGCAATGTGCGTAAATGATGTAATAACTAATGGTGCTAGACCTTTATTTTTTCTTGATTACATTGCAAGCGGCACTTTAACTCCAGATGCTTTAGCCGAAGTAATAGAGGGAATTGCTGACGGATGTAGGCAATCTGATTGTTCTCTTTTGGGCGGTGAAACTGCTGAAATGCCTGGCTTTTATCCTAAGGGAAGATATGACCTGGCAGGATTTTGCGTTGGTATTGTTGAAAATAAGCATTTAATTAGTGGTACAAAAATTAATTCTGATGATCAAATTATTGGGATTAAAAGTAATGGGGTTCATAGCAACGGTTTTAGTCTTGTTCGTAAAGTGCTTTCGATGGCTAATGCGGATCAAAATACTCTTTATGGGGACAATCAAAGTAACTTGATTAAATCTTTGCTTAAACCAACTGCAATCTATGCTCAACTTGTTGAGCAATTGTTGGGTGAAAATTTACCAATTCATGGAATGACTCATATAACTGGTGGAGGATTGCCAGAAAATCTTCCTAGAGTTTTCCCTGCTGGATTATTACCTCAAATAGATATAACTAGTTGGGAAAGATCTGAAATATTTTATTGGTTACAAAATGCTGGTGATATTCCTGAGATCGATCTTTGGAATACTTTTAATATGGGTATAGGTTTTTGTTTAATTGTTCCTAAAAATGTAGTGAATTCTGCTTTAGAAATATGTACTAAAAATGATTTTCAAGCTTGGAATATTGGTAAAGTTGTTGAAAGTCCGAATAATCCAAAGCATGTCGATATATTAGGAATACCTGGCTTAGGGTATTAAGCATAGGTTTATAAATTCTCCATTCCGATTTTTCGAATACCTTAAATTAAGGTTAAAAAAGATTTTCTATATCGGTAAAAAAACAGTAAGATGTAAAAAAAACGCTAGCCGGATATTAGTTCGGGTAATGCGAAGTCAGATCTTAATTAGTTCTAAGCTCTATGCCTTTTGAAAATCAACAGCGTCTTACGCGTAGGAGAAGTTCTGCAGGTCCAACACCACCTAGAAAGCCTTTAGGTGGACAATCTGAATCTGGTATGAGACAAAATGGAGGCCCAAGACCAACTTTCCTAACTCTCAGAGATCATGGGAAAGTATATGTGGCTGATTTGCCAAACTTGTCTGATGGACAACTCTCTCATATTGGTAAAGAAGCTGATGAAGTGCTAACCAGTTTAGAGAGCAGAATTAATGATCTAGAACAAGAAGCAACTAATGGACAAAGAGATAACGACACTTTGATTAAAGCTTCTACTAAGCATGAAGTAACGCTTAGATTTATTCGAGCAATTCAAGATGAACAAGAGCATCGAAAAAATAATCCTGCATTAAAAGATGCAGCATCAGAGTCTTTACCACTCACATTCCTTGAGGTCGCTAGGCATAGATTGCCAGGTGCTACTTTTGACTCTTTGTTGAGAGAAGCATTAGAAGCTTGCGCTAAAGATGAAAAAGAGTCTGATAAAGAAATAATTGAAAAAACTTCAAATACACAGCCAATTCCACCAGCAAAAGTTATTACTCTTCCAACCTCTTCAGATTCAATGAAGGTTATTGTCAGTCCTGATACTTAATTTGGATTATGGACTAGTAAAAGGATTTTGAGGCATATTAGCGAGGCAACTATTCCTGTAAAAATCCAGTCTTTCTTTATCTCTTTTTGTTAAAGACCAGTTAAGTGCTGAAATCGCATCTTTAGCTTGTAAGGGATTGCGAATCCCAACTATTGGTTTAGCTCCATGAGATCTTATCCAATTCAATGCGACTTGTGCCTGGGAGGCTGAATACTTTTCGCCAATATTAGTTAGTAATTTTCTCAATTCTATGGTTTTTGGGAGAATATTTTGAAATAATTTTTGTCGTAAGAATGTTTTAGGTTTAGGAGACTTATTAGGCTTAATAGCTAGTATTCCCAATGCAAGTGGACTATAAGCTAAATATTCTATATTGTGCTCAATACATAAATTTTTAATTTTTTCATCTTCTAAAGTTGGTTTAGTTAATAATGAAAATTGCATCTGGATACTAGTAATTTTAATTCCTCGTTCTTTAAGCTTTTGATACAAAAAACATAGTCTTTTTGGACCAGTATTAGATAGCCCAATTTCTTTAATTAAACCTTTTTCGTATAAATCTCCCAGGCCATTTAGTAATTGTTCTTCTTGCCAAGGTGCATAACGAGAAGTACTCCAGTGAAGTTGTGCTCTTTTTATATGTCCTCTAAGCCGCTTATTACTTTCTTGAAAAGCATGATTGAAGCCATTGCGACCAATTCGCCAGGGGAAGGGGGCGAGTTTTGTTGCAATTGTGATTTTTTTGAGTTTTCTTTTTGGTAATTCTTCAAGGAAATTGCCAATAAGCTTTTCGCTTTGACCAAATAAGTTTCCTGTGCCATATGAATCTGCAGTATCAACAAGATCTAATCCGCCATCAATCGCATCAAAAAAAGTTTTTTTAAGTAAAATATCATCTGTTTCAGGCTTGTAGCCCCATACCAATTTATTTCCCCATGCCCAAGTGCCCATGCCAATGCCAATTTTTTTCTTATTCATGACTTCATTTTTTTTATTTAACTCAAAAGTCTATTATAGTTATCTTACATGAATAAATTAAACGCATTAAAAGATTTTTCTTTGGAAAAAAATAATAGTAATCAAGAAAGTCAAAAAGACAATTTAGGAGATAATAAAATTGAAAAGGTACTATGTAATCATTGTGGTAGAACAGCAAGTAACGGTATAAGATGCCTTGGGATTTGCGTTGCAGACAATGAATATTAACTTTGAAATTTTTTATTTAGATAGCAGAATTTTAAAGTAAATTATTAATCTCAAAATATTAAGTTTGATTTTTAATTATTAATTTATTCAATCACATCAATTATCCCCTCAGTAATATACCTTGCCATTTTTGTTATGTGCTTTCTAATTTCACCTTCTCTAACATTCCACTTCTTGGAAATTTCTTTCACTTTTTTGTTTTCTTTAATGTACTCAATCATTTTATTAGCAAGGTAGACGGGTAGCTCCTGTTGATTTTTTTCAGATAAACTTTCCCATTCTTCTTTATCTATTAGGCCGATAGATTTTAGATCCTTTTGATTGGTAAAATTATATAACTCTGTGACACCTACTGAAAGATAAATAGCTCCCAACTCTTCTAGAAAATTTTTAGAATTGACACCATTTTTAAATTCACTAATTTGTTCATCTAATAAAGATATTTTTTCCGAGTCTCCCTCTTTTATTGAATTTAATAATCTAAAAAAAGAACTGAATTCAATTTGATCAGTCACTGTTATTATTTCTAATTGAGTTTAATATTAGTTCATGACTAATATTACTTTCTACTTTTTAAACGAATGAAATACTAAATAAAGATATGAACATATGATATATCTAAATAGTTGGTATTTTTGATTGGCTACCAGCTTTTCATTAGTGGTTCTTTTAAAGACTGACGGTAAAAATGATCAATATTTCGATCGGGAAACAAAATCAACTTATCAATTTCTGATCCTTCTTGAAACTTGCTACTCGCTACACATGGAGCATAGTACTGGGAAGGGTTCTCAGGGAAATAAAGCGTAAATTAATAAAGGCGGCACCCAGATTCGAACTGGGGATAAAGGATTTGCAATCCTCTGCCTTACCACTTGGCCATGCCGCCGAAAATGAAATCTTCATTTCCAATTCAAATCGTATCAGCCAAGCTGAACAAAAACTTTTGTTTCTTTGTAATGGACATGGAGAAGATACGATTGCCTGCCAAATCATGGAGGCACTTCACAAAATTAATCCGGATGTTTCCCAGGAAGTGCTCCCAATGGTTGGAGAAGGAAAAGTGTTTAAAAAGCTCATAAAAGATGGCTGGCTTACCAAGATTGGTCGCTCAACATTTTTACCAAGCGGTGGATTTAGTAATCAGAGTCTTAGTGGACTAATTTTAGATTTACAAGCTGGATTAATTTGGAGCCTTTGGAGGCAATGGGCTTTTATTCATAGATCAGCGAGAGAGGGAAGAATTATTGTTGCAGTTGGAGATTTATTACCTCTTCTTTTTGCATGGGCTAGTGGTGCAGATTATTTTTTTATTGGCACTCCTAAAAGTGATTACACATGGTCAAGTGGACCAAGATTCTCCTTGAGTGATATTTATCATCGATTAAAAGGAACAGAGTGGGATCCATGGGAATATTGGTTGATGCGATCTAGTCGTTGTAAAATGGTTGCAGTAAGAGACAAAATCACTGCAAGAGGTTTAAGGAATCACAGAGTCGCAGCAGTTGCCCCTGGGAATCCGATGATGGATGGTTTGGCGAAGAAAGAATTTCCTAAAAATTTTGAAAGATATAGACGTTTGATTTTGTTATGTGGAAGTCGTTTACCTGAGGCTTATCAGAATTTTAAAAAACTTTTAATTGCAATTCAACTTATTCAACATTCCTCTCCCTTGGTAGTCTTTTTGCCTTTAAATTCTTCTTCAATGAGTAAAACAATAAAATTGATATTAATTGACTTAGGTTTTAAATCAACTTATGAATCAATAGATGAATTAGGGGTTTCGGAAATATGGAAAAAAAAATCCTTACTTATATTAATTGGCTTTAATCAATTCTCTTCTTGGGCTAATTGGGGAGAAGTAGGAGTAGCGAATGCAGGAACAGCTACTGAACAATTGGTAGGTTTAGGTATCCCATGTGTCTCCTTACCTGGAAAAGGACCTCAATTTAATTTCAATTTTGCTAAGCGTCAAAGTCGTTTATTGGGAGGAGCTGTAGCTATTGCAAAAGGTTATCAAGCTCTCGCAAAACGAGTTGAGTTTTTATTGAATTCTGATTTTGATAGATACGCTATTGGTTTAAGAGGATCTAAAAGGATGGGCGAGGTAGGTGGCAGTCAATCTCTAGCCCTTATTATTTCTACTCACTTGTCCCAGCGTTCATAGTGAGGTGTAATCTAATAGAAGATTTTTTATGAAGATTTTCTATTCAAACTAAAGCATATGCCTCTAATTGAAGATCATCATTATCTTAAAATTTGTGCTCAATTGGCATCCTCTTTAAGTATTAGTATTTCAGCCGCTCGAAGAAAAGTAGAGGTCGCGGCAGCTAAGGAAGGGAAAAAAGATTTGCAATCAAGAAAAGAAATTGCTCAAAAGATCCTCGATAAAACTCTTAATGAGGATCAAAAACAAAGTGTATCTGCCTCTGCCTCTTTTGATCACTTATTGAAGGCTCTAAAAGAAGAGGAAAATTTTATGCTTGAGGACTAATTGTCCTTTGGTTTGAAAAAACTAGTGGTCAAAAATATTTGTAAATCTTCTTCTATCAAGCTCGGAAAAAATTGGTACACATTGGAAACATTTTTGTGCTAATTCCCATCTTTCTTCACGTTTCAACATCTCTTCAAGTTTGTGTTTTGCCCCTAGTAAATATCTAACATCATTTGACGCATAGATTAGTTGTTGTTGAGTCAGATCACCAACCTTTCCCCAGTCACTGCTTTGAGCTTGCTTATCTAATTCAACTCCAACAGTTTCCATAACTACTTCTTTTAATCCATGCCTTGGGCTGTAAGTTCTACCAAGTTTACTTGCAATTTTTGTACAAAAAATCGGATTAACGTCAATATTTAGATTACTTGCTAAAGCAGCGACATCAAATCTTGCAAAATGAAAGACTTTTTCAATTGTTTTCTTCTCAAGAATAGATTTTAAGTTTGGAGCTGAATGTTGATTTTTTTCTATACGAACACAAAAAACATTATCTAACTCATCACATATTTGTATTAAACATAGCCTGTCTCTACCATGAATTAATCCCATGGCTTCTGTATCAACTGCTAACGCTAAAGATGAGCTTAAGGCAATTTCAGTTTCATTATCTATATCTTTATCAAAGATCTTGAAAGTCGAAGGTACGTCAAGTTTTTTCGGCATAATAAACTCAGTGGAAATTTAATTAATCAGTGATTTTTTTATGATCAAATTCTAATACCTTGAATGATCACATATTCGGCAAACTCAACGATTTTATTTTTTCTAATATCTTTTGATTTTTTTAGCTCTCTTTTGTAGCCATCTTTCCCATAACAATTAAACTTAAAAGGATCGTATTTTTGAGATGCAAACTGCATTCTCCTCAACTTTATTTCTCACTATCT
The DNA here is from genome assembly GCA_003216375.1 of Prochlorococcus sp. AG-402-O21. GTDB lineage: Bacteria > Cyanobacteriota > Cyanobacteriia > PCC-6307 > Cyanobiaceae > Prochlorococcus_B. The sequence goes on along the minus strand of QCIZ01000001.1, from coordinate 47,718 downwards.
TATTAGCGATAGGTTTGGGGTTTTTTCTGCGAGCTGCAAGCAAGGATCGCACTACAATTGTAGATGTTAAGTCTCCTTTACCTCCTCTGGAAGTTTTGAAAGGAATTAGTTTTTGGTTAGAAGAACGTGGTTGGACAAACAATGGAGGAAATGTAGAAGAGAAATTGTTGATCTTTAATGGCAATGTTGCTTCTAGTAAATTTTTGGTGATCTTTTTGTCTTGCCTTGGAGGACTCGGTTCTGCTTGTTTGGGTCTTGTTTTGATTCAGCTTTACCCCTCTTTGAGTTGGTGGCCTTTACTATTGGCTGCAATTGGTGCGCCTCTAGCTGGAATGGTTTACCGTGTTAAATCCAAGAGGGAGGAATCATTAGAAGTTAAGTTATTAAGTCCAGATTTATCTGATAGCAGTATTTTACGAATCAAAGCTCATCGCGATGAGCTGATAGCAATTCAGTTGGAATTATCTGAAAGTCTTAAGCTTAGTAGTGAAAATTCTCTACTGTCTTCTCCAATTTAATTTCTAGTTGTGGAGAGAAAACAAGGATTAAAAGGTTTAAATTTTATAGTATTTTTTACTATTTTTTATGCTTTTTCACAACTTTATTACACTAGAAATTTAAAGTTTACTGACGATCTAGAGCTACTCATTGGCGAAGGTTCAAATCTTCCTGCGACTTGGGTTGGGACTAAAGATGTAGATAAAAATATCCCAATTTTAATATTAGCCGGCCATGCAGATTCTCAGGGATTGTCTGGTGCTGGTACTCCTGGAGAAGCTGTTGATAAGTATGGTTTGAATCCAATGCATCCTGAAATTAGTGATGAACTTTTTTGGAATTTAAAATTACAAAAATCAATTGTTAAACTTGGCAAAAACAAAGGTTTAAATATTAGCTCTTATGATCCAGGAATAAGAAATATAGATGACGCTAATGATCCAAGGACGAATTGGTCAGTAGGTCGGAAATTTGCCAAACGTGGTGGCTACGCAATTGAGCTTCATTTTGATGCATACGGTAAGTATGGAGTTGGTTCAGGTTTGATCCCTTCTTTCGCTGAGATGCCAAATAAAATAGACGAGTCAATCGCAAGAAGATTTGGACGGTTTCCTGTTTTATTTAGAGGGGGTTTAGGTGCTCCAAGAAGGCAAATAAGGATTCTTGAAATTGGGAAATTAGAGGGTTTGCTAGAAAAAAATCTCAGGAATTTAAAAACTAGGCAAAGAACAATAAATCTTCTAGCAAATGAAATAGTTCAGGCTTTTTTGAATGGAATAATTTAGAAGTGTATTACCTAATCCAATGCTTGATGAGGTAGACACCTCTCTTCAAGTGTTTTATCTGTAAACCAATCTTGAGGTTTAGTAAATAAATCTGTTAAAAGTGCCTCACGTGAATTTTTTTCAGGCTTATATCCATACTCCCATCTCGCCAAGGGCGGTAATGACATCAATATGGACTCCGTTCTTCCATTCGTTTGTAATCCAAAAATTGTCCCTCTATCCCATACCAAATTGAACTCAGCATATCTTCCTCGCCTATAAAGTTGAAATTCTCTTTCTTTTGTTGAAAAGCTTTGATTTTTTCGCTTGTTGATTATTGGCTCATAGGAGGGCAAAAATGCCTGCCCGCATGCTTTCGCAAGTGAAAAAAGATTTTCCCAATTCAAAGAATATTTCCCTAGTTCTTTTGAAATGTTCGAGGCCTTCCCATTGGCATTTTGTCCTTTATAAAGCAAACCTGATCCATCTTGATAGTCATAAAAAATACCTCCAACTCCTCTTGTCTCATTTCGATGTTTGAGGAAAAAATATTCATCACACCATGGTTTGAAGACTTTGTGAAGATCTTCGTCAATTGTGTCACATGCAGCTTTATGGCATGAATGAAAATGACGCGTATCAGATAGATATGGATAGAAAGGGGTTAAATCTGCCCCTCCCCCAAACCACCAAACAGGACCTGCTTCGAAATATCTGTAATTAAGATGAACAGTTGGTATGTAGGGGCTTTTGGGGTGAAGTACCATGGAGGTTCCTGTCGCAAACCAAGAGTGACCTTTTGCTTCGGGCCTTTGGCTAATAATTGAGGGTGGAAGTTCTTTGCCATGTACTTCAGAAAAATTCACTCCTCCCTGTTCAAAGATTTTTCCATCTTTTAATACTCTTGAACGTCCCCCGCCACCCTCTGGCCTCTCCCAAGATTCTTCTAGGAATTTGCCTTCTCCATCAATAGTCTCCAAGCCAGCGCAAATTTCATCTTGAAGCCCTAGAACAAGCTTTTTGGCTCGATCTCTTGAGTTTTCTGCCGGTAAATTGGCTTGGTCTTGTGAGGAGGACAAATTAATTCTATTTTGCTTTCTCTAAAAAAATACTTTCAAATGATGCAAATTTCACATCAATATTGGAAAAGTTTGTATTGCGACTATTTTTTACTTATTACTAAAGCGAATATCATTGGATAATGAGGTGGAATATTTGTCAATTTTTTTACTATCATCATAAGTAATAGAAATTAAGAATGAAAACCAACGAGAAGGTTTTAAAAGCTTTTAATTCAATCCAAGATGTCGGAAGTCAACGGTCTATTGTTGAACTTGGATGGCTCGAAGTAGTTTCTATAAAGCCACCGAAAGTTGTTGTAAGACTGACTCTCCCCAATTTTGCTATAGAGCAAAGAAGTCAAATGGCTAATGATATAAGGGAGAGCATTAATTCGCTGGACGATATAGAAGAAGTTCAAATTGAGATAGGTGATTCATCTCCCTCTGAGGAGTCTCCTATTGGTCAAGCCGGGCATGGTGGGCAATCTCAGGGATTAACTCCAATACCAAAAGTAAAAAATGTTATCGCTATAAGTAGTGGTAAGGGTGGTGTCGGTAAAAGTACTGTTGCCGTAAATTTAGCTTGTGCACTTAGTAAAAAGGGTTTTAAGGTTGGCTTGCTCGATGCTGATATCTATGGACCAAATACGCCTTATATGCTTGGTGTTAGCGAAATAACTCCTGAAGTCAGTGGATCGGGTGCAGAGCAAAAGATTATTCCCATTGAAACGTGCGGAATTGGAATGGTTTCAATGGGATTATTAATTGATCAAAATCAGCCAGTGATTTGGCGTGGCCCAATGCTTAATGGCATTATCCGACAATTCTTGTATCAAGCTTCCTGGGGTGAACGTGATTTTTTAATCGTAGATCTTCCTCCCGGGACAGGAGATGCTCAACTTTCTTTGGCTCAGGCAGTTCCTATGGCAGGTGTAATAATAGTTACAACTCCACAAAATGTATCGCTTCAAGACTCAAGAAGGGGGTTGGCAATGTTTAAACAAATGAATATTCCCGTACTCGGGGTGATAGAAAATATGACCTATTTTATTCCTCCGGATCAACCGCAAAAATCATATGAGATTTTTGGTTCAGGAGGAGGTAATCAATTAGCCAAAGAGAATAATGTCCCCTTACTTTCGCAGATACCAATAGAATCAGATAACTATTCTGGTACAGGCAAGGATCTGCCAGTCGTTCATACATCTCCAGATTCACTAACAGCAAAAGTATTTTTAGAACTTGCGGGAACTCTATGTAATGCATTATGTGTTAAACAGTGATTAAAAGTAATGATGGGCTTTGGTCGATATAAAATATCTAATTTAAAAATAGTTAGAAACAAACAAAATCGGAAAGATATAGATTTTGTAATTTGGATAGTACCTTTTATTTTAGTACATTTATCTTGTTTGTTAATTGCAAGCACTCAAAGAAATCTTGGAATTGCAGATTGGTATCAACATGCAATTATTGCTTATTTAGGATCGTTAATTGTTTATGTTTTAGCTCAAGTCCCTTTACAGGATTTAAGAAAATACATTATACCAATATATTTTTTCACTATTTTAACACTATTGTATGTGAATTTTAGTGGTACTTCTGCCTTAGGAGCACAAAGATGGTTGAGCTTTGCTGGATTGTATGTTCAGCCATCGGAGTTTGCAAAATTAATCTTAATACTTGCCTTGGCTTCTATATTGGATCGCAAAAGGTTTTCTGATTTATCTCATTTAATTAAACCTTTCTTAGTTTCATTCTTGCCTTGGATTTTAGTTTTTATACAACCCGATCTAGGAACATCTCTTGTTTTTGGAGCCATACTTCTTGGAATGTTGTATTGGTCAGGAATGCCATATGAATGGGCATTTATTGTTTTCGCGACTTTGGTTACAGGATTACTTTCATACTTATATAAATTTGGACTTTTTATTTGGATTCCAATAATTGGTTTTTTATCTTATAAATCTTTGCCAAATCCAAAAAAATTACTAACATTATTTTCTATCTTTTTTCATTCATCAATAGCAAAAATTACTCCTTGGTTTTGGGAAACTGTTTTAAGAGATTATCAAAGAGATAGACTAATCATTTTTCTTGATCCTGGCCAAGATCCTTTGGGTGGTGGATATCATATGCTTCAAAGTAAAATAGGCATTGGGTCAGGAGGATTGATTGGATCAGGTCTTATGCAAGGTCAATTAACTAAATTAAAATTCATCCCAGAACAACATACTGATTTCATTTTTAGTGCTCTTGGAGAAGAGACAGGTTTTATAGGAACTTTATTAGTAATTTTTTTATTTTTTATTTTAGTTTTTCGATTAATCAAGATAGCTATTGATGCACGTACTGATTTTGAATCTTTAGTTGTTATTGGAATAGCTTCAATGTTTATCTTTCAAATCATGGTGAATATATTTATGACTATTGGCTTAGGTCCTGTTACTGGCATCCCATTACCTTTTATGAGCTATGGCAGAACTGCGTTATTTGTTAATTTTATAAGTCTGGGCTTTTGTTTATCTGTCTCAAGACGAGGGCAGTCAATAAGAAAAAATCTTTAACTAGTCATTTCTGCCGATTCTATGTGTGGATGTATTTGTTGAGTAACAAAAGATCTTTGAGTCTCAGTATGATCTAACCTCTAAATACCATCTTGAGGTTAAGTTTTTGCATCTATGTAAAGGAAGGAATCCTCACTTCAAGATTAAACATTAGTTTCATTGAATTAGTTATTGTTAAATTTGTTGGAATCTAAAGGAGTTATTCCTCCCTTTTAAATCCTGACTCATAGACGAATTAGCTCCCATGAACTTAATTTGTTCAGAAAAACTTTATTTATTAAATAGATTTACTGAGGAATTCTCAAACTAACTATTTCACAATAGTCATTTTAAGAACCTTCATGAGTTGCAACTCCACTTTTTATGATTTTTCACCCTTTAAAATCTGATCACTCAATTGGATTTAAAGGTTGGTATGAGGTTGGGAGGTTTTCGTGAAAACACCTCTAATTACTATTCAAGCTTTACAAAAAAGAATGGCTGAAGGTGTACCTCATGCCACATGCAGTGAATCTGCAGTAAGGAGAATGTGGTGGGCAGCTCTAGATACTCTTCAGTCAGATATTTTGTTGCCAATGAACCTTACAAGAGGTTTATGGATGTCTTCACCTTTGCCAGCATTATACGAACCTAAATTACTCAAGAAATTTCAAGGATGGGTTTGGGCGCCTAAGGATTTATTAAACCTTAAAAACCCTTCCATAGGGATGTTGCCTCCAAGTCAATCAGTTTCGATGGATTTCCATAATAATTCTTCAGGCTATGAGCGCTTGACTCTTCTTGAGGAAGATGGAAACGATCCTTTGCTAATAGTAATTACTCCTGAAATTCAAATTGCTTTAGCTCTGGAAGGTAACTGTCAGGAGAGAAAATTATTGATGCGAAGTGATCCTGAGACTTTGAGTGATCTTTTGACATTACTCGATAATAGATTGAATAGAGAAAATGTTGAACAAGCAAATAATCTCCGAAACGCACTAGGAGAAATGGGTCAGCTAAAAACTAATGATGATTTATCTAAAGTATTTTGGCCTCTACTATCTCAACGTCTCGCAGATATTGCACCAAGTTTGAATATTCAAACTTTGCCAGATAATTTAATTAATGATCACAAATCAAGTTCAAAAAATAGTGAAATTTCCTTACTAGAGGCTTTAACACATGAAATTAGAACTCCATTGGCGACTATAAGAACTTTAATAAGATCTCTTTTAAGAAAGCAAGATTTACCTAAAGTCGTTGAAACGCGTTTAAAGCAAATAGATATTGAATGTACAGAACAAATTGATCGTTTTGGTTTGATTTTTAATGCAGTGGAGTTAGAGAGAAGCAAGCCAGAGAAAACAAATTTGGCTTTAACTGATTTAGGGAAAATGCTCACAAGCCTATATCCGGTTTGGAGTAATCAGTTAGAGCGAAAAGGTTTGAAACTTATTCTTGACATCACACCAGATTTACCAAAAGTTTTGAGTGATTCTGAAGGGCTTGAATTAATGCTGACAGGTCTAATTGACCGTAACAGTCGTGGATTGCAAACGGGCGGGGAATTAACTTTGAAATTAAGGCCAGCTGGGCAAAGAGTAAAACTTCAGATTTTAACTCAACTTTCCACAGCTACTCATTCTAAAATCTCAGAAAGTGTTTCGAATGAAGAAATTGGACCAGTACTTAGTTGGAATCCATCCACAGGTAATTTGCAGCTTAGTCAGGCTGCAACGCAAAGGCTTTTGAAAAGTCTTGGTGGTCGTCTTACGAATAGGCGAGATAAAGGAATTACAATATTTTTTCCTATTTCACAATTGAAAGAATTTGATCTTCTTGATTAATGTTGACGCGTGTGAAGTTGATGTGAAATGTATCAAAAGGCATAAAATAAAGTGCTAATTTGAAAATATAAAGAATAAGTTGATTTAATTGAAAGCATGACCGAAGTATTACCTGGAACACTTCCAAAGCATATTGGTAGCACCGGTGGGCTATTGAACTCGGCTGAAACCGAAGAAAAATATGCAATTACATGGACAAGTAAAACGTCGGAAGTTTTTGAACTTCCAACTGGAGGAGCTGCCGTAATGCATGAAGGTGATAATCTTATGTATTTTGCTAGAAAAGAACAGTGTTTTGCTTTGAATACTCAATTAAGAGGATTTAAGCCAAGAATTGAAACAAGTAAAATATATAGAATTTATCCTGGAGGAGATAGAGAATTACTTTTCCCAAAAGATGGTGTTTTCTCTGAGAAGCCCAATGAAGGGAGGCTAAAAGAAGGCTACAATAATAGACGGATTGGAGAAAATCCTAATCCAGCAAGCTTGAAGTTTAGCGGAAAAAACACTTACGATGCATGACTCATTTGATTTAAACTATTGACCCCTTTAAATATATATATTGGGCTGCCATTATGCAGTCATGCTTAGTTTAGATAAGGAACAATTTCTTCTATCTGCGTCCAGCGGGGCAAACTATATTCCTTTGGCAAAAAGTTGGCCAGCAGATTTGGAAACCCCTCTTACAACCTGGCTTAAAGTTGGTAACGACAGCCCTCCAGGAGTATTGCTTGAATCAGTTGAAGGAGGAGAAACTATTGGTAGGTGGAGTGTGGTTGCATCAGATCCTCTCTGGAAGGCGACAGTTAGTGGTAATGAATTGACTAGATTTTGGAGAAACGGAAAACAAGAAAAGTTTTATGGCAATCCAATTGAAATACTCAGAAAAATGCTTAAACCTTATAAATCTGTTTCTTTGCCTGGATTGCCGCAACTAGGGCAACTTTTTGGAATGTGGGGCTATGAACTAATTCAATGGATTGAGCCCTCAGTACCCACCTTTGAATTTTCGGATCAAGACTTGCCCGATGGTATTTGGATGTTTATGGACAAAATTCTTATTTTTGATCAAGTCAAACGTTTAATAACAGCTGTGGCATATGGAGATTTAAGTGATGGAGTTTCTCCTGGGCAAGCTTATGAAATCGCCTGTGAACAAATAAATCAACTTCAAGATTTAATGGCTTCGCCTCTAAAACCAGTGAAGTCTTTAAAGTGGAATGAAAATTCTAATAGATCTCTTGATATGACTTATAAAACTTCAAAAACTTACTTTGAGAATAGTGTGAAATCAGCAAAAGAATTTATTGAAAAAGGTGATGTTTTTCAGTTGGTTATTAGTCAAAAATTGGAGTCGACTGTCCCACAAAAACCTTTTGAGTTGTATCGGAGCTTGCGGATGGTAAATCCCTCTCCATTTATGGCGTTTTTTGATTTTGGAGAGTGGCAACTTATTGGTTCTAGCCCAGAGGTAATGGTTAAGACCCAACAAACAGAAAAGGGCATTCAAGCAAGTTTGAGACCAATTGCTGGTACACGTCCAAGAGGTAAAAATGATATGGAAGATGCAACTCTAGAGAAAGATCTTTTAAAAGATCCAAAAGAAAGAGCTGAGCATGTGATGCTAGTAGATTTAGGTCGAAATGATTTAGGCCGAGTTTGCACCCCTGGTAGTGTTTTTGTAAAAGAATTAATGGTTATAGAAAAGTATTCGCATGTAATGCACATAGTCAGTGAGGTTGAAGGTACTTTAAAAAAAGGAAATGATGTCTGGGATTTGTTAATTGCTTCTTTCCCCGCTGGAACTGTAAGTGGAGCCCCAAAGATAAGAGCGATGCAACTAATCAATCAATTAGAAAAACAACGTAGGGGGCCTTATTCCGGTGTTTATGGCTCTATGGATTTAAACGGAGCATTGAATACAGCTATTACTATCAGAACAATGGTTGTTCGTAGGAAAAATAAAAATGACTTTACTGTTCAAGTTCAAGCTGGGGCAGGAGTAGTCGCAGATTCTATACCTTCTAGTGAGTATCAAGAAACTTTAAATAAAGCGAAAGGTATGTTCACTGCTTTAGCTTGCTTAGAAGCTCCTGATTTATGACCAACTTTATGCTTTTAAAGGGGTTTGAAGTGGAGCTTTTCACTGGCACATTCGCTGGTGAAAATGTAGGAGTTGCATCTTCTATTACTAAATATCTATCAGATTTTGTCAAAGAGCCGGATCAAAGAAATCTTGAGTACATAACTATCCCAGATCAAAGATATGCAGTCTTAAAACATGCTCTCCTACTACCAAGAATAAAACTTAGGAAATGGCTTGATTCCAAAAAACTGACAATTCTTCCTGGGAGCACACTAAGTCTTGGTAATACAACAAAATTTGAAAGGTCAGAAGTGGAAAACCCCTATCACTCTTATATAGAAAAAAATTATGGAACAAAAGTTGTAACAGCAAGTATTCATATCAATTTAGGTATTGAAAATTTATCCTTACTTTTCTCGGCCCTTCGTTTGGTTAGATGTGAGGCATCATTATTTTTGGCATTAAGCGCTAGTTCTCCTTTCTTAGGAGGAAATGCTACTGGAGCACATTCTCAAAGATGGGTTCAATTCCCTAAGACACCTTTGAACGTGCCTATGTTTGTGGATCATGGACACTATGTGTCATGGGTTGAAGATCAACTAGCTATGGGCAATATGCAAAATGAAAGACATTTGTGGACATCAGTAAGGCCAAATGGTCCTGAAAGACCTCATGTTTTAAATCGATTAGAGATAAGGATATGCGATTTAGTCAGTAATGTTGATTTGCTCTTGGCAATTACAGCACTACTTGAACTAAGAATTATTAATCTTAAAAACAATATAAAAAAATATGATCCCATGGAAGCGAGCTCTAAAAAACCAAAAGAATTGGCTCGATTGGCAGATGAAAATGATTTGATTGCAGCTAAATATAGTCTGGATGGAAATCTATCTCATTGGAAAAGTGGAAAAAAAATAACCTGTCGTGAGTGGATAAATGAACTTCTGTTAGATGTAACTCCTTTGGCTAAGGAGCTTGATATGTTTGAGTTATTGCAACCTATCGGATCTGTTTTGAGCAAAGGAAATCAATCTATGATATGGCTGAATTCTTATTCCAAAGGCGTCTCAATTCAGTCTTTGCTCCAGAAAGGCATTAGTGAAATGGAACGAGAAGAGACTAATTTCATTCAATTGAAATCAACCTATTAGTGACTAAGTCGGGAGAACTGCCTCATAATAGGTTTATGTTGAAAAATCCTTCTAACGAAAATATCTCTAATCACTCGACAGTATGTGTTGAGGATCAAGATCCTGGATATTTATTGCAACAAAGGCTTGAACTAGTTGAGGATCTTTGGAAAACAGTTCTCAAAAGTGAATGTCCTCCTAATCAAACAGACCGATTATTGCGTTTAAAACAATTAAGTGACCCTGGCAAGTCAAATAAAGATAATTCTTCTCAGGCAATAGTCCAGTTAATTACAGAAATGGATTTAGCTGAGGCTATATCTGCTGCTAGGGCTTTCTCACTTTATTTTCAGTTAGTAAATATTCTTGAGCAACGTATAGAAGAAGATAGTTATTTAGAAAGCATGAAAAAAGGGAAGTTAGACAATGTCAATTACAAAATAGATCCATTTGCTCCAGCTTTAGCGAGTCAGACTGCGCCAGCAACTTTTAGACAATTGTTTGAGCGATTACGTCGTCTGAATGTCCCTCCAGCTCAACTTGATGCTCTGATGAGGCAAATGGATATTCGTCTGGTCTTTACAGCTCATCCAACTGAAATAGTTAGACATACTGTTAGACACAAGCAACGTAGAGTCGCAACTCTTTTGCAACAACTTCAATCTAATAGCTTAATTTCCGAATCTGAGAAGGAGATTTTCAGGTTGCAATTAGAGGAGGAGATAAGACTTTGGTGGAGAACTGATGAGCTTCATCAATTTAAACCGACTGTTCTTGATGAAGTTGACTATGCACTTCATTACTTTCAGCAGGTTTTGTTTGATGCTATGCCCCAATTGAGGAGAAGATTGACTACTGCATTAGCTTCAAGTTATCCAGATGTAGAGATTCCTAATGAAGCTTTTTGTACATTTGGTTCGTGGGTGGGTTCAGATCGAGATGGTAACCCGTCTGTTACTCCTGAAATCACATGGAGAACTGCATGCTATCAAAGACAATTAATGTTAGATAGATATATTGCCTCAGTTCAAGAGCTTAGAGACCAATTGAGTATATCTATGCAATGGAGTCAAGTAAGTTCTCCTTTGTTAGAGTCGTTGGAGATGGATAGAGTTCGTTTCCCTGAGGTCTACGAGGAAAGAGCTGCGAGATACCGATTAGAACCTTATCGCTTGAAGCTTAGCTATACACTTGAGAGGTTAAGACTTACTCAACTACGTAATAAGCAGCTTGCCGATGCTGGATGGCAATTCTCACCCGAAGGAAAGCCTTTAATGTCTACAAATAATAGTTTTGATGATTTTTTTCACTATAGGTCTGTAGATGAGTTTAAGAATGAATTAGAGCTTATTAGGAATAGTCTAGTTAGCACGGACCTTTCATGTGAGCCTTTAGATACATTATTAAATCAAGTTCATATCTTTGGCTTCTCTTTGGCAAGTTTAGACATTAGGCAAGAAAGTACTCGACATTGTGATGCTTTGGATGAACTCACTCGCTATTTAGATCTGCCTGAGTCATATGGAGCGATGTGTGAGGATCAACGAGTCACTTGGTTAATGAAGGAATTAAATACTCGGAGACCGCTGATTCCTCCTGCTTTTGAGTGGTCTCAAAGTACTCAAGAAACTATCTCAGTTTTTCATATGCTTCATAGGCTTCAGAGAGAATTTGGTACTCGTATATGTCGCTCATATGTAATTTCAATGAGCCATACAGCATCAGATTTATTAGAAGTTCTACTTTTAGCAAAAGAGTCAGGGTTGATTGATCCAACTTTAGGAGCTACTGATTTTCTTGTTGTTCCATTATTTGAAACGGTTGAGGATTTACAGCATGCTCCTGCTGTAATGGAGTCGTTGCTCCAGAAAGATGTTTATCGCAAATTACTTCCACGAGTAGGAGAGAAAAACCAACCGCTTCAGGAACTTATGCTTGGATATTCTGATAGTAATAAGGATTCTGGTTTTCTTTCAAGTAATTGGGAAATTCATAAGGCCCAAATAGCACTTCAAGATCTGGCTAGTAGACAAGGAATAGCATTACGGATTTTCCATGGTAGGGGAGGCTCTGTTGGGAGAGGCGGTGGACCAGCTTATCAAGCAATTTTGGCTCAACCAAGCGGCACGCTTCAAGGCCGCATAAAGATAACAGAGCAAGGGGAAGTTCTTGCCTCAAAATATAGCCTTCCAGAGTTAGCTTTATATAATCTTGAAACTGTAACTACGGCTGTCCTTCAAAATAGCTTAGTTACAAATAAATTAGATGCTACGCCAAGTTGGAATGAATTGATGACCAGACTTGCCGCCCGTTCAAGGGAGCATTACCGAGCTTTAGTTCATGATAATCCAGATTTGGTTCAATTTTTTCAGGTAGTTACTCCAATAGAAGAAATCAGTAAGTTACAAATTTCTAGTCGTCCTGCTCGAAGAAAAAGTGGTGCAAAAGATTTATCCAGTCTTCGTGCGATTCCATGGGTCTTTGGTTGGACTCAAAGCCGCTTCCTCTTGCCAAGTTGGTTTGGGGTTGGCACAGCTTTATCTACTGAACTAAATACAGACCCCCATCAAATGGAGATGTTGAGAATGTTGAATCAAAGATGGCCATTCTTTAGAATGTTGATATCTAAAGTAGAGATGACACTTTCGAAAGTTGATTTGGATGTTGCCCACCACTATATGGTTAGTTTAGGTGGCAATGATAATCGCGATGCATTTGCTGCAATTTTTGAGATTATCTCAAGTGAATATAACTTGACTAAAAAATTAATTTTAGAAATTACTGATAAGTCAAAACTTTTAAGTGCAGACCCTGCTTTGCAATTGTCTGTAAATCTGAGAAATAGGACCATTGTTCCCTTAGGATTCCTGCAAGTCGCTCTTCTTAAGAGATTAAGAGATCAGAATCGTCAACCACCAATTAGTGAAGATTTGACTGTTGACTCTAGTCAAGGTTCACGTACATATAGCCGTAGTGAGTTATTGCGAGGAGCATTATTGACTATCAATGGCATTGCTGCAGGAATGAGAAACACAGGATGACATGCTTGGGTTAAATTCAGGAAATAAATGTCCTCAAATGCCTGAGGGCTTCGTTCTGCTTCGGAGTGAACTCGTTTCTGTTCGTAAAATAAATAGTCTCTTATCAAGATGTAATCAAGATACTCATCAACCAAGGAAGTTAGAATTAGCTTTGAAAAAGTCTGATTTTTATTTAACTCTCCTTGAAAAGACTTCTTATAACCTTGTAGGTTTTGTTCGTGTGACTAGCGATAAAGGTTTAAATGCAAATTTGTGGGATTTAGCGGCAGAGCCTGGGGATCAACAAGAAACCTACATGTCTATTATGGTTTTTAAAGCAATTGAAATTATTAGACGGGAGTTGCCTGGCTGTAGTATTTCAGTTGCTGCTCCATTAATTTCAATTAATCCATTAAAAGCTAATGGATTTTTATTAGATCCAAATGGAATCAAAACAATGGGATTTAGACTTTGAAAAAATTAATTTTACGAGCATGGAGGGACTCGAACCCCCGACTCTCAGAACCGGAATCTGATGCTCTATCCAACTGAGCTACATGCCCAAAAATGGGTTGTTATAAAAAAGGCCAAATACTGAGACCTCATTAAAATTAGCTTACATACAATTTCCATAAAGAAACATTCAACTTCACCAGTTAGAACTTAATAATTTTCGAAATTATCGATGTTTTCAGTTTGAGTTAACTGAAAATCGGTTGATAATAATAGGTCAAAATGGAGTTGGTAAATCTAATCTTCTTGAATCCGTAGAGCTTCTATCAAGTTTACGTTCTCATCGATCTAATCGAAACCAGGATTTAATTTATTGGAACCAAGATCAGGCTTGCGTATCTGCGATGATTGAAGATGATCAAAAAGTTTCTTTAGAATTAAATAGAAAAGGTGGGAGAAAAGCTTATAAAAATGAGAAACTTTTAACTCGTCAAATTGATTTGATTGGACCGATAAGAAGTGTAGGTTTTAGTGCTCTTGATCTAGAACTAATTAGAGGAGAACCTGCTCTTAGAAGACATTGGCTGGATAGAATTGTTCAACAACTAGAGCCTATTTATTCTGATTTGATTGGAAGGTTTTCCAGATTGCTTCGGCAAAGAAGTCAGCTTTGGCGCAATTTAAGTATTCAATCGAACAAGGATCAAAATACCTTATTAGATTCTTATGATATGCAAATGGCTTTGGTAAGCACAAGAATTCATAGAAGACGTAGGCGTATTTTAGATCGTCTACTTCCATTAGCTTCAAGCTGGCAAGAACATTTAAGTAATAGTAAGGAGAATCTGAATATCAAATATTTACCGGGTAGTAAACTTGAAGGTGAAGAGAGTGAAAGGCTTTGGAGGGAGAATATTGAACGTCAACTTTTAGAAATGAGGTCTGAGGAAGAGATTACGGGTAATTGTCGAGTGGGTCCTCATCGTGATGATGTAAAGTTTTTAGTAAATGGGGTAGATGCTAGACGGTTTGGGTCTGCTGGGCAGCAGAGGACTATTGTGCTGGCTTTGAAATTGGCAGAATTAGAATTAATTAAAACGGTTTATGGCAAATCTCCAATTTTGCTTTTAGATGATGTTTTGGCTGAGTTGGATCCAAAACGACAATTATTGCTTTTAGATGCTGTTGGTGAGAAACATCAGTGTTTAATCAGTGCAACACATTTAGAATCTTTTGAAGGTGAATGGGTACAAAACTCACAATTAATGCAATTAGATTCTTTTTCTTAAAACTATTGGTCGGTTATTGTGGAAATGATTTTTTGGATAGATTATGGAACCTTTTTTCCCAGAATTGCATCCAAATCCTGGATGGAATGACTCTTTGGAGTCAAAGGATATCGAAACTATAAATATTAATTCTAGTGAGAATATAGGTAGGCACTGCATACTTGAACTTTACCAATGTGATCATGCGAAGCTTAATGATGAAGCTTTTATAAGGACAACTATTACATCATCGGCCAAAGTTGCTGGTGCAACACTCATAAATTTGGTAACACATAGTTTTAAACCTCAGGGGGTTACAGGACTGGCTTTATTGGCTGAGTCTCATATATCAATACATACATGGCCCGAAATTGGTTATGCAGCCATTGATGTATTCACTTGTGGTGACCATACGATGCCTGAAAAGGCTTGTAAGTTACTTTTTAAAGATTTTTTGGCTAAGAATTGCTCTTTTAAAAATATCGCGAGAGAGATTCCTTCAGGAATCCAAGCTTTGCATCGTAAACCCTAAATACAATCCACAATTAAAGTAATTCCAAAACCATTTTGATATAAAGTTTATCTTTAAGTGCTCTTCTTTATATCTCTAGTAAGTTTCCCACTAATCAAACCCTCTAGATCTAAGCTAATGGAATGAAAACCTAAAGATAAGAAATATTCAATTAATTGATTCCTTTCAATAATTTTCAGAAAGTTATTTATTTCATTTGCGGGTAATTCGATTCTGGCTGATAGGCCCTGACTTCTTACACGTACTTTAGAAAAACCTTGATTAATAATCCATTCTTCTGCTAAGGCAATTTGTTCAAGCCTTTTTGAACTGATTTCTTCTCCAAAAGGAATGCGAGAGGCTAAGCATGGTTGAGCAGGTTTATCCCACCAAGGTAACCCTAATGATTTGGAAATCGAACGAATTGATTTTTTATCTATTTTCAATTCGGCCAAAGGTGATATTACTCCTGCTTGATTAGATGCCTTAATGCCTGGTCTATAGTCCTGAAGGTCGTCATAATTAACTCCATCAAGCACTTGAGCATTATGGAATCTTTTAGATATTTGATTTAAATGCTTGTGCAATTCTTGTTTGCACGCAAAGCATCTATTTTCAGGATTTTTAAAGTAATTTGGCTCATTGATTTCATTGGTTTTGCATTCTTCATGACGAATACCAATCCAAGCTGCTTGAAGACGAGCTTGCTTGAGTAAATATGGGGCTAAGGAAGGAGAGACACCTGTAACAGCAAAGGCTTTTGAACTTAGTTGTTCTTGAGCGATTGTTGCTACTAAAGAACTATCAACGCCCCCAGAGAATGCAACACAAGCCGTATTGATATCTTTAATAAACTCTCTCAACAATTTTAATTGCTCCAGTTCTGATTCAGTTAAAGATTCCAGTTGACTAAAAAACACTTTTCTAAAAGATCATTAATTTGGTTGAATTCAAATTTCTAAACTCTTTTATCTTTGTATGTATTTTGCATATTCTATGACGTCTAATGGAGAAGAAGTTAAGTTGCATACATAAGAAGCAGAGTTATCGATCGTGGTATCAAACGGTATAGGAATTACGACAGCATCGGAAAGCCAGGAACGTAGTCACGGACAATTACATGTTTATGACGGAGAAGGGAAAGGTAAGAGCCAAGCAGCTTTGGGGGTGGTTTTGCGAACTATAGGTCTGGGTATATGTGAGAAAAGACAAACACGTGTATTACTTCTTAGATTTTTGAAAGGACCTGGTCGCTCTTATGACGAAGATGCAGCAATTGATGCATTGCAGCAAGGCTTCCCTCACCTGATTGATCAAGTTAGGACTGGCAGGGGTGAATTTTTTAACGCCGATCAATCTACTAAATTTGATTATCAGGAAGCTCAAAGAGGATGGGACATAGCAAAGGGGGCAATTGCTAGTGCCCTGTATTCAGTTGTTGTTCTAGACGAATTGAACCCTGTTTTGGATTTGGGATTATTGCCTGTTGAAGAAGTTGTTAAAACACTTACTGCAAGACCAAACGGTATGGAAATTATCGTCACTGGAAGAGCTGCACCAAACCCTCTAATTAAAGTTGCGGAACTTCATTCTGAAATGAGAGCTCACAGACGCCCTGAGATTAATAACGAGGCAACCCCTTTTGAGAATAATATTGGCGGAATTGAAATATATACCGGGGAAGGAAAAGGCAAATCAACTAGTGCTTTGGGTAAAGCTTTACAAGCTATTGGCAGAGGAATTAGTCAGGACAAAAGTCATCGTGTATTAATTTTGCAATGGCTTAAGGGTGGTAGTGGTTACACAGAGGATGCTGCAATTGCAGCTCTTCGAGAAAGTTATCCTCATTTAGTAGACCATCTTCGATCTGGTAGAGATGCGATCGTTTGGAGGGGCCAGCAAAAGCCTATTGATTATGTAGAAGCTGAAAGAGCATGGGAAATTGCAAGGGCAGCGATTTCCAGTGGTCTTTATAAGACTGTGATTTTGGATGAGTTAAATCCAACCGTTGATTTGGAACTCCTACCAGTTGAGCCTATTGTTCAAACATTGTTGCGGAAGCCCTCAGAGACTGAAGTGATTATTACAGGGAGATGTAAAAACCAACCTATATATTTTGATTTAGCAAGTGTTCATTCTGAGATGGTTTGTCATAAGCACTATGCAGAAAAAGGAGTTGATTTAAAGAGGGGAGTAGATTATTAGCTCTAATTAATATTTTCTTTATTCCAGGCTTCAATACCTCCTTCAATATTTGTACCTTGAATTCCACGCTTTTTTAAAAGCCTTAATGCTCGCAATGATCTTTTTCCACTTTTACAAAATACATAAAGATTCTTTTGTGCGGCAAGAACTTTAATTTCATTGATGGATTCCCCACTTTCAATAGTATTAAGGGGTATGAGCCTTGAGCCTGAAATGGAACATTCATTATGCTCAATTTGATTGCGAACATCTATTAATAATGTTTCTTTAGATGCTTGACCAAGAAGTGTCTTTAATTCCTTAACTGAAATACTTTTTATATTTAAATCGACCTCATTTTTGACTTTAACTTCTGCACAAAAGCTTGTATAATCTATTAGTTTACTGATATTTCTATTCTCTGGACTGGATTTCAATGTTAGCTCTTTAAAGCTCATCTTTAATGCATTAAAAATGAGTATCCTTCCGTTTAGTGGAAACCCAATATTAGTGATTATTTTTATGGCTTCTGCTGCTTGAATTGTACCTATAATTCCTGGCAGAATTCCCATGACACCAGCTTCAGAGCATGACGGAATTAACTCTTGTGGAGGTGGTGTTGGAATAAGATCTCGATAGTTAGGACTATCTTCCTTTAAATTAAATACACTTACCTGACCTTCGAACCTTGCAATTGAACCATATATATTAGGCTTCTTCAGTATTATGCAAGCATCATTAATTAGATAGCGAGTGGGGAAATTGTCCGAACAATCACATATCACGTCATAAGTTCTAAGTATCTCCAAAGCATTACAACTAGTTAGCTTTTGATTGAATAAATCAACTTGACAAGAAGGATTTATTTTAAGTATGTGTTGTTTGGCAGAATCTGTTTTTAATAGACCTATTGAATTTGTAGTATGAATGATTTGCCTTTGTAAATTTGAGTATTCAACTACATCAAAATCAACTATTCCGATACGTCCAATTCCAGCTGCAGCAAGATAAATTAAAAGTGGAGATCCAAGTCCTCCTGTCCCAATGCAAGCAACTGAGCTTGTCTTCAATTTTTTTTGCCCTGTGATACCTATTTCAGGAAGACTTATGTGTCTTGCATACCTAGCAAGTTCATCGAGATTTAAATTTGCTTCATTCTGGCTTTGCTCCATGAATCAAATCTTTCTTGATTAATTTACGTTAAAGAAAAAATTTCAATTTTCACGTTATGAAAGTTTAATTTATTTGTGATCCACCATGCCTTTAAGTCTCCATACTTATTTGAAATAACCATAAGACCAGGAGATTGGTGTAATAATAAATCTATTTCTGACGGTTTGTTTTCACCTGAAGGATGAGAGTGAGCACAGCATAAAACTTCTAGACCATTCTCTCTTGACCATTTTTGAGATGCAATTTGATCTTTAGCGTCTATTTCAAAACGAGTATTTTTTGATAGTTGAATATTTTTTTGATTAGAAAAAACTTTTATCTTCTGATCAATTAATTGCGATTCTGGTTGCCCCCATATATTACGACAATTCCATATGTGCGTTACTTTCCAAAAATTTTTTTTATCTGTTGTGGAGGTTTTTTTCTGACCTATTAATATAGCGCAGCCTTCTGCTGGCTCCGCTGCCTTTAAAAATCTACAGAGAACATAATTTGTCTCGTTATGGAACTCAATATATTTGGGAATTTTCATAAGAAAAAGTCATTTGATTCGGCATCCTCTCTATTTTGGTTCGGACTTATCTCTATAAAGCCTATGGCATTTATCAAATTAATTCGATACGCTCGGTCCATATCTGCTTAGTCGCTTGTGTTCATGTCTGATGTAAATCCTGATTCTAAAGATGAATCAAAGGGAGGGAAAACTGAAGGTGTTAATTTTTCGGAACGTTACAGTGATGTAATGGGGAAAGTTAATGAATCATTGAGCAAAATTGATTGGACCCAGATGGGTAAGTATGGCAAGGCCGCAGGAATCATTGCTGTGGTTGTGCTTGCTCAAGTATTAATCAAGGTTGTTATTGATACAGTTAATTTCTTCCCAATTCTCCCCGGTTTACTAGAACTTCTTGGAATAGTAGTTTTAGGCCAGTGGAGTTGGCAAAATTTAACTACAAGTGAAAAAAGAACAGCCGTTTTTGATAAAGTTCAAAATCTTAAAAAAGAGTATCTAGGATAAATAAATAAGAAAAGAACAAAAGATCTGAGGTTTCGTTAAACACGAGATCTCAGATCTTTTAATATTTTCAATGAACTTTCTTTGTATGATCCACCAAACATATTTGCATGGTTAAGAAAATGGTAAAGATTATAAATATCAGTTCTATCTTTTGAAAATTTATCTAGTGGCCAAATCTCTTCGTAACCTTTATAAAATTCTTCATTAAAACCACCAAATAATTTAGTCATTGAAATATCAACTTCTCTGTCAGCCCAATAAGAAGCAGGGTCATAAAGACTTCCTAAACCATTTTTAGTACTTCCACAATTACCTGACCATAGATCACCATGCACTATTGAGATTTTTGGTTGATGATTATTTAGATATGAGCTTAAATATTTTAAAACATCCTCATAATCTTCAACTCTAACCCCCCATGCTTTTGCTTGTATAAGTTGTGGCCTAAGACGATAATTGGCAAAGAATTCGCCCCAGTTACTTTCCCACCCTCTTCTTTGAGTGTTAGAACCTATAAAACCTTCTTTTTCCCATCCGAAATTTTTTTGGCTCCATTCACTCGAGGATTTGTGCAGTAGTGCTAAGCCTTTCCCAAGGAGATTTTGTTGGTTTTGTCTGAGATCTATCCATTCTAAAAAAAGTATAGATATATTTTGATAACTTATGAGGTCAAGTGTTTCAGGAACCCAGATATACGATCTATTAGCAAATTTTTTTAGAATGGAAAGACACTCACGTTCGAACTTAAACATATTAATATTGTCAATGTGATTTGATTTGGCAAAAACTCTCTTGTCATTTTGGAAATCAATGCACCAAGCTTTATGGATACAACCCCCGCCTACCGGACTTATTTTTTCTATTAATGAGTTTTGGCTTACTTTATTTGAACTGGAAAGAGCCTTTTGGATTAATTCCTCCATTCACCGTATTCTCGCTTGACAATTTTTTATGTCTGAAGAATCTATCATTGTTGTAGGGGGAGGGATAGCTGGCTTAACAGGAGCTGCTCTTCTCGCCAAAGAAGGTTACAAGGTAACTTTGGTAGAAGCACATAGTCAATTAGGTGGTTGTGCAGGAACTTTTAAAAGAGGTTCTTATACCTTTGATGTAGGGGCTACTCAAGTTGCAGGCCTTGAGAGGGGAGGAATTCATCATCGTTTGTTTAATTATTTAGATATTCCTTTACCTGATGCGAAAATTTTAGATCCTGGGTGTTCAGTTGTACTTGGTGATGGGAGCAGGCCAATTAATCTTTGGCATGATCCATTGAGGTGGCAGAAAGAAAGACAAGAACAGTTCCCTGGGAGTGAAATCTTCTGGTCATTGTGTTCAAAAATTCACGAAAGTAACTGGGGATTTGTAGAAAGAGATCCAATACTTCCTGTAAGAAATTTTTGGGATTTAAGTCAATTCATTAGAGCCATACGTCCTTCAA
Source organism: Prochlorococcus sp. AG-402-O21 (assembly GCA_003216375.1). Lineage (GTDB taxonomy): Bacteria > Cyanobacteriota > Cyanobacteriia > PCC-6307 > Cyanobiaceae > Prochlorococcus_B. The sequence goes on along the minus strand of QCIZ01000001.1, from coordinate 26,718 downwards.
ATCTTTTAACAGGTTTGTTGAGTAAGTTGACTATTGCAGACTTGCTTATAATAACTGGTTGTCACAAAGATAGACGTCTACGAAGTTTTCTAGATCTTCAATTAAAACTTTACTCTCAAGAGCCATCAAGTAGAACGGCAGCTTTATACGGTGCAACTGTTCTGCAAATGGCCCAATCCCCCAGAGGTCTATGGCATCTTCATGGATCAATGCAAATTCTTAGCGATTTGTTGAAAGATAGTTTTTTGAGTGATGGTGGAAGCCTTTTGATTGGTCATAGAGTGACCAAAATATTAAATAAAAAAAAATTAAATATTTTTGATGTCAATGTAATTGATAGAAGAAAGAATTTGATACAGCTAAAAGCATCAGATATTGTTTTTAGCTTGCCTCCTCAATCTCTTTTAGATTTAATTCCTATTGATGGAGGTTTATCCACAACTTATCGGGAAACTATAAAAAAATTACCTAAGCCCAGTGGTGCTCTTGTATTTTACGGAGCTCTCCATCGTTCTGACTTGCCAGTTGATTGTCCAGGGCATATGCAAATCTTCGATGAGAATTTTGGCTCTTTATTTATTTCTATAAGCATGGAAGATGATCAGCGTGCACCAGCTGGAATGGCTACTTTAATTGCAAGTATATTTGTTGATATTGATCAATGGTCTAACCTAGATAGTCAATCCTATGCAAGAAAAAAAAATATTATATCAAAACAGATTAGAAGTATTTTAAATAAAAAGTTTGATTTGCTAGAGACGAGTTGGGATCATCAAGAACTTTCAACCCCAAGAAGCTTTGAAAAGTGGACAGGCCGTCCTGGTGGCATAGTCGGTGGCCTTGGTCAACATCCAGATCAATTTGGCCCTTTTGGCTTGTCAAGTAGAACCCCTCTCAGAGGTTTATGGCTTTGTGGAGATTCAATTTATCCCGGTGAAGGTACAGCTGGCGTCAGCCAATCAGCGATGATGGTTGTCAGACAACTAATGGAATGTAAAGGGAGATATTTGAATATCCCTGTTTCTAATTAGTAGGTTTTACATAAAATTTTGTCTTTCTTTCTGAGTATTGATTAGTATTTTTTCAAGTTCACTCCAGTTCTCTTCAAGTAAATATTTTTCAAAAAGATCTAGAGAATGTCTATAAGAGGCCAAATGTCTCTCTATATTTTTTTTGTTAAATTTTGCCATAGAGACGCCTAGCTCTGGGTTGCCACCTCCTATCCTAGATGTATCAGTAAATCCAGTGGATGCGATACTTTTTGCAAGTGAATATAAGGAAGGCTTTACATCTGTAGTTAGTGTTTGGAGCAATGCCGCGCTAATTAGAACTGGTAAATGTGAAATCAAGCCAACAGCTTCATCATGTGTTTGAGCTTCAGAGCTTATCCATTGACTCCCAAGTGATAAAGCAATTTTGTGCACTATGTCGAGGGCTTTTTGATCAGTTTCTTTGCTTGGGGTTACGACCCATGGCTTATTTTTAAATAAATTATGTCGACCTGCGTTCACGCCAGATTCCTCCGTCCCTGTCATCGGATGACTAGCTACAAAACGTCGATGTAGCTTGTTCCAAGTATTTAAAATAGGGACTTTTACAGATCCAACATCAGTAACAACAGAATTTCTAGGAATGGAATTAACTAAAGCTGTTGAAGGATTTAGTAGCTGCTCAAGTGGTAAAGCAATATAAATGAGAGAACAATTGTTTAATACACTTGGATCGGTACTCACAATTTGGGCTAGTTTTCTTGCTCTGGCTTTTTGTGCAGTTTTTTCTCGATGAGTAATCCCATAAACTGTATACCCAAGCTTTTGGAGATCTAAGCCTAAGGATCCTCCAATTAGACCTAATCCAACAATTCCAATATTTTCAGAGGGTTTTGTTTTAAGCTCCATAAATAGTATTGTTCTATATCTTTATTGATAGGGCAACATGATTAAAAGAATTTATTGATAAAAGGTACTACTAATGCTTGAGGTGAATTCACATAAACATCTGAAAAAATACTATCAACAGAATCTTGCTCTATGGCCTCATAATTTGACTCTAACAAGATTGATATCTAGAAGCTTAAGTCGTAAAGATAATACTTTTATTCAGCTATCAAGTGACAGTAGAAATTTTTGGTGGCCTGGCCTTTTGATTCCACTTTGTTTGCATAATAATAATATTGCTCTTGTTCTTTCAAAGAGACAATATCGACACTTGTTTGAAGTGGAATTGCCAAAGTTAAGATCTAGTCGATTAGATTTCGATTATGTAGAAGGAATTGAATTAACTCCCTCAGATAAAAAAGTTTGGGTTCTAAGATACCAAGATCTTGTTTCTGCGAATGAAAAAGATTTGTTAAACAATCGCCAACTAATATTTCCTGAATCTGAGTTTATTTCTAGTGAGCTTAGAGAATCTATGTCTATAAAAATAACTCCAAAAGATTGGGAAGATTTAATTGCTTCTCACGCACGTTTTGAAGCTCCAATTATTGAAGTCCATGAGCGTCTAAGTCAAAGTCTTTTCAGTCATTCTGTAAGTTCTGATGCTGTCATAAGAATTGAATATAGGGAACTTTTATCATTAAAAGAAATTCTCAAAGATGACTTGCCTTCGGCAATGCCTTGGAAACGAGCTCTTAATATCGTCAACAATGAATGGGTAACATGGGCGAAACTAGATAATCGAAAACTTAGTTGGGATTGGTATATTCAGCCTTTGCTGCCTTTGCAAACTCTCTCAGGTCTGCTATCAAAAAATTCTTTTTTGATGCTGAATAACTCAGATCAAAGTGATTCTTTCTTTTTAGATTTAAATAAAACACAATTTACTTTCGATGTAAAGGTGCATTTAGGAAATAAATTTGATCAAGAACCTACTCCTTTATTTGTCCCTAAAAGACAACCTTTACCAAATACGTCTCATTTTTATCGCCATATTATAAGACAGTGTCAAAGATTAATTCTTGGTCGTACTCATCCAACTATTGTTTTAGTAGATGATTTGCAATTACGACTTCAGATAACTAGTGAATTGGCTGGAGAATTTGGATTGAGAGTCGTTCATGAAACTACTAATATTGAAACTAATGGGATTATTTGTTGTAGCTGTAATTGGTGGATTATTAATCAGTACAATTTGCCAATACCAGATCAATTGATTTTCCCAGTAATTCCATTGCCGACTTTAGAGTCACCCTGGATAGCCGCTAAAGTTGAAATGCTTAAGCATCAAGGTCGTGACTGGTTTCGAGAATTCCTTTTTCCAGAAACCCTTGCTACCCTTCTTCAATCGCTTGCAATTATTAGGGGTAAAGATACTCGAGTTGCCATACTTGACGGCCGCATGCACTATAGAAGTTGGGGAAAACTAATATTCGAGGCTCTTGAACCATGGGTCGCTTTAGAGCGTTTATTGCCTTATTAAAATCAATCTCTTAGATTAAAAAATATTGTTTTTTTAGAATGGGAGAAGCACGCCGAAGATCTGAACAAGGCTTAAAACCTCGTAGTAAGAAAAATTCTAGGAATGAGTCACCTCGCATTGTCTCTTGGTTCCCTGTCACGCAAGCGCAAAGAGATCAATTTATACAATTAAGCATTCGTGCGGGATGGGTAGGTATTGCTGCTTTGGTTATTCTTTGGATCATTGTTCGCTTTATTGGACCTGCTGCAGGGTGGTGGATTCCTGCAGATATTAGATAAAGCCAAATATATTTTTTCCCTTTAACCGTTCGCTGAAACTTGGCTTAGGTTTGGTCGTGTTGAAGCATGTCGAGCAGCTGCGGCTAATGGTCTCATTGAGTTAGCACTTACTTCTGAGCCCTCAGTTAATTTTTCTTTAACTAATTTTTCAATTATTTCTTTTGATTCAGGATTTTGTTCAAGCCAAGTAATGGTATTGTCTCGTCCTTGCCCGATATTGTCACCTTCGTAGCTATACCAAGCTCCTTTACGAGTAACAACATTAGTCTCATCGGCTAAATCAAGAAGACAACCAAGAGTACTAATTCCTTTTCCAAAAAGAATATCAAATTCGGCTATTCGAAATGGAGGTGCAACTTTGTTTTTTGCGACTTTCACTTTTGCACGAATTCCATATTCTTCAGTTCCTCTCTTTAACGTTTGAATACGACGAATATCTAATCTTACAGAGGCATAAAATTTAAGAGCGTTTCCACCAGTTGTTGTTTCTGGATTCCCATATGTAATACCAATTTTTAGACGTAATTGATTCAAGAAAATTACTGTGCAACCTGACTTGCCAATGTTTCCAGTAATTTTTCTCATTGCTTGACTCATTAGACGAGCTTGTGCTCCTACTGAATGATCACCCATTTCTCCTTCTATCTCTGAACGGGGTGTAAGTGCAGCGACGGAATCAACAACAACTAGATCGACTGCAGCAGATCTAATAAGTTGGTCAACGATTTCCAATGCCATCTCTCCAGTATCGGGTTGAGATACGAGAAGATTCTCTACATCAACGCCAAGAGAAGCTGCATAGACTGGATCAAGAGCATGTTCTGCATCTACAAATGCAGCCACTCCGCCGTTACGTTGGATCTCTGCTATGGCATGTAATGTCAGCGTTGTTTTCCCAGAACTTTCGGGACCATAAACTTCAATTACACGTCCTTTGGGATAGCCGCCACCTAGAGCTAAATCAAGAGTTAAAGCACCCGTAGATATAGTTTCTACTCGCATTTTTGAGGCGTCTCCAAGACGCATGATCGAACCTTTCCCAAAATTGCGTTCTATTTGCCCAACCACTAAGCTTAATGCTTTTTCTTTTTCTCCAGATTTTGCGTCTATTTTCTTAGATTCAGCTGATTGGAGTGACTTACCTTCGTTTGACATGACAAATAACTTTAATTCAGAGGGAAAACAATAGACGTTGGGATTGATGATTAAGTACTCAGGTCCTCAACGAATAGCAATTAAACCGATAGTACAGACGTACGCTATTTAGTCAAGACCAGTTCGAAATAGGTTCTCTTAAAGTTTCTAAATTTAATAATTTGATACCAGAAGGAAGATTGTTTCGATCTTGAGGTTTTAAGTATCCCCAGCTTGCTAAGTAACAAGGGATAGATTTTAAGTTTGGATCTTCCAAGACTTTTTCTAAGGTAGTTCTGCGATCTTCAATAAACCCTCTAATTATTCTTTTATGCAAGAGTTGGTTCAAAACATCGATTTTGCTTCCTGATTCGTGACCAAAAACAAGGTTGGGTTGAAGGTTGAAACAATTCAAAAGTTTTTTTGTGAACTCAATACTTTTTGTTGTTAAAACAGCAAATTCAATGTCTTCCTTTTCAAGTGTCTTGAGATGTTGAATAACTAAAGGAAAGGGCTGATGATAATTTAACCATTGATTGAAATTATTTGATATTGCTTCTCTTCGAGTTTGATTTAAAGCTTCTTGTAATTGAGAAGGCGTCCAACCCCATTTCTCAAGTGCTAAAGAGCATTCTATTGAATAATTGCTTGAGAAATTTTCAATACCTTTTAAATTTAATTTACTAGTTTTATCAGAACATTCAGCGGCCAAGATAACCATTTCCCAACCATGATGAACCCAGGGTCTCATGGTCTTAAAAGCTGAGGGAATCTCTCTAGGAAGAGAAATAATTTCTTTTTCTTTAGCAGAAATGATATTTAGACAAGTTTGACGAGAACTTGCCCAATACTCCTGAATTCCGTCAACTATGACACCATCAAAATCAAGAATAAGTAACGGTTCTTCTCTCACTAAAAGTTCAAAACTGGGCCGCTAGGATTCGAACCTAGGAATGTCGAGACCAAAACCCGATGCCTTACCACTTGGCGACGGCCCATTGTTCCAGATCTATGTTTGCAATTGATAGCCACAGATTTGGGATCTTTCTCTTAAATAATTGCATATTTGATTCAATCCTGTCATGTCCTTATCAAGCTTTTTTTAGTTAATCGGAAAATTTCTTCTTAATAAAACCTCAGTGATGCTTTTGTATGACTGATTTGGTTAGGAACATTCAATTATGAAGATTTTCTTGTGAGCCAAGGATTTACTAGCTTTTTTGCTTCTGAAAGAGCTGCTTCCCACCCCTCTGGCCAATCTCTAAGACTAATTTGTTTGCGTTGAGCCTCCTCTAACCATGGTTGGATTATTTTTCTTGCTTTACCTCCAAAAGCAACTCCGTCAGGTCCATTGGTCTCTGGGAGGTACTTGATGGTCGATTCATTAGTCCCTCCTGCAAGTTGCAAGGGACCTGGTGGTGCTATTGGGCGTATTCTTTCCCAAAGTTTTACGGCAATCTTGGCCGCACCTGCTCCAAGATCTCCACTCATCCTGCGCCCATCAAGTTGCCAAAGAGGTTTTTGATTATGCATTCTTAGGAATTTATGTCGTAGCCAAAGTTCTTCTGATAATTTTTCATGGTTCACTCCATGCCCTTGTAAGCCGCAACTGACAGATAGTCGCTTTAATTGCACATCGACTTTAAAAATTTCCTTGACTGTTTGTTCAAATTCTTTTCCTCTTCCTGGAGCAGTATGAATTTCTACTGCATCCGGTCTGATAGTTGTTAATAATGGAGCAAAATCTTTCAGAGTTAATCTTCGATCCTTTTCTTGAATGATTCCTAATGGGCATGTATCAATACATCGGCCACATCCATAGCATTTATTAGCCTTTACACCACCTTCTTTTTCAATCGCATGAGCTGGACAAATGCTTTGACAGGGTCTTGAGCAATTCGAAGGACATAGGTCTGGATTAAACCAAGCTTTGCGAAAATGCGCATCTTTTCCATCACTTAAGCTGATCATCAGCCAAGGTTTTTTTCCATAAGTTGTGAAAACCCAATCAATAGCATCGCGAGCTGCATGGATAACAGCTTCGTCAGCAGCGAGGTCAATGCAATGCACCCCTGCAGCTCCATAAATTGAGCAAAGGTCAGTTATTGAAGGTAAGTCTTGATTACTTGCGCCACAAATTAATTTTACCCAGTTACCTTTTTTGAGAGCTTCAGAATTGCAAATCGAATTTTGAGTAATCACTTTGATGAAGTTCTAATCTCTATTGATAAATTCATTTAATGGTTGCCATTGAATACTTCGAGCCCCTCCCATCTCAATAACAATTTTGATTCGAGGTTCTTTTTGGCACAGATTATTTATTGCTAATAGTTCTGACTTGGATAAAACTTGACCCTCTAATAGCCATAGGACCAAGGGTTTATCTTCGACTAACAATTCATTTAATTGAGGAATAACTTGTTGAACTTCACCTAAGGCCCCATTTCTCCCAACATTTTGATGTCCTAAATGTGGTGGTCTGATTCCATGTAATTGTGTAAGAAAGACAACTGGATCTCCTAATCCTCTAGCGGAAGTTATCTGTGTTTGATACCCGCTAGCTCTAAGTCTTCGAAGTAAACGAGTTTCCGCTCCTCCTTCTAATGGACTAAGGATGGCAAGACAACCAAATGATTCAAGATCAGTGCGAAATTTCTGACCAGAGAGTAATAAAGGCATTCTTAAATCAAATTCTTTATCTTGTTCAATTGAAGCATCACACAAAATTGACCTTAATAGTGTAATCTTATAAGTTGCTAAAGCTTTTCTATGCCCGCCCGCTAGCCGGGCCTCTAGATGCTTGAGCAGACTGAGCGTTTGCGTTTAGTCTTTTTGGCCAGTACAGAAGAATTTATTTCCTTCTGTCGAGATACTATTTGAACTTTGTTAGAAGTTTAGAAAAGTCTCAGCCAGCTGATGATCGCTAGCATTTTCCAAATAAATTGAACTTCAATTAATTTCAACTTTTTTGGCTAGATAGGCGATTTAATTCAGATCTAAGTCTTTCTTCGAATAGATAGACCTTTTAGCTGGCGTTTTTTTAAATCAATGTCTTTAGGAATCTTAGGTAAGAAGTTGGGTATGTCCCAACTCTTCGATGATGAAGGCAGAGCCGTTCCAGTCACTTTGATCGAAGCGGGTCCCTGTCGAATCACTCAATTGAAGTCTGCCGATACAGATGGCTATGCTTCTGTGCAAATAGGCTTTCAATTAATTCGCGAAAAACTTATCAATAAGCCTTCAAAAGGTCATCTTGCAAAATCAGGAGATGACCTTTTGCGTCATCTTCGAGAGTACCGAGTTGAAAATTCTGGTGAATTTGAACTTGGAGCTTCAATAACAGTCGATGATTTCAAAACAGGTCAAAAGGTTGATGTGAGCGGAGACACAATGGGTAGAGGATTCGCTGGTTATCAAAAGCGACATGGGTTTAGCCGAGGTCCTATGAGCCACGGTTCAAAAAATCATCGATTACCAGGTTCAACAGGAGCTGGAACCACTCCTGGGCGTGTTTATCCCGGTAAGCGGATGGCTGGTCGCATGGGTGGTAAAAAAGTTACTACGAGAGGCCTAGAAATTCTAAAGATAGATACTGATCACAATTTACTAGTAGTAAAGGGATCTGTTCCAGGTAAGCCTGGATCTCTTCTAAACATAAGACCTGCCAAAAGAGTTGGCGTCTCTACCCACCAAGGAGGTAAATGATGGCTAACTGTACTGTTCTTGATTGGCAAGGCAAAGAGACTGGCGAATCATCAATTGATTTGAAAACTGCCAAGGAATCATCTGCAGCAGATCTATTACATCGCGCTGTTTTGCGCCAGCAAGCTCACAGCCGCCAAGGGACTGCAAGTTCCTTAACTAGGTCTGAGGTTCGAGGCGGCGGTAGAAAACCCTATAAGCAAAAGGGTACTGGTAGAGCAAGGCAAGGTTCAATTAGAACGCCTCTTCGCCCAGGGGGTGGAGTAATTTTCGGCCCTAAGCCTCGGAAATATAACTTGGAAATGAATAGGAAGGAACGAAGATTAGCTCTTCGCACTGCTCTAATGAGTAGAATTTCAGATGTAAAAATAATTAAAGACTTTGGCTCAAAACTTGAAGTACCTAAGACAAGTGAAATTGTTGCCGTACTCAAGCGAGTTGGAATTGATTCTGATGGCAAAATTCTTATTATTCTCAATCATCCTTCTGAAATTATTAAGCGCTCAATTAGAAACTTAGAAAAAATCAAGCTTATTGCTGCTGATCAATTAAATGTGTTTGACCTTCTGAATGCCAATTCGTTGGTAATAGGTGAAGACGCATTATCAACCATTAAGGAGGTATACGGTAATGACTAAATTTTTTGATAAACGACTTACTGATGTTATTAAGCGTCCCTTAATAACTGAGAAGGCTACAAAAGCTTTGGATTTAAATCAGTACACTTTTGAAGTCGATCCAAGAGCAGCTAAGCCTGATATAAAAGCTGCTGTAGAGAAAATGTTTGATGTCAAGGTTCTTGGTATTAGCACTATGAATCCTCCAAGGAAAAGTAGGAGAGTTGGTAGATTTTCTGGAAAGAGGCCACAAGTTAAAAAGGCTGTGGTTCGCTTAGCAGAAGGCAACACCATCCAGTTGTTCCCAGAATCAGAGGAGGCTTAAAACAATGGCAATAAGAAGTTTCAAACCTTACACACCAGGCACTCGTACAAGAGTCGTAACTGACTTTAGTGAAGTTACATCTAATAAGCCTGAGCGCTCACTTGTCGTATCAAAACATCAAAAGAAAGGACGCAACAACCGAGGAGTAATTACGTGTCGTCATCGAGGTGGCGGGCACAAAAGGTTATATAGGATTGTTGATTTTCGTCGAAATAAGCATGGTGTTTCGGCCAAAGTTTCGGCCATACATTATGACCCTCATCGCAATGCAAGACTTGCTTTACTCTTTTACTCTGATGGTGAAAAGAGATATATTCTTGCGCCTGCAGGCATAACGATTGGTCAAGAAGTTATTTCAGGCCCAGAGGCACCAATTGAAACCGGTAATGCCTTACCTCTTTCCTCAATGCCTTTAGGTTCCAGCGTTCATTGTGTTGAACTGTACCCCGGTCGAGGAGGACAGATGGTTCGTACAGCTGGAGCTAGTGCTCAAGTTATGGCTAAAGAAGGAGATTATGTTGCGTTGAAATTACCCTCTACTGAGGTTCGTTTAGTCAGAAAAGAATGCTACGCAACACTTGGAGAGGTGGGAAATTCTGAAATTAGAAATACAAGCCTTGGAAAGGCTGGGAGAAGAAGGTGGCTAGGTAGGCGACCTCAAGTTAGAGGAAGTGTTATGAATCCATGTGATCACCCACATGGAGGAGGAGAAGGTAAGGCACCAGTTGGACGAGCTGGTCCTGTTACGCCATGGGGTAAAGCTGCTCTTGGTTTGAAAACCAGGAAGAAGAATAAGCCTAGTAATAAGTACGTTCTTCGAAAACGACGCAAGGTATCTAAACGGAGTAGAGGAGGTCGCGATTCATGATTTCTATCTTTCTTTACCAATTCTTTTAAACCGTTATGGGACGTTCACTAAAAAAAGGGCCATTTATTTCAGACAGTTTGCTTCGTAAAATCGAGAAGCAAAACTCCAATGACGATAAAGCCGTCATCAAAACATGGTCCCGAGCCTCAACAATTCTGCCAATGATGATTGGCCATACAATTGCTGTTCACAATGGAAAGAGTCACATACCTGTTTTCATAACTGAGCAAATGGTTGGACACAAGTTAGGAGAGTTTGCACCAACTCGAACCTACAGAGGTCACATCAGAGATAAAAAAGGAACACGCTAATCATGAATAATTCATCTACCAAAACGACAGCCCAGGCACATGGGCGTTATATTCGCGGATCAGCTTCAAAAGTTCGACGGGTTCTTGATCAAATACGAGGAAGAACTTATAGGGATGCTTTGATCATGCTTGAATTCATGCCTTATCGATCAACTGAGCCAATAACAAAAGTATTGCGATCAGCTGTTGCGAATGCAGAAAACAATCTTGGTCTTGAACCTTCTTCGCTGGTGATTAGCACTGCTACTGCTGATATGGGACCACCAATGAAACGTTATAGGCCTAGGGCTCAGGGCAGAGCATTTGCAATTAAAAAGCAGACATGCCATATCAGCATTGCTGTTTCGGCCACTCAATCAACCAATTCTGAGGACTCAGACTGATGGGACATAAAATTCACCCCACTGGAATTAGGCTTGGCATCACCCAAGAGCATCGTTCTAAATGGTATGCACCAAGTAAGACTTATCCTTTACTACTCCAAGAAGATGATCGGATCCGTACTTTCATCAAGAAAAAGTATGGAGCAGCAGGGATAAGTGATGTATTGATTGCTCGAAAAGCAGATCAGCTTGAGGTCGAATTAAAAACTGCTAGGCCAGGAGTAATTGTTGGTAGGCAGGGAAGTGGTATTGAAGAACTCAGATCTGGTATTCAAAAAACAATCGGTGACAGAAATAGACAAGTACGTATTAATGTTGTTGAAGTAGAAAAAGTTGATGCAGATGCTTATCTGCTTGCTGAATATATTGCTCAGCAACTAGAAAAGCGTGTTGCCTTTAGACGGACTATTCGAATGGCTGTTCAAAGAGCACAAAGAGCTGGTGTCTTAGGTCTTAAAATACAAGTAGGCGGAAGGTTGAATGGTGCTGAAATAGCACGTTCTGAATGGACACGAGAAGGAAGAGTCCCTCTCCACACTTTGAGAGCAGAAATTGATTATGCAACCAAAGTTGCTAGTACAACCTATGGCGTTTTAGGAATCAAAGTATGGGTTTTTAAAGGAGAAGTTCTTCCTAAAGAAGAACAGCCATTACCTGTTGGTTCTACTCCTAGACGCAATAGGGGGAATCGAAGACCTCAACAATTTGAGGATCGTTCTAATGAAGCTAAATAAGGAGTTTTAATCATGCTTAGTCCCAAAAGAACCAAATTTCGCAAACAACAGAGAGGCCGTATGCGCGGCGTTGCTACTAGAGGTAACAAAATCGCTTTTGGTCAGTTTGCATTGCAAGCTCAAGATTGTGGTTGGGTTACCTCAAGACAAATCGAGGCAAGCAGACGAGCTATGACTCGTTATGTAAAAAGGGGAGGACAAATTTGGATTCGTATTTTCCCTGATAAGCCTGTAACGATGAGGCCTGCCGAGACAAGAATGGGATCTGGTAAAGGTAACCCAGAATTTTGGGTTGCAGTTGTTAAGCCTGGTCGAATTTTATTTGAAATGGGTGGTGACGAAATTACAGAGGAAATTGCAAAAGAGGCAATGCGTCTTGCTCAATACAAGCTGCCAGTAAAAACAAAATTTATTTCCCTAGAGGAAGATCTCAATAAGGGAAATTATAAACCTGCTAAAACGCCAGTTAAAGCAGATGATTCGGAGTCATCATCATGAGCAAAACAACTACGAAAGATGTAAGGAATCTCTCTGATTCCGAGATATCAGAAAAGATTGAAAATCTTCGTAAAGAACTTTTTGATCTTCGTTTTAAGCAAGCCACTAGACAGCTAGCGAAAACTCACCGTTTCAAAGAGGCACGAACCGAATTGGCTCAACTTTTAACGGTTTCTAACGAGCGAAGCCGCTCCAACACATCATCTTGATTTTTTAGTTATGGCACTTAAGGAAATGGTCGGCACTGTTGTCAGTGACAAAATGCAAAAAACAGTAGTTGTGGCTGTGGAAAATAGATTTCCACATCCTATCTACCAAAAAATTATTAGTCGTACGACTAGATATAAAGCTCATGATGAAGAAAACCATTGCAAAGTGGGAGACAGAGTTCGTATTAAAGAGTCTCCTCCAATGAGCGCTCACAAACGATGGACGGTTACAGATGTTCTCGTTCAGGGTATGAAATCTAAGGAGGCTGCAAAATGATTCAGCAAGAAACATTCTTAACCGTTGCAGATAACAGTGGCGCCAAGCGTTTGCAATGTATTAGGGTCTTGGGTTCTAATCGTCGTTATGCCCACGTAGGAGATGTGATTGTTGCTTCTGTTAAAGATGCGATGCCTAATATGGGAGTCAAAAAATCAGATGTCGTTAAAGCGGTTGTTGTTCGTACTAGAGCAACAATGCGTAGAGAGACTGGAAATTCAATTCGCTTTGATGACAACGCTGCTGTTCTTATCAATGATGATCAAAACCCAAGAGGCACTAGGGTGTTTGGTCCCGTCGCACGAGAATTAAGAGAGCGCAACTTCACTAAAATTGTCTCTTTAGCTCCGGAGGTTATTTAGTCATGCCAGCAATTAACAAATCCAAAGCTCCTGCTGATCGGATCAAAATGAAGATCCGCAAAGGAGATACAGTTCAGATTATTTCTGGAAAGGACAAGGGTAAAACCGGTGAAGTCCTTAAAACACTTCCCTATGAAAATAGAGTTTTAGTACAAGGAATTAACCAAAGAACAAAGCATGTAAAACCCTCACAGGAAGGAGAAACTGGTCGAATAGAGACCAAAGAATTTTCCTTGCATGCCTCAAATGTAATGATCTACTCAACTAAAGAGAAAGTTGCTAGTAAGGTTGAAATTTTTGTAGATAAAGACGGATCAAAGAAACGACGATTAAAAAAGACTGGGGAATTAATTGATTAATTCACTATTCCTTTGTCTGAATTAACTAAAGCAGACTTTCTTTTCCCAATTGAATTCTGACCAAGACCAGAATTAAATCCTTTCCAACAATGTCACTAAAAACCCGCTATCGAGAGACAATTAGACCAAAGCTTTTAAAAGATCTTGGTCTGAAAAATGTTCATCAAGTTCCTAAAGTGCAGAAGGTCACTTTAAATAGAGGTCTTGGTGAAGCCGCAACGAATTCAAAAGCTTTAGAAGCCTCTCTAAAGGAAATGGCAACAATCTCGGGGCAAAAAGCTCTTGTGACAAGAGCTAAGAAAGCAATTGCTACTTTCAAAATCAGACAAGGAATGCCTATTGGTTGCGCAGTCACACTTAGAGGTGATCGCATGTATGCATTCTTGGAAAGGTTCATAAATCTGGCACTTCCAAGAATCAGAGATTTTCGTGGCGTCAGTCCAAAAAGCTTTGATGGCCGAGGAAATTACACCATTGGAGTCAAAGAACAACTTATTTTCCCTGAGATTACTTTTGACAAAGTCGACACCATTAGAGGCATGGATATCACAATTGTGACCAGTGCTTCCTCTGATGAGCAAGGTAAGGCTCTTCTTAGTGAAATGGGAATGCCCTTCCGTAAAAAATGAGTTTGATTAGCTAAATACTATGGCCAACCACGATCCAATTTCAGACATGCTCACTCGCATACGAAATGCAAGTGAAAAACGTCATGAACAAACCAAAGTCCCTGCTTCAAGAATGTCTCTTAGTATCGCTAAGGTGCTTCAGCGTGAGGGATTTATTGCAGAAATCAATGAAGAAGGAGAAGGCTTTCGAAAGCAGCTCATTCTTGGGTTGAAATACACTGGTAAGCATCGCTCACCCATTATTCGTTCAATGCAGCGAGTGAGTAAACCAGGATTGAGGATTTATAAAAATACTCGAGGATTACCAAAAGTTTTAGGAGGTCTTGGAGTTGCAATAATCTCTACCTCTAAGGGAGTCATGAGTGATCGTGATGCTCGCAAACAAGGTGTTGGAGGAGAAGTCCTCTGCTATGTCTGTTGATTGATTAGGTATTTATTATGTCTCGTACTGGAAAAAAACCAATCTCCCTTCCTGAAAAGGTAGATGTAAAACTTGAAGGACTTTCTATCACTGTTAAAGGTCCAAAAGGTGAACTGCATCGAACTCTTCCTGATGGAGTAAGCCTTAGCAAAGATGACAAAACCATTGTTGTTAAACCAATAAACGAAAAGAGACAGTCCAGGGAAATGCATGGGCTATGTAGATCTCTTGTGGCAAATATGGTTGAGGGAGTTAGTAATGGTTTTACAAAAAAACTTGAGATTGTTGGTGTTGGCTCAAGAGCTCAAGTAAAAGGAAAAACTCTTGTTGTTAGTGCCGGTTATAGTCATCCTGTTGAAGTTGTTCCTCCTGAAGGCATAACTTTTAAAGTTGAAAATAATACAAATGTGATAGTAACTGGACCTGATAAAGAATTAGTTGGCAATGAAGCTGCCAAAATAAGAGCAATTAGGCCTCCAGAACCCTATAAAGGCAAGGGAATCAAATATGAAGGAGAACACATAATTAGAAAAGCTGGTAAGTCTGGCAAAGCTTAATCTTGCTTATTTGTTTTTAAAAATTTTTTAGCCATGTCAAAACTCTCAAGAAAACAACAGACACAAAAAAGACATAAACGCTTGAGGAGAAACTTAAGCGGAACAGAAGCTCGACCAAGACTTGCTGTTTTTCGTTCTAATAACCACATCTATGCTCAAATAATAGATGATGATGCCCAAAGCACTATATGTGCTGCATCAACCTTAGACAAAGACTTAAAAGCTTCTTTGAAATCTAATGCTGCAAGTTGCGATGCTTCTACAGCGGTCGGAGAGCTTGTTGCAAAAAAAGCTTTATCAAAAGGCATCAAACAAGTTATCTTTGACAGAGGTGGAAACATCTATCATGGCAGGGTTAAAGCTCTAGCCGAAGCTGCCAGAGTGGCAGGCTTGAACTTTTAATTATTGCTTTAACAATGACAGACTCTAAAAACCAGCCCTCAAGTAAAAGAACCTCAGGATCATCAGATTCCCCTCCTGCCGCAGATGGTAGGCAGGATAATCGTCGAAATCGTGGCGAGAAACGCGGAGGGAGAAGAGATAGAAGAGGGCAAGAAAGAGACTCTGAATGGCAAGAACGTGTTGTCCAAATCAGAAGGGTTTCTAAAACTGTCAAAGGTGGAAAGAAAATGAGTTTTAGGGCAATAGTTGTAGTAGGAAATGAAAAAGGACAAGTTGGGGTTGGGGTTGGGAAAGCTGGAGATGTTATTGGTGCTGTTCGAAAAGGAGTTGCTGATGGGAAAAAACATTTAGTTCGTGTTCCTTTAACACGAAATAGCTCTATTCCAACTCTCTCTAATGGTAGAGATGGAGCAGCGAGTGTATTAATTCGTCCTGCAGCGCCTGGAACAGGTGTAATCGCGGGCGGGTCAATTCGTACTGTCTTAGAGTTGGCTGGAATTAAAAATGTCCTTGCTAAGAGATTAGGTAGTAAGACCCCTCTCAATAATGCTCGTGCTGCAATGGTTGCTTTAAGTGAGTTAAGAACTCATAAAGCCACAGCAAAAGAGCGCGGGATTTCACTTGAGCAGATTTATTCTTAAAAATCATGACTATTAAATTAGAATCTCTTCAGTCAAATCAAGGATCTAGACGTAAAAAAATGCGTAAAGGTCGAGGTATAGCTGCTGGCCAAGGCGCTAGTTGCGGTTTTGGGATGAGGGGGCAAAAATCTCGATCAGGCAGACCTACTCGCCCAGGCTTTGAGGGTGGTCAGATGCCTTTGTATAGAAGAGTTCCAAAATTAAAGCATTTTCCTATAGTCAATCAGAAAAATTTTACCGTCCTCAATGTTTCCAGTTTGAATGAATTGAAAGAGGGATCTGTTGTTAATCTTGATTCATTGGTCAAGGAGGGTATCTTGACAAAACCAAAAAATCCTCTAAAAATTCTTGGCAACGGTAAATTAGAAGTTAAATTGACTGTTCAAGCTGCTGCTTTCACAACATCCGCCAAAAAGAAAATTGAGGAGGTCGGCGGTAAATGTGAGATATATAACTAACTTCCCCATATCAAAAATTTGATTTTATACATTAGCCTCTAATAAATTATCCTTATTAAATGTTAATAAGTCGTGGTCGAAACCCAAGCGCAGGTGAAGTAATCACTCAGCTTTTTAGTAATGAAGAGCTTAGGGGAAGAGTCTTAACTACCCTAGGTCTATTGTTAATAGTTCGGTTAGGAATTTATATTCCTATGCCTGGAATAGATAGAGAGGCTTTTAAAACTTTTATTGATCAGGGGGGGCAATTGATTGGATTTCTTGATATTTTCACAGGTGGCGGAATCTCAACTTTGGGTATTTTTGCACTAGGTATTCTTCCTTTTATTAATGCTTCAATAATTATTCAATTGCTTACTGCCTCTTTACCGCAATTGGAAGATCTACAGAAAAATGAAGGGGAGGCCGGAAGAAGGAAGATTGCTCAAATTACTAGATATGTAGCCTTGGGGTGGGGATTGGTTCAAAGCACAGTTTTTGCTTTGATTCTTAGACAGTATGCAGTCGAAGGTCTTGGCGAAACTGAATTTGTTATTCAAACATCCTTGGCATTAGTCACTGGATCTATGATAGTCATGTGGCTTAGTGAGATTATTACTGAGAAAGGTATCGGCCAAGGGGCTTCTTTAGTTATTTTCTTGAATATTGTTGCGACTTTGCCTAAGGCACTTAGCTCTACTATTGAAAAAGCTCAAACCGGAGATAGAGCCGACGTTCTTGGGATAATAATTCTTTTGATAGTTTTTTTAATTACTATTGTGGGTATTATTTTTGTTCAAGAAGGTGCTAGAAGGATTCCAATCGTAAGTGCAAAAAGCCAAATGGGAGGAACAGCACTTTTGCCAAGTAGGCAAAGTTATTTACCCCTTAAGTTAAATGCTGGTGGCGTTATGCCCATAATTTTTGCATCTGCATTGATTTTCCTTCCAATAACAATCGCAAATTTCACTCAAAATCCTTTACTTATTAAGGCTGCTAGTTCACTTAATCCAGGTTCATCCAACCCATGGCCATATGCAATTACCTTTTTTGCATTGATTTTGGGTTTTGCTTATTTTTATGCTTCTTTAACAATTAATCCAATAGATATTGCTTCTAATTTAAAAAAGGGTGGTGTAGCAATTCCAGGCGTAAGGCCTGGAGGTCCCACTGCTAATTATCTTTCAGGTGTTCAAAATCGACTCACTTTACTAGGTGGATTATTTCTTGGATCAGTTGCCATTGTCCCTGCTGCAGTAGAGAGAGCAACTAATGTGCAAACTTTTCAAGGCCTTGGAGCAACTTCATTATTAATTTTGGTAGGAGTTGCAATTGATACATCTAAGCAGATTCAGACTTATGTAATTTCTCAAAGATATGAAGGATTAGTACGTCAATAAAATCTTTACTATGATTTTTATTTAAATGAAAAAGAAATTACTCTTCCTTGGTCCCCCTGGCGCGGGTAAAGGGACGCAAGCAAATCTTTTTTGCAAGAAGTATGGATTAGATCATCTTTCAACTGGAGATTTACTTAGAGATGAAGTCTCTTCTGGATCCGTTTTAGGTCTTAAAGCTGAGGAGGTTATGAATAAAGGAGAATTAGTAAGTGATGAATTGGTTCTCTCAATTGTTGAAGGAAGATTGGAAAATATTAATGAAGGTTGGTTGCTTGATGGTTTCCCTAGGAATGTCAATCAAGCGAATTCTCTAAAAAGTCTTTTAGAAAAAATAAATCAACCTTTAGAAGCAGTCGTACTAATAAAATGCGCCGACGATTATTTAATTAAAAGACTTTTAGAAAGAGGAAGGAAGGATGATAATCAACAAGTCATAAAAAATAGACTCGAAATTTATAGAGAAAAAACTTCTCCCTTAATTGATTTGTATAAGAAGGAAGGTATTCTTGAGGAGATAGAAGGTAATGCTGACATAGATGTTGTGTTTTCATGCATTGAGAAATCTTTAGGCTGACGATGTAGTAAACTTATAGTTTGGAAATAGGAGAGTCTCACCAAATGAAGGTTAGATCCTCAGTCAAAAAAATCAGTCCTGACGATCAGATCGTGAGGCGTAGAGGCCGAATCTATGTGATCAACAAGAAAAGGCCTCGTAACAAGCAGCGTCAGGGCTGATTCCTGACTTTTGAAGAAGTCTTAACGATTAATTATTTCGTTTGCTTTTTTCTACAACGGTCATCATTAATTTATGATGATTTTCATTGTCCTCTTCGATTTATCCCTAAGTGGCACGGATTTCAGGCATCGACATACCTCGCGAAAAGCGTGTAGAAGTTGCCCTTACTTACATCTACGGCATTGGTTTAACCAGAGCCCAGGCTATCCTTGAAAAATCAGGAGTTAATCCTGATGTTCGTGTAAAGGATTTAGATGATAGTGATATTCAGAAGCTCAGAGCTGTTACTGAAGAATTCACTCTTGAAGGAGATTTAAGGCGCCAGGAAGGAATGGCGCTTAAAAGACTTCAAGATATTGGATGTGTCCGTGGACGCAGGCATCGAATGAGCCTTCCTGTTCGTGGACAACGAACAAGAACTAACGCTCGTACACGCAGAGGAGCTAGAAAAACTGTTGCAGGAAGAAAGAAATAATTTCTTAAGACTCCTGTTACCAACTGGTAATTTACTTAATCTTTATTAAATAAAGCACAGCCTAATGGCTACACCCTCAAAGAAAACCGGTTCTAAGAAGTCAAAGCGCAACGTTCCAAATGGAGTTGTGCATATTCAAAGTACCTTCAATAACACTATTGTCTCAATTACTGATACCTCTGGTGAAGTCATTTCCTGGTCATCAGCTGGAGCAAGCGGATTCAAAGGAGCTCGAAAAGGTACTCCTTTTGCTGCTCAGACCGCTGCTGAAGTTGCGGCCCGAAGGGCCTTAGAGCAAGGAATGCGTCAAATAGAAGTTCTTGTAAGAGGACCAGGCTCAGGTCGTGAAACCGCAATAAGAGCGTTGCAAGTAGCTGGTCTTGAAATTACTTTGATCAGAGATGTCACTCCTCTTCCTCATAATGGTTGTAGGAGGCCTAAGCGCAGACGCGTTTAAAATCTATTCACTTGAGTGAACTTTTCTTTTTTTCCACATCGCATTAGACCGTGTTGCAATACCAGATAGACAGGATCGACCATCAAGTTGCCAATGATCGTTCCCAAACAGGCGTCTTCCTAATCGGACCTCTTGATAGAGGCCAAGCAACAACTTTGGGTAATTCCCTTCGCAGGGTGTTAATGGGCGGACTCGAAGGCAGTGCAGTTACTGCTGTAAGGATTGCAGGTGTTAATCATGAATATGCAACAATTCCTGGTGTAAGAGAAGACGTATTAGACATACTGCTGAATTGTAAACAAATTTCAGTTGATAGTCGCAGTCCAGAGCTTGAGATAGGAAGGCTTGTTGTGACAGGCCCAGCTGAAGTTAAAGCAAAGGATATTCAGTTCTCATCACAAGTTGAAGTTGTTGATGGTGATCGCCCAATCGCAACAGTTCAGGAGGGGCATAACTTAGAACTAGAAATACATGTAGAAAGAGGTGTTGGATATCGACCAGTTGATAGAAGAAATGAAGAGACAAGCGCGATTGATTTGCTTCAAATAGATGCTGTATTTATGCCTATAAATAGAGTTAATTTTACTATTGATGAAACCGCTGTAGCTGAGGGGGGATCAACTAGAGAAAGATTAAAAATGGAGTTGGTCACTGATGGATCCACATCTCCAGACGATGCATTGGCCGAAGCTGCGAATCAATTAATCGAACTTTTTCAACCTCTTGCCACTGTCTCAATGGTAGAAGAGATTCCTGAAGAGCCAGAGCCAGCAGCTGAAGCCCAAATCCCCCTCGAGGAGTTAAACTTGTCTGTAAGAGCTTATAACTGCCTAAAACGTGCCCAAGTGAACTCTGTTTCAGATCTGATGGGTTTCAGTTATGAGGATTTATTGGAAATTAAGAACTTCGGTTCTAAATCTGCTGATGAAGTTATTGAAGCTCTAGAGAGAATTGGAATTTCTATTCCACAAAGTAGAACTTCTGCATGACTTTCAGTTTTATTACTATCACATCTCAAGGCTAATACAATGCGTCATCAACGTCGAATTCCACAACTGAGTCTCCCTGCAGATCAAAGGAAGGCACTGTTAAGAGGATTAACTACTCAACTAATTCGTGAAGGTAGAGTTACAACAACGAAAGCAAGAGCTAAAGCTTTGAGAAATGAAACTGAGAGAATGATTACATTAGCTAAGGATGGCAGTCTGTCTTCAAGAAGAAGAGCTATTGGATATGTATACGATAAGCAATTAGTTCATGCACTTTTTGAAAAGGCCCAAGAGCGATACGGTGATAGAGAAGGTGGCTATACAAGAATCGTGAGAACCACTCCAAGACGCGGTGATAATTCAGAAATGGCGATTGTTGAGCTTGTATAGATTCATTATTCTGCAAAAAAGTAAATCAAGATTTTTTCTTCTTAGTTAAATTTGACGAAAAGAATTGCTCTTGTTATTCAATACGATGGATCAGGTTTTAGAGGCTGGCAAAATCAAAAAGATTCAATAACTGTTCAAGGAACTTTAGAAGAGAAAATTTCAGAACTTGATCCAATCAGACCAGTCAAGGCAATAGCAGCAGGCAGAACTGATGCAGGAGTTCATGCTTCTGGACAAGTTGTTCATTTTGATTGCTCTGGACCAATTCCTATTCATAAATGGGCATCAGCCTTGAATGGCAGGCTGCCAGCATCCATTAAAGTTCTTGAAGCAGTAAGTGTTCCAAGTGATTGGCATGCTTGCTATTCGGCAAAATATAGAAGGTATAGATATTCTATTTTTAATGGTTCCTATCCAAATCTTTTTCTTCAAAATATAAGTTGGCATAAATATAGATTTATACTGGATATCAATTTAATGAAGCATGCTCTAAATGATTTGTTAGGTTTACATGATTTTGCAGCTTTTCAAAAAGCTGGAAGCAATAGAAGTAATTCATTGACCACAGTGCAAGATGTTTCGATTTCCCGTGATGGGGATATAGTCACAGTTGAGATTCAGGCTAGTGGCTTTTTGTATGGGATGGTCAGGCTTTTGATGGGCCAATTAGTTGCTGTTGGAGAAAAACGACTTTCTTTAGAAAAATTTAGATATAGATGGAGAAAGGGTTTGCGCTCTGAGGTTAAAGAGGCTGCACCTCCTCATGGTTTGTGTTTGATAAGAGTTGGTTATGAGGACAAGATCTTTTCAAAAGAGAAAAGTTTTGACACTTTTCCAAGCTTTTCTCTCCCAATGTTTGAATCGTCAAAAAGTGTTAAAAGAATCCAAGATTAATAAATTAAAATTTGGGCATTTCTTAAATCAGTAATTTAAATTTTATACGAACAAAAAGGCCAGTTTTAAGCCATGAAAGTGTAGAATCAATCTTCTGAAGAATCAGATCAATTTATTGACTTGATAACTTCCTTAAACAGTATTATCAAATCGATAATGCTTATTCAGTGTTAAAGGTGTTCAGGGAAAATGAACAAAACATCAGTTCCATCGCCGGATTCAATAGATCGCCAGTGGTTTCTGGTGGATGCAGAGAATCAGACTCTTGGTCGACTAGCAACTGAAGTTGCTAGTGTCTTAAGGGGTAAGACAAAGCCAAATTTTACTCCTCACTTAGATACTGGAGATTTTGTTATTGTCGTCAATGCTGAAAAGATCAAAGTAACCGGCAAAAAATCAGATCAAAAGCTTTACCGCAGACATTCCGGACGTCCAGGTGGTATGAAAGTTGAAACCTTTAAGGCTCTTCAATCTAGAATCCCTGAGAGAATAGTTGAAAAGGCAATTAAAGGAATGCTGCCTCACACAAGATTAGGAAGGCAATTATTTACGAAACTCAAAGTTTATAAAGGCTCTGATCATCCTCATTCAGCGCAAGAACCTAAAATTCTTTCTCTCAATTCTGAATCTGTTACGAAATGACTAGTTCCACAAACAAGGTAGTTTACTGGGGAACTGGTAGACGTAAGACATCCGTAGCCAGAGTTAGATTAACTCCCGGAAAAGGCGAAATAATCATCAATGGTCGCCCTGGTGACCATTACTTGAATTTTAATCCTGCTTACATATCTGCTGTTAAAGCTCCTTTGAAAACTTTAGGATTGAGTGAATCATATGACGTTTTAGTTAATGTCTATGGTGGAGGATTGACTGGTCAGTCTGATGCCATAAAGCAGGGTGCTGCTAGGGCTTTATGTGACTTATCACTTGATAACCGTAAGCCTTTGAAAGTAGAGGGTCACCTTAGTCGAGATCCTAGAGCAAAAGAAAGACGCAAATATGGTCTCAAAAAAGCTCGTAAAGCTCCACAATTCTCAAAGAGATAATTTTCCTTTTCATCTAAAATCTTGCTCTTTTCTAATCATGCCTAAATCAGACATACATCCAACTTGGTATCCAGAAGCAAAAGTTATTTGTAATGGAGAGGTTGTCATGACAACAGGTGCTACTCAGCCTGAAATTCAGGTTGATGTTTGGAGTGGAAATCATCCTTTCTTCACCGGGACTCAAAAGATTTTAGATACGGAAGGAAGAGTAGATAGATTTATGAAAAAATATGGTATGGCTCCATCGGATTCAAGTGAACAAAAAGATAAATCTTCAGAAGAAAAAAAAGAAAGTTGATAGCGTTTGATCTAAAGATTTAGGGAATAAAAAGAATGGATTCTTCAACCCTAATTAAACGACTAGAAACAGCTAAAAGTAGTTTTCAAAACTTGGAGTTGCAATTAGCTGATCCAGATGTTGCTTCAGATCCAAAACAATTAGAGACAATTGCGAGAGAAAGATCCCGTTTAGAGCCTTTGGTTAATGATTACTTAAACCTCCAGATAATAGAAAAAGAGTGTCTAGAAGCTAAAGGATTAGTAAAAGAAAGCAAAGATGATAAAGAGATGGAACTTTTAGCTAGAGAAGAACTCCAAAATCTCGAACTCTCAAAAAATGAATTAATTCAAAAGTTGACTTTGGCTCTTTTGCCCAAAGATCCAAGAGATGAAAGAAGTGTGATGCTTGAAATAAGAGCTGGAGCAGGAGGAAATGAAGCTTGTTTATGGGCTGGCGATTTAGCAAGAATGTATGAGAGATATGGTCAAAAACTTGGATGGAATGTAAAACCCATAAGTTCAACAGAAGCTGATATGGGTGGCTTTCGTGAAATGATTATCTCAGTCAAAGGAGAGTCTGTTTACAGCCAATTAAAATTTGAAGCAGGTGTTCATAGGGTTCAAAGAGTTCCTTCAACTGAATCTCAAGGAAGAGTACATACCTCTACTGCAACTGTTGCTGTAATGCCAGAAGCTGATCCAGTAGAGGTGAAAATAGAATCTACTGACCTAGAAATAAGTACGGCAAGATCAGGTGGTGCTGGAGGGCAAAATGTAAATAAAGTAGAAACAGCTATTGATTTATTTCACAAGCCCTCAGGTATAAGAGTTTTTTGTACGCAGGAACGTTCTCAAATGCAAAATAGAGAAAGAGCAATGGAGATTTTAAGAGCTAAATTATTAGAATTAGAAATAGCAGAGGCTAATGCAAAGGAAAGATCTGCGCGATTGTCTCAGGTTGGCACAGGTGATAGAAGTGAAAAAATTAGGACATATAACTACAAAGATAATCGAACAACTGATCATCGATTAGGAGTTAATTTCCCTCTCGAGCAAGTTCTTTCAGGTCAATTGGAAGATGTGATTGACGCATGTATTGCAGAAGAACAAAGAAGGCAAATGGAAGAAATTAGTAATCAATCTGAAGATTAAAAAAAGTTACGCTACCCATCCAATTACATATTTACTCCATTCTTTATGGCGACCAGAATGAATTTGTTTTGTAGTTTCAAAACTCATGTTATTTAAAGGTTTATAGGGTTTTGTTTTCAGTGGCATCTTTGCCTCATCAGGAGTTCTATTCCCCTTCATAACGTTGCATTGAAGACACGCGGTAATCACATTCTCCCAATTGTCGGTTCCTCCTCTACTACGTGGTAAAACATGGTCAATTGAGAGTTTCTTGTTTTTTTGACCACAATATTGACAACAGTTATCATCTCTTTGAAATATATTTTTTCTAGAAAGAGGAATATCTCGATATGGAACTCTAATAAATTGTCTTAATCTTATTACAGTAGGGGCTTTGACATCTTGCCTAATATTGTGTGAAGCATCTTCTTCAAGACTTTCAGCCTTGCCTTTAAGCATTAAAACAGTCGCGCGACGCCATGAAGTGATGTTCAATGGCTCATAGGAAGCGTTTAGAACAAGAACTTGAGCCATGCAAGCAAGCTATTTAAGCGGCATGCTAGTGCCATTGGAGCCTTGTTGTAGTTTCCCTTATTACATTGATTACATGTCGAGTATGTCAAAGATCAATAAAAGAGAAAGATCGTTCACTTTTGGTGGGATAACTAAAAATGTGTTGAATCCTGATCCTCGAAGTCGTGCATGGGTTGAGGTCGATTCGAAAGTTATTGAAAATAATTCAAGAGTTTTGAAAAACTTTATTGGCACAGATTGTTTATTAATGGCAGTAGTCAAAGCTGATGGGTACGGACATGGTGCAGAGACTGTTGCAAAAGCTGCTTTAATTGGAGGAGCTGATTGTCTCGGAGTAGCAACATTAGAAGAGGGGATTCAGTTAAGAAATGCTGGCTTGAAGTGTCATATATTGATTCTTGGAAATCTAATAAATGCAGAAGAACTTTATGCTTCTTTTTGCTGGGATCTTATTCCCACGATTAGCGGAATTCGTGAGGCTATAATTTGCAATAATATAGCAGAAAATAATCATAAAAAATTTGTTATTCACTTAAAAGTTGACACGGGCATGGCTAGACTTGGCTGTGATTGTAATCAAGTTGAAGAATTAATTACTAAGATTGATTGTTTAGAAAATATATCCTTAGAAGGTATATATAGTCATTTGGCAATTGCTGATAAAGATCTAGAAAATAATACTCAAATAAGTTTCACTCAGATTCAGTTAAATAGATTTGAGAAGGTTTTAAAGGATTTAGGCAAAAGAAATAAGATTCTATGCAGACACCTAGCTAATTCTGCGGGGACACTTTTAGATAGTCGTCTTCATTTTGATATGGTTCGAGTGGGACTTAGCTTGTATGGTTACTTTCCCGCAAATGATTTTGAGTCTGATTTGAACCTTACCCCAGCCTTGAAAGTTAAGGCTAGAGTTACTTTGGTTAGGGATGTTGAAAAAGGTATTGGAGTGGGGTATGGACATATTTTTAAAACTCAAAGGAAAAGTAAGCTTGCTGTCGTAGCTATTGGCTATGCAGATGGCGTAAGCAGGACTCTTTCTGGAAAAATATCAGCCTCAATAGATGGAGTTTTGGTCCCTCAAGTAGGCGCAATTGCAATGGATCAAATGGTCTTTGACATAACTGATAAACCAGATATTAAAACAGGTCAGGTTTTAACACTTCTTGGAACAGATGGTGAGATTTGCATATCTCCTCAAAATTGGTGCGATTTGTCTGGATCAATTCCATGGGAAGTTCTTTGCAGTTTCAGAAATCGACTTCCTAGAGTGGTCGCTTAAAATTTGTAGAGGATCACAATACAAATTTTTTGAGCGTTGACTTGATAAGGTATTGGCAATGGAGAGGTGGCTGAGTGGTTGAAAGCGGCTCCCTGCTAAGGAGTTACAGGAGGTAACTTCTGTCGAGGGTTCGAATCCCTCCCTCTCCGTTCTTATTTACAGCAAAAGATCTTTATAAATTCAAAAGAAAAGAAATCTATTGCATTACTTCATTGCAACTAGCCAATATTTTTAAAATCATTGTGATCAGGATGCTTGAATAGGCAAAATTTTGGATTTAAAGTGCAAGCGAAAACAGCTCAGGCAGAGAAGAAAGCTTTAGCAGAGAAGAAAGCTTTAGCAGAGAAGAAAGCTTTAGCAGAGAAGAAAGCTGCTGCAGACAAGAAAGCTGCTGCAGACAAGAAAGCTGCGGCAGATAGGAAAGCTGCGGCAGACAAGAAAGCTGCTGCAGACAAGAAAGCTGCGGCAGACAAGAAAGCTTTAGCAGACAAGAAAGCTTTAGCAGACAAGAAAGCTTTAGCAGATAAGAAAGCTGCGGCAG